>NZ_SZTO01000009.1 GCF_013369385.1 Vibrio sp. 05-20-BW147 | reverse complement strand
ATGGCGCGCTCGAGAGGATTCGAACCTCTGACCGCCTGGTTCGTAGCCAGGTACTCTATCCAGCTGAGCTACGAGCGCGCAATCTATCGTAAAACGATTCGCAAGAATGGCGGTGAAGGAGGGATTCGAACCCTCGATACGGGATAAACCGTATACTCCCTTAGCAGGGGAGCGCCTTCAGCCTCTCGGCCACCTCACCGTCTTGCGGAGGCACATATTACGATTTACCAAAAATAAGTCAAACATTTTCTTTGAAAAAATAGCGCAATACCGCTCAAGCGTTGCCTATTTAATCAATACGTGTGATTAATGAACTTTGTTGCTGTAAAAACAACCTTTAAGCAAGAAAACGACCTTATTGCTGCCCGATGAAATGCACGACCAAATGAGCAAATTATCTGAGCTATGACTTACGAAATTTTCTTGTGCTAAACACGAAGCTGCCCCTTCTTAAATTGCCAAGTTGGAAGTTGCTTCGCCCCTTTACTTTCTAATACTCGGAACAAAAGCATTTAAGAAATTGCAAATATAAAAAAAGGCTGACCTTGATGGCCAGCCTCTATCATTCAAAGATTAAGCTTAGTAGTTACCAGGGGTAACGTTGCCTTTCTCAGCCTGAATGCGCATGTAGATCTCTTCACGGTGTACAGAAACGTCTTTAGGAGCGTTCACACCAATACGAACCTGGTTGCCTTTCACACCCAGTACCGTTACTGTCACTTCGTCACCAATCATTAGTGTTTCGCCTACGCGGCGAGTCAAAATTAGCATTCTTTGCTCCTTGAGTAATCTCTAAATCTCTAGCTACGAGGCTATTATCCAACAAAAGTTATATTTTCGTAAACTACCATGTTTGTGAAAATTAACCTAAAAAGGCTTGTTTCTGCTGAATATTTAAGGCTTCGTTAGAACTAATATAAGCATCGTGCAGTATATTTGCTGCCTGATCGACACTCTCAGGAGATACAACCAACATACTGGACAACGGCGTCACACTTTGATGACGAATCGAAATTCCTCGAGTAGTTAGCGCATCACATGCGTGTTGCATCAACGAATTCGCTTCCAGACCGACGACGGTCAGCAAGCTTACTGCTTCACTATTACGGATTTTATCGTTGAAAACCAGATCCAACTTAGCACAAGCATCCTGTTTTATCATGATACCTGCCCAATCTGTTTCTTCGATCACATTCCAAATTTCAATACCTAACATTTGGCATTGTTTTGTCAAACCGGACAAAGACTCTTTAGAGACTTTAATGACGGCAAGATCGCGCTGCAGAGCTATACCGCAGACAGCTTGTGTGCCAGTCTCTCCCTTGACCAAACTCCCTTCGTTAATATCGAAGGTCGAAAGCACGCGCAGCGGCACTTTATTTTTCCATGCATATTGCACACACGGTAGATGCAGTACCTTAGCTCCCTTTCTAGCCATCTCTTCCATAGAAGGAAAATCAATGATGTCTAGCTTCTGAGCCGTTTTAACCACACGTGGATCACACGTATATATACCATCAACGTCGGTAAAGATTTGACATTCATCGGCAGCCAATGCGCCTGCTAATGTCACAGCACTCGTATCGGAGCCGCCTCGACCTAAAGTGGTGATATCCCCATTTTCATTCACACCCTGAAAACCTGCGACAATCACGATCTGATCTTGTTCAAGCAGCTCGTTAATTGGCTTAGTATCAATGTGTTTAATCGTTGCGTCATTGTGCTGAGTATCCGTCACAATGTTCGCTTGTGCTCCGGTAAGTGAGCGCGCTGCATAGCCTAATTTATTCAGCGTCATTGCTAGCAGTGCCATAGACACTTGCTCACCAGCAGAGAGCAAAACATCAAGTTCCCGGGCCGTAGGTACACTATCTACCTGCTTAGCCAAATCCAATAGTCGGTTGGTTTCACCTGCCATCGCAGAGACAACAACGACAACTTGATTACCATCATTTTTCGCCTTAATGATGTGTTCAGCCACTGTATGAATTCTTTCAATCGACCCCATAGAGGTTCCGCCGAACTTTTGCACGATAAGGGATTTTTTCACCAGTCTTCACCTTCCCAAGACCAAAGTCTCATTCGGACCACTTCCTAGCTGCTCTCACAGATATTCCGCAGTAGTTACAATAAAAACCAAGCAACGTAATTGGCTTGTGTAAATTTCCGCCAATTAAACCACTTGGTTAGCACAAAAAAAATACGCTCAATCAAAAAACTTTGATTGAGCGTAATAATTTATAAATTAAAGACGTTCAGCGATCCACGCGTCGACAGATGCCAGAGCTGAAGGTAGAGCTGAGCTATCGGTACCACCAGCCTGCGCCATATCTGGGCGGCCACCACCTTTACCACCCACTTGCTGCGCAACCATGTTAACGAGCTCGCCCGCTTTCACTTTTGAAGTCAAATCTTGGGTCACACCCGCGATCAGCCCCACTTTATCATCAGCAACGTTACCCAACATAATGATGCCGCTGCCCATTTGGTTTTTCAGCTCATCCACCATGCCGCGCAGTGCTTTGTTATCAGCACCGTCAAGCTTCGCTACTAAGACTTTCACACCCGCAATTTCTTTTACTTGATCAATCAAGTTTGCGCTGGCTTGTGAAGCCAACTTGTCTTTAAGCTGTTGAATCTCTTTCTCTAGCGACTTCGCTTTATTCGCTGCATCTTGAAGTTTCTCTTCGAACTTACGAGCTTGAGCGTCAATCGTCTCCAACGCAGCTTCGCCAGTTACCGCTTCAATACGGCGAATACCTGCCGCAATACCACCTTCTGAAGTGATCTTGAACAAGCCAATATCACCGGTATTTGATGCGTGAATGCCACCACAAAGTTCGGTAGAGAAATCACCCATAGACAACACACGAACTTCGTCATCGTATTTCTCACCGAACAGCGCCATAGCCCCTTTCTGCTTCGCCGATTCGATGTCCATGATGTTGGTTTCAATGGTATGGTTACGACGAATCTGAGCATTCACAAGACGCTCAACTTCTTTCAGCTCTGCTGCCGTAACCGCTTCTAGATGTGAGAAGTCAAAGCGTAAGTTCTCTGCCTTCACCAATGAGCCTTTTTGCGCTACGTGCTCACCAAGCACTTGGCGTAGAGCGGCGTGAAGCAAGTGCGTCGCAGAGTGGTTAAGTGAAATGGCAGCGCGGCGCTCAGCGTCCACGATCGCAGTAACTTGATCACCTTTTGCCAACACACCTTCAACCAACACACCGTGATGCGCAATGGCATTACCCAACTTCTGGGTGTCTTCCACTTGGAATAGACCGGATTCTGTTTTCAACACGCCGCTATCGCCACATTGGCCACCTGATTCAGCGTAGAAAGGCGTTTCTTGCAGAATGACGATCGCTTTGTCGCCTGCAGAAAGCGTTGCGGTCTCCTCACCTTCAACAAACAGAGCAACCACATCGCTACGCTCTTGTGTTGAGGTGTAACCACAAAATTCAGATTGTGCGTCTACTTTGATTTTCGCGTTGTAATCGGTGCCAAATTGGCCAGCTTCACGAGCACGCTGACGCTGCTCTTCCATCGCTTTCTCGAAACCAGCTTCGTCGATAGTGAACTCTCGTTCACGAGCAACATCGTTCGTTAAGTCAGCAGGGAAACCGTAAGTGTCATAAAGCTTGAATACCGTCTCACCGTCAAGTTCTTTACCTTCAAGTGCATCGAGTGCTTCATTGAGGATAACCATGCCGCGCTCTAGTGTGCGGCCAAAGTTCTCTTCTTCGATGCGAAGTACTTTTTCAACAACCGCTTGTTGCTTCTTAAGTTCGTCTGCGGCACTGCCCATCGCTTCAGCCAATACGCCGACAAGTTTGTGGAAGAATACGCCTTGTGCACCTAGCTTGTTACCGTGACGAACGGCACGACGAATGATGCGACGTAGCACGTAACCACGACCTTCGTTTGAAGGCATAACGCCATCCGCGATTAGGAATGAACAAGAGCGGATGTGGTCTGCGATAACGCGTAGCGACTGGTTTGATAGGTCTTCACAACCCACGATTTCAGCTGTCGCTTTGATTAGCTTTTGGAACACATCAATTTCATAGTTTGAATGTACGCCCTGCATGATGGCAGAAATACGCTCAATGCCCATACCGGTATCAACAGACGGCTTAGGAAGCGGCTCCATCGTACCATCGGCATGGCGGTTGAACTGCATGAAAACGTTGTTCCAGATTTCGATGAAACGGTCACCATCCTCTTCAGGAGTGCCAGGACGACCGCCCCAAATGTGTTCACCGTGGTCATAAAAGATCTCAGTACAAGGACCACACGGGCCCGTGTCACCCATAGTCCAGAAGTTGTCTGACTCGTACTGCTTGCCACCTTTTTTATCGCCGATGCGAATGATGCGATCAGCTGGAACACCAACTTTTTGGTTCCAGATATCAAAAGCTTCATCATCCGTTTCGTAAACCGTGACCAAAAGGCGATCTTTTGGCAGTTTTAGCGTCTCAGTTAGGAATTCCCAAGCAAAAGCAATCGCGTCTTCTTTGAAGTAGTCACCAAAGCTGAAGTTACCTAGCATTTCAAAGAAAGTATGGTGACGAGCGGTAAAACCTACGTTTTCTAGGTCATTGTGTTTACCACCTGCACGTACGCAACGTTGAGCCGTAGTTGCTCGAGTGTAGGCACGCTTTTCGGCGCCTAAGAAGCAATCTTTAAATTGGTTCATACCTGCGTTAGTAAATAGCAGGGTTGGATCGTTATGTGGAACCAACGATGAACTGTCTACGATTTGGTGTCCTTTGCTCTCAAAGAACTTGAGGAACGCGTTACGAACCTCATCAGTGCTCATGTACATGCAGCTCTTCCTGAAAATAGTCGAGTTAGAATTTTGCCGTATTGTAGATCATGCTTAAAGCTTCGACTAGTTTTCTTATGGAAAAGAGCGGATGAAATGAAAAAATCGTTTAATCGCGGGAAATCATGATTTCTTCACGAATGTGAGGAAAGAAAATTGGCAGGGAACTGACAGAAACATTATGCTTCATCGCTCAAAGCATAACGTATCTGTTCAAATGAAAAACCACGATATTGGAGAAAGCGAACTTGTTTTGCATACTCTTTTTGTTCTTTGGCCTTCACTCCGTTGAACTTTTTCATCGCAACGGATTTGGCTAACTCAAACCAATCTTGTGGCTCTTCCGCAAATGCATTTTCAACGACAGAATCAGACACTTGTTTAAGCGATAACTCCTGCCGTATGCGTCTTTCGCCATGCCCTTTTCCAACGTGTTGTCGAATTTGGCTTTTGGCATAACGAAGATCATCGAGATAACCATGTTCCAAGCAAAAATGCATTGCACTTTCAATATCTTGACTAGCATACCCTTTAACTGTGAGCTTTTGCTTCAACTCATACTGACCATGATCTCGTCGACTGAGCAGTTGAATCGCCGTGTCTTTGCAATTCATCATTGGTGGCGTAAAGCGATGATGCATCAGAACTCCTTAAATCGGGGGATAAGTAATAACAATAAATCCGAAATGGAAAAGAGAAGAAAAAAGCCCTGCATTGCAGGGCTTAATAAAATAGAGGCTGAAATTAAAACTCTTCTTGCTCTGGCATTTCTTCGACTAACTCTGCCGATTCATCGCTGATGTTTGCTGAAGAAAGCAACAATTCACGCAATTTCGTATCCAATACTTTTGCTACATCTACGTTTTCTTTCAGGTACTTACAAGCGTTCGCTTTACCTTGGCCAATTTTGTCGCCGTTATAGCTGTACCAAGCGCCTGATTTTTCAATCAGCTTACATTTCACGCCTAGGTCAATCAGTTCACCTTCGCGGTTAAAGCCTTGGCCGTACATAATTTGAGTATTGGCTTCTTTAAACGGCGCAGCGATCTTATTCTTCACCACTTTGATACGCGTTTCGTTACCCACTACCTCATCACCTTCTTTGATCGCACCAGTACGGCGAATATCAAGACGAACAGAAGCGTAGAATTTCAGTGCGTTACCACCCGTTGTGGTTTCTGGGTTACCAAACATCACACCGATCTTCATACGGATCTGGTTAATGAAGATACACATACAGTTAGACTGCTTTAGGTTACCCGTTAGCTTACGCATCGCTTGAGATAGCATACGAGCTTGAAGACCCATGTGCGAGTCGCCCATCTCACCTTCGATTTCTGCCTTTGGTGTCAATGCTGCAACAGAGTCGACAACAATAACGTCAACCGCACCTGAGCGAGCAAGAGCATCACAGATTTCCAATGCTTGTTCACCGGTGTCAGGCTGAGATACCAACAATTGGTCGATATTAACGCCAAGCTTCTTCGCATACACAGGATCCAACGCGTGCTCGGCATCGATAAACGCACAAGTTTTGCCTTCACGTTGAGCCGCAGCAATCAGCTCAAGTGTCAACGTGGTTTTACCTGAAGATTCTGGACCAAAAATTTCAACGATACGGCCCATTGGTAAACCACCCGCACCCAGCGCAATATCCAGAGATAGTGAACCTGTCGAGATGGTTTCAACATCCATCGCACGGTTGTCACCTAGGCGCATGATTGAACCTTTACCGAACTGCTTTTCAATTTGACCTAGTGCGGCGGCCAGTGCCTTCTGTTTGTTCTCGTCCATTACTCTCTCCAGATAGTCACTCTCAGGTGATAGGTAATTATGTCGAAATAGGGTCGACAATGTTTGTCATGTCGGGGCTCATTATACTGTTGATTTGTACAGTGTCCACCCCTGTATAAAAAAATTTCGCCTGTTATTGACGTTCACTATCATTTTTCAGTAACGCATCACACAAGACTTTTAAACTGTATTCAATCGCTTGTATGCGAACTTTTGCTCTATCGCCAGCAAAATAGCAAGTCTCACACCGTAGCCATCCATGCTTATCCGCAAAACCAAAACAAACGGTGCCAACAGGCTTTTCCGGGCTACCGCCGCTCGGCCCTGCAATGCCGCTAATGGAAACCGCGATAGTTGCATTCGAATGGGCTAAAGTCCCCAGTACCATTTCTTTGACCACCGCCTCCGAGACCGCACCAAAGTCGGCCAAGGTTTTTTCTGCCACCCCCAACATTTCTTGCTTTGCTTCATTGCTGTAAGTGACAAATGCACGATCAAACCAAGCCGAGCTGCCTGCGACTTCCGTGACCATGTTTGCAACACCACCGCCAGTACACGATTCGGCGGTAGCCAACACTTCACCTTGTTGCAAAAGACGCTCACCCAGTTGTTCTGATAATTGTATTAGTGATTGCATGCCGATTTCCCTTTTCTCTCTTTTACACTATCAGTGATTCACGTATCCTAAGCCGCAAACAGTCCAAACTAAAGATAAAAACCGTGAAAGCTGAACAACAACATACCCCAATGATGCAGCAATACCTCAGATTGAAGGCAGAAAATCCTGATATTTTGCTGTTTTATCGCATGGGCGACTTCTACGAACTTTTTTACGATGATGCAAAGAAGGCGTCGCAGTTGCTGGATATTTCTCTCACCAAGCGCGGCGCTTCGGCAGGAGAACCCATTCCGATGGCAGGTGTGCCATTTCATGCCGTTGAAGGGTATTTAGCCAAATTGGTTCAGCTTGGGGAATCGGTGGCGATCTGCGAACAAGTTGGCGATCCTGCCACCAGTAAAGGCCCAGTAGAGCGTAAAGTCGTTCGTATTGTCACGCCGGGTACGGTAACGGATGAAGCTTTACTGTCTGAACGTTTGGATAACTTAATTGCCGCGATTTATCACCACAATGGTAAATTCGGCTACGCCACCTTGGACATTACTTCTGGTCGTTTCCAATTAGTTGAACCTCAGTCTGAAGAGGCAATGGCAGCTGAGCTACAACGCACCTCTCCGCGTGAGTTACTCTTCCCAGAAGATTTTGAGCCCGTTCATTTGATGACAGGCCGTAACGGCAACCGTCGTCGTCCAGTTTGGGAGTTCGAACTCGAAACGGCCAAACAACAACTCAACCAGCAATTTGGCACCAAAGACTTGGTCGGTTTTGGCGTAGAAAATGCGGTTTTAGGATTGTGCGCCGCAGGTTGCTTGATCCAGTATGTCAAAGATACTCAACGTACAGCACTGCCTCATATCCGCGCGCTTACTTATGATCGCCAAGATGACTCGGTTATCCTTGATGCCGCGACCAGACGCAATCTCGAGCTGACTCAAAACCTTGCTGGCGGAAGTGACAACACGCTTGCTGCGGTTTTGGATCGTTGTGCGACGCCGATGGGAAGCCGGATGCTGAAACGTTGGATCCATCAACCAATGCGCTGTATTACCACGCGAGAGCATCGCCTAGACGCCATCGCCGAACTGAAAGAACAAGCTCTATTTAGCGATATTCATCCTGTGGTGAAACAAATCGGCGATATTGAACGTATTTTGGCTCGCTTAGCACTCCGCTCTGCTCGTCCACGCGATCTCGCGCGATTACGCCATGCGATGCAGCAGCTACCCGAATTGGCTCAGACGTTGTCTTCACTGGGCAATAGCCATCTCAAATCACTGGCCACGGCAGCCGCTCCAATGGATGATGTGTGCGAATTGCTCGAGCGTGCCATTAAAGAAAACCCGCCGGTTGTGATTCGCGATGGTGGGGTCATTGCCGAAGGGTACAGCGCAGATTTGGATGAATGGCGCGATCTTGCAGACGGTGCCACGGGCTACTTGGAAAAACTCGAAGAGGAAGAGCGTGATCGCCACGGTATCGATACACTGAAAGTGGGATACAACAATGTCCACGGCTTCTACATCCAAGTAAGCCGCGGTCAAAGCCATTTGGTTCCACCACACTATGTTCGCCGTCAAACGCTGAAAAACGCTGAACGCTACATCATTCCTGAACTGAAAGAGCACGAAGACAAAGTTCTCAACTCAAAATCAAAAGCATTAGCCATTGAAAAGCAACTGTGGGAAGAGCTCTTTGATTTATTGCTCCCTCACCTAGCTCGTTTGCAAGAGTTGGCAGCAGCGGTTGCACAATTGGATGTATTGCAAAATTTGGCGGAGCGTGCTGATACGCTGGATTATTGCCGCCCAAATTTAACCAAAGATCCCGTCGTTCACATTACCGCGGGTCGTCACCCTGTGGTTGAACAAGTCACTTCCGATCCCTTTATTGCCAACCCAATTGAACTGAACAGCCAACGTAAGATGTTGATCATCACCGGTCCAAACATGGGGGGTAAGTCCACCTACATGCGCCAAACCGCATTGATTGCTTTAATGGCGCACATTGGTTCTTACGTTCCTGCAGAATCGGCCACCATTGGCTCTATTGATCGCATCTTTACTCGAATTGGTGCATCGGATGATCTCGCGTCAGGTCGTTCAACCTTCATGGTAGAAATGACAGAAACAGCCAATATCTTGCACAACGCGACAGCAAATAGCCTAGTTTTGATGGATGAAATTGGCCGTGGTACCAGTACCTATGATGGCCTTTCCCTAGCGTGGGCAAGCGCACACTGGCTTGCGACTCAGATTGGGGCAATGACGCTATTTGCGACGCATTACTTTGAACTGACAGAACTGCCAAATCAACTTCCTCACTTGGCCAACGTGCATCTTGATGCGGTTGAGCATGGCGACAGCATCGCCTTTATGCACGCCGTACAAGAGGGGGCGGCAAGCAAATCCTACGGTTTGGCGGTTGCGGGGTTAGCGGGCGTTCCAAAAACGGTGATTAAAAACGCCCGTCAAAAATTGTCTCAACTTGAGCTACTCAGCGCAGAGGGTTCGCAGCCGAAAGCAAGAACAGTGGATATCGCTAACCAATTGAGCCTTATTCCAGAGCCAAGTGAAGTAGAACAAGCGTTGGCCAGCATCGATCCGGATGATCTGACCCCACGCCAAGCGTTAGAAGCCCTATATCGTTTAAAGAAAATGCTCTAACGTTTTTAAACGAACCTCACTAAAATGACAAAAGGCTATGATTCCATAGCCTTTTTTCTATTGGAGAATGCAAATTCAATCCATATCGATATCAAACAAGTTTTCCATATTCAAACCTTGTTTGATCAGAACTTCACGGAGGCGACGTAACCCTTCAACCTGAATCTGGCGTACTCGCTCGCGAGTTAAACCAATCTCTTGCCCAACCTCTTCCAGCGTTGAAGGCTCATAACCCAACAAACCAAAGCGACGTGCCAACACTTCTTTTTGTTTCGGATTGAGCTCTTCCAACCAATGAATCAAGGAAACACGCATGTCTTCATCTTGCGTTGAAACCTCTGGGTCAGAGTTGTTTGCATCAGGAATAATATCCAATAACGCCTTCTCCCCATCTCCACCAATCGGTGTATCGACAGAACTAATGCGCTCGTTCAAACGCAGCATTTTGCTCACATCGTCAACCGGAATCTCCAGTTGTGCAGCGATCTCTTCAGCGGTTGGTTCATGATCGAGTTTTTGAGAAAGTTCACGCGCCGTACGTAAATAAATGTTCAGCTCTTTAACAACATGGATAGGTAAACGGATGGTTCGAGTCTGATTCATTAAAGCGCGTTCGATGGTTTGGCGAATCCACCATGTCGCGTAAGTTGAGAAGCGGAAACCACGCTCTGGATCGAATTTCTCTACCGCGCGGATCAAACCAAGGTTACCCTCTTCAATCAAATCAAGCAGTGCAAGACCGCGATTACTGTAACGGCGAGAAATCTTAACCACTAGACGTAAGTTACTTTCAATCATACGTTTACGCGCGGCTTCATCGCCTCGCAAAGCACGACGAGCATAAAGGACTTCTTCTTCTGCGGTTAGTAACGGTGAAAAGCCAATCTCACCCAAATAAAGTTGGGTCGCATCTAAGCTTTTGTTGTTGGTATCAAAGTCCTCACGGAGTGAGACTTTATCATCGGAAAGTTCTTCTTTTTCATTCACTTCAATATCATCGTTAAAATCATCATCCATCTGATTAACATCGAAGTCTTTAACTTTGGTTACTGTGTTGCTGATACTCATAACGCCTCCCCATGGCGAGTTAGCAAGACATTACAACTTTAAATGTCGCTAGTTGTGTCGCAAGTTGCTCAAAGTTGAATTAGGGTAAGTAGCGCTTTGGATTCACTGACTTCCCTTGATATCGGATTTCAAAATGCAACATCACTGTTTTTGCTCCAGAGCTGCCCATCGTGGCGATTTGTTGCCCAGCTTTCACTGATTGACCTTCCGATACCAGTAACCGATCGTTATGCGCATAGGCACTGAGGTAATTATCGTTATGTTTGACAATAACTAAATTGCCATAACCTCTTAGTGCGTTACCCGAATAAACAACCGTACCTTCTGCCGTTGATACGATGGCTTGACCTCGCTGTCCTGCGATATCAATGCCTTTATTTCCTTGTTCTCCTGCAGAGAAGTTTTTGATTACTCTCCCTTTTGTTGGCCACTGCCACTTGGCTATTTTTTGGTTATTTGCCGGTGGTGGTGAAGTGACGGGTTTAACATTTTCTTTACCTTTTGAACCAACATACTCCTTTGGTTTGGATTGATCAATCCCCTTAACTGGATCTTTTTTAACCACCTGAGGTTCGGATTTAGTGTTTTTTGAAGTAGAGTTTTTATTCGACTTTTGTGGTGTTGTAGGGGCTGGTTTAGGAGCTGTCACAGCGACAGTTGACACAGCAACCACAGTGGTAGCAGGGGTTTCTACCGTGTGGCCATAATTAGGTGCGACATAAGCAGGTGCCCACAACTTGAGTTTCTGGCCCGGATAAATCGTGTAAGGCTCGGTCAAATTATTGAAACGGATTAACTCATTTACATCTTTATCTGTGACGTAGGAAATAAAATACAGCGTGTCGCCCTTTTCAACCTCGTAGTAACTGCCGCGATAGCTACCACGATCAACCGTGTTATAGTCTTTACTCAATCCCGTGACCGGCGCAGGAGTATGCGCAGCACAGCCTACCAGTAAAGCTGTACTGAGCATCATTGACCCAAGTAAATAAAGACGCTTACTCACACCTAATCTCAAATTATGCCAAGTCTCCGGCGATCAGCGGCACAAAGTTCACCGCTTCGATCACTTGGGAAACAAACTGATCTTTTTGACGCTCAATCAAGATCAACTGCTGCTCATCCGTACCGACAGGGAGTACCATGCGGCCACCATCATTCAATTGTTGGAGTAACACCGGTGGAACACTTTCTGCTGCGGCGGTCACAATGATCGCGTCAAAAGGTCCTTTATTTTCCCAGCCAAGCCAGCCGTCGCCATGCTTAGTCGAGACATTGTAGATATCCAACTGTTTTAAGCGACGTTTTGCATCCCACTGTAAAGATTTGATTCGCTCAACAGAATATACATGCTCAACCAGAAGCGCTAATACTGCGGTTTGATAACCCGACCCAGTGCCAATTTCCAATACTTTACTGTCTCTTTTGAGACGCAAAAGTTCCGTCATTTTGGCCACAATATAGGGCTGAGAGATCGTCTGACCTTGACCAATAGGCAATGCGTTGTTGTCATAAGCCTGATGCATCATAGCTTGTGACAAAAAACACTCTCTCGGTACACGAGCGATGGCAGATAGCACTTCGCTATCACGGATGCCATTGACCGCTAAGAAATGAACCAATCTTTCTGCTTGAGGATTGCTCATGATTACTTTTCCTTTAGCCAAGTATCCATCGCTCGGAGCGATTCATGGGCAGTTAAATCAACTTGCAGTGGTGTAATGGACACATAGCCTTGTTCAATCGCATGAAAATCGGTTCCCTCCCCCGCATCTTGCTCTTTACCCGGAGGGCCTAACCAATAGATTTCATGACCACGGGGATCAAGCTGCTTGATCATATTCTCTGCATGATGGCGCGCGCCTAAACGAGTCACTCGTATCTCTTTTAGCTGTTCGAGCGGCAGATCCGGAATATTGATATTCAATAAACGATTGGTCGGAATAGGTTTCGCTAAATGTTGCTCAACGATCCGCTTAGCAATGGTTGCTGCGGTTTTAAAGTGGGTTTTGCCAACCAAAGAAAAAGCGATCGACTGCACGCCAAGAAAATGCCCTTCCATCGCTGCGGCGACCGTGCCCGAATAAAGCACGTCATCCCCCAGATTGGCGCCATGATTGATGCCACTTAACACTAAGTCTGGGAGATCATTTTTCAGTAGTTCGTTTAAAGCAAAATGGACACAATCTGTCGGCGTGCCTTGCACTGAATACACATTTTCTTCAACACAGGTCACTCGCAGCGGCTGTTCCAGTGTTAACGAATTCGACGCTCCTGAGCGATTGCGATCCGGAGCAACGATGATCACTTCTGCCAATGTTCTTAGCTCACTAGCTAACGTGCGAATACCTTCTGCGAAAACGCCATCGTCATTACTCAGCAAAATGCGCAGCGGTTTAGCTTGCTTATCTTCCATGATAATTAAAATTCTCTTTCAAATGCGATTTCTTGTACTAGCTCGCGGATAATAGACGTAGCAAAAGAGCCTGCATCGAGCGAGAAAGTCAGGATGATGTTATTGCCATCCACTTGCCAACTGAGATTGGCTGGCTTCAATGCGATCGCTCGGCGATCGTGTCTCATGCGATTGCCGCGAATCAGCGCCATAAGATCGGGTTCAGCATCTAAGAACACTTGCTCTAGCGCCAACGCATCATCTTGAGTCGGCAAGGCATTATCGCCAGCCAAGGCACCACTGATCACCAAGTCGCCAGCATCATATTGAGACTGGAGATCCGCATGATTTTCTGCACTCACCAATAGCTGTTCATCCCCCTTAAATAGGATGTCGCCTAGTAAAACCTTATCGAACCGTGATTGCTCAAGTCGCGCCGAGACAATTAAATTGAAGATCCATGAACGCGCAGCAGACAAGTAGAGGCTACGTTGATTTTGATTACGGCTACGAACATTGTCTCTACCCCAACGTTTTGCTTCTTGCAGGTTATTGCCATTATTACCAAAACGCTGATTACCGAAGTAATTTGGAACACCGAGTTTTGCGACCGTCTCTAGACGTTTGAGCACATCGTCCACATCCGAGACTTCGGATAGCGTCACGACAAAATCGTTCCCAACAAGATCCCCTGGTCGTAATTTCTTGTTATGACGTGCGGTAGCGAGGATTTCAATCGATGGGTATTGTGCGAGAAAAGCGGAAAAATCCGGTGTTTCCGCTTTAGGCAAATGGACACTAAGCCATTGTTCCGTCACCGCGTGGCGATCTTTCAAGCCAGCCCAGCTGACGTCTTTTGATTTCACGCCACATGCTTTCGCCAATTCATTGGCAACAAAGGAGGTGTTCTCACCAGTTTTTCGAATGCGCACCATCAAGTGCTCACCAGAACCAGTGAACTCAAAACCTAAGTCTTCTCTTACCTGAAAATGTTCTGGTTTTGCTTTGATTTTTGCTTGTGCGGTTGGTTTACCCGCTAAATAGGCCAGAGAAGCCAAAGTGTCTGTCATAGAACTATCCACTGCCAGTTTTGCTAATGCTAATATTATTGCTTAATCAGTAACACAACGGCTTCCGTTGCAATACCTTCTTTGCGTCCTGTAAAACCCAAACGCTCGGTTGTTGTCGCTTTGACATTAATGTTACGAATATCGGTTTCCAAGTCGTGAGCAATGGCTTCACGCATGGCATCGATATAAGGGGCCATTTTGGGTGCTTGCGCAATGATGGTCACATCCGCATTCCCCAGTTTGTAACCTTGTTCTTTGACTCGGCGATAAACGTCTTTCAACAATTCTCGACTGTCTGCCCCTTTCCATTTGTCATCCGTATCTGGGAAATGGCGACCAATATCACCCGCGGCAATCGCCCCCAGCAGAGCATCGCTTAACGCATGTAAAGCAACATCACCATCGGAGTGAGCAATGAGTCCTTGTTCATAAGGAACCGCAACACCACCGATGATAACCGGGCCTTCGCCACCAAATTTGTGTACATCGAAACCGTGACCAATTCTAATCATTTTCTATCCTTTTCTCGGCTCAAATAAAATTCCGCTAAAGCGAGATCTTCAGGTTGAGTGACTTTGATGTTACTCGAACACCCTTGAACTAAAGCTGGCAGCTCTCCTCGCCACTCTAGCGCAGAGGCTTCGTCGGTAATCGCCACACCTTGCGCCAACGCATCGCTTAGCGCGTCTGTCAGTACTTCGGCTTTGAACATTTGCGGCGTTAAGGCATGCCAAAGTGCATTGCGATCCACTGTATGGTCGATCATTTGTTGTGCGTTGGCGCGCTTCATGGTGTCACGTACGGGCGTCGCCAAAATCCCACCCGTTTCATGCGAGGAGCAGCGTTCAATCAAGGCATCAATATCTTGATGAGCAACACAAGGTCTTGCTGCATCATGCACGAGAACCCAATCCGTTTTTTGTGGCTGCTGCGAAAGGAAACGTAACGCCGATAACACCGAATCTGCACGCTCTTTCCCACCAGCGACACGAATGATATCGGGATGCTGCGCAATGGCGAGCTCTGAGTAATAGGGGTCGTCTTCACTCACGGCAACGACGACTTGTGTAATGGCCGGGTGAGAGAGCAACCTTTCGATGGTATGTTCTAAAATGGTTTTGCCGTGAATCTGCAAATACTGCTTTGGTCGATCTGCCTTCATTCGACTGCCGACACCAGCGGCTGGTACCACTGCAACCAATGACGTCATACTACGCGCCATTATTGATTCTCCTCACCGACAATGCGATAGAACGTCTCACCTTCTTTCAGCATACCCAGCTCGTGACGAGCACGCTCTTCAATGGCATCGAGACCTTGCTTCAAGTCATCTATCTCTGCGTACATTTCACTGTTTCTTGCCTGCAACTTGGTGTTCACCAATTGCTGCGCTTCAATATCACTTTCAATCGTGTAGTAATCGGAAACCCCATTTTTACCAAACCACAGGGTGTACTGCAGCCAGCCAAACAGTAAGGTTAAAACGAGAATAAACAGTCGCATGGCAATTTACTTATGACTTATTAGAAGGAAAGATTGATCAAGCCCTGTTTATAGCACAATTAGCTCATTGGCTCTAGAGAGGGTTAGACAGAAGAAAGTGAAGAGAATGACAGAGCCTTATGCACGGTCACTTTTATTTATCGAAGATAGGGGGACTCGCGGAAATATTGGCGATAAAAAAACACCCCGCAAACGCGAGGTGCTTTTAAAGTTTCAAACTAAGCGATTAATTCTGTTGAGAATTAAGCTTGGCCTTTCACTTCTTTAAGACCGTTGAAAGGAGCACGACCAGCTAGAGCTTCCTCGATACGGATTCGTTGGTTGCTTTCTTTTAGGCATAGCAGCAACACGGTCAGAACGGCTCATCGCTCTTTAACTCTATTCTCTAAAAAAAAAACCCCGCCGTAGCGAGGGTTTTACCGTTAGATAACCAACGTTAATTCTGTTGCGAATTAAGCTTGGCCTTTCACTTCTTTAAGACCGTTGAAAGGAGCACGACCAGCTAGAGCTTCCTCGATACGGATTAGTTGGTTGTACTTAGCAACACGGTCAGAACGGCTCATAGAACCAGTCTTGATTTGACCTGCTGCAGTACCTACCGCTAGATCAGCGATAGTTGCATCTTCAGTTTCGCCAGAACGGTGAGAGATTACTGCTGTGTAACCTGCGTCTTTAGCCATCTTGATTGCAGCTAGAGTCTCAGTTAGAGAACCGATTTGGTTGAACTTGATTAGGATAGAGTTAGCGATGCCTTTCTCGATACCTTCAGCTAGGATCTTAGTGTTTGTAACGAATAGATCGTCACCAACTAGTTGGATCTTGTCGCCTAGAAGTTGAGTTTGGTGTGCGAAACCAGCCCAATCAGACTCGTCTAGACCATCTTCGATAGATACGATTGGGAATTGCTCAACTAGACCAGCTAGGTAGTGGTTGAACTCTTCAGAAGTGAACGTTTTGCCTTCACCTTTCAAGTTGTAGATGCCAGCTTCTTTGTCGAAGAACTCAGATGCTGCACAGTCCATAGCAAGAGTAACGTCTTTACCTAGCACGTAACCCGCTGCTGCAACTGCTTCTGCGATAACTTCTAGCGCTTCAGCGTTAGACTTAAGGTTAGGAGCGAAACCACCTTCGTCACCAACTGCAGTGTTGTAGCCTTTAGACTTAAGAACTTTAGCTAGGTTGTGGAATACTTCCGCACCCATGCGAACTGCTTCTTTCAGAGTTTTTGCGCCAACTGGTTGGATCATGAACTCTTGGATGTCAACGTTGTTGTCAGCGTGCTCACCACCGTTGATGATGTTCATCATTGGTAGAGGCATAGAGAACTGACCAGCAGTACCGTTTAGCTCAGCGATGTGCTCGTATAGAGGCATGCCTTTAGAAGCAGCCGCTGCTTTAGCGTTAGCTAGAGAAACTGCTAGGATTGCGTTCGCACCAAACTTAGATTTGTTTTCAGTGCCGTCTAGCTCGATCATGATAGCGTCGATCGCTGCTTGATCTTTCGCATCTTTACCAACTAGAGCGTCAGCGATTGCACCGTTTACCGCTTCAATCGCTTTAAGAACACCTTTACCTAGGAAACGTGCTTTGTCACCGTCACGTAGCTCAAGCGCTTCGCGAGAACCAGTAGATGCGCCAGATGGAGCTGCCGCCATACCTACGAAACCGCCTTCTAGGTGTACTTCAGCTTCAACAGTTGGGTTACCACGTGAGTCGATGATTTCACGACCTAGAACTTTAACGATCTTAGACATTAATGTTTCCTCTCGTTCAAATATAAATGTCAAATTTAAAGGGCGGCAGCACAACCTTTGCAACCGCCCGTATCCTTTTACTTCAGTTCGCCGCGCGCGTTTTCACCCGCTGCTTTAATAAAGCCAGAGAACAGTGGGTGACCGTCACGTGGCGTAGAAGTGAACTCTGGGTGGAACTGAGCAGCCACAAACCATGGGTGGTTCGGGTTCTCGATCATCTCAACCAGTTTCTTGTCCGCAGACAGACCAGATACTTTTAGGCCTGCTTTTTCAATTTGTGGACGAAGATTGTTGTTCACTTCGTAACGGTGGCGGTGACGTTCATGGATCGTATCGCTACCGTATAGCTCACGAGCTTTAGTGCCTTTCGCTAGGTGACATAGTTGCGAACCTAGACGCATCGTACCACCAAGATTTGACGATTCAGTACGTTCTTCCACGTTACCTTCACTGTCCACCCATTCCGTGATCAAACCTACCACAGGGTACTTGGTGTCTTTGTTAAATTCTGTTGAATGTGCACCTTCCATACCCGCAACGTTGCGCGCGTATTCAATCAGTGCCACTTGCATACCTAAGCAAATACCTAGATAAGGAACCTTGTTCTCACGAGCGTATTTCGCCGCAAGAATCTTGCCTTCGATACCACGGTCGCCAAAACCACCAGGTACAAGGATTGCGTCAAGTCCTTGCAGAACTTCAACGCCTTTGGTTTCTACGTCCTGAGAGTCTACATATTTAATGTTAACGCTCAAGCGATTTTTCAAACCTGCATGTTTAAGCGCTTCGTTTACTGATTTATACGCATCAGGTAGTTCGATGTATTTACCCACCATACCGATAGTAACTTCACCAGTTGGGTTCGCTTCTTCGTAAATCACCTGTTCCCATTCAGACAGATCCGCTTCTGGCGCATTAATGCCAAAACGTGCACAAACGAGATCATCAAGACCTTGAGATTTGATCAGTTGAGGGATCTTGTAGATAGAATCTACGTCCTTCATGGAGATTACCGCTTTCTCAGGAACGTTACAGAACAGCGCAATCTTCTTACGCTCGTTCGCTGGGATCATGCGATCTGAGCGGCAAACTAGGATATCTGGCTGGATACCGATTGATAGCAGCTCTTTAACAGAGTGCTGAGTCGGTTTTGTTTTCACTTCGCCTGCGGCTGCAAGGTAAGGAACAAGTGTTAGGTGCATGAACATAGCGCGTTCACGGCCGATTTCAACGGCTAGCTGACGAATCGCTTCCATAAATGGTAGAGATTCGATATCACCAACAGTACCACCCACTTCAACGATCGCAACGTCATGACCTTGAGAACCATTGATCACGCGGTCTTTGATATCGTTTGTGATATGAGGGATAACTTGGATAGTTGCACCTAGATAGTCACCGCGACGCTCTTTCGCGAGAACGTCTGAGTAAACACGACCTGCAGTGAAGTTGTTGCGCTTAGTCATCTTAGTGCGGATGAAACGCTCGTAGTGACCAAGGTCTAGGTCTGTTTCGGCGCCATCTTCTGTAACGAACACTTCACCATGTTGAGTTGGGCTCATTGTGCCTGGATCAACGTTGATGTAAGGGTCAAGCTTCATCATAGTCACTTTAAGACCACGAGCTTCTAAAATCGCTGCAAGAGATGCTGCTGCAATACCTTTACCTAGAGAGGATACAACCCCGCCAGTAACAAAAATGTAATTTGTCGTCATGTTTAACCTGAAATTGGTTGAATGAGGGAAACGGATTTCTTCTGGACGGGACGAAAATATACCAGAAGACCCTAACCGCCACAACGTGAAATCTATCACACGCCAATTTTTTATTTTTTGCTTCAAATCAAAGTGGATAAACACCAATCGAGTTGAATAAAAAATAGTTGAGTCAAATGTGTCTCAAATTTCTACTCGGCAGCTTGACTGCGTTCCGCGCGCTTCACTTGATCCCAAATGGCATCCAACTCTGCTAAATCGCACTCTTCAAGCTTCTTACCTTTTGCGTGCACACCTTTTTCTACTTGCTTGAATCGATTAGAAAACTTGAGATTAGCCTTGCTCAATGCCGCTTCTGGATTGACCTGCAAATGACGCGCTAAGTTGACGGTGGCGAACAGCAAATCCCCCAGCTCAAGCTCCACTTTTTCATCATCGACATCGACTTGAAGCGCCTCTTCCACCACTTCATCAATTTCTTCTTTGACTTTATCGACCACTGGCCCAAGTGAATCCCAATCAAAACCATAATGAGCGCATTTTTTCTGGATCTTTGTAGCACGCATTAACGCAGGTAGAGAGTTTGGTATTGAGTCTAGAATACTTTGCTCATTTTTGCCTACTTGCGCCTTCTCTTTGGCCTTTTCCGCTTCCCAATTGGCTTTTATTTCTGCTTCTGTCTCAAATTCGATTTGGCCAAAGACATGGGGATGGCGGCGGGTCAGTTTTTCGTTCACGGTTTCCACCACGGCGGAAAAATCAAACAACCCCTGCTCTTTTGCTAACTGGCTGTAGAAAATCACCTGAAACAGCAGATCACCCAACTCTTCCTGCAAGTTTGACCAATCGCGATTATGAATCGCATCCACCACTTCGTACGTTTCTTCGATAGTGTGAGGAACAATGGTGTCGAAACTCTGTTTTAAATCCCAAGGGCAACCACTGTGCGGGTCACGCAGCTTCGCCATAATTTGTTCTAATTGTTCAATTGGATGACTCATTTCTTGTCCCTTAAACACAAGTTTTCTCACTAGGAGCTCTTTTAAACAAAAAGGTGAGCAGCATAACCACTCACCTTTATTTTTAATTCTTCCCGTACGTTAGGGAAAGAGTACTTTTATTTTTACTAAGTAGTTGGCTCTTCTAACAAGGCGGTAATCTTGTAAGTCTCCTTAGCATAGCTCGCCTATGTGATGGAGCGAAACAAGTGAAACCAACGTAGTTAGAAAGCCAAATACGACGTAAAAATTAGCCGAGGCGTTTCACCAACATCACATCCTTGATCTGCTCAACACGTTTCATGATGCGAGTCAGCACTTCAATGTTGGTCACTTCGAGTTCGAAATCCATCACATTGAGATGGGTGCGGTAATCAAGCCGACTCTTCATGCTGATGATTTTGATTTTCTCATTCGCCAACATGGTGGTGATGTCTTTTAGCAAACCACTTCGCTCCATCGCCTCGACACGAACGGTCAACATGTAGGAGCCGACAACATCACGCCCCCAGACGGTATCTATGATACGTTCTGGTGCATGGTGACGTAGCTCTTCAAGCTGTTCACAATCGGCTCTGTGTACTGAGATGCCACGACCTTGCGTGATGTAACCACAGATCTCATCACCCGGTATTGGTTGACAGCAACGGGCTAAGTGAGACATCAGGTTATCGACCCCTTGCACAACCACGGCATCTTTGCGTGGACGAGTTGGACTACCTGCCGCTTTATTGCCCGCTTCTTGCAGTTTTTCGAGTGCTTGACGATCTTCTTCTTCAGCCGTTAGCTTGTTCACTAAGGCATTAATATGATTCAAGATTTGGTTAATGCGCAAATCGCCACTGCCCACACCCACGTACAACTCATCGGCTGACTTCACGTTAAAACGTTTTACGGCGTACTGCTCTGCATCTTTTAGCGTTGCACCAATTTTCGCCAGTTCGTTTTCAAGGATCTCACGGCCAGCTTCGAGGTTTTTCTCACGGCTCTGTTTGCGGAACCAAGCGTTGATTTTCGCCCGAGCACGACCTGAGGTCACAAACCCCAATGACGGGTTTAACCAATCGCGGGACGGGTTCGGCTCTTTCTGGGTGATAATTTCCACTTGATCGCCCATGTTGAGTTTATGGGTGAATGGGACGATGCGCCCAGCCACCTTGGCACCGATACAACGATGGCCCACCTCTGAGTGAATATGGTAGGCAAAATCAAGTGGTGTCGCGCCCATTGGCAAGTCAACAACATCACCACGCGGGGTAAAGGCGTAAACGCGGTCATCAAACACTTGGCTGCGCAGCTCGTCGAGCATTTCGCCCGAGTCTGACATCTCTTCTTGCCAATCCAGCAGTTTGCGTAGCCAGGTGATTTTCTCATCGTAACCACTGCGACCGCTGCTGCTGCCTTCTTTGTATTTCCAGTGCGCGGCAACCCCGAGTTCCGAATCTTCATGCATCTGCTTGGTGCGGATTTGAATCTCGATGGTTTTGCCTTCTGGGCCGAGTACCACGGTATGAATCGACTGGTAACCATTCGGTTTTGGGTTGGCGACATAGTCGTCGAACTCACTTGGCAGATGCTTATATTTGGTGTGCACCACACCCAATGCGGCGTAACAATCTTGCAGTTTATCGGCAATAATCCGCACCGCACGCACGTCAAACAGCTCATCAAACTCTAAGCTCTTCTTCTGCATTTTGCGCCAAATACTGTAGATGTGTTTAGGGCGACCACTGACTTCGGCGTTAATGCCGCACTCTTTCATTTCTTCAGAAAGGTCATCGACAAAGTCTTTGATGTATTGTTCGCGCACAATACGACGCTCAGATAACTGCTTGGCAATTTGCTTGTAGGTATCTGGCTGTTGATAGCGAAAAGCATAATCTTCGATTTCCCACTTTAACTGACCAATGCCTAAACGGTTGGCCAGTGGGGCATAGATATTGGCACACTCTTTGGCTGCGGCGCGGCGCACTTCATCTGGCGCTTTTTTCACTTCAATCAGATTGCAGATACGCTCAGCCAATTTGATGACCACGCAACGGAAGTCATCCACCATCGCCAGCAACATGCGACGCACATTGTCGACTTGCGCAGAAGCCGCACTGCCTTCAAGAGTGATGTTTAGCTGGCCAATCGCCGCCATTTCATCCACACCATCAATCAGCTTGATGATCTCTTTACTGTAGTGCTCTTCTAATGGCTCGCGTGCAAAAGCACCACTTGAGACTAATGGGAACAGTTGCGCGGCAACCAAGGTGGCCTTATCCATGGATAAGGTGACGAGAATTTCAATCATTTCTCGTCCCCGCCACAACAGAAGTTCGGCGTGTTCATGACCTTGCAGAATGGTCTGACAGTGGCGATAGACTTCAATAAGGCGCTTGGAGACGCCCGCGTCTTGTTTCAGGCTTGCCACCCAGCTTTCCAGCTCAAACTGTTCGTTTTGATTCAAATGTGCGCTTCTTACCGCAACCATCTTATTATCCTAATATTGCTTTTTCAGTTTCGACTAACAGCATCCCAGTTAGTTCGTTTTGTCCCAATCAAACGATGGCTTTCTCACCATGTAGTTTACTTTTCAAACAGCGCCATCGATTCGAGGTGACTGGTATAAGGGAACATGTCCAACATACCTAATTTGGTTAAGCGATAACCTTGCTCCAACAGGCTTTGGCTATCCCTTGCAAGGGTAGCAGGATTACACGAAACATAAACCACTCTTTTCGCACCGAGTGCGGAAACCTGCTCGATGATACCGCTTGCGCCAGCCCTTGCTGGATCGAGTAAAATCTTATCAAACTTCTCGCTCGCCCAAGGCTGCCCGACAAAATCCTGCTCCAGATTAGCGTGGAAAAATTGCGCGTTATTGATTTGGTTCAAAGAGGCGTTGATTGCTGCTTTTTGCACCATGTCATCCACCCCTTCCACCCCAGTCACCAACTTAGCTTTACTGGCGATCGGCAAGCTAAAATTGCCTAGACCACAGAAGAGATCTAACACACGGTCGCTGCTTTGCGGGTCTAACCACTCAAGCGCTTGAACCACCATCTGTTGGTTTACCTTTTGGTTCACCTGAATAAAGTTGTTTGGCTCAAATGGCACTTTAAAGCCAATTTCTTGGTAGTATGGCGCTTCGCCAGAAATACGTTCGAGCTGATCGCTTGCAGGCATAAGGTAAAGCGTGGCTTGATGTTGTTCTGCACATTGACGTAGCTTAGCCACGTCTTCATCCAACAATGGGCCTGTATGTCGAAGCGTGATGACCGCACCGTTATCTGCCGCAACCAGTTCAACATGGCCTAAGTGTTCAGGATGTTGGAAATGGCTCAAGATCGCTTTCAGTTCTGGCAACAAACACTCAAGTTCAGCGACTAATACCGGGCACTGAGTAACGTTTTCGATTTGCTTGCTCTGTTTACGGCGGAATCCAAACTGCAACTGGCGCGATTTTTTGTCCCACATCAGGCTGACGCGCGCACGACGACGATACGCCTTCTCAAGCCCCGTTACTGGTGGTGATAAAAGGATCTCACTGCCGGAAAATTTCTTCATCAGTTGCAGCAGAGTGCTCTGCTTATAAGCCAGTTGGGCTTGGTAATCCATGTGCTGCATGTCGCAACCACCACACTGATTAAAATGAGGGCAGAATGGTTCAACACGTTCGGCCGCCGGTTTGAGTAATTTGATCAGTTTACCGCGCGCAAACTTACTTTTACTCTCCGTCAGCTGCGTCACCACCTCTTCCCCCGGTAAAGTGCCATCAATAAAAAGCGGCTTTTTGTTGAGATAGGCGATCCCCGCCCCTTGATGGTCGAGTTTTTCCACCAACACCTGCTGATGTTTGCTTTCGGGTTGAAGTTTCTTTTTCGGTTGGAAAAAACGTGCCATGCTCAATTACCTGAATGATTTACTCAAATTTGTTTTACCGCTTCACTATTCTGCTGCGCAGCCGTTGTGCCTGTGAGCGGTTGTGATTATGCTTAGCGACTATCCGGCTGGGTCACTGACATATAGTGGCACCTATTTTCCCATATCCAGACCTTGATGTAATTAGATAACATGACCAGATATGGCTTACGAGCACGTGTAATTACGCTCACCCTAGCGCCAACCTTGATCATCGGGTTGTTGCTCAGTAGTTTTTTCTCTTTCAATCGCTATCAAGATTTGGAACGTCAGGTGATCACCACGGGCAACAGCATTATTGAACCGATCGCCATCGCCAGCGAGCCTCATCTTCTTTCTGAAAGCCGCGAAGCCGTGCGCCGCCTCGTCAGTTACGCCCATCGCAAAAATTCAGGGCTGGTCAGAAGTATTGCGGTCTTTGATGGCAAACATGAACTGTTTGTAACCTCGAACTTCCACCCAAACTTTGAATCACTCACCTACCCAAAAGATAAGCCGATCCCATTGCTAGGTAATGCCGAAATTCTCAGTGATACCATGATTTTGAGAGTGCCCGTGTTGTCTGAAGGGCACTATTTGAGTGATTTGGCCGAACCTGGTCAAGCGACTCGTGCTATCGGTTATATCGCTGTCGAAATGGATCTCTCCACACTTCGCCTTCAGCAATATCAAGAAGTGTTCTCGGCATTTTTAGTCTTGATCCTCGGTTTAGGCTTAGCCAGTGTATTTGCTTCACGTTTGATGCAGGACGTCACTCAGCCAATCACCCATATGAAAAACGTGGTCGATCGCATTCGCCGTGGTCAATTGGATGTGCGAATTGAAGGCAAGATGCACGGGGAATTGGATTCGTTGAAAAACGGTATCAACGCGATGGCGATTTCATTGTCGGAATACCACGTTGAGATGCAGCACAGCATTGACCAAGCCACCTCCGACTTACGAGAAACACTTGAGCAGCTCGAGATTCAAAACGTTGAACTGGATATCGCCAAAAAACGCGCTCAAGAAGCGGCACGAGTCAAATCCGAGTTCCTCGCCAATATGTCGCATGAGCTGCGTACACCACTCAATGGCGTGATCGGCTTTACTCGTCAGATGCTCAAAACGCAGCTTACCAACAGCCAAACCGACTATCTGCAGACCATTGAAAAATCAGCCAACAACCTACTCAATATCATCAACGATATTTTGGACTTCTCGAAACTTGAAGCAGGTAAGCTGGCACTGGAAAACATTCCATTCGATTTCCGTGAAAGCCTAGAAGAGGTTATCAGCCTTCAAGCCACCAGCGCGCACGAAAAAGGGTTAGAGATCACGTTGAAGATTGATCCGCGTATCCCAGAAGGCGTGGTGGGCGATCCATTACGTATTCAGCAGGTACTGACCAACCTAGTGGGTAACTCAATCAAGTTTACCGAGCGTGGCAACATCGATGTCAGTGTGGAGATGCGCGCTCAATCGGGTGATAGCCTTGATCTACAGTTCATGGTTAAAGACACGGGTATCGGCATTTCTGAACGTCAACAAGCACAGCTTTTCCAAGCCTTTAGTCAAGCGGATGCCAGTATTTCTCGCCGTTATGGTGGCACAGGCCTTGGGTTGGTTATCACCCAGAAGCTAGTCAGCCAAATGGGCGGTGAGATCAGCCTCACCAGCCGTTTACATCAAGGTTCGACCTTCTGGTTCACCTTGCGTCTGCACTCCACGCAAATGCCAATGACAGAATCCAGGGATGCGGAACTGCTGCACGGAAAAGAGCTCCTTTTGGTGGAACCAAACATGCAAGCCGCCGCCGTGACTCAGCAAGTACTGACGCAAGAAGGCATCAATGTCACTTACCGCTCGCAACTGCCCGATAACGCCAAAGGCTACGACTTTGTGCTGCTGAGCTTAGCGGTGAATCAGAGCCATGAGATGGAAACCATTGAGAACTGGCTCAACCGTGCACTGCATATCTCCGCAAATACTATTTTGGCGATTCCGAGTACCGAGCTCGCCCTAGCTGATCAGCTTACTGAACGCTTTGGTATTCAATGTTTGACCAAACCACTGGGTCGAAGAAAACTGTTGCAAAGTCTTGCGGCAAAACAAACCTTACAACCTTTACTTCTGGCGCCTGAAAACGCGCAAGCAGAGCGCTCTTCCCTGTCGGTACTGGCTGTGGATGACAACCCGGCCAACCTCAAACTGATCACCGCGCTCCTTGCCGAAAGAGTGGTTTCGGTCACCTCTTGCAGTTCAGGTCAAGACGCCGTCGATATCGCCACCAGCCGCCAATTCGATCTGATCTTTATGGATATTCAAATGCCGAAGATGGATGGCGTAACGGCTTGTAAATTGATCAAAAAAACCGAACTCAATGCCAACACGCCTGTGATCGCGGTCACGGCACACGCCATGAGCGGTGAACGAGACCGCTTGCTAAAAGCGGGTATGGACGACTATCTCACCAAACCTATTGAGGAACACATTCTTCAGCAGGTGTTAATTCATTGGAACCCCAACACCTGTGACAGTAAAGTGGAAAAAATCTCACCAAGTTATGTAGCCACTGAGGAGGAGCAAGCTCAGCAGAACATAGCACGTAGCAGCGATATAATCATTGATTGGCAGGCGGCACTAAAGCAATCCGCCAATAAAGAAGATCTCGCTAAAGACATGCTTAAAATGCTGGTTGAGTTTATGCCAGATGTCGAAGCCGTGGTTGAGCAGGCACTCGAACAAGAAGCGTATCCACGACAAGAGCTGATTGATGTGATTCACAAACTGCATGGCAGCAGCTCTTACTGCGGGGTGCCACGCTTAAAGGCACTGTGCGCCACCATTGAGCAATCCCTACGCAGCGATGCCGATTTGATGGATGTAGAACCGGAGCTTTTTGAACTGCAAGATGAGATGCTCAAGGTTTCCACTACTGCGCAGCTTTATCTCAAATAAATAAAAAACCGCCTGTTCATCCGGCGGTTTTCTTTGTTCATACCCAGCACTAAGATCAATGCCCCATCGATTGGCTCATCGGTTGGCGAAAAAAACGCGCCGCATTCTTTCCATCTTGTTTTGCCACATACATGGCGCTATCGGCTTGCAATAGCAGTTTTTCCATATCCGCCTGTGTAGCGGTAGAGCTCGCAATGCCAATACTACATCCTACGTGGACTTGCACTTGTTTCACTTCAATTGGTGTATTACTCACCTCAATCAGCTGCTGAGCAAAAGCCATTAAAAATGCCTCCATTTTTTCCGGTCCATCGCGGTGTGAAAGATAGATGACGAACTCATCCCCCCCAATTCTGCCAACCACACTTTGCGCAAAATGCTCTTGGGTCAAATTTAGATAGCGGCTGGCAATCGTAGACAGCACTGCATCCCCCACAGCATGACCATGGTTATCATTGACCAATTTAAACCCATCTAAATCGATCAAAAATAAAGAAAGATAGGTGCCACTGTGCTTCATGTACGAAAAGTGTTTTTCACACCCCAAGCGATTCTTTAATCCCGTTAAGGTATCTTGCTCAGCCATACCACGGTAGTAGATCTCCCAACGCTCGATTTGTGAACGCAGCTCTTTTTCTCGGATCAAGGCTTGGTGAGAGGCTTCAATAAAGGTATTGATGCTGTTGGCCACGAGGCCAATCTCGTTACTACGGTTCTGCTCATCAATCTCCACCGTTTTCACTTGCCCTGGCGTAGCGCGCGCAACCGCAATAGAAAGCGCTTGTAATGGCTTGCCGATGATACGCTTCACCACCAAAGCGATCACAATAAAAGTCATTAAAAACTGCAATAAGACAAAGAGGATCTGATAAAGCACTTCGTCTAATGTTTGACGTTGAATGACCAAATGGTTGTCGTGAACATAGAGCATCCCCAATGGCTTAGCATCGACAGGAGACAGCAAAGGGTACTGGTTGGAATGCTCCCACATGTCTTTTTCAAATTGACCCGGTTTAATTTTATCGAAAGTGACCCCTTCTAAACTTTCTAACCGCACCGCATTGATTTCATCATGCAACAACAGGGCGTCAATCACCTCTTCCGCGATTTCATGGTTATTGACGTAAAGGGCAATGGCGGCAGAGTTTGATAAGGAAAGCACCAGTTTTTGTTCCAACTCCATGTGAGCCTGCGTCGCATTTTTAAAACCAAACGGAATCATTAGTGCCAATAGCAGCACCAAATAAATGATCGCGCAAATCGAGACAAATCTAAGCAGACGATTCGCTAAGGATTGACGAGGCAAATTATTCATTAATCGTCACCACCACCTTGAGTCCGTCTGGGGGAGGAGTCTGCATGTAACCAATCGCATTGGGGTTATTGAGTAAATGACTCACCAACTCTTCATCCGTTTCGACCAAGTGAGGAGCACGCATACGACCTGAAAACTTAAGCTTAGCCCAGTAGGCGTTAATCTGACTGGCACGCATATTGGCAATCCTAATAAAAAATCGTTCGCGTACGTCATCTTCTCGATCAAGCACTTGTGTGATCTCTACTTGGCCAAAGGTCCGCTTACGACCCAAGTAGATGTCGGCTACGTCACTTTGTTTCATTTGATGAATCGAACTGTCATGGCTGACGACAACAAAGATTTCCGCTTGCGCCAATCCACTTCCCCACAACATAAGGAGCAGTATTAGATATTTCATCTCTGCCCCCTAGAAAATAAAGTTCACACTAAGTGTGTAAAGTTGTACATCGCGTTCCTTCATCGAAGATCGGTTGTCTGCGGCCCACAATCCGTAGCCCACCTCACTGATCTGGATAAAGTCGACTTGCCCCTTCAGCGCGACTTGAGGATGAATGTCCCATCGCAGTCCCAGTGAATAGGAATTTTGGTCGATATGGGTTGCATTGATACCACCAACGATCAACTGCTGAATTTGTCCCAGCTGAGGATCCACCATTCCCCAATCACTTTTCGCACCAAAGATCTCGGACGACGGTTGAAAAAAAGCCGCGATCAGATAAGGGGTCACACGATTTATGTTGTGACCCAACATTAAATACCCCCCCTTACCTTGTGGAATGGCTTGCTTCATACCAGCCACGTAAAACAGCTCAGTTTGCATGAGCCATTCACCATCAAAGTAACCGAGACCCAATTGCCAATATTTCACCGATTCGCCATTTATGTCAGATTGATCATAGATCTCTGCCGCTTCTGAGCTTACCGCCCCCAACCCCGAGTTCGCCAACTGCAAAATACCCTGCTGTGCGGAAAGGCCATTTTCACCAAGAGTCACGACCAAATCGGCGACATCAACATAAGAAAAACGCGCACTCCATTCGTGGTAGTCGAACGTTAAAGCAACGGCGAGCGTATGATCAGAACTGGCTTTAGATAGCTCATTGGTTCGTTCATCCTCTAGAACTTGAGAGATGCGGCCATATTGAACGCTGGCAGACCAATTGAGTTTGTTGAACGATGAGCGGTAAGTGACATCAATACCATCGATGGAGTCATAGAAAATACTGCCGTACAACTCTTGAGGAGGGCGTACCCACAGGTGAGCGTAATCGATTCGACGGCTGTCAGCCGCAGTGTATGCATTCAGCCCAACCCGCCCTAAACGCAGATCCCAGTTAGCATCAGGAAGATACCGTAAAAAAGCCAGTTCGGTGACGTTGTTGAAATCCTGCTCAACTCGGTCTTCTAGAACCCATTGTGCAGTCGCAGACCATCGATAATCCCAGGTAAAATCAAGTTGTAAACCGAGGTTAGAATCCGGAAGAAATGAGCCATTTCGTTCCACATCTGGAGGTTGGGAAATATTTCGCAGATAGCCAATATCAGGTTCATTTTCGTAGCTGTAGCCCAAAGAGCCAAAACCAGATACTGACCACTCTTGTGCAGATACAGGGAAAGAGTGACAGAGCAAAGCAACCACTAGGGAAGTCGAATAAAGTCGAATTGTGGAATAAGCATCACTCAACATGGCACCGCCTTTCTAAGCAAATCCATTGCTAACACGCATTTCGACTTCCTCATTAAAGTCAAAATAGAGCAACGGCAAGGAAAAACTGACCAACTTTGCATTTATAATTTTTATAATTACAACAAATACACATTTAGAGTATATGCAATTTAATCAGCAAGCGACAATCTCAAATGGAACGAAGATCACCTTAAACGTGGGTATTTTGTAAATTTGTGAAAAAGATACGTAATTGGGAGGGATTTAATAAAATACCTTCACGTGTGCAACAACGACACGCGAAGGCTGAGGGATCACTTTTCTAATATTACGGTTGCAATGGCATAATGACGTTCGTCAGAGATAGAAAGATGAGTATGCAAAACGCCGTAGGCTTGCGCCAGTTCAGCCGATTTACCGCGCAAAGTGAGCACCGGCTTGCCATTCTCATCATTACAGATCGCAAAGTCTTGAAATGAGACACCATGTGCAATGCCCGTGCCTAGCGCTTTTGAAGCCGCTTCTTTGGCCGCAAAACGCTTTGCTAGGAAACGCGCCTGCTGCTTTGAGGCACGAAAGGTCATCATCTCATGCTCGGTGAGGATGCGTTGCGCAAATGCCTCACCAGTACGAGCGAGGGCTTTTTCCACTCGCTCGATTTCCGCAATATCGGTACCCAGTCCAACAATGGCCATACTACTGACGAGCCGCCACCATAATGGCTTTCATGTCCGCCACCGCTTTATGCAGGCCATCAAACACCGCACGGCCAATGATCGCATGGCCAATATTCAGCTCGTAAATTTCAGGCAATGCTGCGATGGGTGCCACGTTGTGGTAAGTCAAACCGTGGCCTGCGTTCACCGTAATGCCAAGATCGGCTGCGTAGCTCGCACCCGCAGCAATTTTTTTCAACTCATCGAGCTGATCTTCTTCCGTTTCTGCGTCAGCGTAGTGGCCAGTGTGCAGCTCAATGAAGGGAGCACCGCACGCTTTTGCTGCGTCAATTTGCTCACGATCAGCATCAATAAACAATGAAACTTTGATGCCTGCGGCACTCAGTTTCTTCGTTGCAGCTTTGATTTTCTCTAAATGCCCAGCAACGTCTAACCCCCCTTCTGTAGTGAGTTCTTCACGCTTTTCTGGCACTAAACACACATATTCTGGCTGAGTTTTCAGTGCAATGTCGATCATTTCATCTGTCACTGCCATTTCCAGGTTCATGCGGGTTTGTAAGGTCTCACGCAGAATTCGAACATCACGGTCAGTGATGTGGCGGCGATCTTCACGCAAATGAATGGTGATGCCGTCCGCACCTGCTCGCTCTGCCACTTCAGCAGCGTGGACAGGATCAGGGTATTTCGTACCGCGGGCATTACGTAATGTTGCAACGTGGTCGATGTTCACACCCAGGTAAATTGAACTCATTTTTCCATACTCCGTGTTCGGGGAATCCTCATTTGCACAAACAATTCCCGACTTTTTAAAGGTTTGCCGCCAAGATACGGCTTTAGGGCTATACGTGTAAAGCGTTTTGCAGCTTGCAGCTGCTCTTTCGTGAGGAAGCGACGTTCACTGATGGCAATCAGTTCATTGCCATAAAAAGTGAGATTATCGCGTCGTACTGACGCGATGAAGCCTTTTTGATCTCGATAGCGATAAGTCATTTGCGGATCAATCGACTCGCCAGTACCAGCACAATGCAAAAAATCCACGCCGTAGCCCATCGCAGCCAATAGAGCGAGCTCAAAACGGCGCAGAGCGGGTTCAGGATTATCCGCTTGAGCTAACTCAGTCAGCGCGAAAAGGTAGTCATGGAACAACCCTGGCATAGGTACTTCTTGCATCAAAACGCGGCCGACCAACTCATTCACATACATCGCGGAATAGAGGTAGATACCCGTTAGAGGAAGACCTAAGCTGATCGGCTCCGCTTGACGTAACGTTTTCATCGAGCCTTTACCAGACCACTTTAATAACAGTGGTGTAAACGGCTGCAACGCACCTTTTAAATTGGAACGCTTACTGCGTGCCCCTTTCGACATCAAGGTGATGCGGCCGAACTCTTCGCTGAATACGTCCAAGATCAGACTGGATTCGCTATAAGGGCGACGATGGAGAACAAAACATCGCTGTAAACCGTCAGGCGCGTTCATGCTGTGCTTCTATTCCACAAAAAATAAGGAGCCACTTGGGCTCCTTAACAAGATACGATCGGAGCGATAACTCTCGCTAACCGAGTTAGAGGTCGTCAATGTAACCGAGTGAGCGCAACGCACGTTCGTCGTCTGCCCAACCTGATTTCACTTTCACCCAAGTTTCTAGGTAAACCTTGCGACCAAACAGTTCTTCCATATCGAGGCGCGCTTCACGACCAATGGTTTTGATTTTCTCACCACCTTTACCAATCACCATTTTCTTCTGACCACTACGCTCGACAAGAATTAAGGCGTTAATGTGGAAGCCATCGGTTTCTGGGTTGTAATCGAAACGTTCGATCTCTACGGTCACTGAGTATGGCAATTCATCACCGGTGAAACGCATCAGTTTTTCACGCACGATTTCAGACGCCATAAAACGCTGTGAACGATCCGTCACATACTCTTCAGGGAAATGGTGCACTGCTTTTGGCAAGTGGTCACGAACGTGCTTGCGCAACACATCGATGTTTTTACCCTGTTTGGCAGAAATGGGCACCACATCGACGAAGTTCATTCTCTTCGACATTTCCATCATGTGCTGCATCACGTCATTGCGATCTTGGACGTTGTCGACTTTGTTAACACACAACACGACTGGGAAGTTCGCTTTCTGCAACTTGGTCAGTACCATTTCATCGTCGTTAGTCCAATGGGTACCATCAACCAAGAAAAACACCAAGTTCACATCACTTAACGACGAGTTAGCGGCACGATTCATCAAACGGTTAATGGCGCGTTTCTCTTCGATGTGCAATCCCGGAGTATCAACATAAATCGCTTGATAGTCGCCATCGGTATCGACACCCATGATACGGTGACGTGTAGTTTGCGGCTTACGGGAGGTAATCGAAATTTTCTGACCAAGAATCTTGTTCAGTAGGGTCGATTTACCCACATTAGGACGACCAACAATGGCGATAAAACCGCAGTGCTGGTTTTCAGAAGACGTGCTTTTCTTCTCTGTCGAGAAAAACGCATCGATATCAAATTCATTATCAGCCATTGGTTAACTGCTCCAGAGCCAATTCCGCAGCCGCTTGTTCTGCCTTGCGGCGGCTGGTACCTCTACCGACAACGGGTCTATCCATACCCGCGATATCACACTCAACCGTGAACTCCTGATTGTGTGCTTCACCTTTAATATTAGTCACAGTATACACTGGCAACGGTTTTCTTCTGCCTTGCAAGAATTCCTGCAAACGCGTCTTAGGATCTTTCTGCGAAACACCAGGTTTGATGGCATCCAAACGAGAAGCATACCAACTCAAAACGATGCCACGCACCACTTCTAGATCACTATCAAGATAGACAGCACCAATAATGGCTTCTACGGCGTCAGCCAAAATAGAATCACGGCGGAAACCGCCACTTTTCAGCTCGCCTGGACCTAATTTTAAGTAATCTCCCAAGCCAAATTCGCGGCCTAGCTCTGCCAATGTGTTTCCGCGCACTAACGTCGCTCGCATGCGGCTCATGTCTCCCTCATTCACCTTCGGGAAACGATGATAAAGTTCATCAGCAATGACAAAACTTAAAATTGAATCGCCCAGAAATTCAAGACGTTCATTGTGTTTACTGTTGGCGCTGCGATGAGTCAGCGCCAAACTGAGCAGCTCGTCATCTTTAAACTGATAGCCGAGCTGTCTGGTTAGTTTCTCAATTGGAGAATTCATACTTTTCCGATAATCATCAAAGTTAGTGAATACCGCCGATGCGGTTAAAACGCACCCCAGTCGGAATCCAAGACGGCAGCACACTGTCTACGCTTCGGTCAAACTCGAAGCTGATCCAGATACCTACCGCCTTACCGACTAGGTTAGCTTCTGGTACAAAGCCCCAGTAACGGCTATCAGCACTGTTGTCACGGTTATCCCCCATCACAAAGTACTGACCTTGTGGTACAACCCACTCGTTAACACCAGCGCGAGGCGCATAGGCTTCGACTCGGTCTTGACGCAGTGGATTAACCAAAATTTGATGTTTTACATCGCCAAGCTGTTCGTCCGTTTGAATAAGAGGAATGCCGTCTTGGCTAAATTCGCTCTCCACAACATTGTTGCGTTTGACGACTTCACATGCACTTTGCCCTTTAGGTTGAATGCAAATCTCTTTTTGGCGATTGTAGCGCACCGTATCGCCCGGCAATCCGACCACTCGTTTGATGTAGTCAATACTCGGTGACGGTGGGTATTTAAATACCACGATATCGCCACGCTCAGGCTTACCTGTTTCCACCAATTGAGTACGCCAAACCGGATCTTTCAGGCCATAAGCGTATTTCTCCACCAGAATAAAATCGCCCACGAGCAGAGTTGGCATCATTGAGCCTGAAGGGATCTGAAACGGTTCATAGATAAAAGAGCGTAACACCAAAACAAAGGCGATAACCGGGAAGATAGAGACACTGTTTTCCACCCACCAAGGCTGCATTTTCGCCTTTGCGAGAGTTTGTGCATCTAACCCATTAACCGTTTGGCTTTCAATCTCCGCCACTTTTTGTTGGCGTTTCTTGGCCCAAACCAGTTTTTCGAGCAACCAAACCACACCTGTGATCAGCGTGACGATGACCAAAATCAGTGAGAATGTATTCGCCATGGACTTCCCTTATCTAAAAAATACGAAAGTGAAAGAGCCGTAACCCTTTCACTTAATGGATATCTACCGTCTTATGACTGGTAAGCAAGATGTAAGTTCAAACTATTAGTCTTTACCTACATGGAGAATCGCTAGGAAAGCTTCTTGCGGTAGCTCAACGTTACCGATCTGCTTCATGCGTTTCTTACCTTCTTTCTGCTTCTTCAGTAGTTTCTTCTTACGGCTCACATCACCACCGTAACACTTCGCTAATACGTTTTTACGTAGCTGTTTTACCGTAGAGCGAGCAATGATGTGGTTACCGATTGCGGCTTGAATAGCGATGTCGAACATTTGGCGAGGAATAAATTCTTTCATCTTCTCTACCAACTGACGGCCACGTGTTTGTGACTGATCTTTATGAGTAATGATCGCCAAAGCATCCACTTTGTCGCCGTTTAGCAACACGTCCACACGCACCATGTTCGATTCTTCAAAACGTTGGAAACCGTAATCAAGCGACGCATAACCACGCGAGGTAGATTTCAAACGGTCAAAGAAATCAAGAACCACTTCCGCCATAGGAATATCGTACGTCAGTGCAACTTGGTTACCGTGGTAAACCATGTCAACCTGAGTGCCGCGCTTTTCAATACATAAGGTAATCACGTTACCTAGGTAATCCGCTGGTACAAGAATATTACAACGTGCGATAGGTTCGCGAATCTCTGCAACGTCATTCACGGCTGGTAACTTCGCCGGGCTATCAACATAGATAACTTGTTTGCCAGTGGTCAGGACTTCGTAAACTACCGTTGGCGCCGTGGTGATGAGATCAAGGTCGTACTCACGCTCTAAACGTTCTTGAATGATCTCCATGTGCAGCATTCCAAGGAAGCCACAGCGGAAACCAAAACCGAGCGCCGCAGAAGTTTCTGGCTCGTAGAATAACGAGGCGTCATTAAGGCTCAATTTACCTAGCGCATCACGGAATGCTTCATAGTCATCCGAAGAAACAGGGAATAGACCAGCATATACCTGAGGTTTCACTTTCTTAAAACCTGGTAACGCTTTCTCTGCGCCATTTTTCGCCAGAGTTAACGTATCACCAACGGGTGCACCTAGAATGTCTTTAATACCACAAACCACCCAGCCTACTTCGCCGGTGTTGAGTTCCGTCGTATCGATCTGTTTTGGTGTGAAGATACCTAAACGGTCTACACCCCAAACTTGCCCCGTACTCATCACTTTGATCTTGTCGTTTTTCTTCAGCTTGCCGTGTTTAATACGCACAAGAGAGACAACGCCAAGGTAGTTGTCAAACCACGAGTCAATGATCAGCGCTTGCAATGGTGCATCCGGATCGCCTTCTGGCGCCGGGATCGCGGAAACGATCTTCTCTAGCACATCATCAACGCCAAGACCTGTTTTGGCTGAACAGCGAACCGCATCAATCGCATCGATACCTACGATGTCTTCAATCTCTTCCGCAACACGCTCTGGCTCTGCTGCTGGTAAGTCAATTTTGTTTAGGATTGGAACGACTTCCAAATCCATTTCAATCGCGGTGTAACAGTTCGCAAGCGTTTGAGCTTCAACACCCTGACCGGCATCCACTACCAACAAAGCACCTTCACACGCGGCCAGCGAGCGAGATACTTCGTAAGAAAAGTCTACGTGTCCCGGAGTATCGATAAAGTTAAGTTGGTAGGTTTCACCATCTTTGGCTGTATAGTCGAGAGTCACACTCTGCGCTTTAATGGTAATTCCACGCTCACGCTCTAGCTCCATTGAGTCTAGGACTTGTTCTGCCATTTCACGGTCGCTTAATCCACCACACACTTGGATTAAACGGTCTGATAGGGTCGATTTGCCGTGGTCAATGTGGGCGATAATCGAAAAATTACGAATGTGCTTCATAGATTTGGGGTGACTAAACTCTGTAATTCTGGGACATAGAAACGCCGCTCATTGGCGGCATTTCTGTTAAGTTGGCAGATTCTACCCAATTTCAACTGTGGGCGCATCATAATTTAGGCGATAGGCTCACCAAAGACTCGAATCAAAGACACTTGTGACGCACTTTTTTGTTCAAGTGGCACAGCCAGTTTTTTGGCCAACATAACCCCAACAGCCACAAAGAGCATTGAAGTTAAAACCACCAGCCCTTCGCCCATACCAAGCCAAGGAGCAAGAACAAAGTGAGCACACAAGGCACCGACCAACATAGCAAGTATAGGCAATAGATAAACCAACATCGCCGATTGTAGAAGGCTTTGCTCCGGAATGCCGATTTCAACCACCTGGCCCACTTTTAAGATTCGAGAGGTCTTAAGTTGCCAATGTAAGTTTTTGTTACCAAACGCTTTACTGACAACCCCAGTACCACAGCTTTTTTGCGATGAACAGCTGCTGCAACTGGTTTGCTGCTCACAACTTAACGCTACTTGGTAACCACTCTCATGTTGAGTGACTTGGGTAACAGTGGCCAGTGCGGTCATCATTGCGGTTTTGCCTTACTCTGGTTAACTTCAGCCGTAAAGGTGACCGATTGAGCAATACGCTGAGCGGTGGCGGGTGGAATATCACCCACCACAGAAATTTCATGTTTACCCACCACTACACTATGTAACGTGCGGCGGCCTTGACGCACTAGCTGGCCTTTCAGCGAATGATCGTCTTTCTCTGCAACATAAACAGAGAAACTAAACAAACCATCCGTGAAAAGTTGGCTTTCCACCATTTGATCCGTCAATGCCAAGCGATAACGACTTAGGTCGTTGGCAACAAATCCTTCCGGTGTCCATGACACACGCCAGTTGCTCTTCTCCACTTCCCCTTTCGGTAAAGTCAAAACAGCAGGTAACTGCACATCTTCAAGACCACTCATTAGGTCGGCAATTTTCTGATTCACGGTGTATGTAATGGCACGATACTGCTCAATCACCTCACCGTCACGATCCACTAGGTCGGCGCGTAAAGGCAGCTTGCTCTGCTCATCAATCCAAACCACGTAGGAATAACGTAACCCATCTTTCGGCACAATACGGATCACTTGCGTAGGAGAGCCAGCTTCACGTGCTCGGCCGACTTGCACGTAATCATAAAACTTATGCAGTTGTTCAATGTCACTGCCTAACATAGGCATGACCGGGGCAACCATTTCTCCGGCTTGAATGGTAAACGGCTCCACACCAGGTTCTATATAGCTGACTTCATGGCCACGTTTAATCACTTCGCGTACAGGCCCACTAAGATAAATCAGATGCGCATACTGCTGCGCTTCTTTACTGGCATGTCGATACAGTAACGGCTCTATGCTGTTTTTTTTGATAAGAATATAAGCTAACTCGTAGCTCAAATTTTGGCTGGCTTCGCTCATTTGATGCAATAAAGCCTCCGCCGGCTTATCGCTGGCAAAGGCTTGGGGAGTCATCACACTGAACAGAGCACAGACACTGAACAGGAATTTCTTCATTCAATTTCCGATGTAGATTGCTCACCTGCGATATGAGATGAGTCACTATTTAATCTTAGCTGGAGCTCATAATCACGTAACATAGCATGAACGCGTTTACGCTGCTCTTGAATTGACGATTCGCTCATCGACTTTTCGACTGATTCACGTGTCAAACTCACTGGCTCAGCACTGCCGGCAAACGGAATGGTCTGCAACACAGGTAATTGATCCGCTTGAGGCACCGCGGGATCACTGCCACCGTATTGTTGCACGCCAAGGATGACCGCAAGGGACACACACGCCGCAACGGCCACTTGGCCAAACTGAGACAACCACGCTGGTAACTGCCTTCTTGCCTGTTGTGGCAAAGGTTGTGACTCTGGAGGCATCTGAGTAAGCTCAATGACTTTTTGCTGATGTAAACTGTGCGCGGGTTCGTTTTCCAACGCTAATGCGACACTTTCAGCAATATTCCACTCGGGCTGTTGCGGTGCTTCACCACGCATAACATCACCGATTAAGTGGTAATTGCGCCAAGAGGCCAAAACGTCATCGTCTTGAGCGATCTCTTTGATCAAAGCCTTATCGACAATTTCGCCATCCATGAGCGCCGAAAGCTTTTCTTTGTCAGCCATTCTAATTCACCATTGTTGTTACTGGTACTAGCGTTGTAAAAGAGGTTGAATTTTCTTTTCCACCGCCTCACGAGCACGGAAGATACGCGAACGTACCGTTCCTACAGGGCAATCCATTACTTCTGCAATTTCCTCATAGCTCAAGCCATCAAGCTCTCGTAGAGTCATTGCTGTTTTTAAGTCTTCTGGTAACGCATCGATCGCACTAAAAACCACTTGCTTCAACTCATTGGACAACGTGAGGTTCTCAGGGTTCGAAATTTCTTTCAAAGCGTTACCTGTCTCATATAATTCAGCTTCATCAGCATCCACATCACTGGCGGGTGGCCTACGGCTCTGGGCAACAATGTGGTTTTTCGCCGTATTCACTGCGATGCGATACAACCAAGTATAAAAGGCACTTTCACCACGAAAACTTGGAATAGCTCGGTAAGCTTTAATAAAAGCCTCCTGCGCTACATCAGGGACATCACCAGGATTACTAACGTATCGGGAAATAAGATTGCAGACTTTGTTTTGGTACTTCACCACCAAAAGATTGAATGCTTGCTTATCGCCACTCTGAACTCGCTCAATCAATACTTGATCGGTCAACTGCTCGTTCATTCGAGCGGATACTCCTATTCGTTATGCTCCATACATTTCAGATATGAGCAATAATTATGCAAAATGTAGTATTGACACCACTGCTTACTTGAGCACTATTGTGACTTGCGCTCGTCAAGAAAGTTCCCAATTAAGTGCATTTTTTTGTCAAAAATTTAGGCGCAATGTGATGTAATAAACACTCTCTGTCGCTGATTTTGGAGGGACAGAGTAAGAAAAGCAATGGCATTAATTTCAGATAGCCTTTTCTTACCGGTGCAAACTGGTGTTTTTGCGTGTACTGGAAGCACATGATGTGCGGATTTATACAAGGTGGCCAGTGCCACTTTAGACCGGGATTTTGAAAATTTTATGAACGCAAACCGTGAACATGAATGTGATGTGTTAGTGGTGGGCAGCGGAGCTGCTGGCTTGTCGTTGGCCTTGCGCGTAGCTAATCACTGCAAAGTGATTGTGCTTAGTAAAGGACCACGTAGTGAAGGGGCGACTTACTACGCCCAAGGTGGCATCGCTGCTGTTTTCGATGAGTCAGACAGTATTGAATCACACGTTCAAGACACTCTGATTGCCGGAGACGGTATCTGTGAAGAAGCGACGGTAAAGTTTATCGCTGAAAACGCCAAAGAGTGTGTGCAGTGGCTCATTGATGGCGGTGTGCCCTTTGACCGTGAGGAAGACGATTCCGATGACCAACCTCGCTACCACTTAACCCGCGAAGGCGGTCATAGTCATCGACGCATCTTGCACGCAGCCGACGCAACGGGCATGGCGATGCAGACCTCGCTGCAAGATAACGCTCACAACCACCCTAATATTCATGTTTTAGAGCGCCACAATGCTCTTGATTTGATCACCGAAGACAAAATCGGCGGTGACAAGAAAAAAGTGATCGGTGCGTATGTCTGGAACCGAAACGAAGAACACGTAGAAACGGTCCGAGCCAAATTTGTCGTGCTCGCGACAGGCGGTTCATCGAAAGTGTATCAATACACCTCTAACCCAGACGTCTCTTCTGGAGATGGCATTGCCATTGCTTGGCGTGCCGGATGTCGCGTGGCAAACATGGAGTTTAACCAATTCCACCCAACCTGTTTATACCACCCAGAAGCTCGTAACTTCCTCCTCACCGAAGCACTGCGTGGTGAGGGTGCCTACCTACGCCGTCCGGATGGTTCTCGCTTTATGCCAGATTTTGATGCGCGCGAAGAACTGGCTCCCCGAGATGTCGTGGCTCGCGCAATTGATTTCGAAATGAAACGTCTTGGCGCTGACTGCATGTACCTCGATATCAGCCACAAACCCGCTGAATTCATTACCAAACATTTCCCGATGATCCACTCTCGCCTAATGGATTTAGGTATCGACATGACCAAAGAGCCAATCCCTATCGTGCCCGCTGCGCACTACACCTGTGGTGGCGTCATGGTCAATACTCAAGGACAAACGGATCTCGACAATCTCTATGCCATTGGTGAAGTGAGCTATACTGGCCTCCACGGTGCCAACCGAATGGCGTCCAACTCCTTGTTGGAGTGCGTGGTTTATGCTTGGTCTGCGGCAAAAGACATCGTGAAAAAGCACAAAGAAGTAACGCTTCCACCAAGCTTGCCGAGTTGGGATGAGAGCCAAGTGACCTGCAGTGATGAAGAAGTAATCATTCAACATAACTGGCATGAACTTCGTTTGTTCATGTGGGACTACATGGGCATCGTTCGTACTGATAAGCGTCTTGAGCGCGCACTGCGTCGCATTCAAATGTTGCAACAAGAGACGCATGAGTACTACAGTAACTTCCGCGTTTCTAACAATTTGCTCGAACTGCGTAACTTGCTGCAAGTCGCGGAGCTGATGGTACGTTGTGCGATGCAAAGGAAAGAGAGCCGCGGTTTACACTATACTCTGGATTACCCTGAGCAACTTGAAAACAGTGGCCCGACGATTTTGACGCCGGAGTCATAATCGCACCAAGCATTACAGGGAGTCGTTTGGCTCCCTTTTTTGTTGCCATTGCGTCAAAATTAATTGCAATTGCCGGTAACTGACATCATCGCAACTGTCTTTCCACAATAACAAACGCTCTCCATCATTCAGTCGAACAGAAACAAACCACCACAAAAAGTGTCGATTCACCGAAGTAAGGTAACGTGTTGTTTGGTGTTGTTTCACCGAACCAGAGCGATACACTCTCACCACTCCAGTCAGTGACGGATTGAGAAGTTCTGTAGACCAACCGGACCGCATCAAAAGACAAGTGAGAGGGAAAAAGAGCACCAAAGGAAGGGGCGAAAAGAGCAACGCCCAAACCAAACAAGCGCAAAGCATGCGGTTCACTATTTGGGCGTTCCGTGAGATCTTGAGGCTAAGGTTAACGAACCTTACTGAGGTTGTGTGCGACAATTTTATCTACCATTGACGCATGACCAAGATTCTCACTTCGTCCATGCCCCATCACCCAAGTAAACAAATCGGGATCATCGCACTCCAATAAAGAGACAAAATCACGTTGTTCTTGTTCGCTGAGCTTATCAAAACACTCTTCAAAGAAAGGCATAACAACCACGTCCAACTCCAACATGCCACGGCGACATGCCCAGCGGATACGTGCTTTTTCTTCTGTAGTGTACATCGGCTATTCCCCACCAAAGTATTTATAATTTAGCGCGGAGTGTAACAAGGCTACCGATTTGCCACTAGTAGATATGTCACAAACTGAGTAGCAATCGCATCTCAACAAAGGGAAGCCCCTACATTTCCTCTGCTGACAAATGGTCACTTGCAGATTAACATACCTCAACAAATCGACTTTATGGATAGCGAATAACATGCAATCGACTCAACCAATCCAACGATGCGCGCTTGGCAGCCAACAAGCGTTACCAGAGCTCGCCGTCAGCTTATTAGATAATCTTGGTCTGATAACCATGACAGGTAACGATAAAAAATCGTACCTTCAAGGTCAGGTGACTTGCGACGTCGTTTCCTTAGAAGCGGATCAAGTGACTTGGGGCGGCCACTGCGATGCAAAAGGCAAGCTGTGGAGTGCCTTTCGTCTGTTTCATTACGCCGATGGCTACGCAATGTTGCAAGATAAGTCAGCCATTGACGTGGAGTTGCGTGAACTCAAAAAATACGCCGTCTTTGCCAAGGTTGAAATCAATGTTAGCGATGCCATCTTGCTGGGCGTTTGCGGTGTACAAGCGGAACAAGCCATCGCGAAACTGACCAACAATGCAGAGGCGGCAGTGGTAACCTTTGCCCAAGGGACAGCGGTAAAGATCTCACCACAGCGCTGGTTATTGGTCGTAGATGCAAACCAACAAGATGAAGTGCTTGCCATGTTGGCGACAGCACTGTTGTGTGACCACGCTCTTTGGGATCTTTACGATATCCTAGAAGTCGCTCCACGCATCCCTGCTTTTGCCCAAAATGAGCACATTCCTCAAGCGGTAAATTTGCAGGCGGTGAATGGCATCAGCTTTAAAAAGGGCTGCTACACAGGCCAAGAGACCGTTGCACGAGCCAAATATCGTGGCATCAACAAGCGAGCTCTGTATCGCCTCTCCGGCGCCATAGCACCATCAGCCACAGAGGCAACGATCAGCTTGGAACGCAGTGTGGGTGATAACTGGCGCGCGGCTGGTGAAGCCTTGGTGAGTTATCACTTTGATGATGGACGAGCGACCGGACTTTTTGTGCTACCAAATGACCTAGAGCCCGAGACGCAATTTCGCCTAGCAGGTCAAAGTGAGCAATTGTGGCAACGAGAGCCCCTACCGTATTCCCTCGATGACGAATAGTGATTTGTCCACAGCATTGACCCGCTACCTTGATGAGCAACAGGTGCCCTATCGTCTGTTGCCTCATCAAACACCAGCCACCACCATCGAAGACGCAGCCAAACAGCGGGGGATTCGTCCTGCGCAAATGGTCAAATGCATTTTGCTGCGTGATATGAGTGATCGCTATGTACTGGCGTGTGCACCAGGCGATCGCGCTGTTGATCCGAAAAAAGTCAGAGCATTAATGGATTATCGGCGCATGACCTGTGTTGACAGTTCGCAAATTTATGCAATTACAGGATATCAACTGGGCACCGTGACTCCCCTGTTACTGAAAACCCCTATGCCGATTGTCTTTGACCATGCACTCCAAGCGGAGTCGATGGTCACCATCAGCAGCGGAAACAATATGGCAGGAGTGGCTTTATCGTTAACAAGCCTAGCTCAACTCAGCACCCCCATCTGGGCTGACATTTGTCGTTCTAGTGAGCTAGGCACATTCCCAACACACCAAAAGTAATCGATTGCGCTCACAATTTGTGATCAACTTCAAATCAACAGAAAAATCCCAATGGGATTTTTAGTCACATTAAAAACATAAATAGTCACAGCGATTATTTTAGGATAACCTGAATTTGTTGATTGACCGCTCAATGAGCGTTCAGTTGACCCAAGTGAATCCACTGACCTTAGTCAGGAAATCCACTTTTGTGTAATGCATCTGTGACTATTCGCCCGCTGTTGCGGGCTTTTTTTTAGGCTCCAACCTATTCGAGTGAATCTTTTCCCCATAAATAGCCACCTCATAGTGCGTAACAAATAATTACCAACTATTCTTATTCTTGTAACAAAACTATTGCTTAATGCGTCACGTAAAACATGAGTGACCATGATTCGAAAAGAGACAGATAACGTTAAGGTTCCGTTTGCATGACCATTTTGAGCTTAACCTCACTAAATTGAGGACAATTATGGGGAAATTTGTCTAGCTCAGCACAATTATCTAAACACGAAAGACTTAGCTCTATTTTAATCCAGAGATGTCACACATTTAAGTCACAGTAACTGTTAGACTAGCGGAGCTGATTGAGAAAAAAGGAAAGTAAGTATGAGACTGTTTAAGCGCTATACACCAGGTATGATTGCTAAACACGTGAGTCGACTATTTAAGGGAAGAATTTACATTTACGGCGTAGGAAAATTTGAGTTTGATAATGGTAAATTGATCCTGCCAGCAAAAGCTGAGCAAAAGCATTTTCAAACCGTGAAAGAAGTCAATCAGGAGATCATGAAGCTGCGCTGTGCCTACGCTTAATTGTCTTGTCGATAAAACAAGATAACCAACTGAATTCAAAAAAGAAAGGGCTAATTTTCAGCCCTTTCTTTTTATTCTCACTATGAGCGACTCAGCTCTGGTTGACGACGTTTCGCCAACTCAGGAAGCTCGCCATCCAATCCCAACGCACGTCTCATGATTTGATCTTTAGCGCCCGGAAGGTGCCCTGCCATTGTCAAACCAACGCCACGTAAGAACTTTTTCAATGGATTAGAGCCGGAAAACAACTCTCGAAAACCCTGCATCGCGGCAATCATTTGCGCCGCTTCCGCTTTACGCCAACGCTCAAAACGACGCAGGTTGCGCTTGGCGCCAATGTCTTCACCTCGTTGCCAAAGCGCGAGGATCTCTTGCGCCAGACTGGCAGCGTCGAGCAAGCCCAAATTCACGCCTTGCCCCGCCAAAGGATGGATTGTGTGTGCAGCGTCACCAATCAGGGCGACACGCTCTTTGACAAAATCTCGAGCAAAACGCATTTTCAGTGGTACGCTAAAACGCTCCCCAACCACTTCGCACAGTCCCAAACGCATATCAAATTCGGCACTCAGCGCCTTATTGAACTCACTGTCTGACATCGCCATCAAACTCGTTGCGCGCAGTGATTCAGTCGACCACACAATCGAGGTCATGTTCTCTTCAGACATTGGCAGAAAGGCCAAAGGTCCTTGAGGAGTAAAAATTTGACGTGCAACTGAGCAATGTGGCTCGACGGTGCGAACATTGGCTACGATCGCAGAATGGCCATAATCCCAATGAGTTAGCGGGATATCCTGCTGACGTCGAACCCAAGAATTGGCGCCATCTGCACCAACCACCAATTTGGCCGTGAGCGCCTGACCATTGTCGAGCGACAACCACACTTCGCTCTCTCCTACACTCATCGATTGACACTGACAAGGCATCAGCACCATCACATTATCCAGCTTGTTAACCTGCTCCAAAAGTGCCAGTTGAATGACACGATTTTCAACAATATGGCCAAGATCCGGCTGTGCCATCGCATCCGCACTAAAGTCAATGTGGCCAAAACTGTCTTGATCCCACACTTCCATCGCCACATAAGGAGAGGCTCGTTTTTCCACAATGGATTGCCAAGCACCCAGATTTTTTAAGATATGTTCGCTGGAACGACTGAGCGCGGAAACTCTCACATCCGGCAGTTCATTCATTTGCAGATTTGGAGCCTGCCCTTCAATCACTGCTACACGCAAATCGCTGTCTTTAAATGCCGCGGCCAGCGCCAGTCCCACCATGCCACCGCCAACGATCGCCACATCCACACTTTGTATCATTTTGTTTTACTCGCTATCGGCTCACCAGACCTAATGTCTGGCGTAATAGTGGCTGTTTCAGCCCAGAAAGATTATCCATCATCACTAGCCCGAGGTTGCGAGCCACTCTGAGTGCAAGGTAATCATTAGAGAAAAGGTGTACCAAACTGGTCGTCATCCAAATAGTGTTTTGTCGGTCACCACAACGGCGCTGCTTAAAGCGCATCAGAGAAGAATACGCCCCAACATCATCAAGCTGCTTGGTGATCTCTTCTGCCAGTGAGGCCACATCGCGAATGCCAAGATTAAACCCTTGTCCTGCAATCGGATGTAAGGTTTGCGCCGCGTTACCTACCACAGCAAAGCGATGAGAGATGTTCTGTTCTCGATGACGTAATATCAGCGGATAACTCGCCCTCATGCCCACTTTTTGCATTTGACCTAACCGCCAACCAAACTCTTGCTGCAAACGTGCCAAAAATTGCTCTTCAGATAACAACATCACCTGCTCAGCTAAATCCGGAGGCAGACACCACACCAAAGACATGCGATTGTCAGACATCGGCAGCAACGCGACTGGACCATGCTCAGTAAAGCGTTCAAACGCACGCCCACGATGCGCCTGTTCTGTCACGACATTAGCAATGACAGCGGTTTGTGCAAAATCATGCTGCGCAAGGGGCATGCCCAGTTGCTGGCAACAGTTGGAGACTGCCCCATCAGCGGCCACCAGCAGTTTTGCCTGCAGCGTTTCTCCATTATTCAAATGCACCGCAACGCTATCCGTGAATCGCTCCACGCGTTCCACTGCGACAGGGGTGTAGAGGGAAATGGAGTCACAACGCTGCAATAACGACTGATAGATACTCCCAACATCTGCCAGCTCCACCACATAACCCAGTGCGTCAACGCCAACTTGTTGTGCGGAAATATCGGTCATTGCCAGATGAGAGCGATCGGAAACGTGAATATCCGTAATCGGCGTGGCACAAGGCGCTATCGATGACCAGAGTTGGAAACGACGCAAAATATCAACGGTGCCATATGAGAGTGCTATTGAGCGAGAATCGAACCCCGGGTGACTGGTATCAACCTGATAAGGTTCGACAACCGCGACGTTCAATTTATTATCCGTCAGGTGCGAAAGTGCCAAAGCAAGCGTCGCCCCAGCCATTGCTCCGCCAGCAATTACAACATCATATTGCGTCATTTCCGCCCCTCAGATTAATGAATGGTCGGGGTTTCAGAGGAAGACGTTTTGGCGCCAAACTCCGCATGGATCAGCAACGCACATGCTTTAACATGCTCAATAACGTGTTCCAGCAGCTCTGCTTGCTCTTGCAAATCGTCGTCTTCATCAACACCGAGACGAGCCATCTCTTCGAGATCCGCCAGTGCTTCTTTCGCCTCTTCTGACGCCTTGTTGAGTGCAGCTCCCGCTAAGCCCAAACCAGAAATATAATGATTAACCCAATCAGAAAGGGCATCTGCCAGCGCAAAAATGGCATCTTCACCTTCTGCGTTTGGCAACAACAGGTTTAACACCATTTCATCACTAGTTAACTGAGCTGAAGTCACGTTAAACAACGCTTGCGCCTGTTCCAACGCCGCACTCGGCCAACCCATGCCATCATTGGTATAATCAAACAACATTGGCTGCCAACTTTGATCTTGCTGTGACAAACCACCACTGATCATGCCTGCAAGTAATCCATGCAGCTCCGCTGGAGTTACCGCCAGAGTGGCCATTTTCATTTCATCAGCAACGACTTGGTAGCTTGGAAGTTGATTTTTACTCATTGTCTTTCTTCATAGTGATCATCTGTGGGGAGTAATCCTACCATTTAGCGCCTTGAGCGAAAACGATGATAAACGCGTTTTCTGCATAGCAAATGAGCAAATTGTCCAATAACTGACTTCTTGTTGTCACATTTATCTCAAGACGTTGTGAAATGCTTGAATCTTGATAGCGCTTTACCTATAGTTTGTTCCTCAGTCGTTGTTGAGTACAGCATCTCAGTTCGCGCGTTATAGAGTTAATCCATCATGAGCAACCAAGCGGTAGACGTTGAAATTCTTGGCAAAATCACCCGTGTTAACTGTCCTTCAGGACAGGAAGATGCATTGGTTGCCGCAGCAAAAGATCTTGACTCCCGTTTGAAAGAGATGAGTGAGCGAACTAAAATTACTAATGAAATTCAGTTACTCACCTTTGCTGCCTTGAACATTTGCTACGAGCTAAATAGCAAAAGTAGCCAAAGTAATGAGCAACAACAACTGATGGTTGAGCGCATGGAGCAGCTAACCACGTCGCTAGACCAAGCGTTAACAAAAGTCGCGCATGGATCGCCGCAGTAAAGAATTTTACCCTGGAGTGTTTGTCCGCGGGATTGACGTCCCTGAGCCGATAAGCAACACCAAAGGGTTGGTACTTGATCGCTATTGAGCAAGCTTGGCCCGTACCGAGAAGCCTACGGTAATCATTGCCGATCCGCCTTGAACCAGCTGGTTCAAGGGCCAAAATCCGCAACGGCACTCTGGGGTATCCTCTATGCAAAACCTTTCCCGGCAAGACATCCGCACACTTATCCGCCAAAGACGCAATCAATTATGCAGTGATACTCAATATCAAGCTGCACTGGATTTGACAGCTCACTTTGCCCAGCTCGATGAACTCACTGACGCGCAACACATCGCCCTCTATCTTTCTGCTGACGGAGAGCTCGATACCAAACCGTTGATTGAATGGCTTTGGGAGCTGGGTAAGCAAGTGTATCTCCCAGTCATCCATCCTTTTTCCAAAGGGCAGCTTCTTTTTCTGCACTACCATCGCCACACCGATTTGATCTACAACCGCTACGGTATCCTTGAGCCCAAGCTTGATAAACGTCATATCATCCCACTCGCAGAGCTTGATTTAATTTGTACGCCACTGGTCGCCTTTGACAGCACAGGGCAAAGGCTCGGTATGGGCGGCGGCTACTATGACCGCACCTTAGAGCGTTGGTTTCGCACTGGCTTAGGAGCCAAGCCTATCGGTATCGCCCATGATTGCCAGCATGTTGAGCAGCTACCTTGCGAAGTTTGGGATATTCCTTTGCCTAAGATCGTGACCCCAAGCCAAATCTGGCAATGGGAAAACACAAACTAACTCGTTATAATCGCGCGGCACAAACTATCCTTCATCAATTCAGGAGATGAGCATGACTCAAGATGAAATGAAAAAAGCCGCTGGTTGGGCAGCGCTCAAGTATGTGGAAAAAGGCAGCATTGTTGGCGTAGGAACGGGCTCAACGGTTAATCACTTCATCGATGCTCTTGGAACCATGAGTGAAGAGATCAAAGGTGCGGTATCCAGTTCTGTTGCATCAACAGAAAAACTTGAAGCACTAGGCATTAAAATTTTCGACTGCAATGAAGTCGCATCTTTAGACATTTACGTTGATGGCGCGGACGAAATCAACGCAGATCGTGAAATGATCAAAGGCGGTGGCGCGGCGCTCACTCGCGAGAAAATCGTTGCGGCGATTGCGGACAAGTTTATCTGTATCGTCGATGGCACAAAGGCTGTCGATGTTCTTGGGACTTTCCCTCTTCCTGTTGAAGTCATCCCAATGGCTCGCTCATACGTTGCGCGTCAATTGGTTAAACTTGGTGGTGATCCTTGTTACCGCGAAGGGGTGATTACTGACAACGGTAACGTCATCCTTGATGTTTACGGTATGAAGATCACCAATCCAAAACAGCTGGAAGATCAGATCAACGCTATTCCAGGCGTAGTGACTGTCGGTCTTTTTGCTCATCGCGGTGCTGACGTGGTCATCACCGGCACTCCAGAAGGTGCCAAAATTGAGGAATAAATAGCTGGTTTTGCGCTATTTTCCGTTATTTGATTACAGACGGCGCCCAAGGGCGCCGTTTTTTATGACTTTCTTGAAGAAAATTATCTCTTATTCCGTAATTTTCTTACCCAAAACAAAAATTTTTTGTTACTTTATTGAGCAGAAGACGCACAAGGAAACGTTTGTCCTCCGCCAAAACTGTTAATTTCACTGCTCTTAACGATTTTGTTTAACGTGCGCCAAATTAGCCCACCTTTCCATTTTAAGGACGAAAACAATGGCCAAAGTTTCACTGGAAAAAGAGAAAATAAAAATCTTACTTCTTGAAGGCCTCCACCCTTCTTCGGTAGAAGTGCTACAAGCGGCAGGTTACACCAATATCGAGTACCACAAGGGTTCCTTGTCGGATGCGGATCTTCTAGAAGCGGTTAAAGATGCGCACTTCATCGGCATTCGCTCTCGCACCAACTTAACCGAAGAAGTCATTAACGCAGCGCAAAAACTGGTTGCGATTGGCTGCTTCTGTATTGGCACCAACCAAGTGGATCTGAATGCGGCGGCAAAACGTGGTATTCCCGTGTTTAATGCCCCATTCTCTAACACGCGTAGCGTAGCGGAACTAGTGTTGGGTCAAATCCTTCTGCTACTTCGTGGTATTCCGGAAAAAAATGCCTTGGCACATCGTGGTATTTGGAAAAAGAGTGCCGACAATTCCTACGAAGCGCGTGGTAAGCGTCTTGGTATTATTGGTTACGGCCATATCGGTACTCAGCTCGGTATTATTGCTGAAAACTTGGGTATGCGTGTCTACTTCTACGACATTGAAAACAAACTGTCATTAGGCAACGCAACGCAAGTGCACACAATGAGTGAGCTACTCAACAAATGTGACGTAATTTCTTTACACGTACCTGAGACTCCAGACACAAAAAACATGATGAGCGCAGAAGAGTTTGCGCGCATGAAGCCAGGATCTATCTTCATTAACGCGGCACGTGGCACAGTTGTGGATATCGAAGCGCTTTGCCATTCACTCGAATCAGGTCATATTGCTGGTGCAGCAATCGATGTGTTCCCGGTAGAACCTGCAACCAACGCAGATCCTTTCGAGTCGCCATTGCAAAAATTCGACAACGTGATTCTTACTCCACACGTTGGAGGGTCAACTCAAGAAGCACAAGAGAACATTGGTGTTGAAGTCGCAGGCAAATTAGCGAAGTATTCAGACAACGGCTCAACGCTGTCTAGCGTTAACTTCCCTGAAGTGTCACTGCCAGAACATCGCAGCTGTTCACGCTTGCTGCACATTCACCAAAACCGCCCGGGCATTCTGACGCAAATCAACACCATTTTTGCTGAAGAAGGGATCAACATTGCTGGTCAGTACCTACAAACATCCGCTGATATTGGTTACGTGGTGATTGACGTCGAAACTGAGCGTTCTGAAGAAGCATTAGTGAAATTGAAAGGCATCGAAGGCACCATCCGCTCTCGTATCCTTCACTAAATCACACAGACAATAAAGGGCAGGTTATCCTGCCCTTTGCTATGGACTCACATTTTTTCTAATCGAGTTTGTAGGTCACATCCACCTGATCACGAATGATTAAGCTCGAATCTTGATAGCTGTTGCTTTCCGATTTAGCGTCCATCATCATCGTTCGCATCAACACAGGCTGAACATTCGGCTGGTTGTAGTTGATCTGCCAAACCTCGCCCAGCGATTTACCAAATCCTTGCGCTAGGAAACTGGCCTTCTGCTGCGCATCTTTTATCGCTTCTAGACGCGCTTGTTGCTGATATTCCGCTTCATTACTAACCAGCAATTGAATATTGTCGACCTGATTGATCCCTGAATTTAAAGCAAGATCGAGATAAGCATTAAGGTTCGCCAAATTCGCTACTTTGACAGTCACGCTGCGTGAGGCACGATAACCCACTAAATCAGGCTTCTCGTTTTTCGGGTAATGGTATTGCGGCGCTAAATAAAGATTAGAGCTGGTAATACTTTGCTTCTCGACGCCCGCTTTTGCCAGCGCGACCAAAAACGTATCGACGGTTGCATCTACCGACTGCTTGGCAGATTCCGCCGTCATGGTTGAATCAACCACTTGCACGCTAAATACGGCCATATCAGGCTTAGCCACGACCTCACCATAGCCAGTCGTTGAAAGATGGGCAAAATCTGGCGCTTGAGCTAATGCGTAACCCGACACTAAACTAGCTGAAAGCAATAAACTCGTACGAAAACACTTCATGCAATAGACCTTTCTCTAGAGAAACTGTTTTGATAATAGAAGGTTTGCAGAATTAACCAATATCTTGTGGCCATTTCTTACACAACTTTGACTCTGTCATAAAAAGGTAACTACTGCGGTAAGTTGGCCTGCGCGTAGCTCACAATCGCTTGAGAAATTTCTTTCAATACACCAGTCTCAAGTTGCCAATGATGCCAATAAATTCGATATGAAAGTAAAAAGCCTGGCGTAATATCCATCAACACTCCCGATGCAAGTTCTTTCTCAATTTGTAATTTAGGAATTAAACAATAAGCGATACCAGAAAGCGCCAAACGAACAAACGCTTCTGAGCTTCCGACATTATGATTGATGATGGAATCGCGAGAAATGTTGAAATGGTCGTGCAAAAAACGATTGTGTAGATCATCATATTGATCGTACGACACCGCTGGTGCTTTACGCAGTGATTGATAATTCACGCCTTGTGAGAAGTAACGTTGATAAAACTCCGGACTTGCCACACAGACGTAATCCATACGGCCAAGATAATCAGCCTTACAACCAGCAATTGGCTGATCTTCTAAACTGATCGCACCTGCTACTTCACCACTTTTTAGCTTGTCGATTGAACGTGATTCCCCATAAATAGTCAGATTCAGTTCGACCTGCCTTTGCGTCATGACTTCCTTTAGTGCGGGTAACAACCAAGTCGCCAAACTATCGGCATTGGTTGCCAAAGCAAGTTGAATAGGACGCGTCACATCATCGTTCATGAGCTCTGGTATCAGCTCATGCTCAAGGATGCGCACGCGTCGATACAAGCCTAACAACTTCTTTCCCACTGGTGTCGGTTTGGGTGGTTGTTCACGTATTAGCACTGGTTGCGCCAAAAATCGCTCTAATTGTTTAATTCTCTGCGACACCGCCGATTGAGAGATGTACAACTCTTCCGCGGCTCGCTCAAAACCACCTTGCGCAACGACGGCATCTAATGCCTCTATCCATTTGTAATCTAAACCACGCATTGCACTTCCCTCAAACAAATCAGTCTTGCTTATATAGGATTAAAATCATTAATTATACTTATACCAATTATAACGATACCTTGCTCACATTCTCTTTATCATTAGATCATTGTTACCGAGGTTTATCGTGAATTTTTGGGTGTTACTACAAGGCTTTGGTTTAGGTGCCACCATGATTATTCCCATTGGGGCACAAAATGCCTTCGTTCTCAATCAGGGCATCAAACGTAACCACCATTTAACAACCGCCGCGATCTGTAGCGTTTTAGATATGATTTTTATTTCATTGGGGATTTTCGGTGGTGGTGCCATTCTCTCACAAAATGAAATGCTGCTTACCGCTGTCACACTGGGTGGCATTGCATTTCTGACCGTATACGGACTAATGTCATTAAAAAGCGCCTTCAAGCCCGCAGAACAAGCAGAAAAAAATCATGAAGTGGTTGCCCGCGGACGCAGAACCGTCATTTTGGGTGCTTTGGCTGTGACAGTATTAAATCCACACCTGTATTTGGATACGGTGGTAATTTTGGGATCCATTGGTGGGCAATTCGAAGGGAACGATCGCATTGCCTTTGCGATTGGAACAACGCTAGCATCATTCACTTGGTTCTACGCACTCTCCATGGGTGCCGCAAAACTAGGGCCTACATTATCAAAGCCTAAAGTGAAAAAGGGGATAGACATTGCGGTGGCTGCGATGATGTTTACCATCGCCATTCTACTGACTCGCTCTCTCAACCTTTGATACTCAAAAATCGGTAAAAGGCTCGCTCGATAAAAAAGCTACAGCGTGTGCTGTAGCTTTTCTTTCAGATAACAACCATTAAGCTACTGCTTGGACGCGACGAAGCACCACTTTTAATGCGTCAAAATCGGCATCTAGATCTTCCGAAAGCAGTTCCATCACGGCATGTTTTGCTAGTGGTGCTGGCAAATCGATGTCACTGCCAAGAATGTCATCGACCACTTCCTTAAACTTCGCCGGATGTGCGGTACAGAGGAACAAGCCAGTTTCACCTTCTTGTAGCTGCTGATCCAGCACACGATAGGCAATCGCACCATGTGGTTCACACAGGTAACCAAGTGAATAGAGATCTTTCACCGATTGCGCACTTTGCTCATCAGACACAGCACCTTTGCCCAAAGTTTCCAAACCCCACTCTTTCACACGGCACAACTCTTCAATTCGTGGCCAGTTATTAGGCTGACTCACGTCCATGGCATTTGAGGTCGTCGCGACAGTCGGTTTTGGATCCCATTTACCAGTTTCTAGGTAACGAGGCACAGTATCATTAGCATTCGTTGCAGCGATAAAGCGCTTAATCGGTAAACCCAGAGATTTCGCAAGCAAACCCGCAGTAAGGTTACCAAAGTTACCGCTTGGTACCGACACCACCAGATTCTCTCGCTCTTGCTTACTCATCTGCGCAGCTGCTTCAAAATAGTAGCAGATTTGCGCCATCAAACGGCTAATGTTGATGGAGTTTGCGGAGTTGAGACCAATCTGTTCACGCAGTTCTGCATCATCAAATGCTTGCTTCACCAGCGCCTGACACGCATCAAAGTCACCATTGATCGCTACCGTGTGAATATTTTTGCCTAATGTGCAGAACAGCTTTTCTTGCAATGGGCTGATTTTGCCTTTCGGATAAAGAATGACCACATTGATGTCTTCCATACCGTAAAAAGCGTGTGCAACCGCGGCTCCTGTATCACCCGATGTCGCCGTTAGAATAGTGATTTTCCCACCATCAGAAACCGCAGCCAACGACTGAGCCATAAAACGGCCACCGAAGTCTTTGAAGGCGAGTGTCGGTCCATGGAACAGTTCAAGCGCGTAGACTCCCTCTTTCACTTGTTTAATCGGTGCTGGGAATTGGAATGCAGCATCCACCATTGAGTTAACTTTGTCTTCTGCTAGCTCATCACCAATCAACGCAGAAAGAATCGCAGTGCTGCGCGAGATAAAATCTTGCGCAAGCAATGCATCGATATCGTCAAATTTCGGTAATTCTGCTGGGAAAAATAGCCCCTGATTACGGCCTAACCCTTGGCGCACGGCTTGGCCAAAGGAAACTTGTTCGTCATTTTCTTTTATGTTGTAAAGCTTCATAGCTCACTTCCTGTCACAATTGAGCCCTTTTTGTCTAAACGACAAATGTGGACGAATCCTTCTTCATTTTGTACGTAATTTTGTTCTAACCAGCGTGCTACACGTTGTGCAACATCTTGGTCTTTGCAAATACTAAACAGTGTCGGCCCACTGCCAGAAATGCCCGTTGCCAATGCGCCCGCAGAAGCGGCATATTTACGCGCATCGGCAAAACCGGGAAGCAGTTTCTCACGATAAGGCTCTGCGATCACGTCTTTGATCATCTTCGCGGCAAGCTCAGGCTGCCCTGAATGACAAGCGTGAATAAAGCCGGCCAAATGGCGGCCATGTGCGATCACATCTTGACGTCGGTATTGAGAAGGTAAGATCGCACGTGCTTCTGCCGTCGATACCTTAATGCCAGGGTAGGCCATCACCCAATACCAATCATCGAAGCACGGAACTTCTTGGCTAATAATACCGAGCTCTTCGAGCATCAATTGCAAACCACCTAAATAGCATGGTGCCACGTTGTCATAGTGCACTCCACCGGAGATTTGACCTTCCATTTCGCCCATCAGTGCGAGCAATTCCATTTCATCCAGAGGGCTGGCATGGAACTGATTGAGGGCATCTAACGCGGCAACAATAGAGCAAGCACTAGAGCCAAGTCCAGATCCAATCGGCATGTTCTTTTCTAATGTCATTTCAAGCGGCTTGAGCTCAACCCCTTTTTTATCGAGTTCGCGAGCGAATACTCGCCAGCAATCATAAACAATGTTTTCTTTCGGATCGCTTGGCAGCTTTGCGACAAAACTACCCGCCGTCTTTAACGAAAACGGCTCATTCCCCGCTTTCACCATGACTCTATCGCCAAGCAAAGTGCCATCAATGGGCGACACTGCCGCCCCTAATACATCAAAACCAACACTGACATTACCAATAGAAGCGGGAGCGTACACTACAACCGCCATATCGCTTGAACTCATCGATTAAACCCCTAATTTCCAGCCTAAAGTACGCATCACATCTGAGAACACGCCTGCCGCAGTCACTTGAGTACCGGCACCGTAACCTCTCAATACTAACGGGATCGGCTGATAGTAACGGCTGTAAAATGCTAACGCATTTTCACCATCTTTAATTTTGAACATCGGATCATTTTCATCTACCGCAGCGATCGAGACTTTGCACTTACCATCGATGATTTCACCGACATAACGCAGTACCTTGCCTTCTTCGGCCGCTTGCGCAGAAAGTTGCTTGAAGTACGCATCGGCTTCCGGTAGTCGAGCCATAAATTCATCGACACTGCCTGAATCATCAAAACTTGGGGGCAAGGCTTGATCCACTTCGACATCTTCCAGCTCTAATGCCATGCCCGCTTCACGCGCCAAGATCAACAGTTTACGCGCCACATCCATTCCGGACAGATCATCACGAGGATCCGGCTCTGTAAACCCATTTTGTTTGGCGATATTTGTCGCTTCACTCAAGGTCATTCCCTCATCTAATTTACCAAAGATGAAAGAAAGTGAACCAGAGAGAATGCCGCTGAATCGCTCCAACTCGTCTCCGGCAGAAATCAGGTTTTGCAAGTTCTCGATCACAGGCAAGCCTGCACCAACCGTGGTCTCATACATCAACTTACGACGAGAGCTACGCGCGACTTCACGCAATTGATGGTAGTAAGCCATGCTGGCTGTGTTGGCTTTTTTGTTTGGTGTAACGACGTGGAAACCTGCCGATAGGAACTCTGTATACTGATTGGCAATGACGTCACTGGACGTACAATCCACCAACACGGGGTTGATGATGTGATTACGCTGAACTGTCGCAATCAAACTCGCTAGACTAAACGCTTCAGATGCATTGGCCATACGATCACGCCAATGTTCAAGCGGTAGACCATTGCTGTCGAGCAGTAAACCTTTGCTGTTGGCTAACCCACACACACGAATCACAATGCCTTTGTCTGCCAACTTAGCTTGTTGACGGTGAATCTGATCCACCAGCTCACCACCAACGCCACCGACGCCAACTACGAACACATCAAGATAGTGTTTTGAGTTAAACAAGTTCTCGTGACACGCTTTGATCGCTTGCGAGATTTTATCTTCTGGAATCACCGCAGAGATAGCACGCTCTGAAGAGCCCTGTGCGATCGCAATGACGTTCACACTGACTTCCGCCAGTGACGCGAAGAACTGTGATGCAACGCCTTTAGAGGTACGCATGCCGTCACCCACCAACGTAATGATGGAAACGTTAGTTAAGAATTCTACCGGTTCAAGTAGGCCATCTTTGAGTTCTAGTTCAAAAGCATCTGAGAGCGCCTGTTCAGCTAAAGGTCTGTCGGCTGCTTCAATACAGAAGCTGATGCTGTACTCAGAAGAAGACTGAGTAATCAAAACAATCGATACACCCGAAGCAGACATCGCACCAAATACACGGCTAGCCATGCCCACCATGCCTTTCATACCTGGACCAGAAACGTTAACCATGGTGAGATTGTTTAGCGTGGTAATACCTTTTATCGCCAACTTATCTTCACCAGTGTCCTGACCAATTAAGGTACCAGCCCCTTGAGGGTTGAAACTGTTTTTAATCAAGCATGGGATGTGAAACTGTGCAATGGGTGCAATGGTTTTTGGATGTAAGACCGATGCACCAAAATAAGAGAGCTCCATCGCTTCTTGATAACTCAGAGACTTCAGCAGTCGTGCATCTTCAACCAAACGCGGATCACAGTTGTACACCCCATCCACATCCGTCCAGATCTCACAACAATCGGCGCGCAAACACGCAGCCAACACCGCGGCAGAATAATCCGAACCATTGCGGCCTAGCGTCACTAGCTCTCCTTTTTTATTCCCAGCGGTAAAACCAGGCATAATATGGACATGACCTGCAGGAAGCGGGCGATTACGGAAATTTTGCGTTGAGACATCAACATCCACCATACCTTCAAGATGATCACCATGGGCTAGCAAATACTCAACAGGATCAATCAGATTGACCAAGTGCCCTTTCGCTTCCAACACCGCTTTCATCAATTGAATAGAAACTCGTTCACCTTTACTGATGATGCGAGCATTGACGTTGTCAGGGCACATGCCAAGCAGACCAATGCCATGGACAAATTGGCGCAACTGCGAAAGCGAGTCTGTCACTTGTTTTAAATACGCCTCGCCATTAAGGCTCGGGAGTTGCACCTTGATATCGTTGAACAACTGGAGAAAAGCCTCATTGAGCTCTTCTACCTGTCTTTCTGCTTCGCCATTCTTAAGCGCGGATTCAATCACCGCGACCAGTTTATTGGTTGTTTTCCCTGGCGCCGACAACACTACAGAAACCTCTTCCTGTTTTGCATTATTGGCAACGATATCTGCCGCTCTTAAAAAGCGATCTGCATCGGCTAACGATGAGCCACCAAACTTTAATACTCGCATCCCTTCCTCCCGGACTATTTTTAACCTGTATAAAAAAAGGCCTGCATCTTGTTGGATACAGGCCTTTTTTTGAAATTTGTTTTTCGCTCAGCAGCCCGCCCCAACATATGTGATGTCGGTAATAATAATGGTTGTGGTCATTACTAGTTGGCTGTTAAGGGTCATAAATGTTGTCTGTTTGCTGTTGTCTGTTTGCTTGTATCTACGTTTACCGTAGTTCTAAGCAGTTCGTCAACAAAAAGTTACGTTTTTTTTATCGCGAGGGTTATGCATATGCGCACATTTTAGGATCGTGTTCTCATTTTCAGGATCTTAAATCTCAGCATTTTGATCTTCTCAGCAAAATGGCTGTAGAAAACTCGCTAACCTAGATCTTCGACGGAAAAATTTTTCCCAACATGGGAGGAATTTTGTGCTTAACTTGAGAGTACAATAAAAAAATCCTCATAATAATCACAAGGAGTAGTGGTATGAAAACATGGCCTATCTTGCTGCTTTTCTTTGTGTTTTTTCAGGCATCTGCCAATAATCTGCCAGCACTCAATCCAACAAAAAGTTCGCCACACAAACTCTTCCTCACCAGTGAAAGCCAAGCAGAAGATAGCTTTGATGTTTGGAATATCGATGGTGGCTACGCCTATCAGTTGTTTGACTCGTTTGATCTCTATGTGGGAGCTCGTGTCAATAATTCTCAAAACACCAGTCAAAATGGCTTTCTAAGCGGGATCAGTTATCAAGTGACCGATAGAGTGATGGTAAAAAGTACCATTCGTTCATTTAAAAATACGGTGGAAAACAAGTCCGATCAAAATAGCAATTTTGCGGCGGAAGTCACCAGCCGAGTGAAAATCAATGAACAAATAGATCTACATGCCACTCTCGATTTCCAAGAGTGGCAACAGGGTATAGAGTTTGGTCTTGGCTTTCGTTTTTAAACTGGAAGCGCTTCTTTAGATATCAAAACGCCATTCCAATCCGCGTAAATATAGTCTCTGGGTTGAACCATCTGATTATGCATGGTTAACGTCACATTGACCTCGCCAGAGCCGCGCTTTTCTGTCTTGAACGGCGAGGTACCTAATGCTTGAATACCCAGTTCCATTTGCGACATTTGAGCCACGTCTCGGATTGCACCAAAAACAATAACCCCTTCCCAATCATTTTCAATAGCAAGAATCGCCAGTTGATCGCCGAGCAACGCTTTTTGACAAGAGCCATGTCCATCAACAACAAGTACTTTGCCTTTGCCATTTTCACTCAGAACATCTCGCACTTTGGAATTGTCGTGATAGCAACGAACAGTAACAATCTCACCACAAAACGCGGTTTTCTGCCCATAGTTCTGTAATGGCAGATTGAGTAATGTCACCTTACTCTCGTACTTATCACAGATATCTGGGGTTATGTCCTTCATAGATCCTCCTTGAGAAAAACTGTGCTACGCCTCATGGGTAGCCTCAAATCAAAAACCACCTTTAACTCGCAGATCAAACGATCCAATTGACTCTTTCCTTTGATCACTCAAACAAGACACTAAAAAAAGCTCCCCACGTTCAACAAAATAAATCGCATTTTGTTCAAACTCTCTTGCTAAGTTTAGTGCGTTGTTCAAATTTGTCTCGACTGCGAAACTTTCTTCACTCCAAGAGCAGGCTTGATCTGCAACTATTACAGAACAGAAATGAAGCCCATCTATTCTAGCTTTCATGCGTTGATTACTTATGCAATTTTCTGCTTTTGACCTCAAAACACTCGCGGGATTACAAGCAGTTATTATGGCGAAAGATTCAACCTCCCATTTATCACTAAAATGGAAAAAAGAGGTTGAATAAGCATGCCATAATGCCGCATCTACAGTTGGTTCACCATTATTTATCATAAGATTCCATTAATTAATATTTGTTACATTTCATCAATTGATATAAATCAACAAAGTGAATGGAATTAACATTTGAGCATTGTTAGCATGCTGTTAACATTATAGAATCCGCTCAAAAGCCTTGGGATGTTTACCTTTCAACATTGAACTAGTCATCTTGAAAGGTAAACAGCCCAGTAGAATAATCCAGTAGCAGTTGGATGCTGTATACATTTGGCGAGAACCCACGGAAGGCAGATAACTGAAAGATGTGTTTTTTTGATCACTTTGTTTTATTATCAAAAAATCATTACCTGTATGTTATGTTTTTGCCTAGAATTTATTCTATTCGTACAATTTTGTCACAAATTTAGGTACCGCCAATGCAAACCCCGCAGATTCTTATCGTTGAAGATGAGCAAGTAACTCGTAACACTCTTAAGAGTATTTTTGAAGCAGAGGGATATGCTGTATTTGAAGCCAGCAATGGTGATGAAATGCATCACATGCTGTCCGATAATAGTATTAATCTAGTGATCATGGATATCAACCTGCCTGGTAAGAACGGGCTTCTTTTGGCTCGTGAATTACGTGAACAAGCAGATGTAGCCCTGATGTTCCTCACGGGTCGCGACAACGAAGTCGACAAAATTCTTGGTTTGGAAATTGGTGCTGATGACTACATCACTAAGCCATTCAATCCACGTGAATTGACTATTCGCGCACGTAATCTTCTGAGCCGCTCAATGAGCAGCAGTGGCATTCCTGAAGAAAAGCGTTCTGTAGAGAAATACGAATTTAATGGTTGGGTACTGGATATTAATAGCCGCTCACTCATCAGCCCATCAGGCGACGGTTATAAACTACCACGATCTGAGTTTCGTGCCCTTCTGCACTTCTGCGAGAATCCAGGCAAAATTCAAACTCGTGCTGATCTGCTGAAGAAAATGACCGGTCGCGAACTTAAGCCACACGATCGTACAGTTGACGTGACCATTCGTCGTATTCGCAAACACTTTGAATCGGTATCTGGCACGCCAGAAATCATCGCGACCATTCACGGTGAAGGTTACCGTTTCTGTGGTGATTTAGACGCGTAAGTCATCTAAAAGAAAAGGTTGGCAATTAGCCAACCTTTTTTCCGCTGTTAGGTGTTCGTTTGTAAAGATTAATAAATCTTGTCAATGGCAACATCTCTCTCTACCAACCATTGTCGCTTTCCTGCATATTCAAACTCGACCAATAGATCGACGTGTTTATCCGTATCAAAATTTACCTGCCACACAAAAGCAATTTCCCACTTATTTTCACTGTGTGTTCTTAGCTCCAACACCTCACCATCAATTTTCCACTCCCGATCGCCCTGCTTAATCGTCAACTCAGTCACGATCAAACTGGCTGGCAGATCATTTTCAGACGAGAGGTAAAGTGCTCCATGCAAGTTATCTTGCTGTGACTCACCCAAGGTTGGCATTTGATTGATCCACAGGTTGCTTGCCAGTTGTATACGCGTGTCTGCAATGGTGATTTGATTATCCTGCTGCCAATTAGCAGGCGGCTCAGTAGCACATCCAGCTAACAAGATTAACGGTAGTAGTGCGATTAATCGTTTTTTCATGTCCTCACCTCTGCTCTAACCAACTCTTCAGTACTTGAATATCATTGTGATACTCATTCTTGATTTCCTCTACCCAATCAGCAATGTTTTCCCACCAAGCAGGCAGATCTGGCGACTGAGCTTTTTGTGCAACACTTTGAATTCGCTTCAATCCTATCGAACCTGCAGCCCCTTTTATTTTATGGGCCTCAGAAACAATGCTTGGTTGATCTTTTGCCATCATATTAGAGTCAAGAATTTCTATGTATGCAGGCATCATCTCTTCAAACATGCGGATGCTGTCCAACACAGGTTTCGCGCCGACAATATCAACATACGACTCCAACATCACCAGGTCTAAGATTTGATTTTCCAACACACCTGCGGCGGATAAACTCTCCACAGTTACCTGTGTTTCTGACTCTGACATCGTTTTTTCGCCCACAAGTATCAATTTTTCAATGACATCTTGAATGGCGTGCACCGAAAGTGGTTTGCTAATCGCCTCGTCCATACCATTATCAAAGTATTCACGCTTGTCTTTCAATACGTTAGCGGTTAGTGCGACTAAAGGGGGCAACTTTTTGTAGTGCTTACGGTAGTAAGCTGCGACATCAAAACCCGTCATATCGGGAAGTTGAATGTCCAGTAGTACTAAATCGTAACGACTAGGGTCAAAAGAGCGAATTGCTTCGTCTCCCGTCATGGCAACCGTCACTTTGTGGCCAAGGCTTTCGAGCAAAGAACGGGCAACAGTGACATTCAGTGCAATATCTTCCACCATGAAAATGCTCAAATTTACTTGCGCTTTTGGCGTGTCGTTTTGCGAAGGCGCAGACTCTATCACAGGAACGTGAATGGAGATCGTGAAAGTGCTACCAAAACCTTCTTCACTACTTACGGTAATGTCACCATCCATCATGTTGATCAACTGCCTTGAAACCGCCAAACCAATCCCGGTTCCAACGGCATGAAGGTTGTCTTTACCGGATTTGACTTGGTAATACATGGCAAAAATCTTATCCAGTTCTGCTTCCGGAATCCCGATTCCGGTGTCCTCCACTTCAATAATGATGGTGGCAAAATCGTCTTCAACTTCTGCACTGACCGTCATCACTACGCCACCTTCTTTGGTAAACTTCATCGCATTGCTGATTAAGTTCCAAATCACTTGGCGTAAACGCGTACCGTCGACTTCAATTGCTTTTGGCAGTTCACTCAGACGCTCCAAGTCAAATCGCAATCCTTTCTGCTCCGCCATCAACGCTGAAATACTTTCAATTTCTGCGACAAAATCTTCGAAGTTAAGCGGCGCGGGCAATAGCTCGAGTTTGCGACGATCAAACTTGTCCATATCTATGATGTCATTGAAAATGTTACCTAAGGTGATCGCGCTGACATTGATGGTTTGCATGTACTTGCGCTGCTCATCGGTCAAACGCGTATCAAGCAACATACGGCTTAAACCAACAATGCCGTTAAGTGGTGTTCTCAGCTCGTGACTGATGGTTGAAATGAACGTGGTTTTATCTCGGCTAGCTTTTTCGAGCGACTCTTCATGGCGTTTACGCTCCGTAATATCACGACCGAAACCCACCAACCCTAGATGACGACCATCTTTGCTATAAAATGGCACTTTTCGCAGCTCAAAGTAGTGTTTTCTTCCATCTGGATATTCCAGCCACTGCTCATAAGTTAACGCTCGATTATTAACAAACACCTGCTGATCGGTATCGACTATTTGCTGAGCAACTTCTTTACTGTAAACATCCCAAGGGCTTAAGCCGACCAATTGATGCTCTTTCTTGCCGGTCAACTCTTCCATTGCTCGGTTACAACCAGAAAACACCCCCTCGGCGTTACGGTAGTAAATCAAATCCGGAGAGGCATCAATAAACGAGCGCAATAACGCTGTACGCTCCGCAAGTTCCACTTGGGTCCTTTCCCGTTGAAACACCTCATTTTCCAAATCCTTCATCGCTTCTTCGCGGGCTTCTTCCGCACGAATACGCTCTTCAATTTCTTGATTTAACTGTTCGATGTTCTGCTGGAGCTGAAAATGTAACTCTTGGTCTCGAGATCTCATATCTTTGAGTTTGGATACTAACTTCGAAAGTCGCTGGCGAGATTCTTCCAATTGATCCACCACCACCGATAAGAAATACACTGCCCAAGGAGTGATCAATAGGCCAAAAAACACCGAGCGGACAATATCGATATCATCAACATTGCCTTGCAGAACAAGGGTGATACCAACTTGAACCACAACAGCCAAAGCGACCAGTGCTAAAGCGAGTAACATCGAAAAACGAACAATACCCAGCTTAACCAGCAAATCCACATAGTACTGGGCAAGATTTTTCATCGGTTTCATGTAATGCTCCAAAGGATGATTGGGTGGCCTGAGATGAGCTGAAATGAGGTAGGTTCAGGCGATAGACTTAGTGTAGCCTGTTTAGGCGGTAGGGGTAACCCGTTGAAATCACAACAAGCACAATAGTGAGGAGATCAATCGGGCTGTGATGTGATCTCAGTAGCGTAACGGCTTGACAAGTCACTCACTCGTAAAGATATCGGATGGACGCAAGTTCTATTTCGCCCGTCCGATTTGGCTTGATACAACGCACTGTCCGCTAGTGCAACGCCCATTTCAGGTAAATCTTCAGAAGAAGGAATGTAAGAAACAAGACCAATGCTAATGGTGACACATTCTGCAATTTTGGATCCAGTATGTGCAATCGCAATTTCTGCAATAAAAGTATGAATCTTTTCAGCGACTTTCAATGCGCCTTCCGAGGTGGTATTGGGAAGAAGAAAAGCGAACTCTTCGCCACCATAGCGAGCAACACAGTCAGATGAGCGACTGACCACTTTACTGAAGACTTGGGCCACTTTGAGCAAGGTTTCATCACCCGCTTGATGACCATATTTATCATTGAACTCTTTGAAGAAGTCGATATCGCACAGCATGATCGCTAACGGTAACTTTTCTCTTGCGTGGTGATACCACAAAGTGCTGAGTTGTTCGTCAAAACGACGGCGGTTAGACACCTGCGTTAAACTGTCCATAAAGCTCAGTTTTTCCAGCTCTAGGTTGGCGGCTTCCAATTTCTGCTCGGCAAGATAACGCTCCGAAATATCACGCGCCATGATCAACACACCATTGGTGTTTGAGACTGGGTCGCGAAATGGAGATTTCACCACATCATACCAAGCGTACTCACCATTGCTGTCTAGCACTTTATCGATATATCGCAACGACCTCCCCTCATGCAAGACTTCACTATCACTGTTGGAAAAACGCTGATACATCTCTTGAGGCACAACATCTTGCAATCTCTTACCAATCAAATCGGTGACCTCTGCAATACCGAGAGAACGAACGAAAGGCTTATTGCATGCCTGATACACTAAGTTTTCGTTGAAAATACCTATCGGATCAGGACTGGCTTCTAGAATGTTTTGTAAAATGGTATCCCGCTGAGCCAAGGCCACCTCAGTGTCTTTACGCCGCTCCATTTCATCACGTAATTTTTGCTGCATAGCATGCCAATCAGTCACATCATGGCTGATACTCAGTGTGCCGATGGTTTGGCCCGTCTTTGACATCAGTAAACTTTGGTTCACTTCCAGTAAACAACTGCGTCCGTGAGGATCCGTTGTCCAACGTCGTTCGCTTTGCCGTCCTTTCATTAAGTGGCTTTCTGGTACGATGGCTTCATCACGGCGCCCTTGCCAAAACTGCTCAAACGCTCGATTGGTTGCCACCGTTCGACCATCGCTGTCTTTTAAACAAATAAGCTCGCTGAGTGAGTCTAAAGCGGCTTTCGCGACAGAGTAAGCATCAAGGCCAACCATATTTCTTGGTCGATGGGGAGCCAAATGCAATTGAAGCAACCACGAAGGATGACCACGGTAACGGATTTTTCGGCCACTCACTTCCAATTCTAAATGGTCGTGTTCCGAAGCCTGCCAAAGGAGTGCGACATGGCTAAACTGCCTGCCCGATAGAGATTGCAAAGCATGCGCTAAACTTCTGCCCGCAAATGCAGCAGGAAAGAGATAGGTACGATGAAGACGGCGAACGCCAAGTTGCTGAATGGCAGCTGAGTTTGCGAGTAAAATATCTTGACCATTAATGTCTACCACTATTACGGGGGACATCACATCCAAAATCAAACTATCAAGCTCTCGTTGATAGCGAAGATGCAGTAGCCGAACCACAACATATCCGAACACCGCCATTAAAATAATCGCGCCGTAATGCTCTGCGAGGTGTGCTATCCATGCAAACTGCTTGTCCATTCTCACTCTTAGATGAATTGTTTGTGTGGCGACTATACCAACTATTGAGGGCGAATTCCGCTTTTTAATTGCGGTTTAGTATAGACAAAAGAATGGCCAAGCGCACTGCCCTGTCCGCCATGCTGAGCAAGGTATTGACCGATTTCAGTCATGGCTAACCAGCGATTTTCACACCATAAAGGCGATAGCAATGTCGGACGACGAGCGGCTGAAGAGACTCGGTGGAAAATCACCTCTGGCGGTGTTCGGCGGATCATTTCACAGGCAATCTCGACATATTGCTCCAACTCTGGTGCATCCAACTTACCCGCACGCCAAGCTTTGGCCATGGTGCTGCCTTCGACAATATGCAAACCATGTAACTTGATGCCATCCGTACCGACCTCAATCACTTTTTCTAAGGTGGCGAAGTTATCGTCTGGAGACTCTTTGGGTAACCCAACGATCAAATGCGTACATACTTTGATACCCAACGCACGGGCTCGCTGGGTGATCTCTGCGTAGCACTCAAAATCGTGTCCACGATTGATCCGCTTTAAGGTGTCATTGCTGGCCGTTTGCAGCCCCAACTCCAACCAAATTTCATAACCTTGCTGCACGTAATCCGAGAGCAAGTCTAACACCGCATCTGGCACACAATCTGGGCGAGTCCCGACACAAAGACCGACAATATCCGCGGCTTTCAACGCCTCTTCATACATGTTTTTCAGCACCTGCACTTCCGCATAGGTACTGGTGTAAGCTTGAAAATAGGCTAAGTACTTCTTCGCGCGATGCACTTCTCCCGCTCGCTCAGTCAATTGCTCTCGAATACTTTTGATTTGAGCTTGCTCATCAGCGAACGATGCCACATTACAGAAAGTACAACCACCACGGCCGATCGTGCCATCACGATTTGGACAGCTAAACCCTCCATGAAGCGTCAATTTATGCACTTTTTCTCCATATCGGCGCTGAAGATCCTGACCAATCGTATTCACTAGCTCATGTAATTGCATTGAAAACCACCAATTGTAAACCGCAATCAATCTCACTACGGTTTATGTAAATTAATTACATACCTGCAAGAAAAAACACAAAATTTTAGTGAATTCAAACGAAGCTTTTCATGGCAAAAATCAATAAACATGCACAAATCAAAGTAAAACAAGCCAATGTTGCATACTTGTTAAACAAAAGGTGCATTTTTAAACAAGAATTTTGCCTAACCATGGTTACTTTTCGTTGCATTCCTTAGTCACAAAATTGTAGGATACTTACACATAACCGTCATTTTTGTGAGCTTTATTACAAAATCAAATGCGGAATATGTCTGCGATAAGCCACTCCAACCTATATAAATCACTAAAAAGTGATCAATAAAACAGGCTTATCACCAAGGATTGTTTTTCCCACAAAATTTTTCCTGTGGGATACGGAAAGGACTCAAAATCAACCCCCTCTGGTTGATTGCGATTCAAAACTATAAAGGACAAGGTGCTCAACCCGAGAATGCGATCTCATCGTATTGGTGTTGCTGCGCCTTCTAGAACTGGAAGGAAGTATCTATGGTAGATAGAGAGCAAAGTTCGCAAGGGCTTTATACTCCTGAGCTAGAGCATGATGCCTGTGGTATCGGTTTTGTCGCTCATCTCAAAAACCGCAAATCCCATCAGGTTGTGACCCAAGCTCTAGATATGCTAGCTCGCATGGAACACCGTGGTGGTCAAGGCTGCGATCCCTGCAGTGGCGACGGTGCGGGTATTTTGCTGCAAAAGCCTCACGAATTTTTGTTAGAAGAAGCGGTCAAGCTTGGTATCAAGCTACCTTCTTTTGAGAAATACGGTGTCGGTGTCGTTTTGTTCCCGAAAGATGAATACAAACGCGAACAATGCCGTGACATCCTAGAACGCAATGCGAAACGCCTTGATTTGGATATCATTGGCTATCGTGTTCTGCCAACCGACAATTCGATGATTGGCGCCGATCCGCTAAGCACAGAGCCTCAATTTGAGCATGTGTTTATTTCTGGCGGCCCAGGTACCTCACCGGAAGAACTTGAGCGCAAGCTGTATGTGCTGCGTAACTACACCGTACGCGTTTGCCTTGAGAGCGTTTCGAATATCGGGGATGACTTCTACATCAACTCGATGTCTTACAAAACCTTGGTCTATAAAGGTCAGCTAACCACTGAGCAAGTGCCTCAGTATTTCCAAGACCTACAAAACCCGACCATGGTCACCGCACTGGCTCTTGTGCACTCTCGTTTCTCTACCAATACTTTCCCGAAATGGCGCTTGGCTCAGCCTTTCCGTTACATTGCGCACAACGGTGAAATCAACACGGTTCGCGGCAACCTTAACTGGATGAAAGCACGCGAAGCGATCTTAGAATCTAAGCTCTTCACACAAGCAGAGATCGACATGCTATTGCCGATCTGTCAGGAAGGTGCTTCTGACTCTGCCAACTTTGACATGGTGTTGGAACTGCTGGTGCTTTCAGGCCGCAGTCTGCCGCACGCGCTGATGATGATGATTCCTGAAGCGTGGCAAGAAAACAAAACCATGGATCCAAAACGCCGTGCCTTCTATCAATACCATGCCAACATCATGGAACCGTGGGATGGCCCTGCGTCTGTCTGCTTTACCGATGGTGTACAAGTCGGTGCAACACTAGACCGTAACGGTCTGCGCCCGTCACGATATACCGTGACAAAAGACAACATGCTAATCATGGCATCCGAATCTGGCGTCGTGGAAATCCCACCAGAAAACGTTGAATACCGTGGCCGTTTGCAGCCAGGACGTATCTTCGTCGCCGATCTCGAACAAGGCCGCATCATTTCCGATGAAGAAGTGAAAGATTCGATTGCCAACGCTCAGCCGTATGAGCAGTGGGTAACGGACAATCTGCTCAGCCTAAAATCGCTGCCAGATGCCGATAACGTACACAGCCAACCTTCTCCAGAGCGTCTACTGCATCGCCAGCAAGCGTTTGGCATCAGCGCAGAAGAAGTGAATGAGATCATTCTGCCGTTGGCACAAACCGGCTATGAACCACTTGGCTCGATGGGTGCGGACTGGCCAGTCGCGATTTTGTCACACCAATCGCAACATCTTTCAAACTACTTCAAGCAGCTGTTTGCTCAGGTGACTAACCCGCCGATCGACCCGATCCGTGAACGTATGGTGATGTCACTCAATACCTACATCGGTAAAGATCAGAACCTGCTGGCAGAATCGCCAGTTCATTGCCGCAAAGTAGAACTTGAGTCTCCAGTGATCTCAAACGCTGAGCTCGAAAAACTGCGTGCTATCGACAACGAACACTTGCAAGCAAAAACGTTAGATATCGTATTCCAAGCCAACGAAGACGCTGGCAAACTGGAACGCGCACTCAAACGTATTTGTCAGTACGCGGAAGATGCCGTGATCGACGGTTACTCCATCATTCTATTGACTGACCGTGCCGTAAACTCTAACCACGCAGCGATTCCAGCGATGTTAGCAGTGGGTGCGGTTCACCATCACCTGATTCGTAAAGGGCTACGCGCCAAATGTGGCATCGTAGTGGAAACGGGTGATGCGCGTGAAACACACCATTTCGCCACGCTCGTAGGCTATGGCGCCAATGCAGTGAACCCTTATCTGGTCATTGAAACGATCGTTGATCTACAACGTCGTAAAAAGCTGGATGCCAACGTGTCGGTTGAAGAGTACTTCAACAACTACCGTAAAGGGGTCAACGGCGGCCTATTAAAGATCTTCTCGAAAATGGGGATTTCGACGCTGCAGTCCTACCACGGTGCGCAAATTTTTGAAGCCCTTGGTATCAGCAAAGCGGTGGTCGACAAATACTTCACCGGTACCGTTACACGTATTCAAGGTTTGACCTTAGATGACATCGCTAAAGAAGTCTTAGTGCGTCATCGCGTAGGCTACCCAACTCGTGAAATCCCAATTCAAATGCTCGATGTGGGTGGTGTTTATCAGTGGAAACAACGTGGTGAAAAACACCTGTTTAACCCTGAAACCATTCACCTGCTGCAACACTCTACTCGTAACAAAGACTACGCAGAGTTCAAGAAGTACGCAGCGGAAGTGGATCGCCAAGGTGACAACGCCGTTACCCTACGTAGCCAACTTGATTTCGTGAAAAATCCAGCGGGTTCAATCCCAATCGATGAAGTGGAACCCGTAGAGAGCATCGTCAAACGTTTCGCCACTGGCGCAATGTCATTTGGCTCTATCTCTTACGAGGCACACTCGACTCTAGCAGTCGCGATGAACCGTCTCGGTGCGAAATCAAACTCCGGTGAAGGCGGTGAAGATCCAATTCGCTTCTCTCCGAATGAGAATGGCGATTCAGAGCGCTCTGCGATCAAACAGGTTGCTTCAGGCCGTTTTGGTGTGACCTCTTACTACCTCACCAACTCTGACGAAATTCAGATCAAGATGGCACAAGGGGCAAAACCGGGCGAAGGTGGTCAGCTACCGGGCGACAAAGTCGACGATTGGATTGGTGCAACACGTCACTCCACTCCTGGGGTTGGTTTGATTTCGCCACCGCCACACCATGACATCTACTCGATCGAAGATTTGGCTCAGTTGATCTACGACTTGAAAAACGCCAACCGTAAAGGCCGTGTCAACGTTAAGCTGGTTTCGGAAGCTGGCGTGGGGACAATTGCTTCTGGCGTGGCGAAAGCGAAAGCGGACGTAGTACTGATTGCCGGTCACGATGGCGGTACTGGTGCTTCACCAATTTCGTCGATTCGTCACACCGGTCTACCTTGGGAACTCGGTCTTGCAGAAACACACCAAACGCTGCTGAAGAACGGCTTACGTAACCGTATCGTAGTTCAAGCCGATGGCCAGATGAAAACCCCTCGAGACATCGCAATCGCAACGCTATTGGGTGCTGAGGAATGGGGTGTCGCGACCGCTGCCCTCGTGGTTGAAGGCTGTATCATGATGCGTAAGTGTCATAAAAACACTTGCCCTGTTGGTATTGCAACTCAGAACAAAACGCTACGTGAGCGCTTTGATGGCCGCGTAGAAGACGTGGTGACCTTCTTCCTCTACATGGCACAAGGCGTGCGTGAAATCATGGCGGAACTTGGCTTCCGTACTGTGGATGAGATGGTGGGTCAGGCGCAAAAACTCAAAGTACGCGACAACGTTTCTCATTGGAAATACAAGAATTTGGATCTTTCTCCAGTTCTCTTCCTAGAGCAGCCTCGCGAGCAAGATGGTATTTACTGTCAAACCAAACAAAACCACCAGCTAGAAGCGGTACTTGATCGTCAATTGATTCAAGTGGCGACACCAGCACTGGAAGACGGTTTGGCGGTAACCGCGGAATTCCCAATCATCAACACCGATCGCTCTGTGGGTACCATGCTGTCGAACGAAATTTCGAAAGTGTACAAAGACCAAGGTTTACCACAACCAATGAACGTCAAGTTCAAAGGTTCTGCTGGCCAATCCTTTGGTGCTTTCCTCGCGAAAGGCGTGAAGTTTGAAGTGGAAGGCGATGCGAACGACTACTGGGGCAAAGGTCTCTCTGGCGGTACGCTGGTGCTCTACCCAGACAGCAACTCAACATTGGTGCCAGAAGACAACATCGTCGTGGGTAACGTTTGTTTCTACGGTGCAACATCCGGTGAATCTTACATTCGTGGCCTAGCTGGCGAGCGCTTCTGTGTTCGTAACTCCGGAGCCAAAGTAGTCGTTGAAGGCGTGGGTGACCACGGCTGTGAATACATGACCGGTGGTGTAGCAATTATCCTCGGTTCAACAGGTCGCAACTTTGCCGCCGGTATGAGTGGCGGCGTGGCCTACGTTTGGGACAAATCAGGTGACTTCCAGTCGAAACTGAACCCTGAACTGGTTGACCTCGATCCAATCGAACAAGAAGACAAAGATCTACTGCTGGATATGTTGAACAAACATGTTCAGTTCACAGGAAGTGAAGTAGCTCAAGCTTTCCTTGCTAATTTTGAAACCAGCTTGAAATCCTTGGTGAAAGTCATGCCACGTGATTACAAAGCGGTACTACAAAAACGCAAGGCAGAAGCAGAGCAACGTGAAGCGGAGGCAGTGTAATGGGTAAGCCGACTGGATTTTTAGAGTTTGGACGCGAGCTTCCACAGAAGCTTGCACCAGCAGAGCGAATCAAAAACAACAAAGAGTTCGTACTCAACGCGGAGTTTGGTAAGAAAATCAATACCCAAGCGTCTCGCTGTATGGACTGTGGCGTGCCGTTTTGTCACAACGGCTGCCCAATTGGCAACATCATTCCGGAATTCAACGATGCGGTTTATCGCGACAGTTGGGAAGAAGCGTGGAACATTCTAAGTTCAACCAACAACTTCCCAGAGTTCACCGGACGAGTTTGCCCTGCGCCATGTGAAAGTGCTTGTGTCTTGGGCATCAACCAAGACCCAATCACCATCTGTAACATTGAGAAAACCATTGTGGAAACGGCGTATCGTGAAGGGTACGCCAAACCCAAAACTCCACGTTCGCGCACAGGTAAGAAAGTGGCGATCATCGGTTCCGGTCCGGCAGGATTGGCGGCAGCTGAGCAGCTCAATAGTGCAGGCCATTCGGTGACGGTTTTCGAGCGCGATGAGAAAGTCGGTGGTCTACTGCGTTTCGGTATCCCAGATTTCAAACTGGGCATGGACGTCATTGACCGTAAGATCAATCTCATGGCAGAAGCTGGAGTTGAGTTTAAAGTCAATCAACATGTTGGTGTGGATGTGAACGCACAGCAAATTCGCCAAGAATACGATGTTGTACTGCTTACTGGCGGCTCGACCGTACCACGCGATCTTCCTGTCCCTGGCCGCGAGCTGAAAGGCGTTTACTTTGCGATGCAGTTCCTCGCACAAAACAACCGTCGTGCAAACAATATGGACCTCAAAGGTGAAGAAATTCACGCTGCGGGGAAACATGTTGTCGTGATCGGTGGTGGTGATACTGGTTCAGACTGTGTGGGCACTTCTAACCGTCATGGTGCTGCGAGTGTAACTCAAGTAGAAATCATGCCTGTGCCCCCAGAAAAGCGCCCTGCTAATATGCCTTGGCCGCAATACCCAATGATTCTTCGCACCTCAACTTCGCATGAAGAAGGGGTTGATCGCCATTGGAATATTCTGACCAAAGAATTCATCGGCAACGACAAAGGTGAAGTCACAGGTCTGCGTCTAGCGGATATTGTTTGGCAAGATGCACAACCAGGCGAACGCCCAAGCTTCAAAGAAGTCGAAGGTAGCGAGCGCGTGATTCCATGTGATATGGCTTTCTTGGCGATGGGTTTCCTTCACCCAGAACCACATGGTGTACTTGCGCAGTTGAATGTCGCGCTGGATGAGCGCGGTAACGTGGCAACTCAAGATTTCCAGACCAATCAACAAGGCGTATTTGCCGCAGGTGATATGCGTACTGGTCAATCTTTGGTGGTGCGCTGCATCAACGAAGGCCGTGAATGTGCACGTGCTATCGACCAATACCTAATGGGCAATACCAATCTGGAAGCAAAAGCCGATTCACTCATGCTTTCGGCTTAGTTGCCAATATCTCACTCGGACAGGTCTCCCATCTGTTCGAGTGAGAAAAGATAATCCAATCCTTCCAAACTTTTTCTTTTGACCAGCATTTTATGCTGGTCTTTTTTTTACTAAACACCCTCAGCATGTTGCAAACTTGTAACAACAAGAAATCTATCCACTTGAATTTAATACTCTTATTTAGACCATTACGTGGTAAATCGCATATTGGCGTGATTATTCACTAACAACTTGACCTTTTTCATAATAACCTATACGTTGTGAAGTCAGTGCAACATAAAGCCTCATTTATTGTTAAGAATTTAGAACGTTTTTATTGCATAAACATACGAATACAAATAATTAGAACGCATAGTTAGTCATACATACCAACATAAATTGTGTTGGTATTTCTGTCTGGAAGGCAGAGAAGCAAAGGGAGAATTGCAATGGCTCTTTATGATCCAAGTTTAGAGAAGGACAACTGTGGTTTCGGTCTTATCGCACACATGGAAGGTGAGCCAAGCCATAAACTGGTCCGTACCGCGATTTCAGCACTCGATCGCATGACCCACCGCGGCGGTATCGCTGCCGATGGAAAAACCGGCGACGGTTGTGGGCTATTACTTCAAAAACCCGACTCATATCTACGCTTGATAGCCAAAGAAAAAGGCTTCAATTTAGCGAAACAATACGCCATCGGTATGATCTTCTTCAGTCAAGATCCCGTTAAGGCGCAAACCGCTCGCGATATCATCAACAAAGAACTCGCCAAAGAGACACTCACGGTCGCAGGTTGGCGCAAAGTGCCAACCAATCCAGCGGTACTTGGTCCCATTGCCGCGGATTCTTTACCCGATATTCAACAAGTGTTCATTTCTGCTCCCGCGGGCTGGCGTGAGCGAGATATCGAACGACGCTTGTATATTGCTCGCCGCCGTATTGAAAAACAGATCACTGACGATAGAGATTTCTACGTTTGTAGCTTATCAACACAAGTGATTGTCTATAAAGGCTTGTGTATGCCAGCGGATCTGCCGCGTTTCTATTTGGATCTCGCGGATCTGCGGATGGAATCGGCTATCTGTTTGTTCCATCAACGTTTCTCAACCAACACTCAACCACGTTGGCCGCTCGCTCAACCGTTCCGCTACTTAGCACACAATGGTGAAATAAATACCATCGAAGGCAACCGCCAATGGGCTCGCGCTCGTGGCTATAAATTTGCATCACCACTTCTGCCTGATCTGCAAAGCGCTGCGCCATTTGTTAACGAAACGGGCTCGGACTCCTCCAGCTTAGACAATATGCTGGATCTCTTCCTTGCTGGCGGTATGGATATCTTCCGTGCCATGCGCATGTTGGTGCCGCCTGCGTGGCAAAACCACCCAGATATGGATCCTGATCTACGTGCCTTCTACGATTTCAACTCCAAACACATGGAACCTTGGGATGGCCCTGCTGGCATCGTACTTTCTGATGGGCGCTACGCCGCCTGTAACCTCGACCGCAACGGCCTACGCCCAGCTCGCTATGTGATCACCAAAGACAAATTGATCACCCTAGCCTCAGAAGTGGGCATTTGGGATTACGCACCGGATGAAGTGGCGGAGAAAGGTCGCGTTGGTCCCGGCGAGCTGTTGGTGATAGATACCCGTAAAGGCAAGTTATGGCAATCGAGTGAGATCGACAACGATCTCAAGAGCCGTCACCCTTACCGCGAATGGATGGACAACAACGTTCGCCGCCTTACACCATTTTCTGAACTACCTGAAGATCAAGTGGGTGAACGCAGCTTTGATAGTGACACACTAAAAACCTATCAAAAGCAGTTTGCGATGAGCAATGAAGAAGTCGATCAAGTACTGCGCGTATTGGGTGATATGGCGCAAGAAGCCGTCGGCTCTATGGGCGATGACACCCCAATGGCCGTCTTGTCTTCAAAAGAGCGACTCGTGACGGACTATTTCCGTCAGAAATTTGCTCAGGTCACCAACCCACCGATTGATCCATTGCGCGAACAGCACGTCATGTCATTGGCCACCAGCATCGGCCAAGAGATGAACGTCTTTTGCGAAACAGACGGGCACGCTCACCGAGTGACATTCGGTTCTCCGGTGCTGCTCTATTCCGATATGCAGCAACTACTTGAGCTGAGCGATGACCACTATCGCAACACCATTTTGGACATCAACTACGATCCAAGTGAGAAAGATCTCAAGCAAGCGATATTGGATCTCTGCGATCAAGCAGAGCAAGTTGTCCGTGATGGCACGGTTTTGATTGTGCTTTCTGACCGCCCTTTAGTGGCAGGTAAACTGCCAATCCCAGCAGCCATGGCGGTGGGTGCGGTACAAACTCGTCTCGTCAACGCCAACTTGCGTTGTGATGCCAACATCGTGGTGGAAACGGCGACCGCGCGTGACCCTCATCAATTTGCCGTATTACTCGGCTTTGGTGCAACCGCAGTCTACCCCTACCTTGCCTATGAAGTGCTAGGGAAATTGATCGACGATGGCGCACTCGAAAAAAGCTATCGCGAGGTGATGCAAAACTATCAATACGGCATCAATAAAGGTCTGTATAAGATCATGTCGAAGATGGGCATCTCCACCGTTGCTTCTTACCGCTGTTCTCAACTTTTTGAAGCGGTTGGTTTGAGCCGTGATGTAGTGGAGTTGTGCTTTAAAGGCGTGACAACCCGCATTGAAGGTGCCGGGTTTGCGGACTTCCAACAAGATCTCTTTAACCTCTCTCGCAAGGCATGGGCAAAACGTAAGTCGATCGAACACGGCGGCTTACTCAAATACGTGCATGGTGGTGAGTACCACGCCTACAACCCTGATGTTGTTGGCACATTGCAAAAAGCGGTGAAGTCAGGAGAAAGCGGTGATTATCAGCAGTTCGCTCAACAAGTGAATCAACGCCCAGTCGCCATGCTGCGCGATTTAATGCAACTGAAAAAAGCGGACCAGCCACTTGCGTTAGAAAAAATTGAACCCAGTACCGAACTGTTTAAGCGCTTTGATTCTGCGGCGATGTCGATTGGTGCATTAAGCCCGGAAGCTCATGAAGCGTTGGCAACCGCCATGAACCGTTTGGGCGGTTACTCCAACTCAGGCGAAGGGGGCGAAGATCCACGTCGCTTTGGCACCGAGCGCAACTCTCGTATTAAGCAAGTTGCCTCTGGCCGTTTTGGCGTCACGCCGCACTACCTCACCAACGCTGATGTACTGCAAATCAAGGTCGCTCAAGGTGCAAAACCAGGCGAAGGCGGTCAGTTACCTGGCCACAAAGTCACTGCCGAGATTGCTAAGCTGCGTTATTCCGTGCAAGGCGTGACACTGATCTCGCCACCACCGCATCACGACATCTATTCGATTGAAGACTTAGCGCAATTGATTTTTGACTTGAAACAGGTCAACCCGAAAGCGTTGGTTTCCGTCAAACTGGTGTCTGAGCCAGGCGTCGGCACCATCGCCACCGGCGTTGCCAAAGCCTATGCCGATCTCATCACCATCTCTGGCTATGATGGCGGTACTGCTGCCAGCCCGCTTACATCAGTAAAATACGCAGGCAGTCCATGGGAACTGGGCCTAGCAGAAACGCAACAAGCCTTAGTAGCCAATGGCCTGCGTCACAAGATCCGCCTTCAAGTGGATGGTGGTTTGAAAACGGGCTTGGATGTGGTGAAAGGGGCGATTCTAGGTGCCGAGAGCTTTGGTTTCGGTACGGCGCCAATGGTGGCAATGGGTTGTAAGTTCCTGCGTATCTGTCACCTCAACAACTGCGCGACCGGTGTAGCAACGCAAGACGAAACTCTGCGTAAAGAGTACTTCAAAGGCTTGCCAGAAATGGTGATGAACTACTTTATCGGCTTGGCTGATGAAGTACGAGGCTTGCTCGCTGAACTGGGCGTTGAAAAACTCACCGACTTGATTGGCCGTACCGATCTGCTCGAAGTGGTGCAAGGCATGACCGCTAAGCAGTCCAAGCTTGATCTGTCAGGCATTCTTGAAGCACCTGTGTCGCCACAGAATCTACCTCTGTTCTGGACAGAGCCAAATGCACCGTTTGATAAAGCGGTGCTGAATCAGAAGATCATTGAAGACGCGCTTGATGCGGTTGAGAACCGTCAATCTGCCAGCTTCTTCTACAACGTGATCAATACCGATCGTTCGATTGGCGCACGCCTTTCCGGTGAAATCGCCAAGCGTTATGGCAACCAAGGTATGGCAGCATCGCCCATTAAACTCTATCTCGATGGTACCGCTGGTCAATCTTTTGGTGTGTGGAACGCAGGCGGCGTCGAGCTTTATCTCACTGGTGATGCGAATGACTACGTAGGAAAAGGCATGGCGGGCGGTAAGGTTGTCATCAAACCGCACTTAGGCACCACCTTCCGTTGTAACGATGCGACCATTATCGGCAACACCTGTCTCTATGGCGCCACAGGCGGCAAACTGTTCGCTGCTGGTAAAGCGGGTGAACGCTTTGGTGTACGTAACTCTGGCACCATCACCGTGATTGAAGGCGCGGGCGACAACGCTTGTGAATACATGACCGGCGGCATCGTGGCCATTCTTGGTGCGACTGGGGTTAACTTCGGCGCGGGGATGACGGGGGGCTTTGCTTACGTTCTGGATGAGAATGAAGATTTCCAAGGCCGTGTTAACAGTGAATCGGTTGAAGCGATTTCGCTTTCTGATCTTTATATCCACCAAGAACATCTTCGCGGTTTGATCGCCGAACATCTTGAAGAGACCGGCTCCGTTCACGCCGAAGATATTCTGGCCAACTTTGACGCATGGATACCGAAGTTCTACTTGGTGAAACCGAAAGCAGCGGATCTTAACACCCTGCTTGGCCACCAAAGCCGCAGTGCGGCAGAACTTCGCGTGCAGGCCCAGTAATTCAAGGAGGATATGAACATGAGCCAGAATGTATACCAGTTTATCGATGTTCAACGTGTCGATCCTGCTAAGAAGCCGCTGCAGATTCGCAAGATCGAGTTCGTCGAAATCTACGAACCCTTTACCAAACAGCAAGCGACCGCTCAAGCGGATCGCTGCTTAGATTGTGGTAACCCTTATTGTGAATGGAAGTGCCCGGTACACAACTACATCCCTCAGTGGCTAAAACTGGCCAATGAAGGACGAATTTTGGAAGCGGTCGAGCTTTCACATCAGACCAACAGCTTGCCGGAAGTGTGTGGCCGAGTTTGCCCTCAAGACCGACTGTGTGAAGGCTCTTGCACATTAAATGACGACTTTGGTGCCGTCACCATCGGTAATATTGAAAAATACATCACCGACAAAGCCTTTGAGATGGGCTGGAAGCCAGACATGTCCAAAGTCGAATGGACAGATAAGAAAGTGGCCATCATTGGCGCGGGCCCTGCAGGTCTCGCGGCTGCCGATATTTTGGTGCGCAATGGGGTCAAACCCGTTGTCTTCGACCGCTACCCAGAGATCGGCGGGCTACTGACGTTTGGTATTCCTTCTTTCAAACTGGAAAAAGGGGTGATGGAAAACCGCCGCCGCATTTTCAGCGAAATGGGGGTTGAGTTCCGCATGAACGTCGAAGTCGGTAAAGATGTGCAGATGCAAGAATTGCTGGAAGAGTATGATGCCGTGTTCCTTGGCGTCGGCACCTACAAATACATGCGTGCTGGTTTGGAGAATGAGGATGCCTCCGGCGTTTATGACGCCCTGCCCTTTTTGATTTCCAACACCTACAAAGTGATGGGCCTTGAACACGACCAGCCTTTCATCGATATGGCGGGCAAAAATGTTGTCGTGCTTGGTGGTGGTGATACCGCGATGGACTGTGTTCGCACTTCTATCCGCCAAGGCGCTGCCAATGTCGTTTGCGCCTATCGTCGCGATGAAGAGAACATGCCAGGTTCACGTCGTGAAGTGAAAAACGCCAAAGAGGAAGGGGTGAACTTTATGTTTAACCTGCAACCTCTGTCGATTGAAGTGGACACTCGCGGACAAGTGACGGGCGTGAAAGTGGTGCAGACTGCGTTAGGTGAGCCCGATGAGGCAGGCCGCCGCCGTCCCGAGCCTGTGGCAGGCAGTGAGCATGTGTTACCTGCCGATGTGGTGATCATGGCCTTTGGCTTCCAACCCCATCAAATGAGTTGGTTGGAGCCTTATGGAGTTGAGCTCGACCAATGGGGTCGCATCAAAGCTGCTGCGAAACAGACTTACCAATTCCAAACCAGCAATGAGAAGATTTTTGCCGGTGGTGATGCGGTGCGTGGTTCCGATTTGGTGGTGACGGCGATTGATGAAGGCCGTAAAGCTGCGGAAGGCATATTAGATTATCTCGAACTCTAATATCTATCGGTGTGTTATGAGAGGTTGGTGAGCGATCACCAACCTTTTTTCTTTTAGACTTAATGTTTAGGATCTGCGGATAACGCCCTTTTGGGAACAGTAGGTGTACAGGATGAAAAAACTCTTTTTAACGATTTGCGCCACCTTAGCCCTGACCGCTTGCAGCAATGGAGCTTACACAATGACCGATCGAACTTCTCACCCTTGTGGCAATAAACCCAACTGTGTTTCCACACAAGATGAGCGCGCGAGTTTCCAACTCGAACCTTTTAAGCTCACGGCCAACGCCACCTTAGATCAAATAGAGCAAGTTGCCCTTGAGCTCCCGGGGGCAAAAGTGGCAGATAAAACGGAACACTACTTAAGAGTAGAATGCACTTCGCGACTGTTTCGCTTTGTTGATGATCTTGAACTCAAAATCGTCGATGGCCAATTGCTCGTCCGTTCAGAGTCACGCGTTGGTTACTCCGATCTTGGCGTCAATCGCAAGCGTGCTGAGCAATTAAGAAGCTTGCTGACTGAGGCGGGTTTCATTAAGTAAAGGCAAAGGGTAAACAACAAGCGAAAGTACTTATTGTGACAGAGCTTTGCTATACTCTCGCCAATTCTATGTTTGTTTAAAAATGAAGAGATTGATATGAAAGTCGGTATTATCGGTGCCATGCAACAAGAAGTGGCCATCCTTAAAGAAGCAATGACCAACGCACAAACCGTAAATAAAGCCGGTTGCACCTTCTATTCAGGTCAAATCAATGGTGTTGAGGTTGTGCTACTGCAATCCGGCATTGGTAAAGTTGCTGCCGCGATTGGCACCACTATCCTTCTCGATGAATATCAACCTGATATGGTCCTCAACACCGGTTCTGCCGGTGGTTTTGATTCCAGCTTAAATCTTGGTGATGTGGTCATTTCGACTGAAGTCCGTCATCACGATGCTGACGTGACGGCATTTGGTTATGAAATGGGCCAAATGGCAGGTCAACCAGCCGCTTTCCTCGCTGATGAAAAATTGATGAACTTGGCTGAAAAAGCGTTAGAACAAATGGACGGACAGCACGCGGTTCGTGGTCTCATCTGTACTGGTGATGCATTCGTTTGTACCGCTGAGCGTCAAGCCTTTATCCGTCAACACTTCCCATCCGTGATTGCGGTTGAAATGGAAGCGTCTGCAATTGCACAAACTTGTCACCAGTTCAAAGTGCCGTTTGTTGTCGTGCGTGCAATTTCAGATGTGGCAGACAAAGAATCACCAATGAGCTTTGAAGAGTTCTTACCTTTGGCAGCCAAGAGCTCGTCAGAAATGGTCTTCAAAATGTTGGAACTGCTGAAGTAATCGCCCTATCTATGACAGAGCTGTTTGATCAACTCTATGCCAACGGCGCGCTCCTCATTCTATGGGGAGCGTTACTGTTCCATCTCATTATCCCGATTCCACGCTCCTCTCATCCCGTCACACTCTGGCACAAATTTGCCGAGCTGTTGGCAGATAAAGTCAATACCCAACAAAGCTATCAACAAAGCCTCATCTCAGGCAATTTAGCGTTATTGTTGATGCTGTTTCCTTGTTTAGCGGTCCTGTTTGCTTTAAAACCCTTGGTTTGGCAACCGCAGCTATTTGAACTTGCGTTGCTGTTGTTGGCGCTAGATTGGCGCAGTAACGAGAGCCTCGCCAAAGCGTTGATTCGTGCCATGGCCAATGAAGATAAACCTGCTGCAAGAAGCCTATTGGCCTCCTACCTCAATCGAGAAACCAACGCACTCTCCCAGCTTGGGATCGGCAAAGCCGCCGCTGAAACCTTGATTATGGGGTATGGGAGAAATGTGGTTGGCGTTCTCTTTTGGTTCGCACTTTCAGGCGGCATCGGAGCGTTGATGTATCGCCTCACAGTTGAACTGGCAAGAGCTTGGTCGCCAAGTCGTGCTAACTATGCGCCATTTGGCATGGCAGCCGTACGACTTGCCGCGGTACTGGATTTTATTCCTCTGCGTTTATTTGCCGTTATGATCCTGCTTGGTCAACACGCAGGTCAAACATGGCAAGGCATGCGTCAACAAGCCGCTTCTTGGCCATTGCCTGGTCCGGCTTGGTTACTGTGTGCCGTAGGCAACAAGCTGCAACTCTCTTTGGGTGGGCCAGCGATTTATCAAGGTAAAAGAGCCGAAAGAGCCAAAATTGGTGGACGCATTGCGCCTTCCGCTTTGCATATTGATCAGCTACAACATTTATTAGCACGTAGGATCCTAGTTTGGATTTTGCTTCAGAGCCTATTTATGGGGCTTATTTATCAAGGGATATGATGAAAACTCTCTCTTCACTTCTTCTACTGTTTTCGGTCGGTTTACAAGCAGCCCCCATTGAACGCGTCATCAGCTTGGCACCACACGCCACCGAGATCGCGTACGCAGCAGGGCTTGGGGATAAACTGATTGCCGTTAGTGAGATGAGCGACTATCCAGAGGCAGCCAAAACGTTAGAGAAAGTCTCCAACTACAAGGGGATTAACTTAGAGAAAATCATCACCTTAAAACCGGATTTGATCATCGCATGGCCGGCGGGTAACCCTGCAAAAGAGCTAGAAAAACTCGAGCAGTTTGGCTTTAAGATCTATTACTCACAAACCAAATCACTTAAAGATATTGGCGATAACATTGAACAACTCAGTCAATACAGTGACGATCCGCAAATCGGCCTAAACAATGCTCAAGATTACCGAACTCATCTCGAAGCGCTAAGAGCAAAGTACCAAAATCTCCCTAAAACCCGTTACTTCTACCAACTCAGCGACACGCCGATCATCACCGTTGCTGGCCAAAACTGGCCGACAGAGGTCTTTCGTTTTTGTGGCGGTGAGAATGTGTTTGATGGCGCATCAGCGCCTTATCCTCAAGTCAGTATTGAGCAGGTGATTCTAAAAAGACCCCAAGCCATGTTTGTTTCTCCTCACGCGATTCAAAATAACGGCATGTGGAGTCCTTGGGTTGAGGAGATTCCTGCATTAAAAAATGCGCATTTTTGGCAGCTCAATTCAGATTGGTTAAACCGACCAACCCCTCGCACCTTACTGGCGATTGAACAAGTCTGTGAGCACTTTGCCAGCATCGAGCAAAAACGCTAACGTTTGGCTGGAAAATTTCGTACAATTTGCCCCCATTTTCTGTTCCCTCACATTTTAAGGCATTAAGTAACATGGACTCCATGCTGCTGTATTTTATCGATTTATTTGGCACCGCTGTTTTTGCTGTTTCCGGCGTTCTCTTGGCTGGACGGTTAAAGATGGATCCTTTTGGTGTGGTTGTATTAGGCAGCGTGACCGCTATTGGTGGTGGCACTATTCGCGATATGGCCTTGGGCGCAACCCCCGTCTTTTGGATCAAGGACACCACCTATCTTTGGGTTATCATCGTTACCTGTCTGTTGACAATGCTCGTTGTGCGACGACCTAAGCGCTTGGCGTGGTGGATATTACCCGTCTGCGATGCCATTGGCTTGGCGGTATTTGTTGGGATCGGCGTCGAGAAAGCCCTCGCCTATCAAGATTCAGCGATGGTCGCGGTGATCATGGGCGTCATTACCGGCTGTGGTGGCGGGATCATTCGCGATGTGTTGGCGCGTGAGATTCCAATGGTGCTGCGAAGTGAAGTGTATGCGACTGCCTGTCTTGTTGGTGGGATATTCCACACATCAGCCCTAAGCCTTGGCTATGATCACTCTACAGCCTTATTGGCAGGAGTGTTTTCGACCTTGATCATCCGCTTGGGCGCCATTCGCTGGCATTTGTCTCTTCCAACCTTTGCCCTCAATAAGTAGTGGTTGTTGGCCGACTTTATCGGCCAACGTCACGCCTCACTTTCTTTCGCCTTGGCAACCGAGTCTTTACTCGCTAAAGTGAATTACCTATTCCCACTCGTCATCAATCATTATGTTACTCGAAGGCATTGAGACCTTATTGGTTCTGCATAAAGAAAAGACCATGAGTCGCACCGGCAGTCAGCTCTATATTAGTCAATCTGCTGTCAGTAAACGCATTGCGAATCTTGAGAAAAAGCTTGGGAAGAAACTGATTGAACCTGATGGACGTCATATTCGTTTAACCGCTGAAGCTCAAGCCTTAATAAAGAGCATTGAACCAAGTTTTAATGAGCTGCGCGGGCAGATCTACGATCAGCAACTTATCGAAGATAATGCATTGATTAAAATCGATTGTTCAGAAACGCTACTGGCGGGTTATTTGAACAATGCGATGGAAGCACTGTATCAGCAGGATCGTCACCTTTCCTTGACCACCAACCACACACCTAGGATTGTGGAACACGTTCAGTCAGGCAAAGCCACACTCGGATTTTGCGCCGGCTATTTACCGCCAAATCATGGGCTAATGACCTTTCACCTCTTTGATGAATCTTTTAGCATCATTAGTAAGTACCCACTAACTGAGCTACCAAAAGCAATCATAACCAATGACCTCAACAATCCCGCCAATACCTATCAACTGGCTGCATTGTCAGCGGTGGGTGTGACGCCCTTGATGCAAATGGACTCTTACACCGCGTCAGCCCAGCTCGCCGTGGGTGGAATGGCACCCGCCCTAGTGCCGAAATCCGTGATTAACGCATTACGAATAGAGCCACAGTATTGCTATCACTTTGACGAGCTTAGTCATCTCACTCGTCCGGTGACGATATGTTGTCGAGCCAAAAGCCATCAAAACAGCCGAGTTAAAACAGTGATAACAACCATTGCTGATGCTGTTGCCAAAGTAGTTTAGAGGCCATTGCCATCGACATCACAATGACCAGAGGACGGATCCATTTGTGTCCTTTGGTCACCACCACTTTTGCTCCCAAGCGCGCACCAATAAAGCCCCCCACAGCCATCACTAAGCCCACTTTCCAGACTGGCAATCCCGCCAGCACAAAAAACAGTAATGCCGCGATGTTAGAGGTAAAATTGAGCACTTTGGTTCGCGCAGTGGCTTCAACGAGGGAAAACTGTCCAAGCACAACAAAACAAACGGTAAAGATCGATCCCGTTCCCGGGCCAAAAAAACCATCATAGAAACCAACACCACCGCCGACCGACAGTGCAAACATCGCCTCGGATAACTTTGGCTGTCCCCCCGTATTGCGGGTGGGTGGCGCGAGTAAAAAATAGAGAGAAATCGCTATTAGCAGTACGGGAATCAAGCTGGTTAGCACGCTGGCATCAATCACTTGAACAAGCTCTGCCCCGATGGCCGCCCCAATAAAGGTACATGCGATGGCGACTTTCATCTCTTTTAAACTGACGATGCCATTACGGACAAAATATAAGCTGGCTGAGAAACTACCGAATGAGCTTTGCAACTTATTGGTCGCCAATGCTTGTGTTGGGCTCAACCCTGAAGCCAACAACGCAGGAAGAGTGAGCAGTCCACCACCACCTGCCATGGCATCAATAAAACCAGCCACAGAAGCAACAAAGAACAGTGCTGCCAACATCTCAATCGTTATGTCCAATTCAAGCATCCTTTTCAAAGAGGAAGAGTAAAGAACAAGACGTTAGCATCAAAACTAGCGAGGTAAAAAGGAAACCCAAGACAGCAATCCATTCCTAAAATTCATCAATTGTATTTTGTTAGAAACATAGTTTATTTGGGATGCTTCAAATATGAAGGAGAACGTGGACGACACAAGTTGGGAGATGCAGAACATCGGACTTCCCAACAGGACAAACTACATCAAGGGAACGTTACTGAAACAGAGCCTAAGAATCGCAGAACTGGAAAGGGAACAAGCTTCAACACCAGAGGAAATTCGCAAGACGCGGGATAACCTTGAACAAGCAAGGAAAGAGTACTAGGATTTCACTCAACGCCATCAAGTCATTGACTAAGAGAATCCAAGCCAAGCGTATTTGGCGATGTCCTTATAGAAAAAAGCCCGCTCAAATGAGCGGGCAATGAGGTTGTCATATAAGCCGTTATAGTTATGAACTCAGGGCTTACTGATTATTACGCTTTCAAACTCGCTTGCACTTGCGCGTGTAGTTCCTGAACCGACGTCACGCTTGCTTTCGCGTCCGCCGTATGAGACATACAGGTTGCAAATGCCGCGTTAAGTGTCGTGGTGTAGTTCACTTTCTCTGCAAGTGCGCCACGGCGTAGAACTTTCGAATCTTCAATCGCTTGACGACCAGCCGCCGTGTTCACGATGTAGGTGTATTCGTTGTTCTTAATGCGGTCAAGAATGTGAGGACGACCTTCGTGCACTTTGTTTACTAGGCGTGGGTTGATGCCCGCTTCACCTAAGATCACTGCCGTGCCGTGTGTCGCATCCAGCTTGTAGCCTAGTTTCAGTAGTTTAGACGCTAGGTCAACCACACGTTGCTTGTCGCCTTCGCGTACCGAAAGCAGCGCACGACCACCTTCAGGATACACATTGCCACAACCCAGTTCTGCTTTCGCATACGCTTCAGCAAAAGTTGCACCTACACCCATCACTTCACCCGTTGAGCGCATTTCAGGGCCCAATAGTGGGTCAACGCCAGGGAACTTGTTAAATGGCAGAACCACTTCTTTTACCGAGTAGTAAGGAGGAATAATCTCTTTGGTGAAACCTTGCGATTCCAGAGACTGACCAGCCATAACACGTGCAGCGATTTTAGCCAATGGTGCACCGGTCGCTTTCGATACGAATGGAACGGTACGTGCAGCACGAGGGTTCACTTCGATGAGGTACACTTCGTTATCTTTTACAGCAAACTGCGTGTTCATCAGACCACGAACACCCAACTCAAATGCCAGCTTTTCGACTTGCTCACGCATCTTGTCTTGGATTTCTTGGCTTAACGTGTAAGCAGGCAGTGAACATGCAGAGTCACCTGAGTGAACACCCGCTTGCTCGATGTGCTCCATGATACCGCCAATCACCACGCGCTCACCGTCACAGATAGCGTCGATATCGACTTCAATTGCATCGTCTAGGAAGCGATCCAGTAGAACAGGTGATTCGTTCGACACGCTAACCGCTTCGTTGAAGTAGCGGCGTAGGTCTTGCTCGTCATAAACGATTTCCATCGCGCGGCCACCCAGTACGTAAGATGGACGAACGACCAATGGGAAGCCAATTTCACGTGATTTCTCAACCGCTTGCTCCATGGTGGTCACAGTTGCGTTCTCTGGCTGTAACAGGCCTAAACGGTCAACCGCTTGTTGGAAACGCTCACGGTCTTCCGCACGGTCGATGGCATCTGGGCTAGTACCGATAATTGGCACACCCGCCGCTTCTAGCGCACGCGCCAATTTCAGTGGCGTTTGACCACCGTACTGCACGATCACGCCTTTTGGCTTTTCAACACGAGCAATCGCCAACACATCTTCTAGAGTAACCGGTTCGAAGTAGAGACGGTCTGACGTGTCGTAGTCGGTTGATACAGTTTCTGGGTTACAGTTCACCATGATGGTCTCGTAACCATCTTCACGTAGCGCTAGCGAAGCGTGTACACAGCAGTAGTCAAACTCAATACCTTGACCGATACGGTTTGGACCACCGCCCAGAACCATGATCTTTTCTTTATCGGTTGGGTTCGCTTCACACTCGTCATCATAAGATGAGTACATGTAAGCCGTATCCGACGAGAACTCTGCCGCACAGGTATCAACGCGCTTGTATACTGGGTGGATGTCGTACTGGTCACGTAGACGACGGATTTCACTTTCAGCCACACCGAGTAGTTTTGATAGGCGAGCGTCTGAGAAACCTTTGCGCTTCATTTGACGAAGCACATCTTGAGTCAAACCAGCAAAACCACCCGCTTTCACTTGCTCTTCTAGCTTCACAATCTCTTCGATTTGAACCAAGAACCAGCGATCAACGTTAGTTAGATTAAACACACCATCAACTGACATACCCGCACGGAATGCATCTGCAATGTACCAAATACGCTCAGCGCCCGCTTCTTTCAGCTCGTGGCGAATTTTGGTCAGTGCATCTGGTGAATCAAGATCAACCATCTCATCAAAGCCTGTTGCGCCCACTTCTAGACCGCGCAGCGCTTTGTGCAGTGATTCTTGTTGGTTACGGCCAATGGCCATCACTTCACCAACTGACTTCATTTGCGTCGTCAGACGGTCGTTAGCACCGGCAAATTTCTCGAAGTTGAAACGAGGAATCTTAGTCACTACGTAATCGATGGTCGGTTCAAATGATGCTGGCGTCGCACCACCAGTGATGTCGTTTTGTAGCTCATCAAGCGTGAAGCCAACGGCTAGTTTCGCTGCAATCTTCGCAATAGGGAAACCCGTTGCTTTTGACGCTAGAGCAGACGAGCGAGATACACGTGGGTTCATCTCGATGATAACCATACGGCCATCTTTCGGGTTGATACCAAACTGCACGTTTGAACCACCGGTCTCTACACCGATTTCACGAAGTACCGCTAGCGACGCATTACGCATCAGTTGGTATTCTTTATCTGTCAGCGTTTGAGCCGGTGCCACGGTGATAGAGTCACCGGTGTGGATGCCCATTGGGTCGAAGTTTTCGATTGAACATACGATGATACAGTTGTCCGCTTTGTCGCGAACCACTTCCATTTCGTACTCTTTCCAACCGATCAAAGATTCATCGATAAGCAGTTCATTGGTTGGCGACAGGTCAAGACCACGGCGACAGATTTCTTCGAACTCTTCTTTGTTGTACGCGATACCACCACCCGTACCACCCATAGTGAATGACGGGCGAATGATACATGGGAAGCCAACCATATCGAGCACTTTGTACGCTTCTTCCATGGTCTTTGCCGTATCAGCACGAGGACACTCTAGGCCGATAGATTTCATCGCTTTGTCGAAACGCGAACGATCTTCCGCTTTATCGATGGCATCAGCAGTTGCACCGATCATTTCTACGCCAAATTCCGCTAGTACACCGTGCTTTTCAAGCGCAAGCGCACAGTTTAGAGCTGTCTGACCACCCATGGTTGGTAGAACCGCATCTGGACGCTCTTTTTCAATAATCTTGCGTACCACTTCCCATTGAATTGGCTCGATGTAGGTCGCATCCGCCATATCTGGGTCTGTCATGATGGTCGCTGGGTTCGAGTTTACTAGGATAACTCGGTAACCTTCTTCACGTAGCGCTTTACATGCTTGTGCGCCTGAGTAGTCAAACTCACAAGCCTGACCGATAACAATTGGACCAGCACCTAGGATAAGAATGCTTTGAATGTCAGTACGTTTTGGCATTGTCTACTACTCCAAATTAAGCGCTGTGTTGTTTAATCAGTTCGATGAAATGGTCAAATAGCGGAGCTGCGTCGTGTGGACCTGGGCTCGCTTCTGGGTGACCTTGGAAGCTGAATGCTGGCTTGTCTGTGCGGTGAATTCCCTGCAAAGAGCCATCAAAGAGCGATACGTGAGTAGCACGTAGGTTATCTGGTAGAGTTGCTTCATCAGCGGCAAAACCGTGGTTTTGCGAAGTAATCATCACCACATTGCGGTCTAAATCTTTTACAGGATGGTTTGCACCATGGTGACCAAACTTCATCTTCACCGTTTTCGCACCAGACGCCAACGCGAGAATTTGGTGGCCAAGACAAATACCAAATACTGGCAGGCCTTTTTCTAGGAACACTTTGGTTGCTTCAATCGCATAAGTACAAGGTGCTGGGTCACCAGGGCCGTTTGACAGGAAAACACCATCTGGGTTTAGCGCTAGAACCTCTTCTGCCGACGTTTCTGCTGGCACGACCGTTAAGCGGCAGCCGCGGTCAACCAACATTCGTAAGATGTTGCGTTTTGCGCCGAAATCGTAGGCAACAACGTGATATGGCAATTCGCTGTCATCTTTCGCTTCTGGAAGTCCACCCTCAAGCGTCCACGAACCTTGTTTCCATTGATACGCTTCTTTTGTTGTAACCTCTTTCGCAAGATCCATTCCTTTTAAACCTGGGAATTCTTTTGCTTTCGCCAGTGCCAAAGCTTCATCTAGGTTGTTACCTGCAACGATACAACCGTTTTGTGCACCTTTCTCACGCAGAATACGAGTGAGCTTACGCGTATCAATATCAGCAATGCCGACAATGTTTTGCGATTTGAGGTAATCAGAAAGAGATTGTTCACTACGGAAGTTAGAAGCGATAAGAGGGAGATCGCGAATCACAAGGCCTTGAGCATGAATGGAAGAGGATTCTTCGTCTTCGGAAGTGGTTCCGGTATTGCCAATGTGAGGATAAGTAAGAGTAACGATTTGCTGGGAATAAGAAGGATCAGTGAGGATTTCTTGATACCCCGTCATCGAGGTATTGAAAACGACTTCTCCAACGGAAATACCATCTGCGCCAATGGACACTCCGCGGAACACTGTCCCATCTTCCAGGACTAACAGTGCTGATTTACTCAAGACAACCTCCAGAATAAAAATGCATAAAAAATAAATTAAACTGCAAATCTGCCCTATCTATCACCAGAAAAGTGTGATTTTGGGGAATTCAGACAAATTGGCGGTATTCTAAAGACACTCTTGATACATGTCAACATTTCGCTTTTAACAAAATAGCACTTTAGAGCATCTAGGGTAAAAAACAGCAAAACAGCCCCAAAAGTATAACTTTATTCAGCTTCAACCACCCAATTCATGAAAACTTTATGAAACGAGCAAAAACCAAGCAAACATAGATCACATTTTTCATTTACACCAAAAAGCAAACGTTGCGCAAGTTTCCATTACACTTACTTTCTAGCACTTCAGCACAAAACAAGACTAAACAACAAGAAATAACACATTAACTTAACGCTAAGAAGAGAAGAACTTTGAGCAAACTTTAAGGAAAAGTAGAGCAGATAAAAGAAGCGCCAGCATTGGCTGGCGCATAATTATTTATTTACAGGTCGTTAAGACCAAGGACATCTGTCATGGTATAAAACCCGGCAGGTTTTTCGTGCAGCCACACTGCGGCTTTGACGGCACCATTAGCAAAAGTCATACGGTCTGTTGCTTTGTGGGTAATTTCTACACGCTCACCAATATCAGCAAACATCGCGGTATGCTCGCCAACAATATCCCCCGCTCGAATGGTCGCGAAACCAATTTCGTCCTTGGTTCGCTCTCCAGTGATCCCTTCACGAGCATAGACGGCAACATCACTGAGTTTATTACCCATGGCACCTGCAATCGCTTCGCCCATACCAATAGCTGTACCCGATGGAGCATCCACTTTGTGGCGGTGATGCGCTTCCACAATTTCGATGTCACAGTAGTCGCCCATCACTTTAGCCGCTTTTTCAAGCAGCTTGAAAACAAGATTCACGCCCACAGAGTAATTTGGCGCCATGACCACAGGTACCTGTTGCGCGACCAGATCGATCTGCTCACGTTGCTCTTCGGTAAAGCCAGTAGTACCAATAACAATACTCTTGCCATATTGTTGGCAAAGCGCCAAATTGTTCAAGGTGCTTGCTGGAGCGGTAAAGTCAATAATTACGTCAAATTGATCAATCTGTTTGGCTAAATCATCGCAAACCACAACGTCAAATTTACCTTCACCGCATAGTTCACCAAGATCAACACCAACCAGTGATGATTCTGGACGCTCTGAGCCAGCAGCAACCTTGGCTGCGGGATTGTGATGTGCTGCTTTAACCAAATTGCGACCCATACGACCCGCCGCTCCTGCCACTGCAATTCTTACCATTGCATTTTTCTCCGTGTTTCTGGATCTGCCAAACGGGCAAATCGATCAAATAGGTTCTTAAACTATCAACTATTGCAAAGCGAGACCAGATCTCAAGCAAACTCTTTTAGCACTCTTTCGAGAATTGGTACGTTTGCTTCTGGAAACGGGTAACGGCTCAGTTCCGCAATCGCCACCCACTCTCCCTGTTGTCCTTCTCTTCCATAAGGCTGACCGTTAAAATCCGTCACTGTGATAAAGTCAAACTTGAGCGATTTATCTGGGTAATCGTACTCTAAATGCTCAAACAGCTGTTGTTGAGTCGCCGTAATACCAATTTCTTCTTCGAGTTCACGTACCATGGCTTGCTCTATGCTTTCCCCCTCTTCGACTTTGCCTCCAGGAAACTCCCAAAAGCCACCTTTGTGCTTATCTTCAGGTCTTTTCGTAATGAAGATCTCTGACTTATCACGATTAAAAATAATCGCCGCTACGATATGAATGCGCTTCATCGCCTTTTCCTTAAAAAAAGAGTCGCCTAAGCGACTCTCGAATCATTTTGTACTTTAAATACAGCGTGTTAGTTAATTTGACCGTGGCACTGTTTATACTTTTTACCGCTACCACACGGACAAGGCTCATTACGACCCACTTTTCGCTCTTCACGAACCATAGGTTGATGATGCCCTTCAGCAGAGTCATCGGCAAGTTGGCTTTGAGCTGAAGCATGTTGAGCTTGAGCGCGGCGAGCAGCCTCTTCTGCTTGAGCACGACGTTGAGCTTCCATACGCTCGACTTCTTCTTGCTGCTGCACACGAACTTTTGACAAGATCATCACAACATCAGATTTCAATGTTTCAAGCAAGCCTTCAAACAGTTCAAACGACTCACGCTTGTATTCCTGTTTCGGGTTCTTTTGTGCATAACCACGCAAATGGATACCTTGACGCAAGTGATCCATCGCCGCCAAGTGCTCTTTCCACAATGTATCCAACGTTTGTAACATCACGGATTTTTCGAAGTTACGCAGCACTTGTGCACCAACCACTTCTTCTTTCGCTTTGTAAACTTCAACCGCAGTATCAATGACTTTTTCACGTAACGCTTCTTCGTAAAGCTTGTCGTCTTCTTCCAACCACTGCTTCACTGGAGCATGGATATCGAAATCGTTCTTCAGACGCTCTTGCAGCCCTTCAAGATCCCACATGTCTTCCAGTGATTGAGGTGGAATGTATTCATCGATGACACCTTGAAGCACATCAACGCGATTGTGTTCGATCATATCGCTGATGTCATCAACACTCATCAGCTCATCACGCAGCTCGTAAACTACTTTACGCTGATCGTTCGCCACGTCATCGTACTCAAGTAGCTGCTTACGAATATCGAAGTTACGTCCTTCCACTTTGCGTTGCGCTTTTTCGATAGAGCGAGAAAGCATCTTAGATTCGATCGCTTCCCCTTCTTCCATACCACTTTGAATCAATGCCGCCATACGATCCGAAGTAAAGATACGCAGTAGTGAATCTTCCATAGAAAGGTAGAAACGAGACGAACCGGCATCACCCTGACGACCTGAACGACCGCGCAGCTGGTTATCGATACGGCGAGATTCGTGACGCTCAGTACCAATAATGTGTAGACCGCCCGACTCAAGCACTTGATCGTGAACCAGCTTCCACTCCGCTTTGATTTCATCAATCTGTTCTTGCGTTGGGTTAGCCATCGATTCAACTTTCGCTTGCCAACTACCACCTAGCACGATGTCCGTACCACGACCAGCCATGTTGGTTGCAATGGTCACCGCACCCGGTTTACCGGCTTCTGCAACAATTTCCGCTTCTTTTTCGTGGAACTTGGCATTTAGAACATTGTGTTTAATTTTCGCTTTCTTCAGTGCATTCGAAAGCAGCTCGGATTTTTCGATAGAAACCGTACCCACAAGTACAGGTTGACCTTTTTCTACACGCGCTTTGATGTCTTCAATAATGGCAGCAAATTTTTCTGCTTCAGTACGATAAACAACATCTGGCATGTCGTTACGGATCATTGGTTTGTTGGTTGGGATAACCACTGTCTCAAGACCGTAAATCGATTGGAATTCGAACGCTTCGGTGTCCGCTGTACCCGTCATACCAGACAGTTTTTCATACAAACGGAAGTAGTTCTGGAATGTAATCGAAGCCAAGGTCTGGTTTTCGTTTTGAATCTTAACGCCTTCTTTCGCTTCAACCGCTTGGTGAAGACCTTCAGACCAACGACGACCCGGCATAGTACGGCCAGTGTGTTCGTCAACGATCACCACTTCACCGTCTTCGTTTACGATGTAGTCTACGTTCTTCTCAAACAGGACATGCGCACGTAATGCCGCGTTAACGTGATGCAGAAGGCTGATGTTGGTTGGAGAGTACAATGTATCTCCCTCTTCCATTAGGCCATTTTTCACCATCAATTCTTCCACAAACTCTTGGCCTGTTTCCGTTAGATGCACTTGCTTCGATTTTTCATCGACAGTGTAGTGGCCGTCACCACGATACTCTTCAGAATCTTCTTTATCTTGCTTCTGCAATAAAGGAATCAGCGCATTGATACGCGTGTAAAGCTCAGAGCTGTCTTCAGCAGGGCCAGAAATGATAAGTGGTGTACGCGCTTCATCGATCAGGATCGAGTCCACCTCATCGACGACGGCAAAGAAACGCTCACGCTGTACACGATCTTCATTACGAAAAGCCATGTTGTCGCGTAGGTAATCAAAACCAAACTCGTTGTTGGTCCCGTATAGAATATCCGCTTGGTACGCTTCTTTTTTCGCTGGATGTGGCATGTTTGGCACGTTAATGCCTACGGTCATTCCAAGAAACTCAAATAGAGGGCGGTTGGTCTCTGCATCGCGCTTCGCTAGGTAATCATTGACGGTAACAATGTGAACACCTTTGCCTGCTAATGCATTAAGGTAAGCAGGAAGAGTTGCGGTTAAAGTTTTACCTTCACCCGTACGCATTTCAGCGATTTGGCCTGCATTGAGAACCATACCACCAATCAACTGAACGTCGAAATGACGCATACCGTAAACACGCTTTGACGCTTCACGAACAGTAGCAAATGCTTCAGGTAATAGTTGGTCAAGCGTTTCGCCCTGCTCTAGGCGTTGACGGAACTCAACGGTTTTTGCTTTTAATTGTTCATCTGAGAGAGCCTCAAAGGTCGGCTCGTAGTTGTTAATCTCTTTAACAATCTTTCTAAGGCGGCGCAGTGTGCGATCGTTGCGACTACCAATCACCTTTGTCAGTAGCTTAGTTATCATTTTTATGAATCTCTCTTTGTTAGACCATTTTCGGCCTACGATAAATGCCTTCAGTCTCTACCAGTTTTAAACTAAGGATACTGAGATAAATCATGTAACTCAGATATTGTACTGACGAGCTATTTTTTCAAGGCTAAGGTGGCAAATAATGTCGCCTAGTGTAAGGATTTTTCTTTAAGACAACCATCACAAACCCCATTTGTTTGAAGCGCTTTGAAGTTTTTATTGTTATTGGCGATGGATTCACCAGTGAAATAACTCCAAAGCAACTTGAAGCGGACTTACGTGGTAACTTAGAATGCATATACAGATGTTTTTTGAGTTGTTCATATGCGCGATCATCGTCCCACTTCAACGCAAGAGCTTATCGACAATAGCTCACTGCAAAAAATTCAACATCACGCGAGTGAGATCCTTGCTTTGAACAAAATGTTGGCGGAGTTGTTACCAAAAGGGACGGCGCAACATTGCCGTGCGGCAAATTTACGTCAGGGATGTTTGATCCTCGATGTCGCCAGCGCGGCGATTAAAATGAAGATTGATTATGAACGATTGACGATCTTAAATGCGTTACGCGCAAAAGGTTTTGCAAAACTGATGGGTATTGAAGTTCGAATCAATCCAGGGCTTTATCGCGATAAAGATCCCAAAGATCACAAGAAACGACCTCCGATCTCGGAAAATGCCGCTAAAGCGCTAACAATGATTGCCGACATCGCTCCTCCAAAAGTGAAAGCACGCTTGGAGCGTATCGCCGCCATGGCAGAGAAAAAGAAACCATAGCGGTTTGGTATTATCGAGCCAACAGCAGCAGATACAAAAAAGCCAGACTCTCGTCTGGCTTTTTCTTGTATTCATTTTTAAGCGAGAACCATGTTTGGTTCGGCAAAGGCAACTGGAGAACCAACTTCTTCTTCGAACGTTGTCCATTCCCAAGCTTCTTGATCGGCTAAAACGGCACGTAGCAACTGATTATTCAAACCATGGCCAGATTTGTATGCGCGGAACTCACCAATGATTGCATGACCACACATGTAGAGATCACCAATCGCATCCAATACCTTGTGAGTCACAAACTCATTTTCAAAACGAAGGCCCTCTTCGTTAAGAATACGGTAATCATCCAACACAATCGCGTTGTCAAAACTACCACCTAGAACGAGATTTTGTGATTGCAGGTATTCAATGTCACGCATAAAGCCAAAGGTACGTGCACGAGAGATTTCACGAACAAAACCTTGCGTTGAGAAATCGAACAACAGACGCTGCTCATCAGAATCGATTGCAGGGTGGTTAAACTCGATTTCAAAATCCATACGGAAACCATTAAATGGTACAAATTCAGCCCACTTGTCACCGTCTTCAAAACGAACTGGTTTCTTAATACGGATAAAACGCTTCGCTGCATTTTGTGTCTCAATGCCTGCTTGCTGAAGCAAGTAAACAAATGGACTTGCGCTGCCATCCATAATTGGAATTTCAGGCGCATCAACTTCAATGATGATGTTATCGATACCCATACCTGCGAGTGCTGCATTCAAATGTTCAACCGTCGAGATACGAACACCTGCATCATTTACTAACGCTGTACACAGCATAGTGTCACGAACAGACGCGGGATCAGCAGGAAAATCAACCGCTGGAGTTAAGTCGGTACGGCGATAAATGATGCCAGTATTTGCAGCTGCTGGGCGAAGAGTTAATGTGACTTTACGACCAGAGTGGAGACCCACACCAGTTGTTTTCACAATTTCTTTCAGAGTTCGTTGTCTGATCATCTGCTTGCCTCTCAGAAGTGCTACAAATCACGGTCGTCTACAACGCCGACCGTGAATGCTACCACAATTTTGAACAGTGTCAAATTTGTGCCTGTCTATTAATCAGCCTGACGACGTAAAAACGCTGGAATATCCAAGTAGCCACTCTCTTTTTCTGGCTTAGGTGCCGTATTCTGGCTGCCTGACGCAGAAGAAGAGGAAACTGACGCCGATGACTGCGGAGTAACCTGAGGTCTTTCCTGCAAAGTTTGTGCCGGTTTTTCCTCTACTTTCGCAGCCACAACAGGTTGTGGCGCTGTTGCAGGTTGAGCCACTTTGGCCTTACCACCAGAAACTAAAGTGATATCTGGCTTCTTATCGTTACCGATACCTGTCGCAACCACCGTCACTCGAATTTCGTCCGCCATATCTGGATCAAGTGAAGTACCGATGACGACAGTTGCGTTATCCGAAGCAAACGCTTTAACCGTATTACCCACCGTTTCAAACTCATCTAGACGCATGTCTAGACCGGCGGTAATGTTAACCAGCACACCACGAGCCCCTGCAAGGTCGATATCTTCGAGAAGTGGGCTAGAAATAGCCATTTCCGCCGCTTCTTCTGCACGATCTTCGCCTTTTGCCACACCGCTACCCATCATCGCGTGACCCATCTCAGACATCACTGTACGAACGTCCGCAAAGTCCACGTTGATCATGCCAGGGCGAGTAATTAGCTCGGCGATACCTTGCACTGCATTTTTTAGTACATCATTCGCGCTAGCAAAGGCTTCCAACAAAGTGATGCCGCGACCAAGCACTTTCAGCAGCTTTTCGTTGGGAATGGTGATCAATGAATCAACGTGCTTAGAAAGCTCATCGATACCCTGCTCAGCAAACGCTAAACGCTTCTTTCCTTCAAAACTGAATGGCTTGGTTACTACTGCAACCGTTAGTATGCCTAGCTCTTTCGCAACTTCTGCAATAACGGGTGCAGCACCAGTACCAGTACCACCGCCCATACCAGCTGCGATAAATACCATATCGGCACCAATCAGCAATTCTTTAATTCTTTCTTTATCTTCAAGAGCTGCGTCACGACCAACTTGTGGGTTTGCACCAGCACCCAAGCCTTTAGTGATATTGCCACCAATCTGAATAACGTTGCCCACACTGGTCTTACGAAGTGCTTGTGCATCCGTATTGACGCTAATGAACTCCACGCCTTCGATGGATTCACGCACCATGTGTTCTACAGCATTACCGCCGCCGCCACCCACTCCAACGACTTTAATTACAGCATCGTCAGACATTTCCATCATCGGTTCAAACATGTGTTATCTCCGTTTTTCCTGCAACTCTCAGGTTAAAACTCTTTTTGTATCCAATTACGCAGCTTGCCAAACAAGCCAGTGACTGCCGAACGTTTGGGCTCGTTGTAGTCACTGTCATCACTCGAACGCATATCGCGTGCGTAATGAAGTAATCCAACTGCCGTGGAATGATACGGCTCTTTTACATAATCGGTTAAACCACTCACTTCAAGCGGTTTACCAACGCGAACTTGATTACGGAACACTCGCTCCGCACATTCTACTAAACCTTCAATTTGCGCTGCACCTCCCGTGAGGACAACACCCGCTGCAAGATGATGTTTAATACCATCTTCTCGCAACTTCATCTGAACAGATTCAATAGTTTGGTTAACTAATCCCATTAATTCTGAATAGCGCGGTTCAATCACTTCCGACAAAGTTTGACGCTGCAAACTACGAGAAGGACGCCCACCAACGCTTGGGACGTTAACCGTATCATCCTTGCTGACTAGCTCACTCAGAGCACAGCCATATTTCACTTTGATCTCTTCGGCATCACTCACGGGTGTACCAAAGGCAAAAGCGATGTCGCTAGTGACAGCATTACCGGCATAAGAGAACACTTCGGTATGTCGAAGTGCACCACCCGTCCAGATTGCAACGTCCATTGTGCCTGCGCCAATATCAACCACGCACACACCTAGCTCTCGTTCATCTTCCGTAATGACGGCGTTACTTGCTGCCAATCCAGAAAAAACTATTTGTTCCACTTTTAAGCCACAACGTTCAACGGCTTTAATAATATTACGCGCCATATCGTTGTGACAGGAAATTAGATGTACGCTAACTTCCATTCTCACACCAGATAAACCAAGAGGATTTTTAATCCCTTCTTGATAATCGATGGTGAACTCTTGCGGAATCACATGAAGGATTCGTTGTTCATCACCGATTTTAATGGATTTAGCCGTATGTATAGCACGATCCATATCTTCTTGTGAGACTTCTTCATCGGAAATGGTACCCATACCCTTTTCGATTCGGCTGGCGATATGCTTTCCTGACAAAGAAATAAATACGTTGCTGATTTGGCACTCAGCCATCATTTCAGCTTGATCGATCGCTCTCTGTACGGATTTGACTACTGATTCAAGATCGTTTACGCCGCCTTTGTCCATACCACGCGATGGGCTACTGCCTGCACCAATGATATTAATTTGACCATCAGGCAGAATTTCACCTACCAGAGCGGATACGGTTGCAGTGCCTATATCAAGACCAACAATAATGTTGTCATCGGCGGTCTTAGTCATCTGTACTCTCTTCTTCTGACTCTTGCTCTGGGAACCAACCAACGGCAGCTCCCGTATCATACCTGAGGTCGACATAGCTGACTTTATCAGCTTTGCTGCCTAATTGGCGATAGAGCGAAAAAAATCTCGCTACACGCTCATCCAATGACTCTTTGCCTAACTCTAGGCGAATGCCATTGTCCAAAATTATTTGCCAAGCCCGTCGGTCATTTAAGACTAATGACGAAATGGATAATCCCAGTTGGCTAAATTCTGGATTCATTTCTTGGTACTTTTTCAGTACTTCCGTTCCGGTAGCAACGGGACCATAGAGTTTTACTCGTTCTTCATTTAACTGAGCGACGTCACCGTCAAAAACCATTCCATCTTGATTAAGTAACGCATTTCCATTCCAAATTGCTGCGGCTTTGTGCTCAGTAATAAAGACTTTTACTGTGTCAGGCCATTGCTTGCGAATGGAGGCATGCGCAACCCAAGGCAAGGCTTCCACGCGTTCTTGCAGTACCGAAACGTCCTGAGACATAAAAGTACCTATGTGAGCAATATTCCCAAAGGCATGCTGCACATCATTCGCGGTGACGTACTGTAACTCTCCCTCAAGAATAATTTTTGATAAAGGCAGTCGTTGATCATCCCACATCCAACTTAATGTCGAGTACAAAATGGAGCCTATTAAAACAACAACTAACATAAAAAAAGCAGCGCCAATAATTTGGTGCTTTTGTTTCTTCCATGGATTTGGAAGTACATCAGCTTCATCAACTGCGATTTCTATCAACGTTAACGCTTCCTGACTTTATTCAATTGCTCTTGTTGCAAGCGGGTAATCGCGAGCGAAAAGTAATGACTTTAGCTTCGGGATTATACTGAGCTCTTCTAAACTATCAAACACTGATAGAGAGAAATCGCAACGAAGTTATCGCAAATACGAGATCTGCGTTACTAACAGGCTAATGTCCGTCTCAAATGATTAGTTTGCTTTCATTTTACTGATATTTAGCTCAAGTGCGGCCAGTTGACGAGCGACTTTTCCTATATCACCGGCACCTTGCGCTAACAGCAAATCGCCCTCCTGCAAGATGTTCGCCAGTATCTCTGGTAACTGTTGAGTATCAGCAACAAAAATCGGGTCAATTTTACCTCTTCCACGAATGGTTCGGCACAATGATCGGCTGTCGGCTCCAGCAATGGCTTTCTCTCCCGCCGCGTAAACATCCAACATGATCAGCACATCCACTTGTTCCAGCACATTCGCAAAATCATCATAGAGATCTCGAGTACGACTGTAGCGATGTGGTTGGAAAATCATCACTAAACGCTTATCTTGCCAACCGTTGCGTGCAGCATGGATGGTCACATCCACTTCGGTTGGGTGATGGCCATAATCATCAACCAGCATTACGTTACCATTACCTGTTTCGAACTCACCTAGATGTTCAAAACGGCGACCAGTGCCTTGGGTACCAATCATAGCAGCAAGGATCGCGTCATCGCCAATTTCATCTTCTGTGGCAACAGCAATCGCCGCAGCGGCATTGAGTGCATTGTGGCGGCCAGGGATATTCAAGGTGATATGCAAGGCTTCACAACCTTTGCGTACCACGGTGAACTTACCTTGCTGACCTTCTTGGCGGTAGTTTTCAATGCGAACATCGGCGTCTTCTGAAAAACCGTAAGTAATCACTTGACGACTGATGCGTGGGATCAGCTCGCGAATCACCGGATCATCAATGCAAACTATCGCCTGACCATAAAATGGCAAATTGTGTAAGAAGTCGATGAAGGTTTGCTTCAGTGTTTCGAAGTCACCGCCATAGGTATCCATATGGTCAGCTTCAATGTTGGTGACAATACACACCATCGGTTGCAAATGTAAAAATGACGCATCACTTTCATCGGCTTCAGCAATCAAAATGCGGCTAGAACCTAAACGCGCATTGGTGCCTGCACTTTTTACCAGACCACCATTCACGAACGTTGGATCCAGTCCCGCTTCTGAATAAATTTGCGTCACCAATGCTGTCGTGGTGGTTTTACCATGCGTACCAGCGACGGCGATACCATGACGAAAACGCATCAGTTCCGCCAGCATTTCTGCACGGCGAACAACCGGAATGCGAGCTTCACGCGCCGCTTTGACTTCTGGGTTAGCCTCATTAATCGCGGTGGAAACGACCACAACACTGGCTTCTGTAACATTACTCGCTTGATGACCGATATAGACTTTGGCACCTTTTTCCGCCAGACGCTGCGTAACAGCATTTTCCGCAATATCAGAACCGGTGATTTGATACCCCTCATTGAGCAATACTTCGGCAATGCCGCTCATGCCAGCGCCACCAATACCAATAAAGTGGATGGATTTTACTCGGCGCATCTCTGGAACCATGGCGCGAATCTGTGCAAGATCTTGCTTGTGTTGAATAGTCATTAACCTGTTCTCTTATTTCTGTTCAGTTAGGGCGATGATGGCATCAGCCACAACTTGGTCGGCATTACTCTGCGCTGCGGCTCTTGCTTGTAAAGCCATGAAGAGCAATTGATCTCGACCTAATTTTTGTATATCTCCCGCCAGCTTGTCCGATGTCAGCTGCGGCTGCTCAATCATCAGTGCGGCTCCGCACGCCACGAGATGATCTGCATTCAACGCTTGTTGACGATCTTTGTGCATGAAAGGAATGAAAATAGCGCCCACGCCTGCCGCGGAAATTTCCGACACCGTTAGAGCGCCAGAGCGGCACACTAACAAATCCGCCCATGCATACTGCGCAGCAACATCATCGATAAATTCCATGACATCAACATGCTCAACTGCACGTTGATGATACGCTTGACGAACCTCATCTGCGTTACCTTTACCCGCTTGATGACGCACTTCAAATCCAGTACCTAACTGTGCCATTACCTCTGGCATGGTTTGGTTCAGTATACGAGCTCCTTGGCTGCCACCCATCACAAGGATACGAATCGGTCCCTGTCTATCTTGCATACGTTGCATCGGCTCGGGCAGGGCGGCCACATCGTCTCGCACTGGATTGCCAACCACCTGAGCATTTTGAAACGCCCCAGGAAAAGCCTGAAACACTTTTCTCGCGATCTTCGCAAGCCACTGATTAGTTAAACCTGCAACGGCATTTTGTTCATGCAAAACCACTGGAATGCCAGATAGCCAAGCAGCAATACCACCAGGACCACTTACGTAGCCGCCCATCCCTAACACGGCATCTGGCTGCCAGCGTTTGATGTGCGCTTTCGCTTGAAAGATGGCGTTAATGATTTGGAATGGGGCAAGCAGTAATCGCTTAACTCCTTGGCCACGCAGCCCTTTTACTTGAATGAAATCGATGTCAATACCGTGTTTAGGCACCAACTCGGCTTCCATACGATCCGCGGTTCCGAGCCAACGGATTTCCCAACCTTGTTGCTGTAATTTTTTCGCCACCGCCAAGCCAGGAAAAACGTGTCCACCCGTGCCTCCAGCCATGACCATTAATCTTTTATTCTTTTTCATCTGTCTGTAAATCTGCTTTGTTCTCTGCCGAGAGCAATCGGCATTCGTGATCAATTCTGAGTAATATCGAGACGGCGATAGACATGATAATTAAACTTGAACCACCGTAACTAATGAGAGGTAACGTTAATCCTTTTGTCGGAACCATACCCGCAGCAGCACCAACGTTAACCAAGGTCTGAAACGCAAACCAAATACCGATACCAAAGGCGAGATAACCACCAAATTGCAGTTGGTGTTCAAAGGCTTTCTTACCAATAAAGACGGCCTTCACCACCAAACTAAAAATCAGTGCGAGGATCAAAACGACACCAACAAAACCCAGCTCCTCCGCCATGACAGCAAACACAAAGTCGGTATGCGCTTCAGGCAGGTATTCCAGCTTTTGAATCGAGTTACCAAGGCCTTGACCAAACCATTCACCGCGACCAAACGCCATTAATGATTGAGTCAACTGATAACCGCTGCCGAACGGGTCTTCCCAAGGGTCTAAGAACGACGTTACCCGCCGAACACGATAAGGCTCGATTAAAATCAGCCCCACGACCGCACTAATCCCCGCCACCATTAGCGCTAAGAACTGGCTTAGCTTCGCTCCTGCGATAAAAAGCATACCAAAGAGCGTTACCAGCATAACCACTACAGTACCAAGATCTGGCTGGCCTAAGAGTAACAATGCCAACGCACCAAACACCATAATCGGTTTCATAAAGCCACCGAAGAAGGTCGCTCGAACTTCGTCTTGCTTGCGAACGAGGTAGCCGGACATAAAGATAAACAGTGCAAGCTTGGCCACTTCTGCAGGCTGTAGGTTAAAAAGCCCTAGAGGGATCCAACGTGAGGCGCCATTGACCGATTTACCAGCCAGCAAAACCACCACCAACAACGCAAACGCGAGGCCGAGTAAATAGTGACTATAGCGTTGCCACTTATCCAGCGGGACTTGCAGTACCACCGCTGACGTGCCTAACGCCAAGCATAAAAACATGGCATGGCGAAACATAAAGTGAAATGGCTGGTCGGTCAGACGCGAACTGATAGGAAAGGAAGCAGAGGTGACCATTACGAGCCCCGTCAGCATCAGCCCGAGCGCAATCCAAACCAGCTGCCTATCAAATAAGGCCTCTGGCGGTGAGTGGCGAAACCAACCGAGCATATTTTTTTTGCTTGTACCTACCATCACCAAAAATCACATCACCCCAAATCATGCCGTGCGAAAATAAACGCAGAACGAGCGCTTAAGCATATTGACGCGCCAACTGTGCGAATCGATCGCCTCGAGCCATAAAGTTACTGAATTGGTCAAAACTAGCACATGCAGGAGAAAGCATCACCATATCTCCCGATTGCAAACGTGGAGATATATGTTCAATCACATCTTCCATACAGATAAAACGCATAGCGGAAGGATGAAGCGGCATAAACTCATCACCATCAGCACCAAAACAACATAGTTGCAGATTCAACTGCTCGAGAATCGGCTGCAACGGTGAGAAATCTGCACCTTTACCATCACCCCCGACCAGCAGATAGAGTTTGCCAGTGCAGTTCAACCCTGACAGTGCTGCTTGAGTGCTGGCTAAATTGGTGGCTTTTGAATCATTAACCCATTTGACACCACGATTATCTGCGACAACTTGGCATCGGTGTGTCAACCCGGTGTAAGACTTCAGCGCGCTCAAACCCTTACGGTAGTCAATGCCCGCGCAAGAGAGTAAAGCCAGCACAACGAGGACGTTGGCAACATTGTGTTGTCCAACCAACTTCAATGCATGGCAAGGGATAATGGGTTGCTGATTTTCAGCCAACCATGATTCACCTTGATATTGAATAAGGCCAAATTCTTGCTCATCGAAGCCAAAGGAGACAAGAGGAAGCGAAGCCAGAAGCGAATCTGGATAGGTTTGCTTATCATCACGGTTCACTACGCCAGTTTGTGCGTGATGGAAAATACGCAGTTTAGCTTGGCGATAGTCATCCATGCCTTGGTAGCGATCCATATGATCTTCAGAAAGATTCAAAAAAGCGGCTGCAACAAGAGCAAGACTTGATGTAGTCTCCAACTGAAAACTCGACAGTTCAAGCACATACAAATCAACATCTTGATCAAGCAGATCCAATGCAGGGACACCGATATTGCCGCCAATGGCGCATTTCACCCCACAGGCATTCGCCATCACTCCGGTTAAATCCGTGACGGTGCTTTTGCCATTTGAGCCAGTAATCGCGATGACGGGTTTATTTGCCGCCCAAGCAAACAACTCAATATCACCAACCACTGGTATGCCGCGCGCTAACACCGTTTGAATTTGCGGTGTTGCTAAAGCGATGCCAGGGTTAGTAACGACCAAATCTGCTTCAGCGAGCCAGGCCTCGTTCCAACCTCCAACATGAAGTGGTAATGCTTCAGGCAACTTATCCGCTCCAGGAGGAGTTTGACGCGTATCCATGACTTTTATTTCGACGTGAGGTTGTGTTTTTTGTAAATGTCTAACGACGGAGAGCCCGGTAATACCGAGCCCTACAACCACAACCTGTCTGATGTCTTGCCAACGATCCATATCTATCTACACCGTTAAAAAGAGTGAATAACCACTTAACGCACTTTCAGAGTCGCTAAACCAATCAGCACCAGAACCATAGAAATGATCCAAAAGCGCACAATAACACGTGGCTCTGGCCAACCTTTTAGCTCGTAATGATGGTGAATAGGTGCCATGCGGAAAATACGTTGGCCACGTAGCTTGTATGAACCAACCTGCAAAATAACAGATAGGGTTTCCATGACAAATACGCCGCCCATGATCACTAACACCAGCTCTTGGCGAACCAGCACTGCGATTGTTCCCAACGCGCCACCAAGCGCCAGCGAGCCAACGTCGCCCATAAAAACTTGTGCTGGGTAAGTGTTAAACCATAAGAAGCCCAAACCGGCACCGACGATGGCAGTACATACCACCACCAGTTCAGAGGCGTGAGGCAGATACGGAATGTGAAGATACTGAGAAAAATTGACGTTGCCAGTTGCCCAAGCAATCACGGCAAACCCTGCAGCCACCAAAACCGTAGGCATGATCGCCAAACCATCTAGACCATCAGTTAAGTTCACTGCGTTGCTGGTACCGACTATCACAAAATAGGTCAAAACGATGTACATCAGCCCTAGCTGAGGCATCACATCTTTGAAGAAAGGCACAACCAACTGAGTCGCTGCGGTATCTTTTCCATATGCGTATAGAGCGAAAGCCACTACCAGTGCAATGGTTGACTGCCAGAAGTACTTCCAACGGGCAATCAAACCATCGGTATTTTTACGCACCACTTTACGATAATCATCAACAAACCCGATCGCACCGTAGCCAATCAACACCGCTAGCACCGCCCAAACGTAAGGGTTTGAAAGGTTAGCCCACAACAAAATGGTGATAGAGATCGCAGCCAGAATCATCACACCACCCATGGTTGGTGTGCCACGTTTACTGAAGTGAGATTCTGGACCTTCGTTACGAACAACCTGTCCAATTTGCAACAACTGTAAGCGTTTAATGAGTCTTGGTCCCATCCATAAAGATAAACCAAGCGCCGTTAAAACACTTAGAATCGCGCGAAACGACAAGTATTCAAACAGTCGGAAAAAGGAAAAATATGGCTGTAGCAGCTCGGCAAGCCAAATGATCATTGATAGTTCTCCTTCAAAGCAGCAGCAACTTTACTCATGCCAGCAGAGTTTGCGCCTTTGACCAGAACGGTATGACAGGCTCCGTTTTCGTTGGCCAAATTCTGCTTGATGTATGCAATCATTTCACCATGGTCTGAAAAGTGTTTTCCACCACACAACTGGCTAATGATCCTTGTATCCTCACCATAGGTAAGGACGTGTTCAAAATTTAATGGGGCAGCATGTTCACCGACTTGACGATGAAGTGCAAGACTTTCATCACCCAATTCCGCCATATAACCTAAAACTAACCAACGCTGTCCGGTAAAACTACCTAAGAGGTCCACCGCCGCCTTCATTGCAGGCACACTGGCATTATAACTGTCATCAATCAGTTTGATGTTGTCGGCTAATTGTTGAACATCAACTCGCCCTTTAACGGGCATGAGATTGAGCAATCCTGATTGAATTTGCGCTAAACTGGCACCAAACTGCAATGCGATAATACTGGCGGCAATCGCATTGGCGACGTTGTGTTTGCCAATGATGCCCAGAGATACAGGTACGCTTTCAGTTGGCATCTGCATTATGAATGACGCCTTGCCTTCACGATTGAGGACGATATCTGTTGCATAGAAATCAGCCTGTTCGGAAGTGGCTGAAAACGTCACCACTTGTTTATCTGCTAGGACCTGTGTCCAGTGGTCACCACCGTTACTGTCTAGATTGACAATGGCAATCCCACCCGTTGGTAAACCTTGGTAGATCTCCCCTTTCGCTTGTTTCACACCATCTATCGAGCCAAACCCTTCAAGATGCGCGGCAGCCACATTGTTCACCAACGCCACATCGGGCTGAACAAGCTGAGTGGTATAAGCAATTTCACCAATGTGATTGGCACCAAGTTCAATCACCGCGAAATCGTCTTCTGGCTCCGATCGTAACAAGGTTAGCGGTGCACCAATATCATTGTTGAAGTTACCCGCAGTGAACAGCACTTTTCCTTTTTGCTGCAGAATACTGGCCACCATCTCTTTCACCGTGGTTTTGCCGCAACTGCCCGTGATCGCCACGGTGGGGGTTTGACTGCGCTGATGTACATCCGCTCCGAGCTGACCGAGTGCAATTTTTGTATCTTTGACCACCACTTGTGCGATGGGAAGATCCAGCGCTCGCTCCACCAGCAATGCGACAGCACCTGCGTCCACCGCTTGATGACAAAAATCATGCGCATCAAAACGTTCGCCCACCAGCGCAATAAACAACGCTTGCTCAGGAATATGACGTGTATCGGTTGAGACCGCGGAAAAGACAATATCTTCGCCAAGCAATTGCCCTTGCGTAAGCTGTGCTAAATGACTCAGTGAGGTTTCAATCATGATGCAATTCCTAACAGTTGTTGAGCCGATTCACGATCTGAATAGTGAACGGTTTCCTGTTTTAATACTTGATAATCTTCATGGCCTTTGCCTGCCAACAAAATGATGTCATCCGCTTGTGCATTATCGAGCGCGTATTGAAGCGCACTGAAGCGATCGTGCTCAACCACTGCACTGTCCACACGGGTTAAGCCCGCCAGCATATCTTGCACAATCATGGCGGGATCTTCACTGCGTGGGTTGTCGTCGGTAAGCACGACGTGATCGGCCAGACGCTCTGCAATCTCAGCCATCATGGGTCGCTTGCCTTTATCGCGATCACCACCACAGCCGAAAATAGCCCACAAATGACCGGTACAGTGAACACGCAGTGCTTGCAGCGCTTTCTCCAGCGCATCTGGGGTATGTGCATAATCGACCACCACTTTGGCTTTACTGTTCACTTGAAACAGCTCCATACGTCCAAGTACTGGGCGCAGGCTTGCGGCCGAATCCAATAAAGCTTGCTTATCAACGCCTAAGGCTAACAGTGTTGCCAACGCAAGCAGTAAGTTGGTGGCATTAAATTCACCAATCAATGGCGCGTGCAGACGCCCTTGGCCAAAGCAGCCATCAAACTCAATCGTAATACCGCTTTCTGCGTAAGCTACCGAGCTGGCCCACAGTGCTTTTACACTTGCATCTTGTGGAAACAATGAAACGCCGACCCCTTGCTGTAGCTCTTGAAACCACTGCGCACCCACTTCGTCATCCAAATTGATGATCGCATGCTGACACTGGTGCTCAGTAAACAGCGTCATTTTGGCTTTGGCATAGGCTTCCATCGTGCCGTGATAATCCAAATGATCGCGACTCAGATTGGTAAACACACCAGCGGCAAACTGTAGCGCCTTGACGCGCCCCTGAACTAAGCCATGAGAAGAGACTTCCAACGCCGTTGCTTTTGCCCCTTGCTGCTGTAAGTCTGCCAACGTTTTTTGAATCTCAACCGCATTGCCCGTGGTATTGGCCGCTGGCTGTAGGGCGTTGAGAAAACCGTTGCCAGTGGTCCCCATCACCGCGGCTTTTTGCCCGGCTAACTCTAGCCATTGCGCAATCAATTGAGTGATGGTGGTTTTGCCATTGGTTCCTGTCACACCAATTAATGACATCTCAGGATGTTGGTACAGGCGTCCCGCTAATTGCGACAGTTTTTCGTCCAGCTTCTCAAGATAGACAATCACCACGTTTTGCTGATAGCGCACCAAGCCGGAAGGGTATTGCTGACAAGATTGAGCAATGACGGCATTTGCGCCCTGTTCTATTGCTTTCTCAATATACTGGCGGCCATCCACCACGTGACCAATGATGGCAACAAAAGTATCCCCTTGTTTTATCTGACGACTGTCTAACTCCAATGCGCGAACATCAATATCCGCCAATTGTGGACAATCAAACCAAGGTGACAATAAGGTTGTCAGACTAACGTTATTTAACATTGTTGTTCTCCGAGCTCTGCTCAGCAAAAAATCAGTTTTGGAATGCATTCTCATCCGGCGCCACGTTCAAGATTTGCAAGGCACCTTTCATTATTTCTGAAAAAACAGGGGAAGCGACGGAACCGCCATAGTAATCATCCCCTTGTGGTTCATTGACCACCACGACCAAAGCAATTCTCGGATCGCTAACTGGCGCCACCCCCGCCGTGTAGGTGATGTATTCATCGCTATACCCACCGGCTGTTGCTTTACGTGATGTCCCCGTTTTCGCCCCAACCCGGTAACCCGGAACTGCCGCTCGTCTGGCTGAGCCGCCTTTTTGCGTCACGGTTTCCAGCATATTGAGCACTTCACGAGCGTGTTGTTTGGACACCACTTGTTTAGCGTTATCTCGATCATGACTTTGAATAATATGAATGGGCTCGTACTTACCTAAGTTTCCCAAGGTGGCGTAGGCATGAGCCAATTGAATCGGAGTGATTGATAAGCCATAACCAAATGACAGCGTCGCTCTCTCAATCGGAGACCAGCGAGAACGCGTGGGGAAAATACCGGTCACTTCGCCTACCAAATTTAAGCCAGAAGGCTCTCCCAAACCGACAGAGTTGTACATGCCGAGAATCGCTTCCACGGGCATTTCCATCGACAGTTTTGTCACGCCGATATTACTCGATTTTTTGAGGATTTCGGTCAGATCCGCTTTACCGACCTTACTCGTATCTCGCACTCGACTTCCACCCACTTGCAAAATACCGTTGCCCGTGTCGATCACCGTGTCTTTGGTGGCAACACCATTTTCTAACGCGGCGAGAATCACAAATGGCTTAACCGTGGAGCCGGGCTCCAATGAATCGGTGATGATGCGATTGCGCATTTTGTAGCTTTGCCAATCACTGCGATTGTTTGGGTTATAAGAAGGTGCGTTGACCATCGCCAACACGGCGCCTGTTTTCACATCCAACATCACTGCCGAGCCAGAAGTAGCACGGTGATCGGCAACCGCTTGTTTGATAGCGCGATAGGCAATCGCTTGTAAACGTTGGTCCACAGTCAAATTAAGTGGCTTACCTTCTTGTCTGTCTTCATAAGAGATGTTCTCAACGACTCGACCGAAACGGTCCTTACGAATGGTTTGCTTGCCCGCCTCACCGGTTAGCCAGTTGTCATAACTACGCTCAACGCCTTCCAAGCCATGGCCGTCTATCCCTGTGACGCCGACAAGATGGGCACTCACTTCACCAGCGGGATAGTAGCGGCGCGATTCTGATTTCAGCCCCACGCCTGGAATTTTAAGCTCGCGTATGTAGTTCGCCATCGCGGGGCTCACTTGGCGCTGCAAGTAGATGAAGCGGCGGTTTTCATTGCGCTCGATACGTTCAATCAACTCTTCACGCTGCAGCCCCAACACATCGGCTAACGCATACCAACGCTGTTTATTATCCAGCGCCTTTTCTTTAAAAATCGTCACCGGATCGGCCCAGACAGCTTCAACCGGAACACTGACCGCTAAAGGTTCACCATTGCGATCAGAAATGATACCACGTGCAGAAGGAAGGGCCTTGACACGTATGGAGCGCAAATCGCCTTCACGTATCAAGTTGTCAGGCTCAATCACCTGAATGAAAGCAAGCCGCGTCACTAACGCAGCAAAAGCGAGAAAAACAAAGCCAAGAACCAAATGGAAACGCCAACGAATCAGCAAGGAAGGCTCTTGCTCACTGGATTTTGCTTTAACGGTGATCTTATTCTTTTTGCCCATCATTTCAGATTAATCACCACTTCTTTGTCGCCATCAGGGCGCTTCATTTCCAGCTCTTTTTTCGCCATTTCTTGCACACGGCTATGTTCAGCCAAAGCAGTCTCTTCCAGCATCAAGTTGCGCCACTCATTATCCAAATGCTCACGCTCTTGTAGTGCTTCATCTTTTTGGGTTATCGCTTGACGGGTATGGTGAGTAGCAAAGACGACAGACATAGCCGAAGCAAAAATACAGACAAGCAATATGAGTGGAACTCGACCCACTGTCAGTAGGTCGAAGAAAATTTCTTTGGCGAGATTCGGCTTGGCTTGACGCATAAATTTTAATTACAGCTTTTCAGCAATTCTCAACACAGAACTGCGTGAACGAGGATTCAATTCAATTTCTTGCGCTGTTGGCATGATCGCTTTACCCACCGTTTTCATATTGGCACTGCCCATAGCCTTAATTTGCGCTTCGGTCAGAGGAATGCCGTGAGGCACTTCAGGCCCCTTACTTTCTTTGCGCATAAAGCGCTTCACCATACGGTCTTCCAAAGAGTGGAAGCTGATCACCGATAAGCGCCCTTCTGGTGCCAGAATCCTCGCCGCTCCTTTCAGTGCGGTATCGATCTCTTCAAGCTCACTGTTGATGTAGATACGAAATGCTTGAAACGCACGAGTCGCAGGGTGTTTTTTCTCTTTGAAGCTTTTTGGCGCCGCTTCCGAAATCAGTTTTGCCAGTTGACTCGTGCGAGTCAGTGGCTCTTTGGTTGCATCTTCGCGATGCGCAACAATCGCTTTGGCAATGCGGCGGGCATGTTTGTCTTCACCGAACTCACGAATCACCCAAGTAATGTCGTCTAAATCCGCTTCCATCAGCCACTGAGAAACTGGAATACCCGAGGTTGGGTCCATACGCATGTCCAACGGGCCGTCTTTCATAAAGCTAAAGCCACGCTCAGCGTCATCGAGTTGTGGCGAGGAGACGCCGAGATCCAACAACACACCATCCACTTTACCGACTAAATCATATTGCTCAGCGTAACCCGCCATTCCTGAAAAAGGACCATGAATGATAGTAAAACGTGGATCATCAATTTTGCCCGCTTCTGCGATGGCTTGCGGATCACGGTCGATGCTATAAAGACGACCATTCTCACCCAGTTTGGAGAGAATCGTACGGCTGTGACCACCACGACCAAATGTTCCATCAATGTAAATACCATCCGGTTTGATGGCGAGACCATCAATAGATTCATGAAGTAATACGGAAATGTGCTGGAATGTGTTGGTCATGGTTTTCTCGTTGAATATTCAAAGCCTGTACGGCGAATCATTAGTGTACTGATTTCCTTGTTCAGTGCCACTATTTGACAAAGTTCAGGCGTGATATAGCGCCAAGTTTATTGGTTCACATAATCATTGCGTCAGTAAAATGCAAAAAACCCATCATTACTAGGTAATGATGGGCTTAAAAGGGTGGAGCCGACATATAAGCCGGGTTCTGTTCCGCTTGCGCGGCGGTAGCCATTCCTCTAGGCCAGCAATCGCTCACTGGCTCAAGCAACCTACCCGCCTCCTAACGCGAGCAACGCTATGTGGAGGCCTATTTGGTCTTGCTCCGGGTGGAGTTTACCCTGCTACGAACTGTTGCCAGTCGTCCGGTGCGCTCTTACCGCACCCTTTCACCCTTACCTGATCCTCTCATCTTGCGAATCAAGGCCATCGGCGGTCTTCTCTCTGTTGCACTTGTCGTAGGCTTGCGCCCCCCAGGCGTTACCTGGCACCCTGCTCTATGGAGCCCGGACTTTCCTCCCCTTTGTCAGTCTCCCGAAGGACGTCAACGTCAGTCTCCCAAAGGACTTCAACGTCAGTCTCCCGAAGGACATCAACAAAGCAGCGACTACCCAGTCAACTCCGAGGGCGGATTGTATAGACTTCTCCACTGAGTGTCTAGTGAGATCACATTATTGGCGCAAATAGGGACGATTTTGCAAACCAACCAAACCGGAGAACCGTTATTCGAGGTTCTCTAGGCCCCACTTGTAGAGCGCATTTTTCTTCAAATTGTAGATTTCCGCAGCTAACGCAGCGGCTTTTTTCAATGGTAACTCTTTGGTCAGAATGGCCAAACTCCGTAATGCCTCTTCCGGTAGCGACTCCTCCGCAGAATCACGGTAACCGTGGATCAGCAGCACCATCTCACCTTTTTGCTGATTGTCGTCCGACTGAACCCACTCAACCAACGCCGACAAACGCATGCCCTGAATCGTTTCAAAGGTCTTGGTGAGCTCACGCGCCAACACAACTTCGCGATCTGGACCGAGGATTTCAAGCATATCGTGCAAAGAATCAACAATTCGATGTGGAGACTCATAAAAAATACAGGTACGCTCTACCTTTGCAATTTCGAGGAACTTATCCTTACGGCCTTTGCTTTTGGGCGGTAAGAAACCTTCAAAACTAAAGCGATCAGAAGGTAAACCTGACGCACTTAATGCAGTGATCACCGCACATGCACCGGGAAGTGGCACAACTTTAACGCCCGCCTGACGACACTGAGTGACCAAGTGATACCCTGGGTCACTGATAAGTGGCGTGCCCGCATCAGACACTAATGCGATGTTTTGCCCAGAAAGCAACTTATCCACTAAAACTTGCGCTTTTTGCTGTTCATTGTGATCATGCAAGGCAAAAGTTTTGGTCGAAATATTGAAGTGAGATAAAAGCTTACCTGTATGACGCGTATCTTCTGCGGCAATCATGTCCACAGAGGATAATATTTCGATAGCACGTTGGGTTATATCCCCTAAGTTGCCAATCGGTGTCGGCACGATATAGAGAGTAGCTCCCTCTGCAGGCAAGTTATTTTTATCTGTCATTTGTTTAGCATCACTTCAACGATTAATATAGAGACAATTTTGTACGGACTTTAAGAGAACTCACGGCAATGATGAACCCTAAGAGACTCAGTGTACCACGCTTACTCACTCCTGTTGCACTGGCAATTACACTAGCGGCCTGTTCTTCAGCCCCTAAAGCGCCAACCAGTGTTGATATTACACTTGAGCCCACCCTGTCAGTTCAAAACTACATGATCAACGCAGACAGTAGCGAAGGCAGCTTACAGGCAGATTGGTTAATTATGGCCGCAAAAGCTGCACTGCAAAATGACGAACTGGCTCAATCTGATCTGTTGATCAAACGATTAGCAAGAATGCCGCTATCCGAAGTTCAGCAGGCGGAATGGCAACTGACCCGTGCTGGCTATCATTTGAAGTTGGACCAACCAGAAAACGTCATTGAGTTACTCAACTTCAAAACTTGGTGGAAACTGCCCAACGAGCAGTGGAAAGATTATTACAGCCTAAGAGCGTCTGCTTACGCTGCGATGGAGCAATTTTTTGAGGCAAACCGCCAACTCGTTAGCTTGGCGCAATATGTTGACGAATCTCAACAAGCCGAGATTGCTCAGCAAGTCTGGGCAAATTTTAGTGGCTTCTCACAGTATGAAATCACGAAACTGCATCCAGAGACTAACGAAGAAGTGTTGGACGGCTGGTTGCAATTGTCGATCTACATGAAAACCATGCCTGCTAATGTCCCTCAATTGAAAAACACGTTAGAACATTGGTTTGCGGAAAATCCGACTCATCCCGCGGCGCTATATACTCCCGAGGAAATACAGAGCATTCTGGATTTGGAAATCATCCAACCTGTTCACACTGCGCTACTGCTTCCGTTAAGTGGTAAGTTTGCTAAACAGGCACAATTAATTCGCGATGGTTTCATTTTTGCCATGATGAATGACAAAGATCGCGATCCAGAAGCGACATTGAAAGTCATCGATACCAATTTATATCAACCGCACCAACTCAAGCAGCAACTGCTTAATGAGCAAATCGACTTCATTGTCGGTCCTTTACGCAAAGACGTCATCGAAGTGCTACAAAGCGAATTGAGTGATGAGAATGGTCAGGTGACGATTCCATCGTTAGCACTCAATATTCCAGATGCTCTGCAAAACGGTAGTGGTGTTTGCTATCTTGCCCTATCACCAGAACAAGAAGTCGCTCAAGCAGCTAAGCATCTATTTGCCAATGGCTATAAGTACCCGCTAATTTTTGCGCCGCAAGGTAACTTAGGGCAACGAGTGGTCAGCGCCTTTGAAGCCGAATGGAAGAAGTATAGCACCAACAAAGTTGCGGTCAGTTATTTTGGCGACAAACGCCAACTTCAACGAGACGTAAACTCCGTGTTTGGCCTACAAGAGAGTCAGCAACGCATCGCGCAAATGGAAGGGCTAATGAAGTTGCCAATGGAAACGCAGCCCCGCAGTCGTCGTGACATTGACTCCGTTTACATCGCCGCTCGCAGCTCTGAGCTCACCCTCATCAAGCCATTTATTGAAGTGGCGGTAAACCCAGATGCAAAACCACCGAAGCTCTTCTCCAACTCCATGAGCAACAGTGGTGAAAAACAGTATGAAGACCTAACTGGCATTATCTACAGTGATATTCCTATGCTATTAGATGCCAATCCATCGCTAGAAAATCAGATGGAACAGCTGTGGCCAGAACAATCAAACTTCCAAAAGCGCCTGCAAGCACTGGGGATGGACGCTTATAAACTGATGGCAGAGCTCCCTCAAATGAAAGTGGTCCCAAATCATGCCGTCAATGGGCAAACCGGCATACTGACGATTGACGATCAATGCGTCGTTCATCGTGAAATCAGCTGGAAAGAGCATGGGGCTCTTTAGCCGACGCGCCATCGGCAACCAATACGAGTCCTTGGCAAAAGAGTACTTACAACGCCAAGGGCTAAGATTTATTGAAGCTAACTTTTCAACCAAGGTTGGCGAAATAGATCTGATATTCAAAGAAGCACAAACCATTGTGTTTGTTGAAGTTAAATATCGAAAAAATAGCTTTTATGGCAATGCGGCGGAGATGGTGAGCCGAGCGAAAGCCAATAAAATGATCAAAACGGCTTATCTCTGGCTAGCCAAACACGGATATAATGCCTGTAACACTGCGGTGCGGTTTGATGTTGTGGCAATCCATGAACATGGAAAGGACATCAACTGGATCGCCAATGCAATCACTCAAGGATAATCAATGCTCGACAGCATTAAAGACAGCTTTACCGAAAGTATTCAGATTCAAATCGCCGCCGCAGAGGCCCTGCCTGATGCCATCACCCACGCCGCACAAGCGATGGTGGCAACCTTGCTTAATGGTCACAAGATTCTGTGTTGTGGCAATGGCGGCTCGGCAGCGAACGTCCAACAGTTTGTTTCATGCCTACTCAACCGTTTTGAGACGGAGCGTCCTAGCCTGCCAGCGATGGCGCTAACGGCCGACAACACCACCTTGACTGCTGTAGCCAACGATTACCACTATCAAGAAATCTTTTCTAAGCAAGTTCGTGCTTTCGGCCAGCCGGGTGACATCTTGCTGGCAATATCAACTAGTGGCAATAGCAAAAACATCATTAAAGCGATGGAAGCAGCGGTTACTCGTGATATGACGATTATCGCTCTTACAGGCAAAGATGGTGGGGAAATGGCTGGATTACTGGGTGAGAATGACGTTGAAATCCGCATTCCTTCCCACCGCACGGCGCGTATTCACGAAGTTCATATGGTCACATTACACTGTTTATGTGACTTAATTGACCAGGTGCTTTTCCCAGCTCACGAGGAGTAGAAATGCTACGCTACGTTCTTATTATATTGGCAACTGTGGGTCTTTCAGGTTGTGCAGGGCTCTTTATTGCAGGGGCAGCGACAACAGCGACTATTGTGACTGACACCCGAACAACCAAAGAGATTTGGTTAGATAACAACATCGAGTTTGAAATTGCGGCCATTGGCAATAAAGCGCCTTATCGTGGCAAAGTGCGAATCGTCGCAAGCTCTTACAATGGTACGGTGGTGCTGATGGGACAAGCCTCCACAGTGGAGGAACGATCGGGATTTGAACAGCAAGCTCGTAGCATTAAAGGTGTTCAAGTGCTTCACAATCAGGTCAAAGTAAAAGCACCGCTCAACGTATCACAAATCAGTAATGACAGTTGGATCACGACTAAGGTGAAATCAGCCTTGCTTACCGATGAATCTTTAAACAGCGTGAAGATCAAAGTCATTACTGAAGATGCCGATGTGTTCCTATTTGGCTATGTAAATAGTCAACAAGCAGAGAAAGCGACCGAGATTGCACGCAATATTTCCGGGGTTAAGCAGGTTGTTCGAGCATTCCAGTATGGTGAAAGCTCAACACCAGCGAATAGTGTCAGTCAATAATCAATATCGACATGGCTCACTATCAGGCACAAAAAAAGCAGCTTTCGCTGCTTTTTTATTATTTAACGTTTATCGTTATTTAACCACTCTTAAGCTTGGTCGACCTTTTGGTCTTGGTGGCTCAGGCTCTTCATCAAGAGCAGAATCGTGCTCCTGCGATGAAGAAAGTTCTTCCTCCATCCAAATGCCATCGTCTTCCTGTTCTACACCATGAATGCCTGTATAAGCTTCTTCGGGTTCAAACATAGTACCTGCGCCATTCTCTCTCGCATAAATCGCCAGCACAGCATAGAGAGGCACAATCACCGAGTGTGGGCGACCACCAAATCGAGCATTGAAACTGATCGTTTCATTGCCTAACTCAAGATTACCTACTGCACGTGGTGCAATGTTCAGAATGATCTGCCCATCTTGAATAAACTCTTGAGGAACACGAACACCAGCTAATGTCGCTTGTACAACAAGGTGAGGTGTTAAATCATTATCCACCAGCCAATCGTAAAATGCTCGAAGCATATACGGTCGGCGAGCGGTCATTTGAGCAATTTCCATCTTAACGAACCAAACGCATCTCGCGCTCAGACTCGGTCAAAGAAGCTAGGAATGAATCACGCTCAAACACTTTGTTCATGTACGCTTTGATCTCTTTAGAACCAGGACCAACAAGATCAATGCCCAGTAAAGGCAAGCGCCATAATAAAGGAGCCAAATAGCAGTCCACCAAACTAAATTCTTCGCTCATGAAGTATTCAAACTCAGCAAAGATTGGTGATAGCGTCAGAAGATCATTACGCAGTTTATTGCGCGCTTTTTCTGACTCTTCTGCGTTGCCTTTAACAATTTTCTCGGCCAGTGAGTACCAGTTACGTTCAACGCGATACATCATCAGACGACTATTACCACGGGCTACCGGATAAACAGGCATCAACGGTGGATGAGGAAAACGCTCGTCAAGGTACTCCATAATGATCTTAGAATCATAGAGTGCCAGCTCACGGTCCACCAGTGTTGGTACTGATTTATAAGGATTTAGCTCGATCAGCTCTGCTGGTAAGTTGGTTTCATCGACCAACTCAACCTCAACACTTACACCCTTCTCTGCGAGAACGATACGCACTTGATGGCTGTACAAGTCTGATGCACTTGAGAATAGAGTCATTACAGAACGTTTATTGGCAGCTAAAGCCATGGGCCCTCCAGTACACTTACAATAATAAAAACAATGGAGGCTAAGCCTCCATTGTTTATTCAAAAAAATTGGGAATTAGCGCGGTATGATAGCACAATTAATGCACATCACGCCAATACTCTTTCTTAAGTAGTACCACCACAATAGTGAACAACACCAAGAAAGCCATAACCCACCAACCCAATGCGTGACGTTCAAGTTTGACTGGATCACCGGAGTAAACTAGGAAACTGACCAAGTCTAAAACCGCTTTGTCGTATTCACCTTTGCTCAGTTCACCCGAACCATCGCTTTCCACACCAACAACGACTTGGAGCTCCTTACCATCGACCACTTTCGTGCCGTAAACTGGGTTAGGAATACCTTGAAGTTCTTCCAAGACATGTGGCATACCAACGCTCGGGAAAACTAAGTTGTTCACACCAAATGGACGTGATGGGTCAACATAGAAAGTACGCAAGTAAGTGTACAACCAATCGGCACCACGAACACGAGCTACCAGAGTCAAATCTGGTGGCGGAGCACCAAACCAAGCCGCAGCTTGTTTTGGTGGCATAGCGTTCACCATCAGATCGCCAATTTTGCTCTCTGGGTTAAACATCAGATTTTCTTTCATGAGATCGGCTGGGATACCAAGATCATCCGCCACACGCTCGTAACGTTGATACTGCGTCGAGTGACAAGCAAAACAGTAGTTCATGAACAACTTGGCACCATTTTGTAGCGAGGCTTTGTCTGACAAATCAACGTTTGCTTTGTCCAACGGAACACCCGCTCCAGCTGCCATCGCCAGTGATGGCAACATAGCAAATAGAATTACAATCCATTTCTTCATTTGAATGTCACCCTCTCTGGTAGTGGCTTCGTTGCTTCATTCTTGCTGTATACGTACAGAAGAATAAAGAACATGAAATAACCCAAGCTAAAGATCTGAGCTAGTAGCGTGTAAGTTGGTGTTGCTGGAAGCGCACCAAGAATACCCAATGCAATAAAGCTGATCGTAAACTGGATAATGTTAATCAAATGAATTTTGCTACGGTAACGGTAAGAACGTACTTTACAACGATCAAACCATGGCAGTAAGAATAGGAACACAATCGATAGTCCCATCGCTACAACACCCAACAGCTTATCTGGAACGGCACGCAAAATCGCATAGAAAGGCGTAAAGTACCAAACTGGTGCAATGTGCTCAGGTGTTTTCAGCGGGTTTGCAGCTTCAAAGTTAGGCGGCTCTAGGAAGTACCCACCCATCTCTGGGTTAAAGAACAAGACATAGCAGAACAAGAACAGGAAGCCCGCTACACCCACCATATCTTTTACCGTTCCATAAGGGTGGAAAGGAATCGAATCAATGATGTCGTATTTGTTTGAGTAGTACTCGTGGAACTTAAACTGCGACTTGTAATCTGATCCCATTGAACCTTTCGGCAACTTAGTTTCAATACCGTCTGGGTTGTTAGAACCCACTTCATGCAACGCCAGAATGTGCAACACAATCAACAGCAGCAACACGATAGGTAAAGCAATGACGTGCAGAGCAAAGAAACGGTTCAGCGTTGCACCCGAGATGATGTAGTCACCACGGATCCACAAGGTTAAATCATCACCGATGACCGGAATCGCACCAAACAAGGAAATGATTACCTGTGCACCCCAGTAAGACATTTGTCCCCAAGGTAGTAGATAACCCATGAACGCTTCCGCCATCAGCACTAAGAAGATCAACATACCGAAGATCCACAGTAGCTCACGAGGCTTCTGGTACGAACCGTAGATTAAACCACGGAACATATGCAAATAAACCACCACGAAGAATGCAGAAGCGCCTGTAGAGTGCATGTAACGCAACAACCAGCCGTATTCCACATCACGCATGATGTATTCGATAGAAGCAAATGCACCTTCACCAGAAGGAACATAGTTCATCGTTAACCAAATACCCGTTAGGATTTGGTTAACCAGTACGAGCATTGCTAAAGAACCAAAAAGGTACCAAAAGTTGAAGTTCTTTGGCATTGGGTATTCGGACAAATGCTTTTTGTAAGCATTCATCGCAGGGATACGTTTTTCAACCCAGTCTAATAGTGCTTGCATTAGGCATCCCCCTCGTCAACACCGATAAGGATCTTGGTATCGCTTAAATACATATGTTTAGGTACCACTAAGTTCAGTGGAGCAGGAACGCCTTGGAATACGCGACCGGCCATATCGAACTTAGAACCGTGACATGGGCAGAAAAAGCCCGACTTCACGCCCTGAACTTGTTCAGCAAAAGAATCAGGTAGATAGGTTGGCGAACAACCTAAGTGTGTACAGAAACCGACCGCAACAAAAAACTCAGTTTTAATTGAGCGGAACTCATTTTGAGCATAAGTTGGCTGTTGTTCCATCTCAGATTGTGGATCGCGTAACTGATCACCAATCGTTTTGAGGTTGTCGATAACTTCTTGGGTACGGCGGACAACCCATACAGGCTTACCTTGCCATTCCACACGAATCATCTGTCCGGCTTCAATTTTACTAACATCCACTTCCACCGGCGCACCAGCCGCTTTCGCTTTGGCACTCGGATTCCATGATTTGATAAAAGGAACGGCGACGGCAGCTGCCCCTAATCCACCAACAACTGCTGTTGTGGCGGTTAGAAAACGCCTGCGACCGTTATTTAAAGGCGCGTTGCTCATCCAAACATTCTCCCATTTGCTCCTTTTGGATCGTGATTATTCCGCTTATAGAGCATGGCTAACAAAATATGAATCTAGTTCTATTTATTGACGAGAAATGATAAATAAAACCCTACTTTTTGACAAGATAAAGCTACCTTTTTGTAACATTTGTGAGGCGAATCGCTCACGGCGTCACAAAAGCGGCAAAATTCTAAATGTTTGATGTGAGATGTAACAAAGAAAGGAAATAAGTAGCTATAAATAAACAAAAAGCTCGGCATATAGCCGAGCTTTGAACCACAACGCCCAGAAATAATTCTGGAACGAAAATTTTCCGAAATCGAAAAATTAACGCTTAGAGAATTGTGGACGACGACGTGCTTTACGTAGACCAACTTTCTTACGCTCAACGCAACGAGCGTCGCGAGTAACGTAGCCAGCTGCACGTAGAGCAGGACGTAGAGATTCATCGTATTCCATAAGAGCACGAGTGATGCCGTGACGGATTGCGCCAGCTTGACCAGAAATACCACCACCTTTAACAGTGATGTATAGGTCTAGCTTCTCAACCATGTCTACCAATTCAAGAGGTTGTTTAACAACCATGCAAGAAGTTGGACGACCGAAGTACTCTTCAAGCGCACGCTTGTTGATTACGATGTTGCCGCTGCCTGGTTTGATGAAAACACGAGCAGCTGAGCTTTTGCGACGGCCAGTGCCGTAGTATTGATTCTCTGCCATTTCCGATATCCCCAATTAGATGTCTAGTACTTTTGGTTGTTGAGCAACATGGTTGTGCTCAGCGCCAGCGTAAACTTTTAGCTTACGGTACATAGCACGGCCTAGAGGACCACGTGGTAGCATACCTTTAACCGCTAGCTCAATGACCATTTCTGGCTTACGAACAATCAGCTTGTCAAAAGTGATTGACTTAATACCACCAGGGAATTCAGTGTGACGGTAGTAAGTTTTTGCTGCAGCTTTGTTACCAGTTACAGTAACTTTCTCCGCGTTGATAACGATGATGTAATCACCAGTGTCAACGTGTGGAGTGTACTCAGCTTTGTGTTTGCCACGTAGGCGAGATGCAATTTCACTTGCTAGACGGCCAAGAGTTTTACCTTCAGCGTCTACAACGTACCAGTCGCGTTTTACAGTTTCTGGTTTAGCAACGAAAGTTTTCATGCTAATAATAACCCGTTAATTCAAATTTAAACTTTAAAGGAACACACCGCTGTGCTCCCACACTGTCTAAGAGCCCAGTCATCACCCCTTCGAGCGGTTGGCACTCTCGACCTTATATCTCGAATAACTTCGATAAATTAGGTCTGCAGTAACGGTGGGTCGCAGGATTATAGAGAAGGGCGAAGAAAAAATCACCTTTTTTTGCACTCAATCACTAATTTTTTCTCCTCGCTAGGTCACATCGACTAAGAATCTAAGCAAGATGCTCTCTCGCTAAGTACTCATGACTTTGCATTTCCACTAAACGAGATTGACAGCGTTTAAACTCAAACCCCAATTGCCCTTGCAGATAGAGCTGCTCTAGTGCGACTTCCGCGGAAATAATCAATTTAACGTGTCGTTCGTAGAATTCATCCACGAGGGCGATAAATCGTCGCGCAGCATCATCGATCTTATTGTCCATTTGTGGTACATCCGCCAACAATACCGTGTGATAGATTTTGGACAACTCAATATAGTCATTTTGACTGCGTGCGGTTTGGCACAGCTGGGCGAACGTAGCATGCAGCACCCCATCACTGGCCTCTATAACGGCTATTTGGCGATGATTGATGTCAACACTGTGTAATTTGACTTTGCCCTCTCCAACTAACTGCTGATAGTAGAGATTTAGATTGAGGTTTGCCTGCTCATCCAATGGATAATGATAGATCTCTGCTTGTTCTAACGTTCGTAGGCGATAGTCAATGCCACTATCCACATTGAGCACTTCACAATGTTGTTCAATCAAAGCGATAGCTGGCAGAAAGCGGGCTCTCTGTAATCCATTGCGATATAGCTCTTGCGGTACAATGTTCGACGTCGCCACCAGTATCATTTGACGCCTAAACATCGCTTGCATCAGCGTGCCGAGAATCATTGCATCGGTAATATCCGAAACAAAAAATTCATCAAAGCAGACAATATCCGCCTCTTCCTTAAACACGTCAGCCACTTTTTCCAGTGGATTTTCTACATCGCCTAACCGTTTCAGCTCGTCGTGAACTCGATACATAAAGCGATGAAAATGGACTCGCATTTTGCGTTGAGTTGGCAAAGCCTCAAAAAAAGTATCCATCAGATACGTTTTTCCACGCCCAACACCACCCCAAAAATAGAGTCCTTGAGGTGGCAATTTAGCTGGCGGCTGTTTACCTAATAATTTTTGCCAACGCGTTTGTTGCGGTTGAGGCTGGGCGCAATAATCGAGATATTGATGAAAAAGCCTATCTAGTGCTCGCACCGCATTGTACTGAGCAGCGTCTTTCTGAAATCCGTTATGCGCGAGGTCGTGTTCGTATTTTTCTAATGGGCTCATTGTTCTCATACCAAAACAGGGCATAAAATCCCGTTATCAAACTTGAGATTGTGTCGTTGCTATTTTGCTTTATTGACTACTGCTCCCATAGTAACATGGTGACGCAATACGTGTAACTAAGCAGTAAATAACATGTTAAAACCATTATAAGGAGCTGTTATGCCTTGGATGTATGCCATTGTGGGCTTGCTTGTCGGAGCAATTGTTGGTGTTGTCGTGTCACGACTTACCACACCAGAATACAAAAAACAGAAGAACATCAAAAAAGAGCTTGATGTAGCAAAGTATGAACTAGAGCAACAACGCCAAGAGCTGATTGATCACTTCTCACAAACCGCTGAGCTACTCGATACGCTCGGTAAAGATTACAGCAAGCTATATCAACATATGGCGAAAACTTCTGCCGAGCTTCTACCGAACCTACCAACACAAGACAACCCATTTGATAAAGTGGCACTGTTGGCTAAAGAAGATAACACTGAAGAAAATGTAACGGATGAAGTCACTGAACAGCCAAAAGATTACGCTAACGGCGCAACTGGGCTATTCAATGATCAGAAAAAAGTCATCCTGGATGCACCAGAAGTCATCACTGCAAAAGCATCCTAATTTTTCTCATTGATGAACTTTTCAAAGGTTTTTGAGTCCTAACTCACATCACTGTCTATTGAAAACTGTTTAAGACGACAATATTGATAGGAAGTAAACCTATTTTGTTTGAGTCTCTGTCCTTTGCAATAGACTGGTATTTATAGGAGTTATTGGATGAAAAAACCTTTGCTTGTTTTGACTGCATTGTCTTTGAGCTTAAGCTCAGCCCTTGCCCCTCTTCCAGCAACCGCCGCACTGCCTTTTAGCGTCAGTGGACAGGAGTTGCCGAGCTTAGCGCCAATGCTCGAACGTGTTACCCCAGCGGTCGTCAGTATCGCGGTTGAAGGTAAACAGGTAGAACGCTCGCGTATTCCCGATCAATTTCAGTTCTTTTTTGGGCCTGATTTCCCAACAGAACAAGTTCGTGAACGTCCATTCCGTGGTTTAGGTTCTGGTGTCATCATTAATGCCAATAAAGGCTATATCGTGACGAACTACCACGTCATCAAAGGCGCTGATGAAATACGAATTCAGCTTCACGATGGTCGTGAATACGATGCCGAGTTAATTGGTGGCGATGAGATGTCCGATGTCGCTCTGCTCAAAGTCGATGGCGCTAAAGATTTAACCGAAATCAAACTCGCCGATTCAGACAAACTGCGTGTGGGTGATTTTAGCGTGGCTATCGGCAATCCATTTGGCCTGGGACAAACGGTGACGTCCGGCATTGTTTCAGCCTTAGGTCGCAGTGGTTTAAACATTGAAAACTTCGAAAACTTTATTCAAACCGACGCGGCAATTAACAGCGGCAACTCCGGTGGTGCGCTCGTCAACCTCAATGGTGAGCTCATCGGCATCAATACGGCGATTCTCGGCCCTAATGGCGGCAACGTCGGTATTGGCTTCGCCATTCCATCGAATATGATGAAGAACTTAACTGACCAAATTTTGGAATTTGGTGAAGTCAAACGTGGCATGTTAGGCGTTCAAGGTGGTGAAATCACCTCTGAACTGGCTGAGGCGCTGGGCTATAACTCGAGCAAAGGCGCTTTTGTCAGCCAAGTGGTTCCTGACTCCGCAGCAGATAAAGCCGGCATCAAGGCGGGCGACATCATTGTGTCTCTCAATGGTAAGAAAATCGATACCTTCTCTGAGCTAAGAGCTAAGATTGCAACACTCGGAGCAGGCAAAGAGGTTGAGCTTGGCGTGGTGCGTGATGGCAAAGATAAACGCTTTGATGTCACTTTGGGGGAATCACAGCAGACCAAAGCGAAAGCCGATAAGATGCACGAAGGCCTTGCCGGTGCTGAGTTGGCCAATACTACATCAGACGATCGCATTGCTGGCGTTAAAGTGATCAACGTGGCAGATAACTCGCCAGCAGCACAATATCAACTGCAAAAAGACGACATCATTATCGGTGTTAACCGTCAGCGAGTGAAGAATCTGGCCGATTTCCGTGCCATTGTAGAGAAACAAACTGGCGTGCTCGCGCTCAATATCCAACGTGGCGAACGCACCATCTATTTAGTCATTCGCTAACGAAAGTTGATGCAACCACATGATCGATAATACAAAGGGCAGCCTCAAGTTCGGCTGCCCTTTTATTATTCAATCAGGTAATGCTATTCTTCAGCTTTCTGTTCCCATTTTGTAGCACAGTGGAGAGGGCATGCTCAACTTTCTTACGCGTTCCGTAGCTTTAGGATTAGCGACAGCCTTGGTTGTCTTGATTGCCGTTCCTTCCCTTCGTAGTAACGTGATTCCAACCACGCTTGACACTTCTCCACAAGATGCCGCCTCTTTGCAGATCTCATTTAATCAAGCGGTGAGAAATGCTGCGCCTGCGGTGGTCAATATTTATAGCCGAAAATACGTTGAAAATGACCGCAGTAAGCTCTCCACACAAGGACTAGGTTCTGGCGTCATCGTCAGTGAAAAAGGCTATATCATCACCAACTACCATGTGGTCGCCCAAGCCGATCAAATCGTTGTGGCGTTGCAAGATGGCCGAGTCGCCGCCGCGCAATTGGTGGGCAAAGATCGTCGCACTGACATCGCCATTTTGCGCATCGAAGGCAGCAACTTACCTGTCATTCCATTAAATTCAAACTACAAAGCCAAAGTTGGTGATGTGGTGTTGGCGATAGGTAATCCCTATAACCTCGGGCAAACCACCACCTTTGGCATTATTTCGGCCACTGGTCGCTCTTCCATCAGCGCCGATGGCAGACAAGCTTTTATTCAGACCGATGCCGCCATTAACGAAGGTAACTCGGGAGGGGCTCTGGTCAATACCAAAGGCGAGCTGGTTGGTATCAACACCGCTTCTTTTCAGCAAGCCACCGATCTGGAAACGTACGGTATTTCTTTCGCCATCCCCTTCACTCTGGCAAATAAAATCATGGAAAAGATCATTGCCGATGGCCGAGTGATCCGAGGTTATATTGGTATTGATGGGCAAGACATTAATGCGGTGACGGCACGTTTGCTCGGCAATGAACATATTGGTGGTATCGTCGTATTGGGTGTCGATCCCAACGGCCCGGCAGCAAACGCAGGATTTGAAGCGCAAGACATCATCTTAAGTATTGATGACAAGAAGATCCAAGGTCGTCAGAGTGTGATGGATATTGTGACCGATCTACGTCCGGGGACAACCGTCGATGTCGGTATCATCCGCAAAGGACAAGAGATGACTCTCAAAGTGACGATTGCGGAAGATAACCGAGAAATCTAATCTCAATTCAAACAATCTAATCCGAGTGATAAAAAGAACCCCAAGCCTAGGCTTGGGGTTCTTTTTCTACTTCTATTACGCGTCAGTAGCAGTTTCTGAGCCATCCGATGAGTCACTTTGCTCGAGCTCAATACGAGTGACTCGCTGCAAGCCACGTGGCAATAAACCACCTCGACGGCCTCGCTCTCCACGGAAGTTATCCAAATCGGCGGGCTTCAAGCCCAACTTACGTTTGCCTGCGTACAGCGTCAGTGAAGCGCCTTTTGGCAAAGCAATCAAATGCGACAGGATCTCTTCTTTCGCTTTGGCTTTCGCCGCTGGAATATTGATGATCTTATTCCCTTTACCCTTACCCAGTTGTGGCAAGTCTTTAATTGGGAACATCAACATACGGCCTTGGTTGGTAATGGCAAGAATATCGTCATTGTCCAGATCCAATACCGCCGATGGGGTCATCACTTCTGCGTTTTCAGGCAACGACACCAGCGCTTTACCACTGCGATTTTTCGACAACAAATCACTGCCTTTACACACGAAGCCGTAACCCGCATCAGAGCCAATCAGCCACAGCTGTTCTTCTTCACCCATGATCACTTGACGAATACTGCTTCCTGGCGTGATGTTGAGGCGGCCAGTAATCGGCTCACCTTGACCGCGAGCCGAAGGCAGTGTGTGCGATTCTAATGAGTAACTGCGGCCATCTGAACCAAGCAGTACCGCTTGCTGGTTACTCTTACCACACGCATGCGCCAGATAGCTGTCACCCGCTTTGTAGCTCAGCCCCTGACAATCCACTTCATGACCTTTGGCGTGACGAATCCAACCTTTCTCTGACAAGACAACCGTGATCGCTTCATTCGGCATCAGGTCACGTTCAGTCAGTGCTTTCGCTTCTTCACGAACCACTAGCGGAGAACGGCGATCATCACCAAATTTCTCGGCATCGGCACGGATCTCTTTTTTCAGCAAGGTATTCAGACGACGCTCAGAACCCAGTAACTCTTCCAGTTTCTTACGTTCTTTTTCCAGCTCATCTTGTTCACCGCGGATCTTCATCTCTTCCAATTTGGCTAAGTGACGAAGTTTGGTATCCAGAATCGCATCGGCTTGAATATCGGTAATGCCAAATCTGGCCATCAATACCGCTTTAGGATCGTCTTCAGTACGAATGATCTCAATCACCTCATCGATGTTGAGATACGCGATCAACAAACCTTCCAAGATGTGCAAGCGAGCCAGCACTTTATCAAGACGGTATTGCAAGCGTGAACGTACCGTTTCGCGACGGAAAGTGATCCATTCCGTCAAAATCTGCACCAAGCCTTTCACTTGTGGGCGGTTGTCGAGACCAATCATGTTTAAGTTAACACGATAGCTCTTCTCCAAATCAGTGGACGCAAACAAGTGGTTCATCAACTGGTCGCAATCAACGCGATTTGAGCGCGGTACAATCACAATACGAGTTGGGTTTTCATGGTCAGACTCATCACGCAAGTCTTCCACCATTGGCAATTTTTTCGCGCGCATTTGCGCCGCAATTTGCTCAAGCAGCTTGGCCCCTGAGACTTGATGCGGGAGCGCTGTGATAACGATGTCACTGCCCTCTTTGCACCAAACCGCGCGCATTTTCACGCTGCCACGGCCACTGCGGTACATTTTTTCCAGATCGCTGCTTGGGGTAATGATCTCTGCTTCTGTTGGGAAATCAGGCCCTTTAACGTACTGCATTAAATCCATCAGCGGTGCAGCTGGATTATCAATCAAATGAATGGTGGCATCCGCGACTTCACGTACGTTATGAGGGGGAATATCCGTCGCCATACCCACCGCAATGCCTGTCACGCCATTGAGTAGAATGTGAGGCAAACGCGCTGGCAGCATTTTTGGCTCTTTCATCGTGCCATCAAAGTTAGGCTGCCACTCGACCGTACCTTGACCAAGCTCTCCCAGAAGCACATCGGCAAATTTCGACAATTTGGCTTCGGTATAACGCATCGCGGCGAAGGATTTCGGATCATCCGGCGCACCCCAGTTACCTTGACCGTCCACCAACGGATAGCGGTATGAGAATGGCTGTGCCATCAAAACCATCGCTTCATAACAAGCAGAGTCGCCATGCGGATGGTACTTACCCAACACGTCACCCACGGTACGCGCTGATTTTTTGTATTTTGCCGCCGCCGAAAGCCCAAGCTCCGACATGGCGTAGATAATACGTCGTTGAACCGGTTTCAGACCGTCACCAATATAAGGCAACGCACGATCCATAATGACGTACATCGAATAGTTTAGATAAGCATCTTCGGTGAACTTGCGCATTGGCAATTGTTCGACGCCATCATAAGTAATTTCTGTAGACATCTATTAAACCTCTGCCATATCGCCGTTGTTTTGTAACCAGCTACGACGGTCATCTGCGCGTTTCTTACCCAGCAGCATGTCCATCATTTCCATGGTCGCATCGGAGTCATCAATGGTCAGTTGCACCAGACGCCGCGTGTTGGGATCCATCGTGGTTTCACGCAACTGCAGCGGGTTCATCTCACCCAGACCTTTGAATCGTTGCACGTTGATTTTGGCGCGCTTCTGGCTTAGGCGCTCTAATACGCCATCTTTTTCTGCATCATCCAGCGCATAGAACACCTCTTTGCCACAGTCGATACGATACAGTGGTGGCATTGCTACGTAGATATGACCCGCTTCAACTAGCGCGCGGAAATGACGTGTGAATAGCGCACACAAGAGTGTCGCAATGTGCAGACCATCCGAGTCCGCATCGGCGAGGATACAGATTTTGCCGTAACGCAGCCCTTCAAGATTGTCGCTATCTGGATCAATCCCTAGCGCAACAGAAATATCGTGTACTTCTTGAGACGCCAATACTTGATCGGCAGAAACTTCCCAAGTATTCAGGATTTTACCACGCAGCGGCATCACTGCTTGGAATTCACGATCACGCGCTTGCTTGGCACTGCCGCCTGCCGAATCCCCTTCCACGAAGAAGATTTCAGTACGAGCTAAGTCTTGCACGGAACAATCGGTCAACTTACCTGGCAAAGCAGGGCCTGATGCAATCTTTTTACGCACGACCTTCTTGCTCGCACGCATACGACGATGGGCGTTCGCAATACACACTTCCGCGAGTTGCTCAGCAAGTTGTGGCTTTTCATTTAACCACAAGCTAAAAGTGTCTTTTACTACCCCAGAGACAAACGCCGCGGTTTGACGAGAAGAAAGGCGCTCTTTGGTCTGGCCGGCAAACTGCGGATCTTGCATCTTCACCGACAACACATAAGAACAGCGGTCAAAAACGTCTTCGCCCGTTAACTTCACGCCACGCGGCAGTAAGTTGCGGAATTCACAGAACTCTCGCATAGCATCCAACAAGCCTTGGCGCAAACCGTTCACATGCGTACCGCCTTGTGCGGTTGGGATCAGGTTAACGTAGCTTTCGGTGATCATCTCACCGCCTTCAGGCTGCCAGATCACCGCCCAGTCCGCAGCTTCTGTTTCTGCCGAGAATTGGCCTGTAAATGGCTCTTCAGGTAGTAAGGTGTAGCCCTTCACCCCTTCAATCAAATAGTCTTTCAAGCCATCTTGGTAGAGCCACTGATGCTCTTTACCATTCACACGGTCACTGAAAGTAATTTCCAAACCTGGACAAAGAACCGCCTTCGCGCGCAAGTTATTCACTAAACGTGTGACCGAGAAATTTGGCGAATCAAAGTATTTGGTGTCTGGCCAGAAGTGCACGCTGGTACCGCGATTGCGACGACCACACGTTCCCGTCACGGTGAGATCCGACACTTTGTCACCATGTTCAAAAGCGATTTCGTAAACCTGACCATCTCGACGTACTGTCACTTCAACCCTTTTAGACAGGGCGTTCACCACCGAAATACCTACCCCGTGCAAACCACCAGAAAACTGATAATTTTTGTTGGAGAATTTACCACCGGCGTGCAGCTTACATAAGATCAGCTCAACGCCCGAGACTTTCTCTTCTGGGTGAATATCTACGGGCATGCCTCGACCATCATCGATCACTTCCAGTGATTGGTCTGCATGTAGGATGACTTGTACTTTGGAGGCATGTCCGGCCAGCGCTTCATCGACACTGTTATCGATGACTTCTTGGCCCAAATGGTTCGGGCGCGCTGTATCCGTATACATCCCTGGTCGGCGACGTACTGGCTCTAAACCATTCAGTACTTCAATGGCACCAGCATTATATTGTTCAGTCATAATACGGAATCGTTCTCAATGTTTACCTGTTGTCTGAGCCTAGTTGGTCGCACTTTTGCACCAACTGGCGACAACGAAAAAGCTACCCTGTTACTCACAGAGCGTGACTCTGTGCGTTTCACGGTAGCTGTATTCGGAGAAACATAGTCGGAAAGCAGTGCGACTATGTCAAGAAACGGTTGGATATCAGAGGTAAAATTATGAGCCCCTCCTAATCCTGTCTCTGAGTGGTAGCGTTATAAACCAAGAAAGTGAATGATTCGCTCTGGATAGCGTTCAAAGCCAACAAAACTATGATCGCCTCCCTCTTCTACCGTTTGTGCAGAACCTGCGTACTTTTCCACTGCCTGACGGAAGTCCAGCACTTCATCTTCGGTTTGCTGCAATAGCCAGAAAGATTCTGGATTCGCGACCTCTTTTACCTCAAGCGCTTTCAATTCGTCAATATGACGCGCTTCGAGTGTATAGCTTTCATGCGTATATGGGTTAGTTTGTGGCCCTAGATAGTCAGCCAGCAGCTCATATGGCTTCACCGCCGGATTGACAACCACGGCGCGAAAGCCAAACTCGGCATTGAGCCAAGTTGACAAATAACCACCGAGCGAGCTCCCCACCAAACCAATACGATGAGTGGTTTTATGTTGTTGAACGATCTCTAGCAAACACTCTGCAGCCGCTTGCGGAAAACTCGGTAACTGTGGCACCACAACCTTGATGTCGGGTCGGTGTTGCTCGCAATATTCACGCATCAGATTGGCTTTCATTGACAATGGCGAGCTGTTAAAACCATGAATGTACAGCAGCAGTGAAGGCTTAGGATGGCTCATATCAGTAACCACTTGAGGTAAAATCAGGTAAAAAACTGCCTGAAGCTAGGCGTTGCACTTGAGTGGTGATCTCACCATTGGCATGCAGTGTTAATTCGCGCCAACCGGGCGAAACCGTGTCGAGCGCAAAATCGTCAGATTGCGGTTTGAACTGAACACATGTCGATGGGGTTGCCATCACACGGATGCCTTTATGCATCACATTCATATCCTGATGAACATGACCACACACAATACCTTTCACCATCGGAAAACGTTCAACAATTTGCCAAAACGCCTCTGCATCTTTCAAGGTATGCTGATCTAACCAAGCACTGCCGACCAGCAGTGGATGGTGGTGAAGTAAAATTAAGGTGTTTTTCTCTGGCGACGCCTGTAAATAATGCTCCAGCATCGACAACTGTTGATCACTGAGGCGACCATGTGGCACACCGACGACTTGGGAATCCAGCAAAATCAGTTGCCAATGAGGATTAAGCGCCACCTGCTCCGGCGTAGTAATTTGGGGGGAAGGTAAAACACTCGACATATTGGGTTTATAGTCGTGGTTACCTGGCAACCAAAAACAGGCTTTCTCTAGTGGCGCAATTCCGTCAGCAAAACGCTGGTAGGAGGCCGCACTATGGTCTTGAGAAATGTCACCGGTTGCTAATAGATAGTCAAACTCAACATGGCGCGCCATCACTTGCTCGACAACGGCCTGAAAACTTTGGAGTGTTTTAACACTCAGCAAACTGCCCTCATCTGATGCAAAGAGATGAGTATCCGTAATCTGTAACAGCTTAATACTGTTCTCGCTGAGCGTATCACTGGATGTATGTTGCAAAATGAAAACCTGACTCTGTTATTCTTCTTTAAATGTTATTGGGGTTCGGCTAATACCGCTTTTTAAACAAAAGGTCAGCCACTCGCCAAGAAACGCATTCAATTGATGCTTTTCATCTTTCTGCATCAACTTTTCATTTGGGTAGTCGTATTTCGCTTTGAATCGAACATGCTCACCACTCGAGAGCACTTCCGCGACTCTGGCATCGTGATAAAGCCTGACAGACATCGTAGGTAAAGGAAATAACGGTATGTCATCACTCTGACATATCTCCACTATGGTGGTGTATTTTGTGACCTCTTTCACTGTCATTTGGTAGATCATGTTTACAACTTGATAACAGCGAACATCACCCACTTCGGCGTTGAACGGCAGCAAAGCGTTTAATTTGGCATAATTGGTTTCATAGGTTCTCATTAACCCTGCCAAATCAACATAATAAGGTTGTTTTGCTGCTGCTAAACCCATCACTCAATCTCCAACCACTGTGACTTTAACTGCAAGTGATTTAACTCTAACCATTGTAAGGCGATAATTGAGGCACCATTCTCGATTTTGCCTTGTTTGACCAAATCGTAGGCTTGCTCACGTGTCATCACATGCACACGGATATCTTCATCTTCATAGTCTAAACCATGAATGCCATGCGCTTTAGAGGCATCCACTTCACCCACGAAGACATCCAACTTTTCAGAGCAACCACCAGCCGATGGGTAATATGAGACTACCGATTCAATCTGGCCAACGTCTAACCCAGCTTCTTCGATTGATTCTCGACGCACAACCGCTTCAGCCGATTCATCACGGTCGATCATGCCTGCGACAATTTCAAGCTGCCACGGTTGCTTGTGCTCCAGTGCCCCAACTCGAATCTGCTCAATCATCACCACTAGATCACGAATAGGATCATAAGGAAGCATTGCAGCAGCATGACCACGTTCAAACATTTCACGTTCGATCACATTGCTCCACCCACCGGCAAATAACTTATGACGGAAGCGGTACTTGATCATCTTGAAGAATCCCTGAAAGAGTGGCTCTTTTGAGAGAACCTCTACATCTTCTGGAGTAAAAACAGCGTGTTGTTTGTCATCCTGTTGCATTTCGCACCTCACTGAGTGAATCTTGTAGTTTACTCACTGTTTAAACATGACTCAAAGGACATTGCTCAACTTTTTATATAATTGTTCTAATATTTTTTGGCTTTAATTTTTTATTTATTGCACAACTGGACAGCTAAAAATAAAAAGTGCAGAATTTAGGGCAAATATCCAGCAACTTGAGTTAAACTCTTGAGAATTAATCAAACTATACATGGCGAGAATGGAAAATGAAAAAACTGCTTCCACTACTTATTGGTGCAGCGCTAGGTAGCCTGAGTTCATCTGTGTGGGCTGATTCCTTGGCAGAGATCTACGATCTGGCAAAGCAAAACGATCCACAGTTATTGAGCGTCCAAGCTAAACGTGACGCCGCATTTGAAGCGGTCACTTCTAGCCGTAGTACTTTGCTACCGCAAATCAACTTAACCGCTGGGTACAACTTAAGACGCGGTGATACGGATCTTGATGCTGGAGCAACGATCGATAACGACCAAAATGCGTTAACTGCGGGGATTAACTTTTCTCAGGAACTGTACCAACGTTCGTCTTGGATCACGCTAGACAACGCGGAGAAAACGGCTCGTCAAGCGGATGCTTCATACGCAGCGACGCAACAGGGGTTGATCTTAAGAACCGCGCAAGCGTACTTTGAAGTGCTAAAAGCACAAGACAACTTGGAATTTGTCCGTGCAGAAAAAGCGGCGGTTGCTCGTCAGCTAGAACAAACCAAACAACGCTTTGAAGTGGGCCTGTCGGCCATTACTGACGTGCATGACGCCCAAGCGCAATACGATGGCGTATTGGCAGACGAAGTTCTGGCCGAAAACAGCCTAACCAACAGTTACGAGACTCTGCGTGAAATCACAGGTCAAGAGCATAAAAACCTGAACGTATTAGACACCAAACGTTTCTCAGCAAGCCGTTCAAACGCGTCCGCTGAAGCACTGATTGAAGAAGCGCAAGAGAAAAACTTGAGCCTTCTATCGGCACGTATTAACAAAGACATTGCCAAAGACACGATTTCCTTGGCTAGCTCTGGCCACCTACCGTCATTAACCTTGGACGGTGGCTACAACTACGCAGACGTGAGCAGCAGCACAAATGACGGAACGACTAACAACTTCAATGTTGGTGTAAACTTAGTCGTACCACTCTACACCGGTGGTAATACTAGCTCACAAACCAAACAAGCAGAGTTTAACTACGTCGCGGCCAGTCAAGATCTTGAAGCCACTTACCGTAGTGTCGTGAAAGAAGTTCGCGCGCAAAACAACAACATCAATGCATCGATTGGTGCACTGCGTGCGTATGAGCAATCTGTCGTTTCTGCGCGTTCAGCATTAGAAGCAACCGAAGCGGGCTTTGATGTCGGCACTCGTACTATCGTGGATGTCCTTGATGCCACTCGTCGTCTTTACGATGCCAACAAAAACCTATCGAATGCACGCTACAACTACATCTTGAGTGTACTGCAACTTCGTCAGGCGGTGGGTACACTGAGCGAGCAAGATGTACTCGATGTTGATGCCGGTTTGATTGCGAAAAAGTAATCGAAGCCACAAACGCATAAAGAGACACACGCATAAAGAAAAGGGTGACAGCAATGTCACCCTTTTTTGTCTCATTTGATGATGTGAACCGCTCATTGAAAAGCGATGTGATTAACCGCGTCCACCTTTAATTGCATCAATGATCTCTGTCGTGGAACAGCCATCTTCAAAGTTCAGTACTTTGACTTCACCACCCGCGGCAATCACTTCTTTGCCACCAGCGATATCTTCTGGCTTGTAATCGCCGCCTTTAACCAACAGATCCGGAAGCACTTCTGAAATTAGACGTTGTGGCGTGTCTTCACTAAACGGCACCACCCAATCCACAGCGCCTAAGCCCGCGAGCACGGCCATACGACGATCGGTTGGATTCACAGGGCGGCCAGGACCTTTAAGGCGCTTCACCGACTCATCGGTGTTCACGGCGACAATCAGGCGGTCACCCAACTTCGCTGCGTTATTTAAGTAAGAAACATGGCCAGCATGAAGGATGTCGAAGCAACCATTGGTCATGACCACTTTCTCGCCTTTGGCTTGCGCTGCTTTCACCGCATCAATCAGTGCCGATTCTGTCGTCACACCAAAATCGGTATCACGGCTGCCATGAATGGCTTCTGCTAACTCGATGGTCGATAATGTTGAAGTACCTAGCTTACCGACTACGACGCCCGCCGCCGCATTAGCCAACGCACATGCTTCATCAAGCGGTTTACCGGCTGCAACCGAAGCCGCCAAGACAGAAATTACCGTATCACCAGCCCCTGTGACGTCATACACCTCTTTCGCCAATGTTGGCAGGTGGAATGGCTTCTGGCCTGGACGAACCAATGTCATGCCATGCTCACTGCGCGTCACCAGCAGTGCGCCCAGTTCGTATTTTTCAATCAAGCCTAATGCCTTCTCGACTAAATCATCGTCGGATGTCACTTTACCAACTACCGCCTCAAACTCAGACATGTTTGGTGTGAGCAAGGTGGCACCACGATAAGGTTCAAAATTGGTGCCTTTAGGATCAATAAAGACTGGAACGTTAGCCGAACGTGCTTTCTCGATAAGCAGCTCAACATGCTCCAATGCACCTTTAGCATAATCCGACAGAATCACCGCTTGCACATTGGGTAAAGCGCGCTCCATACGAGTTAAAATTAACTCAGGATCGGTGCCTTCAAATTTGTCTTCAAAGTCTAAGCGAATCAATTGTTGACCGCGACTCATCACACGCAGCTTAGTGATGGTTGGGTATTCAGGGAGCGCCACAAAATCACAACTCACCTGCAACGAACTCAGTGTTTCCGCCAGCACTTTCGCTTGTTCGTCAGCCCCTGTCAAACCCACAATATGTGCATGGCCACCCAATGACGCAATGTTCATTGCTACGTTTGCCGCTCCACCTGGACGCTCTTCATTGTTCTCGACTTTTACAACCGCGACCGGTGCCTCTGGTGAGATTCTGCTTGTTGGCCCATACCAGTATCGATCGAGCATCACATCGCCAATGATGAGAACACCTGCATTGCTGTAATCAGGTAGGATTGGTTTCATTCTAAGTCTCCAATATTTTTTCTGCGCTGAGTGTAACACAGCCTTAATCGGGTCTAAATAGTTGAGGATTCAAGCCACTCTTGCCAAGCTTTGCTGACCGCTTGACGCAATGGCATAAACTTATCCAACGCCACATCCGCGTCCAAATTGAGCAGATTACGATGATGTATTTCATCACGCATGGTAGTGTAGGCTTGTACCAGAAGCATGGCTTGTGCTTCTTCCATTACCCCTTGAGCGATCAAGGTTTCGAAAATACGGACGTTATCACTCCACTTAGTCAGCTTGGGCTTTTCTGCACTGTAATTCAACACTAAGTACTGAGCCAAAAATTCAATATCCGTAATGCCACCTTTATCTTGCTTAAGCATAAAGCGATCAGATTTTTTCCCGCCAAGGTGCTCACGCATTTTGGCACGCATCTCTACCACCTCTTTTTGCAATCTAGCTTGCTCGCGAGGTTTGGCCAGTACTTGGTGGCGCACTCGGTGAAACTCGCTGGCAAGACGCTCATCGCCATAAATCATGCGAGCCCGCACTAACGCTTGATGCTCCCACGTCCAGGCATCGTTATGCTGATATTCTTCAAAAGCATCAACGGGGCAAACCAACAACCCAGAAGCACCAGAAGGGCGTAAGCGTGTATCGACTTCATACAAAATGCCCGACGCCGTTCGCGTTGAGAACAGGTGGATAATGCGCTGCGCCAAGCGCAGGTAAAACTGACGCCCATCGATCTCTTTCTTACCATCGGTATAGACATTCGCAGGGCAATCATGCAGGAACACCACATCCAAATCGGAATTGTATCCCAGCTCCCAACCGCCCACTTTGCCATAGCCGACCACCGCAAAGCCTTTACCCTCGCGATCTTTAAGGTGCGTTGGTTCGCCATATTTTTCAGCCACCTGTTGCCAAGATTGATGCACAACGGCTTCAACAATCGCTTCTGCCAAGTAGGTTAAGTGATCACTCACTTTCATGACGGGCAAGACACCCGCGATGTCTGCCGCGGCAATGCGTAAGCTACAAATCTGTTTGAACTGACGCAGCGCGTCCATCTGCTGCTCAACGTCGTCTTCAGGGATCCGCGCCAGAAAATCACGTAATTCGGTGCGATAGGCATCAAGTGCAATCGGGTTGTACAACTGCTGTGGGTCAATCAGTTCATCCAACAAAATAGGATAACGCGCAAGCTGCTCAGAAATCATCGGGCTTGCCGTACACAAACGCACAAGCTGGGTTAATGCGGCAGGATGCTCATCAAGCAGTTCTAGATACGTGGTTCGAGTGGCAATGCTGTACAGCAAATGCAAAACTCGCGGTAGGCCAAATTGCGCATCGACATCAGCAAAGATAGCTGAGAAAAGCTTCGGCATCAGTCGATTGAGTACTTCTCGCCCACGAGGCCCTAAGGTTTTCTTCGCCAAATCAGCTTTAAACTGAATAATCTGTGCTGACATGATCGTGACATTTTCGCATGCTAAATCGTTCTGAAGAATCTGCTCAATCACTTCTGGATTATGTGACATATCCCAAAGCTCATTGAAGTGACGCGCTACTGGACTCACTTCGTCTTCTTCATCACCAATTAAGGTGGCAAATACCGCATGAACATTGCTCATGTGCCGCTGAACATCCGCCAACAAGGTTTGCCACTGCGAATAGCCCATCGCTACCGCTAAAGCGAGCTGTTCCAGCTCTGCATCGGGTAGGGTTTGGGTTTGCTTGTCTGCCATCGCTTGCAGCAGGTTCTCAAGTTTCCTTAAGTATTTGTATGCATCCACGAGTTGGGTGACTTGCTCGGATTCAAGAAGCTGCAATTGTCTGACGGCTTCGAGTGTGACCAGTAACCCCCGTTTACGCAAAGAAGGTTCACGTCCTCCACGAATCAACTGAAAGACTTGAGCGATGAATTCGATTTCACGAATGCCCCCCGCCCCCAGTTTGATGTTGTTGCTTAAACCACGACGACGTACTTCACTGCTGATCATCGATTTCATCCGACGCAGAGATTGAATGGCACTGAAGTCGATATAGCGGCGAAAAACAAACGGTCTGAGCATCTGCCTCAGCTCTTGGTATTCGGGGTACATTTCGCGCCCCATCACCCGCGCTTTGATCATCGCGTAGCGCTCCCAATCACGCCCCTGCTCTTGGTAGTAATCTTCCAACGCCGCATAACTCATCACTAATGGTCCACTTTCGCCAAACGGGCGTAAGCGCATATCGACGCGATAACAGAAACCATCGAAAGTTTGTTGATCAAGAGCTTTGATAATACGCTGTCCAAGACGAGTAAAAAATTGTGCATTGGCGATGCTGCGTCGTGCACCTTGTGTCTCACCATTCTCTGGGTAGGTAAAAATCAAATCGATGTCGGAGGAGAAATTAAGTTCGCCACCTCCCAGTTTCCCCATCCCAATGATTAACATCGGTTGTGCTTCCCCTTGCGCATTCATCGGGGTACCCCATTCCTTGCAGCACAACTGATATTGCCACTGATAGGTTTCAAAGATCATCGCTTCTGCCAACTCAGAAAGATGGCTTAAGGATTCTTCAAGGCTCCACGCTTGAGTGAAATCTTGCCACGCGATGTAAACCATCTCTCGATTGCGGAACTGACGTAAAATGCGATGCCCTGCTTGTTCATCCGTGCATTGGGCAAGTCGCTCCGCAAGCTGCGTACGGTAGTGCTCTTGTCGACTCGGATGCGCTAGCATCTCTGGCAGTTGCTCCGCGAATTGCGCATCACGTTGTAGCGCCTCAACGATAAACCTACTGAGGCCTGCAATTCGTTTAAATTGCTCGACTCGTGCTTGCGGCCAGTGTTCAAGATAACCAGACTGCTGGGCATTTTGCATTGCCAGTTCAGCGACGGGGATCAAAGGGGATGGCAGCGACATTTTTCTTCCTTGTTCTTGTTGAGCGGTTGTTCCTATTTATATCAGACTTGCTGCAATAAAAAACGCCCACATGAGTAATGTGGGCGTTTCATTGTGACTAAAGCCTTAGACTTTGAAGGATTTGATTTTCTTATCCAACGCTTCTGCATTGCTTTGCATCATTTCCGAGGTTTCCAGCAGCTCACTGACCACTACCACGGAAGCTTCAACCAGTTCGCGTACGTTAGAGAGATTCTGATCCATTTCCGCGGCAACACTGCTCTGCTGGCCAGCCGCGGTGGCGATTTGGAAGTTCATCTCATTGATGCTGGTTACCTGACTGACAATGCCATCTAACTCGTTACCCGCGTTGGACACTAGCTCAACGCCTTCCGCCGCTTGCACCACACTCTTTTCCATGAGGTCAACAGCACTGCTGGCACTGGTTTGCAATTGAGAGATCATGTCTTGAATCTCTACCGTTGCCGTCTGGGTGCGCTGAGCCAAATTACGCACTTCATCCGCAACCACCGCAAAACCACGGCCCGCCTCACCGGCACGCGCGGCTTCAATCGCGGCGTTGAGCGCCAGCAAGTTGGTTTGCTCTGAGATACCTTGAATGGTACCAACCACACTACCAATCGCACCAACTCGTTCTTCCACTTGGTTGACCGCTTGTGCGGAAGAGGAGATGTCTGATGAAAGCTGACTCATTTTTGATACGGTACCTTGCAAGAGCTGTTGACCTTTTTTCGCTTGCTGTGAAGCTTGCTCAGTCAAACTCGACGCATTGTTGGCATGATCGGCCACAGTTTGCACCGTCGAGGTCATTTCGCTCATCGCCGTCGCCAGTTGATCAATCTCATTGAACTCTTCTTGCGCGGACTCTTTGGTTTCCGACATGCTCAGCGTCATCACCTCGGTTAGGCCCGACAGTTCATCAGAGGCGCTGATCTGCATCTGAATCATATCGTGTAACTGCTGGCGCGTTTTTTCTAGCTCACGCGCCACATCACCGTATTCGTCTTTACAAGCCATACCAAAAGGCACCGAAAGATTTCTTTGCGCCATCAATTTGATCGCGTCATTTAAATAGCGAGTTTGACGTAGCATCACGCTTGCGGCGGCCATGAGCAGCACCACAAACACAATGATCAGCAAACCCGTTTGCCATGCCACTTGCACCAAGTACTCATCGTAATGCTGTTGCGCGAGTTGCTCGTTTTGCGTTGCTGCCAACAAAGCTTGGTAGAAGGTGCTCGCGTCCCAAAGTTGTTTACCAACAATCAAAACAGTACTAAACACCATCAGCAAAATCATTTTAGGAACGAGGCGAATGTCAGAGATCGCCCTTTCCCAGGGCTTAAAAGCCAGCTTTTCCATTGTTGTTTCTCCACCAGTTCTTTTATAGTCGTATCAGGAAGATGTCGCCTTTGGGCACCTTGCTATGATGCGTTGTTGCTTTAAACGCTCAACCTAGCCATTTATTTCGAGCCCCGTATGAATAGTAATGATATCAAAGAGAACACCAAACCGATGAGTCTGTTATCACTAATCTTGTCTTTTATGGCGCTATTTGTGATCTCTGGCTTACTGTTTTTTCCGTTAGACGCAGAAACCCGACAAGTTCTTATCGGTCTTGATTTCATAATCTGTAGTATTTTTCTCATTCAGCTCAGCGTAGATTTGATCCGCACCGCAGATAAGCGTCAATACCTCAAAACACATTGGATCGATATTCTCGCCAGTTTACCTATGATTGAGCCACTTCGTTTTGCTCGTTTATTTCATATTTTACGCGTAATTCTGGTTTTGCGCTCTTCGCGCTTTGTTCTTCATCAGCTCAAGGAAAACCGAAAAGAGACCACCATTGCAACGATTTTACTATTACTTGTGGTCTTGGTGACCGTCGGCTCTGGCATGATGCTGTTTATTGAAGGGAAAAACCCAGCGTCAAATATTCAAACCGGAACAGACGCCCTTTGGTGGGCATTTGTGACAATTTCGACCGTGGGTTACGGCGATCATTATCCTGTGACAGAGGGGGGGAAGTTACTGGCGGTGGTGATCATCATGAGCGGTGTTGGCCTTTTTGGTATGATTTCCGGTTTGATCACCTCGATTCTGACCACACCGAGCCAGCAGCAAACTAATCGCTCCATTAATAAAGAGAAGATGTTGGAAACCCTCCTTGAGCAACAGCATGAAATTTTAGAGCGGCTGAAACGGCTCGAAGAGGATCAAAAAAAATAGGGCGTATCGCCCTATTCTTATCTCAATTCATCATTAATGACGCCAGTATGGATCGGCTTCCACGCCAATAGCGCGTGTTTGATCCATCGCATGCAACATCGAGCGCTCCTGACGAACCAACCAGCGCTCCAGTTGATCTTTTTCTTCACCTTCGAGCTTATCCACTAGCGGGAGTAAATGACGCAGCATTAAGAGATCGTCAATACCATGGATCAAATCCGCCCAAGGCATGCGAAAGCTATTGCGCTCTTCCGCATCATACAAGCTGGCAAAACCTACTCCTGTATAGAGATTGCGCATCAAACGGTAGCGCTGATCAATGTACTCTTGCGCAGACATCTTTCGCTCAGACGGAAAGGATTCCATGAGTTCTGCCCATGTACGATCCAACTGCTGCACAGAGAAGTCTCGAATCGCACTGGCCATTTTCTCTCGCGCTTTATCGTCCAAAAATGGCTGCCACCCGCGAGTTAAGATCCAACGACTCAGATCGAGCAGCAATCCGGTATAACGAGCCCCGGTAAATAACGACAACACTTCTTCACGATTCGGCAACTGCTCAAACTGTTGCGTAAGTTCCGCCACTAAGAACTTGCGCGCATCCAACTTACGCAGCACGTTACCTTTGTCGTCTAACAACTCCGTTAAGTGCGCGTGCTCTGACAACCACGCAAGTTCTTCTTCTAGCCATTTAAGCTCTTGACGCAGAATGGCACTGGCACGTCGTGGCACCACGCCACCATAAATGGCTAAGGTTTGGCGAATAAAACCGATGGCGTGACTGATTTCGTGCAACGCTTCCACCGATTCGCGTTCCACATAAATTTGCTCGTGATAGTGCCAATGGGAAAGGGCATGCTCGAGCGAGTTAATAAGACAATATTCGGCATTATCCATTTTGCCCGTATCCACTAGGCTCAATGGTTTCACTTCGTCGCCTTGGTAACCTAAAGCCAAGCGATAACCTTTCGCAGCTTTACTTAAATTGCCTAAACGCATGCCGCCAGACTCACATAAATGACGAGCAAGGGTAAATAAAGCATCAGTTTGGCCTGATTTCAGTTCTAACTCCACCTCACAGATGGGATCTTGCTTATCCTCTGCGCTCACCATTCCTTGGTCGAACGCCACTTCGACTTGGCTACCATCGGGCATACCAATCAGCCATTGTTCTCGTGTAAAGTTGGTGGAAAACAGCGCCATCAATTCCGATTGCAAGGTGTCGATATCTTTACCTTGTGGCCAAATATCACCAGGATGTAAATGAAGATTCGGTGTATTGCAGGTATGTTCAGCGTTATATTCAGGCCGTTGATGTAAACCAGCAACCACGCGTCCTGCCGTTTTGACTGTTTGCACGAAAACATCATCAAAGCGGCGTATCCGTAAGCCTGTATCGTGTTGGCGAAGCCAGTTGTCTGGCGTATCAAAATAGGTGTTTCCTAAATCGCGACAACTGTGCTGAAGTACTTTGGTTTCGGCGATTTTTTCGCGCAAAGTTTCTGAAAATTCAGGAGAAACAAAAAACTTCAGTTCTATCTCGGTTTCCATAGTTATACCTTATCAAGCAGACAGGGACAGGATATTGCCTAAATTCTCGAGGGGCAAGAAAGAAATATCGCACTAATGATGATCTAAAACAGTTTTAATGATGGATTTAATGCGTTAACATGCGCGCCTTTATAGCCATCGCTCAACATTTCACCATGAAATGGTGTATGTTCTTTTAAGGTTATATTTATTAGGTTGAATGACCATGCCAATGAATACAATTATGGGGTTATTTGCAAAGTCCCCTATCAAGCCTTTGCAGCGTCACGTAGTTTGTGTCAACGAATGTTGCGGACACCTAATCAAGTTCTTTGAAGTTTGTTCAGAGGGTGATTGGGAAAAAGCAGCAGAAATCCGCGCTCAAATCTCTCATCTTGAGAAAGAAGCGGATGTTCTAAAACGTGAAATTCGTCTGAAACTTCCTCGCGGTTTGTTCCTGCCAGTCGATCGCACTGACATGCTTGAGCTACTGACTCAGCAAGACAAACTCGCCAACTTAGCAAAGGACATTGCAGGCCGTGTTTACGGTCGTAAGCTGATGATTCCTGTTGCACTCCAACCAAATTTCATTGCTTATGTTCAACGTTGTCTTGATGCGGCTAACCAAGCGCAAAACGTGATCAATGAGCTTGATGAGCTTCTTGAAACTGGATTCAAAGGGCGTGAAGTCACGCTGGTCGCAGAAATGATCCATCAATTGGATGTGATCGAGGATGATACCGATACTATGCAAATCGGTCTGCGTCAGCAGCTAATGGCCATTGAGTCAGAGATGAACCCTATCGATGTCATGTTCTTGTACAAGATTCTTGAATGGGTAGGCGGCATTGCAGACCAGGCACAGCGCGTCGGTGCGCGTCTGGAAGTGATGCTATCTCGATCTTAAATTTTTAAGTCAACAAAAAATAACGAAGAGCATTATCTACGCATCCTGTTTTGGCCAATAACACAGTTCTCCGGCTAAGACAGGATAACGCCTGTGCGATATTGCTCCGCTTGTTATAAATCAACTAGGTATTACGATGGATATCCTTGCAAACTACGGCACTGTCCTGATTATTGTTGCAGCAGCTTTTGGTTTTATGATGGCAATTGGTATTGGCGCGAATGACGTTGCTAATGCGATGGGCACATCGGTAGGCTCAAAAGCACTAACCGTAAAACAAGCGATCATCATTGCGATGATCTTCGAATTTGCGGGTGCATATCTTGCAGGTGGTGAAGTAACTGACACTATCCGTAAAGGTGTTATCGAAACATCGCTCTTCGCTGACCAGCCTGATGTTCTTGTCTTCGGTATGATGTCTGCGCTCCTAGCAGCGGGTACATGGCTACTATTGGCTTCTTACATGGGTTGGCCGGTATCAACTACGCACTCTATCATCGGTGCGATCATCGGTTTCGCTTGCGTTTCTGTGGGTACTGAAGCGGTAGATTGGGGCAGCGTAAAAGGCATCGTGGGCAGTTGGATCATTACACCACTGATCTCTGGTTTCTTCGCTTACGTCATCTTCGTCAGCGCACAACGACTGATTTTTGATACAGAAAAACCATTGATGAACGCCAAGCGTTTCGTCCCTGTGTATATGTTTATTACCACCATGGTAATCGCACTGGTGACCATCAAAAAAGGGTTAAAGCACGTAGGTCTACACCTAAGTAATACGGAAGCTTGGCTATGGTCTGCCGGTGTCTCTGGCCTGATCATGCTAGGCGGTTACATCTACATCCAGAAGAAATTCGCTAACCGCGAAGACGATCATGGTTTCGCCGGCGTGGAAAGCATCTTCAGCGTGCTCATGGTCATCACCGCTTGTGCAATGGCATTCGCACACGGCTCAAACGACGTAGCAAACGCGATCGGTCCACTGTCTGCCGTTGTATCTACCGTTGAGCACATGGGCGAAGTGACCGCGAAAAGCACCATCGCTTGGTGGATTCTTCCTCTTGGTGGTTTTGGTATTGTTGTGGGTCTTGCGACCATGGGCCACAAAGTAATGGCGACGGTGGGTACAGGTATCACTGAACTGACTCCAAGTCGTGGTTTTGCTGCTCAGCTTGCTACTGCATCAACCGTTGTACTAGCTTCTGGTACTGGTCTACCGATTTCGACCACACAAACACTTGTGGGTGCAGTATTGGGTGTTGGTTTTGCACGCGGTATCGCAGCACTCAACCTAGGCGTGGTTCGTAATATCGTTGCTTCTTGGGTTGTCACCCTGCCTGCAGGTGCACTACTTGCCGTGGTGTTCTACTACGCAATGCAAGCGATCTTCGGTTGATTTTCTCGTCATGAGAATGTAAGGCGCGCCGCGATTGTGTAAGCGCCTTGTCATATTTGACTCAAACGCACATTAAGGGAGGCTTTGCCTCCCTTCTTTGTTGCATGCGTCAGGGAAAGTTTTTACTATTCGTTAATCCGAATTTTTATCGCCGACTCTGATTAAATCGTTAAGGGATTTATTGTGAAAAAACTCATCGTCACGGTGTTACTGACTATTCTGGCTGTACCATCCGTTTTCGCCCAAGACCGCTACATCGCAGATGAACTGTTTACCTACATGCACTCAGGCCCAAATAACACGTTTCGTATTATTGGTAGCGTTGACGCGGGTACAAAAGTAAAACTCCTTCAAACCAACAGCGAAACTGGCTATAGCGAAGTGGTCGATGAGCGAGGCCGCAAGGGCTGGGTTCAAGCAAAATTCATCACACGCCAAGAAAGTATGGCTGTGCGCCTTCCTCGACTTGAGAAAGAACTGAAAGAGGTGAAATCTCAATTGGCGAATGCGCGCCAAAATGCCGATACCGAAAAGGCCGGCTTGGTGGACTCCCTTGACACTCGCAACCAACAAATTTCAGATCTAGAGAAGAAATACAGCGAAATCAGTGATCAACTTGCTTCTGTACAAACGGAAAATCGCCAACTGCGTGCAAAACTCGACACACAAAAAGACGACCTACTGTTGAAATACTTCATGTACGGTGGTGGTGTGGCTGGTATTGGCCTTCTGTTCGGCTTAATTCTGCCTTACATGATCCCACGCCGTAAGAAGTCAAACTCAGGCTGGGCATAAACATCAAAACGGGCCACATTCGCGGCCCGTTTTCTCTCACTCTTAGGCTGATGATCCTTTATTGCTGTCTTTAGCCTTTCCATTCATAGAGCGCTGGAATTTCGATTTGCTCTCCTTGGAACTCGATAATCACCGACTGCGCTGAAATCTCCACCAGTTGAATCTGGTTATCAATCCACTCACCTTGATGGAACTCCGCACCATTAATCTTCAACCAGCGACGTTTCGGATCGCTCGAATACATGTGTGTCTGCAAATTGAGTGGCGGCAAACGCCCATGCCATTTTTCTCCACTCAGCTCGAGCCTTGAAACCGTTGACTCCGCTTGCGGGGAGTTATCGGTTTGTGTCTCCACCAGCAAGGCATTTTCGACTTTTTGCGCCAGTTCTGGCGATAAGCCTGACAGGTCGAGGTTTTCAAACAGTCGCTCGTCCGCTGTTTTCTTTTCTTCACTCGGTATTGATGGGCTCGCGACCAAAGTGGGGCTTGTTTGATCGGCCACGTCGATAGCGTCGCCAGTTTCCGCCAATGGGTATGTTCTGGGAAGCGGTGCGAGCGAGGGAAACTCAGGATAGCGCATCGCCTGCTCTTCGCCTTGCTTCTCAGCCTTGGAGAACTCTCGCCACGGCTCGGACAATGAGACCATGTGCTGCAAACGCGCCAAAGTACGCTGACCGGCGATACCATCCTCGGTCATCGCTTGCCAACGTTGAAACCATTCCACTCGCTGCATCAGCTCAGCATTAAACTGCGTCGTCTTTAACGGTTCATCATTGAGTGCTTTGGCGAGCAATTGGTCCAAGACTGCAATAGCCTCGCCGTGCATACCCAGGCGCAATGTCTCTCTCAGAGGCATAGGCCATAGATCGGTGACTTCGCCCCGCCATAACGACATCAATTGTGGAACCGTGAATGTGAGACGTTGCTCGCCCGTAAGCAGAACGACGCGCTCTGAGTTGACTTCCAGCAAGACAACGTAAGCCAGTTGCCCTTCATGCTGCAGCGTCAACAACAAAGGGTGTGGCGTTTGCTGCAACTCTTGCCAGTTAAGTTGTCGGACTTGGCACTGGAAAATCGAGGTGGATGGCTGTTCACACAAGGTATCGATGCGCGTTGCTCGATATCCCCATAGTTTGTAAAGCGCTTCTAATCCTTGCGCTCGAGTGGTCATACGCGCGACAGCAGGCTCACCGAGCCACTCTGCATCATTCACCAAGATGTCTGGCACTGAAGGCGGTATAGGCAACTCGGTTGCAGGCCTGTCTAGCTCGATCTGAGGCGCAGTGGAAGCGACATTGCCAGCTGTGATCAAAGGCCAATAGCTGGCAATGGCCAACACTCCGGCAACGCAAGCCGCGGCTACAGAGACTTTTCCCCAAGGGAAAGACGAACGGTTTGAGGCTTGCTGATAAATCTCAGCCTGAAATGCCATCACATTTTGGCAAGCTCGCTCGACCGTCGCTTTCGTGATTTTTTTGTCGCCTTGGTGATAACTCAATTGCAACGCTTTATCGCAAATCAAGTTAATCAGACGGGGAATACCGTGACTGTACTGAGCAATCACTTTGGCGCTGGCGTGATCAAACAGGGTACGATTTCCCCCAGCGGTATGAATACGAAACGCAATGTAGTCAGCGGTTTCTTGAGGATTCAGTGGCAATAAGTGATAACGGCCTGTAATGCGCTGAGCAAGTTGCCGCAATTGTGTGGTCTGCAGTAATTGTTGCAGTTCAGGTTGCCCCACCAACAACACTTTTAACAGCTTGCGTGTTTCCGTTTCCAGATTGGTCAATAAACGCAACTGCTCCAATACATCCGCCGCCAAATGTTGTGCTTCATCAATCACCAACAAGGTTTGGATATTTTGCTGATGATTTTCCAACAAAAACTGATAAATGCGTTGGTTGAGCTGTTTAAGAGAAGCGTTGGCCGCGTAGCTCAAGCCAAACTCATCACAAATGGCTTCAAGCAGTTCGACACTGGAAAAGGTTGGGTTGAGCAGCAAAGCGGCACAGGTTTGGCCGTCAAGGTTGGCCAACATTGATTTTGCGACTGTGGTTTTCCCCGTCCCCACTTCCCCAGTCAGCATGGCAAAACCGCCCCCATCCCCGAGGCCAGCCTGTAAATGTGTGATGGCTTCACGATGGCGCTGACTTAAATAGAGATAGCGGGAATTGGGCACTATCGAGAAAGGCAGCTCAGAGAAACCAAAAAAATCCTTATACATACACAGACCAAATGCAAATACGTCAATTGAATAGAGAGCAAAGTACCATTGCTTGCTACAATGTCCAGTCAGATAAGCAAATATTCGAGGTCACACGCGTGGAAGTTTACTTAGTGGGTGGAGCGGTAAGAGACAAGTTATTGGGCATTCCCGTCTACGATCAAGATTGGGTTGTCGTCGGTGCAACCGCGGAACAAATGCTCAATGCTGGGTACTCTCCTGTCGGGAAAGATTTTCCAGTTTTCTTGCACCCCAAAACCAAACAAGAGTACGCGCTGGCTCGCACCGAGCGAAAAACAGGCCAAGGCTACAAAGGCTTTGAGTGCTTTTTCTCCCCAGATGTGACTTTAGAAGAGGATCTCCTCAGACGCGACCTGACCATCAACGCCATTGCCATGGATAGCCAGGGCGCGCTTTATGACCCGTATGGTGGACAGCAAGATCTGCAGGATCGTATTTTGCGCCATGTGTCAGAAGCCTTTGTCGAAGATCCTCTGCGCGTGTTGCGAGTGGCTCGCTTTGCGGCCAAACTGGCACCACTCGGGTTTCGCGTGGCCGATGAAACCTTGCAGTTGATGCAATCCATTGTCGCTTCTGGCGAGCTGTCTGCACTGACCGCCGAGCGAGTTTGGCAAGAATGGCACAAATCGCTACTCACGCCTGCGCCACAGCAGTTTCTTGCTGTCTTGCGTCAGTGTGGTGCTTTGGCCGTGGTACTTCCCGAAATCGATGCTTTGTTTGGTGTCCCTCAGCCTGAAAAATGGCACCCAGAGATCGACACAGGCATACACACCTTGTTGGTCGCAGAACAAGCGGCGAAGCTGAGCTCGTCTGCAGTGGTGCGCTTTGCAGCCCAAGTGCACGACTTAGGCAAAGGCGTGACACCGCCAAGCGAATGGCCAAGCCACAAAATGCATTGCCACACCGGTCTTAAGTTGATTAAACAGTTGTGTGAACGCGTGCGCGTACCGAATGAGTTTCGCGATCTGGCTTTAATGGTGTGTGAGCAGCACTCCAACATCCATCGCGCAGCCGAGCTCAAGCCGCAAACCATGGTCAAAATCTTCAACAAACTGGATGTGTGGCGCAAAGCGGAGCGGTTAAACGATATCCTCCTTTGTTGCCAAGCCGATCATGCGGGTCGCCAAGGTCTGCAAGATCACCCTTACCCTCAAGCAGAACGGATCCAGTTAGCGTATCAAGCCGCGCTCTCTGTCGAGGTGCAATCGATCATTCAAGATGGGTTCAAAGGGCCAGCCATTCGTGATGAACAGGAAAGAAGGCGCACTGAAGCGGTAAAAACGGCGCTGCTCAACGCTTAAAAAACATAACGCCCACAGTTTCCTGTGGGCGCTATAGTGATTGTGCGATCAAGCAGCTCGAGATTAAGCCATTAACAGGTAAGCAAATAAGCCGACACCTAAGATCAATCGATAGATCACAAACGGCGTCATGCCCATACGTGAAATCATCTTCAAGAACAGGTGAATACACAGATAGGCACTAATAAAGGAAGTGACAATACCGGTTAGCAAAAAGCCGACATGAACGGGCTCGCCACTGGTCACTAATTTCAAGCCAAGATAAGATCCCGCCAGCGTAATGATGGGAATCGACATCAGGAAAGAAAAGCGCGCAGCCGCTTCACGAGTAAAGCCCAAGTAAAGCGCAGCGGTAATGGTCGCCCCAGAGCGAGAAGTGCCGGGAATCATCGCCAATGCTTGCGCAATACCAATAAACAAGGCTTTCTTCCAACCCGCTTGGTATTCATCATCCAGCAAAGAGGCATTCTTATCGACCCACCAAAGCAACAGACCAAAAATAATGGTCGTTGTGGCAATCACATAGGCACTACGCAGATAAACTTCGATGACATCTTTCATCACCAAGCCAAAGATACAGGCTGGGATCGTCGCAATCACAATCATCCACGCCAACTTGGCTTCTTTACTTCGTTCGCCTTTAAAAATCGACGCGAACAAAGCAGCGAAGAGCGTAATCACTTCTTTACGGAAATAGATCACCACGGCGGCTAAGGTACCGACATGCACCGCCACATCAAAAGCTAACCCTTGATCTTCCCAACCAAGAATGGCGGAAGGCAGGATCAAATGCGCCGAACTGGAAATCGGCAAAAACTCGGTCAGGCCTTGAATCAAAGCCAACACAAACGCTTCAAAATAACTCATGGTTTACTCAGTTTTTTATAATGAAAAATCAACCGTTTTCAATGTGTCGAGATCGCGTGCAGTTTGCCAAATCTCTTCCACGGTACGGCCATCTCCTGGAATCACCAGATCCGGCTGCAAATCATAAAGCGGTTGTATGACAAAGGGATATTTAAAGATATCACTGCGAGGCAGTTCAGGCTTTTGGCGCGAAATGCATTCGCCGAACAGCACAATATCAAGATCCAGTGTTCGATCCTGATACTTCGCTGCATTTTCTTCTCGGCCCCATCGCAGTTCGATTTGGCGGAGCTGAGAAGCCAATTCCTCTAACGTCATAGACGTATTGAGACGAATGACAAAATTGAAAAAGGCATGGCTGTCGAAACCAACAGCGGCACATTCATATATCGGTGAGGCTTGTAAGGCTTCGCCAAGCAAAGTGAGCTCTTGCCAAGCGGCTCGTACGTGCTTTTCTCGCTCAATATTACTGCCTACGCCGATATAGACGGTGTTCATGCTTGGCCTCGCTCAATCACCACACCCACAGCGCGAGCTTGTGGAACTGCTCCCGGCTTAGCCAAGCGAATGCGAATCCAAGGCACTGAAAATTGAGTCATGATGAGCTCAGCCACTTCTTCCGCGACGCGTTCCACCAGCAAGAAACGACCGCTTTCAATGTGATTCAATACCGCCTCGCTCACTTGCGCATAATCCAACGCATCGGCCACATCATCACTTTTGCCTGCAGGACGATTGTCGTGCGCCATTTCGATATCCAACACCAATTTTTGCTTAATTTGCTGTTCCCAGTCGTAGACACCAATGGTGGTAATCACTTCCAACTGTTCAATAAACACTTTATCCAGCGCCATAATTTGTCCTTATAGAGGTCGGATACCCGAATGGGGTAAATTCATCGTATTATTTTTGCAATCGCGCTATGATAGCAACTACGCGAAAAATGAGCATTACTTTCCAATCATTTAGGGACTCACATGGACGCAATGGCAGTGACAATGACCATCATCGCCTACCTGCTGGGATCAATTTCCAGTGCGGTGCTGATTTGTCGTGTGCTGAGATTGCCCGATCCTCGAGGTGTGGGTTCAAATAACCCTGGTGCCACCAACGTGTTGCGCATCGGTGGCAAAGGTGCCGCCGCGGCAGTACTGCTGTGCGATATGCTCAAAGGGACCATTCCGGTTTGGAGTGGTTACTACCTCGGCATTGAACCCGTACTGCTTGGCGTGATCGCCATTGCAGCCTGCCTTGGTCATATGTACCCACTGTTCTTTCATTTCCAAGGGGGTAAAGGGGTGGCAACAGCGCTGGGAGCCATAGCCCCTATCGGTTTGGATTTGACAGGGATGATCATGGTGACATGGCTGTTGGTCGCGATACTCTTCCGCTACTCTTCATTGGCCGCTTTGGTCACCGTTTTACTTGCCCCGATGTACACTTGGATGATCAAGCCCCAGTACACCTTGCCCGTAGGCATGCTCTGCTGCTTGATTGTGTTAAGACATCACCAAAATATCCGCCGTTTATTTACTGGTGAAGAACCCAAGATCGGTGAGAAAAAACTGCAAATGCCCAAGTCACAGTAAGCAAAATAAGAGACGACAAGCGAAATACGAGACGACGATAAACGTCAAAGGAATAGAAAATGGCCTCTCATGAGGCCATTATCGTTCGCTTACTTGGCGTAAACTACCGCGAGAAACGTCTCAAGCATTTGGTTAACGAACTCAACCTGCTCTAAGTTACTGATGTGGCCAGCGTTAGGAATTTCCACCAATTGACTGCCGGTGATCACATCGTGCATCAAGTAAGATTCAAACACTGGGCGAGGCTTGTCCTGCTGACCAACGGCGATCAAGGTTGGCAAAGCAAATGTTTCCGCATCCTCAATCACATCGCGACGACCAAACACCATACGTCCAATTCTTGCCACTTCCACCGCACGTTCACCGGAAAGTGACGCTAAGCGTTGTTCGAAATCCGAAACCAATTGCGGGTTTTGCTCTGTCGCATCGTTGGCAAAAAACAGCGGCACCACCGCTTCCACAATCGGTGCTGGCACCATTTGGCTTTGCGCGATGGCATCCAACATGGCGAAGTATTTCTGATGGGTCACTTCCGGCTCTAGACCAATGAAGGTGTCCATCATGACTAAAGAAGTCACTCGTGCTGGTGCTTGTGAAACCAGTTCTGCTCCCCACATCCCACCAACGGATAAACCGACAATAGAAAACGTTTCAATGTGTAGATGATCCATCAACGCGAGCAGGTGTTGAGCGTAATCCACCAATGAGTTGCAGCGAGTTGGTGCAGACTCAGATTCCCCATGCGCCCATAAATCCGGCACAATACAACGATAAGACTGACTTAAAAATTCAATTTGTGGCGCCCACATCTGGCTATCCCACAAATAGCTATGACCAAATAACAAGACCGGACCTTGACCCACATCTTGATAAGCCATGCTTTTGCCATCGATGATGAATGTTTTCATTATTTTTCCAAAAATCAGCAGAACCTACGCAGGCAACACAAGATGCCATCCAGTTCCATGTTGAATACAAAGCAGCAAATTAAAAAAAACGGCCGCCTAAGCGACCGTAATTATACTGAGTTTATTTCATCACTGGCGTCAATTGATCAATTGGCCAGCGAGGTCGGGCCTCTACCGAAAGATCTGACACTTCATTGTTCTTCAAACGCTGCATACCCGCATACGCGATCATTGCACCATTATCCGTACAAAACTCGGTACGTGGATAATAGACATCCCCGCCCACTTTATGCGCCAGTTTTTCTAGCTCAGCACGAAGACGACGGTTGGCACTCACCCCACCCGCAATCACAATACGTTTCATGCCCGTTTGCTCTAGCGCGCGCTTACATTTGATCGCCAATGTGGCACAGACGGCCTCTTCAAATGCGTACGCAATATCGGCACGTGTTTGTTCATCATCACCATTCGCCGCAATGGTATTCGCGGTAAAGGTTTTCAAACCAGAAAAGCTCATGTCCAAACCGGGGACATTGGTCATCGGACGCGGAAACTTAAAGCGACCCGGCGTCCCTTTTTCGGCCAATTTAGACAGCAATGGACCACCTGGATAATCTAGGCCCATGAGCTTCGCCGTCTTATCGAATGCTTCACCCGCCGCATCATCAATGGATTCGCCTAGGATTTTGTACTCACCAATGCCTTTCACTTCCACCATCATTGAGTGACCACCCGAGACCAATACCGCCACAAATGGAAACGGCGGTGGGTTGTCTTCAAGCATAGGTGCGAGCAAGTGACCTTCCATATGATGAACCGGAACAGCTGGCACTCCCCAAGCGTAAGCGAGGCTTCGACCAATCGTTGCTCCCACCAAAAGTGCACCAACCAACCCTGGCCCTGCCGTGTAAGCAACACCATCAATATCTTTTGCTGTTAAATTGGCTTCTTTCAACGCCTCTTTAATAAGAGGAATGGTTTTCTTCACGTGGTCACGAGAAGCGAGCTCAGGCACGACACCGCCGTAATCGGCATGCAGTTTAATTTGGCTATATAATTTATGGGCCAGTAGGCCTTTTTCATCGTCATAAATGGCGATTCCTGTTTCATCACAGGAGGTTTCAATGCCGAGAATGCGCATAGTTTTCTCTGTATGCTCAGTGCTAATAGAAAATTTGCCGACATATTACCTCGCGCAGCCCAGACAAACAAATTTTGTACAGACAATAATCGACAAAAGGCTTTACAAAGGCGCAGGGATCGGATTAAAATTCCGCACCATTTTTGATCAAGCTGGTTAGAGACCAATCGCTAGTGATTTGTCTATTTTTTACCAGCGCTAACGAATAACCCCTGAGGTGAAAGGCATATGCCAGTAGTTAAAGTACGTGAAAACGAACCGTTCGACGTTGCTCTACGTCGTTTCAAGCGCTCTTGCGAAAAAGCAGGTATCCTTTCTGAAGTGCGTCGTCGTGAGCACTACGAAAAACCAACTACAGTTCGCAAACGCGCTAAAGCAGCAGCTCAAAAGCGTCACGCTAAGAAGCTAGCTCGCGAAAACGCTCGTCGCGTTCGCCTGTACTAATAACTGAGCTCCTGGTTAAGGAATTTAGTTATGGCTCTTATTGAACAACTCAAAGAAGAGCAAAAACTAGCGATGAAAGCCAAGGACAAACAGCGCCTTGGCACTATTCGTTTAGCCCTGTCAGCTATCAAGCAACGTGAAGTCGACGAACAGATCACTCTGAACGATGATGACATTCTTGCTGTGCTGACAAAAATGGTTAAACAACGTCGCGACTCTGTTACGCAATTTGAAGCAGCAGGTCGTCAAGACTTAGCTGATGCGGAAAAAACAGAAATTACAGTACTTGAAGAATTCATGCCTCAACCGCTGAATGAAGACGAAGTAGCCGCGCTGATCGACAGTGCGATTGCTGAGTCTGAAGCAGCAGGCATGCAAGACATGGGTAAAGTAATGGCTGTACTGAAACCGCAAATTCAAGGCCGTGCAGATATGGGTAAAGTAAGTGGTTTAGTTCGCGCTAAACTGGCTTAATTCCCGCACCTGTTTGCAGCAAGCCGTGCTATCCTCTGGAACGCACGGCTTGTTTGTATCTACCCTTCTCTTTTTTATTAGGTTTTATGGCAGGACACATCCCACGCAGTTTTATTGATGACCTCCTTGCTCGACTTGATATCGTCGACATCATCGACGCACGGGTGAAACTTAAGAAAAAAGGCAAGAACTACGGGGCTTGCTGCCCATTCCACAACGAAAAAACGCCTTCTTTCAGCGTTAGCCAAGAAAAACAGTTCTACCATTGCTTTGGTTGCGGTGCACACGGCAATGCCATCGATTTTATGATGGAATTTGAACGATTGGAGTTTGTGGAAGCCATTGAGGAACTTGCCTCTTATCTTGGTCTTGATGTTCCGCGCGAACAACACTCAACCAACACTAAATTCAGCCAAGCTCCTCAAGCCAGCAGTAGCCAAAAGCGCAGCCTCTACGATTTAATGGCCAGCATTAGCCAGTTTTATCGCAATCAACTGAAGCTTTCCTCAGGCAAAATCGCCATCGATTATCTAAAAAATCGTGGCCTTTCAGGCGAGATCGTACAGAAATTTGGCATTGGTTATATTGCCGATGAATGGGATTTGGTGCGTAAAAACTTTGGTCAACATCCTGAAGCACAAGAGATGCTGGTCGCCGGTGGTATGTTGATCGAGAACGAAAAGGGCAATCGCTACGATCGCTTCCGTGGCCGCGTGATGTTCCCCATTCGCGATCGCCGTGGGCGTGTTATCGGATTTGGCGGGCGAGTGCTTGGGGATGGCACCCCAAAATATCTTAACTCACCCGAGACCCCAATCTTCCACAAAGGCAAAGAGCTTTACGGCTTGTACGAAGTCCTACAGGCATATCGAGAGCCACCTCAAATTTTAGTGGTCGAAGGCTATATGGACGTTGTCGCGCTAGCCCAATATGGCGTAGATTATTCCGTCGCCTCGCTGGGAACGTCCACCACGGGTGATCATCTACAAGTGCTGTTCCGTCAAACCAGCACCGTCGTCTGTTGTTACGATGGTGACCGAGCAGGAAGAGAAGCGGCTTGGCGTGCCATGGAAAACGCATTGCCTTACTTAAATGATGGCCGACAATTGAAGTTCATGTTTTTACCTGATGGCGAAGATCCCGATTCGTACATTCGTCAATTTGGTAAAGCGCAGTTTGAGCAACAAGTGGCCAATGCCATGCCCCTGACAGAGTTCATGTTCAGCTCACTTGCTCAACAAGTTGACATGAGCAGCAAAGAAGGTATGGCGAAGCTCACAACCTTAGCAGTTCCTCTGATCGATAAAGTGCCTGGCGGCACTTTGCGTCTATACTTGAGGGAATTACTTGGCCGCCGTTTAGGCTTAGTAGATGAACGACAGCTGCAACAACTGATCAATCGCCAAGGCCAAACGGACAAAAAGCCACAGCCTCACCGTGAGCTAAAAAGAACACCCATGCGTGAAGTGGTCGCCCTACTCATTCAGCGCCCAAGTTTCTCGCAACTGGTGCCGGATTTAACCCCGGTCAAACATTTAACCATACCCGGCTTGAGTTTATTGATAGAAGTGCTTGAAAGATGCCAAGCACGCCCCAATATAACCACAGGCCAATTGCTAGAAAGCTGGCGTGGCAGCCAGAATGAACAACTTCTGTCTCGTTTAGCAGGTTGGGAAATCCCCCTCGACGATGACAATGAAGAAGACATATTTTTAGACTCGCTGGACAAGATTCTTGCTCAGTGTGTTGAAAAGCAAATTGAGAACCTGCAGGCAAAAGATAGAAGCATCGGCTTATCAGCCGATGAAAGAAGGGAGCTTATGGCACTCATGCTAGATTTAAAAGCGTAACCCTGTTTAATTAGTCAGCAACAATTTTATTTGCTATAGTTAGTGGTTTGCATTTCGCATACTAATTCCTTCACCAGATTACGAAGTTGGATACCGTCTATGGATCATAATCCGCAGTCACAGCTAAAACTACTTGTCATCCGTGGCAAAGAGCAAGGCTATCTGACCTACGCCGAAGTAAATGACCACCTACCTGCTGAAATCGTAGATTCAGAACAGGTGGAAGATATCATTCAGATGATTAACGACATGGGTATCAAAGTAGTAGAAACTGCTCCTGATGCCGATGACCTAGCACTGAGTGATGAAACAAACATTACCGACGAAGATGCTGCCGAAGCAGCCGCTGCTGCGCTTTCAAGCGTAGAAAGCGAAATTGGTCGCACTACAGACCCAGTACGCATGTACATGCGTGAAATGGGTACCGTTGAACTTCTAACTCGTGAAGGCGAAATCGACATCGCTAAACGAATTGAAGATGGTATCAACCAAGTACAGTCGTCTGTTGCTGAATACCCTGGAACCATTCCTTATATTCTGGAACAGTTTGATAAGGTTCAAGCAGAAGAGCTTCGTCTAACCGATCTGATTAGCGGCTTCGTTGATCCAAACGCAGATGAAACGATTGCTCCAACTGCAACGCATATCGGCTCTGAGCTTGCTGAATCTGATTTGGAAGATGAAGATAGCACTGACATCGACGACGACGAAGATGAAGACGAAGATGGCGACGGCGATTCAAGCAGCGACTCCGATGACGATGCTGGCATCGATCCTGAAGTAGCGCTAGAAAAATTCACTCAGCTTCGCAACAGCTATCAAAACCTGCAGCTAGCAGCAAATGAACATGGCCGAGAGAGTGCTCACGCAGCTCAAGCACATGAACTGATGCTCGATGTGTTTAAAGAGTTTCGTCTAACACCGAAACAGTTTGACCATTTGGTTAACGAACTTCGCACCGCCATGGATCGCGTTCGTACACAAGAACGTTTGATCATGAAATCTGCGGTAGAAATCGCCAAGATGCCAAAGAAATCTTTCATTGCTCTCTTCACTGGCAACGAGTCAAGCGAAGAATGGTTAGATAAAATCCTAGCATCTGATAAGCCGTACGCAGAAAAGATCAAACTGCACGAAGAAGACATTCGTCGTTCAATCTCTAAGCTAAGAGCCATTGAAGAAGAAACGTCGCTGACTGTGAACAGCATCAAAGACATCAGCCGCCGTATGTCTATCGGTGAAGCGAAAGCTCGCCGAGCGAAGAAAGAGATGGTTGAAGCGAACTTGCGTCTTGTAATCTCTATCGCGAAGAAATACACCAACCGTGGTCTACAATTCTTGGATCTGATCCAAGAAGGTAACATCGGTCTGATGAAAGCGGTTGATAAATTCGAATACCGTCGTGGTTACAAGTTCTCGACTTATGCAACGTGGTGGATCCGTCAGGCAATCACACGTTCAATCGCAGACCAAGCACGCACGATTCGTATTCCGGTTCACATGATCGAAACGATCAACAAGCTAAACCGTATCTCTCGTCAAATGCTACAAGAGATGGGCCGTGAACCATTACCGGAAGAGCTGGCAGAGCGCATGCAAATGCCAGAAGACAAGATCCGTAAAGTACTGAAAATTGCTAAAGAGCCAATCTCAATGGAGACACCAATCGGTGACGACGAAGATTCGCATCTGGGTGATTTCATCGAGGATACCACGCTAGAACTACCTCTTGATTCTGCCACGGCCACCAGCCTAAAAGCAGCGACAAAAGATGTTCTTGCAGGCCTAACACCTCGTGAAGCAAAAGTACTGCGCATGCGTTTTGGTATCGATATGAACACCGACCACACTCTAGAAGAAGTGGGCAAACAGTTCGACGTAACACGTGAGCGTATTCGTCAAATCGAAGCAAAAGCATTGCGTAAACTGCGTCATCCAAGCCGATCAGAAACTCTGCGCAGCTTCCTTGACGAGTAACGCATACTCTTCTCAAGCAAAAAGGTGAGCTCTAGCTCACCTTTTTTGTTGTTTATCTCGCTAAGTGAATAAAAACTAAGCGCAATTAGCCGTAGCAACGTCTAGACACCCCGCGCGAGTTCTCCTATAATCTTTGCTCCAATTTGGCCCCTTAGCTCAGTGGTTAGAGCAGTCGACTCATAATCGATTGGTCCCCAGTTCAAGTCTGGGAGGGGCCACCAAATTCCGATAAGGCTCGTAGAGAAATCTACGGGCCTTTGTCTTTTCTGGTCCGGTCTATATCTGGTCCGCAATTACTTCCGGTAAGCTCTGGTCCATTAGGTCCGCCGAAAGACTCCACGTAGTCACCACAGAGTCACACTTCCCCTACCAGAGTGATATCCACCATCAGAACTCTCTCTCGTCTGTACAGCACGAATCAGAGCAGATACATACCACTCAACACCAGAACCGAACCCCAGAAAAAATTCGCGCTGGAACCAACAAAAATATAACCAACATTCCGTTCCATTAGGTCCAGTTATTAATATAAATATAATTTAGATACCTGGATGGGGTTCTAGCTGAGATTACGCAGGAGACTCAGCACCGAAGATTAGAACAAGATGAATGTTGAATCATGATGACCGATTACCCTCAGTGGTAATCGGTCTGTTATCTTTTAAGTGATTTCGGCCAGCAATCAATGACACTCAACCACAGCACCAGAAACAGCAGCTAATCACTGGACTGATATTCATACTCAGAACGGAATTACCAACGGCACACAGGATTACAGCGCGAATCTGGTATGAGTTAGGGCGAAGAGTAGGGTTAGTCGAATAGGATGGGAATCTAGCTGGATACTCTCGGGACTGTCACGGCTGTCATGACCGTCGCAACTGTCAGGACAACAGGGGAAATACATCTACTGCCGCCGCCGTCGGCAAACTGGACGGAAAACCTAAATAGGAAATTTACATTAGGGTTCGTGTCCAGCTCGGTATCTACCTAAAATCACAGCTAAAGACCGGATAGAGACCGGACCGACGACGCCGTCGCGATAGTTACAGAAACTACATCATGCAGGAAGTCAGGCAGGATAAGCCTTAGAGAGAGATTACAGGGTCAGTCTAGTGTGACCGACCCAGCGATCTAGGATTTTAGTTGGGGAATGGGGGCAAAGTGAGTCACTTTTAATTCAACTTGTTTAGCATGGTTGTACAATGACTATATAATATGTTCGTTTTGCAATTTCTGATGTGCGAGAGCCATATGCTATGTTGTTGATTAGAATTATCAAAAATATCTTTCGCTTTTTGTTTAACTGTCTCGTCGTCCTAGAAAAGGTCTCTGAAGCGGCTGAAAAGAAAACCTCTGAATGGGTTGTCAAACAAGAGCAAGAACAGTTATCCAAAAACTCTAGAGAGAAAGAGATTTCTAGTAGATTGCTTGAACTACAACGAAAAGCCGACCAACAGTTTGAACAAAGTAAAAAAGAGTGGAATTTAGGCCTAGAAGATATTTCATCGAAGAATGAAACTGTTACATTTGATTTAGAGCCAGATGGATTCATGACAAGAGAGCACTTAATCAACGCACTAATAAATATGGGTTTTGAAGCTCACATCACACGTTCTTCAACTTGGAAAAGTGCTTTTATTTTAAGCAATATTGATCATACTCTCTATATTTTATTTGGAAAACAAAGTATTGGTTTTAAATATTATGACTATATCAGGGTCCCCAACATAGACGAAAAGGGTAAATTAGCAACTGATGGAGGAAGAATGACGTGGAACTTCTACAACGAGAGTAAAATTAACCTACATTCATTCACTTATGACTTAGCACGGCGATTTTCTGAAAACCAAGCCTTAACTGAAGAAGACTTAATGGGAAAAGGCTTTTCACCAAAAATTAAAAAGCCTACTTGAACTTGCAAAAAATGAATACTCGTTCCTCAGAACGCTATGTCATCATCGTCAGTATCTACCGGTGTTTCATTATCCGAAGATTTTGGCTGCCCCCAACCTATTTGAGATTTAGGTTGTCCCCAGCCTGTAGTGGTGGCTTCTATATTAGGCTCACTTAAATTCTTCAAACAGTTTTTCGACGAAAGAACTGCAATTGCGAATTTAATTGCTTTTCTTTCCATTTTAGTAAAAACCTTTTTATTAGTGTTCGCTCTTTCTAGTAGATTACTCAATATTACAAGAGTGTTATAACGCTCTTTTACATCGATTTCATACTCTTCTTCATTACTGATATCGTCATGGTCATCCGCCCATCCTGGAGCATCCCATGGAGCAAAGTCAGGCTCCATTCCTTCCGAGCCAAAAATATCTTCCCAGTCTCCCATTAATCTTCCCCGTTATCTAATCGTTTACAAAATATAAGTTATTAAGACTTATTATACTCCTAGACAAAAGCAATGATTGCGAGCTATCAATGCTTTTGTCTTTATTGTGCTTACATACTCACATCTCCAACTAACTCAGCCACATTTGCACTCACCTCTCTCAACCTACTCGAAGCCAAATGCGCATATCGAGTGCTGGTTTGCGGTGACTGATGCCCCAACAAATGCTGAACATCATAAAGCGTGGCATTACCTGAGTTGATAAGAATTGACGCGAAGCTGTGCCTCAAATCATGAATTCGGAAGTTGTCTGTAATCCCGGCAGCTTTCTTGATTCGAGCAAAAGCCTTCTTCGGATGAGCGATAGGTCTACCGGGTGCATCTCCGGCAAAGATATAGGGGTTCTTCGGTTGTTGAAATCGTCGTTGATCATGGATGACCTCCTTAGCTAGGTGGTTGAGTAGGACCGTTCTCGACAGCCCCGACTTAGTGTGTGGTAGAAATAGGCTCCAATTGCCGTCGTCGTCGACGGTAAGGCATTCCCATTTCGAACTGGTAATTTCCCCGATTCGCATCCCGGTAAGCAGAGCGAATTTCAATGCGTTAGATTGAGTACGATTCGGTTCCTCGTTACATGCCTTGATGAAGGCTGAAACCTCTGCACGTGAGAGGAACCGCTGTCTTACATTGTTTTCCTTCAACTTCCGTATGTACTGACCTGGATTAGAATCAACATAGCCCCATTCCATTGCGAGTCTGAACATGCGAAGGACTAAGGAACGTAGACGGTTCACCGTTGCAGGTTTCCTACCTTCTAGTAACCCGTCCAACAATTTCTGAATGTCCTGCTGACCGATATCGGTGAGAGGTTTCTTGCCCCATTTCGGATAGAAATGAAGCTTGAGACTACCTGCATCACTTTTAGCGGTGAGCTTATTCATCATTGCGTAGGGTAAGTAGTGCAGCTCTGAGAACTCCTGGAACGTAAGGACGTTGCGCTTCTCATCACGAATAGCCTTGGGGTCATTACCGAGAGCAATTTCCCGTTTATGGTCATTGGCAATCTGGCGAGCAGTGTTGATGTCTAGTGCTGGATACTCACCTAGCTGGATGGATTTCTTGGCTCCGTGAAATGTGTACCTGAACAAGAAACGCTTCCTGCCTTGGCGGTTGATGATCATCTTAAGCCCAGAGCATAACTCGTCGGTATATTCCGTTTCCTTACTTTTGCTCGTCGTCGGCGTCGGTGGTAGTGAGTCGAGTTGGCGCTTATTGAATTTGAATTTTCGGGATTGCATCGCTGCCTCCTTAGTCATTCTCGATGGAGAAGTATTGGCGTAATTCGGTGAGTAGTGTCTTAGGCATCAGTAGATAAATACCCTTGCCACTGTCCTCGACAATGCTTAGTGTCAGTGTTGCTCCGTAGTCCAGATCATCTTCGAATTCGGTATAGGTCAGTGCTCGTTTTAGCATTTCGATATCGTCGACGACGACGGCAGTTAGGTCCGAAATTGAGGTGAGGAACCAGAGCTCACATTGCAGATCATCCCATGTTTGTTGGGTTTCTGCTTCATCGTGAAATGGTGCCGTGAGTATGGCTTTGACTAGTTCTTGTAAGGTGGTGGTGATTGGTAGGGTTGTGATTTGTTGAAGATTAGTTAGCTTAATCATAATTAACTCCATGATTATCAGTATCATAGATTTAATATGAGTCTGACTTTAAGAATGATTCGGCAATTCCAAATATTTTGAAACGAAATAAAGGCGAGTTTGAAAATTAGATCTGTTTTGCTGAAACTGTTGTGTGATAAGTTTTATATTGATGTGTAAAACGTAACCAGATAATCTCATGGCAGGAGGCATTAAGTGAGATACTATTCAAGGCCATTAGACCAAAATAAATTGGCAGTAGACTTCTTAACTAAGGTGTTAGGCTTGAAAAACACTGTTGAACTCGGTGATCATATTCAGAAGCTCGTCGCAGCGGAGAAGCTACTATCTGCAACAGTAAATCAGCCGACGTTAACAAGTGAAGAAAGTCGGCATACATCCTATCTCACAAATGAACTCAGAGAAGATTTAAGAAGTCGGATATTTGCAGAGCTGATTAGCAACACGCGACTTGATGATGACGACCAGATTAAACTAGGGTGCGGAGGTATCCTGCCTCAAAGCGGGCTGAAGTATGAGCAAGAAGCAATAATTGTTACAGGTTTACCTGCATCGGGAAAATCCACCATATCAAATCGAATTGCAGAACTAAAGGGGGCGGCAATCATTGACTCAGACTATGCAAAAAGAAAGTTTCCTGAGTTTCGTGTCCCTCAAGGCGCAAGCTTAGTGCATGCTGAATCATCTTTACTTACATCTGGAAGTACCAACCCTGAATTTGAGGAAGAAAAATCTGTACATGAGTTCATGGTGTCAGAAGGCGCCAATATAGTAATACCTAAAATAGGCTATGATTGTTCTTCTATACGGGACTTGCGAAATGCGTTGATTGAAGCAGGCTACAAGGTCCATTTTGTTTTTGTTAGTGTAGATCGCAAAATTTCTGCTAACCGCGCCTTTTCTCGATTTTTGAGCACTGAACGTTATGTACCACTCGGACTTGTATTTGATGAGTATTCAAATGACCCAACGTTAACCTATTACCGCATGAAGGATGATTCAGAATGGATCTCTGTTGGTAAAGTAAATACAGAGGCAGATGTACCCAATGTCATCTATGCTACAGAGAATAGTCCGCTTATCTCAATCTATGGAGGAGTTGGAGAATGATTGATAGCAAAGACGAAAAAAAGAAAAAAAAGAAAGTTGCCGTCGCATACTATAATGGTGTTTACGCCACTGGTTCTAGTGCTCGAGTAGCAAAGGATAATGCGAAAAAAAACAGTAACTATCAAGAAAATGTTTCCTCTATATATGAACGGGAAACTCGAGAAACTAGCGCTGTGATAACAAAAACAAGGAATGCAAGTGCAAATAAGCATAAGCTTGCCCAGAAGTATTCACAATACAGCCAAAAATCTAATGATTCATCCGAGTGTGACTCTCAAGAGCCCCACTCAATCTAAAATCCTAGATCGCTGGGTCGGTCACACTAGACTGACCCTGTAATCTCTCTCTAAGGCTTATCCTGCCTGACTTCCTGCATGATGTAGTTTCTGTAACTATCGCGACGGCGTCGTCGGTCCGGTCTCTATCCGGTCTTTAGCTGTGATTTTAGGTAGATACCGAGCT
>NZ_SZTO01000008.1 GCF_013369385.1 Vibrio sp. 05-20-BW147 | reverse complement strand
CTTATTGTGTGTGGTATAATGCTTCTACTTCGGTTTGATAAAAGAATAATTATTCTTACATTCATTGTTTTGTATTTTCCAGTGGGTTATAGGGTTTTGTTTTTTATTTTTGTAATGGATTATAGTTGTTTGCCTAAGTTGAAATTTAATCAAATTTCCATCATCTTTTTGTTAATGGTATTTTCATTTGTAAAAATATCCTCATTTTCCTCGCAGTCAATATTTATAGATGGAGAGCGTAGCGTCGTGCTACATTATATGAATTAATTATGAAGTTGCTAATTGCAGTTACTCTACTTTACTCTGATTATTTAAAGTATGGTGCTCAACTAAATGACTCGGTGATTTCTTTTAAATCAGTCTTTGGGGATGAGTGCGATTTTTTATTTGTTGTTCAATTTGATGATTGCGAAGGAATCGAACTTTTCAAACCTATTGATGCTGGTTTTTATTATCTTGCGGAATATTGCAATGTATCTCGAGCGAGAAATTATGGCATTAAATATGCGCGAAGGAATAAATATTCACATATTATTTTTCATGACTGCTCTTTGAGTTATAATCTTAGTGCTATAAATTTCTTAAAAAATAATGCCAACAAAGGACTAACTTTAAAGCTTAGGTTGGTTTTTGATGATTTTAACTTTTCAGAATTATCAACATTCGATAGTTCAGGTTCAGTTAGTAAAGTAAATGTTATTTATGATACATGTGTCGGTACATATCTTTTTAGTGTAAAAGATATTAACTGTTTTTTTGATGAAAAAATTGGTCCTGGAAAGGAAACTAAGTATAAAAGCGGAGAGGATGTTTCATTCTTAACAGAGTACTTCTCTAGAACTAGTGGTATTTTGGTTTATTATTCAAATTTTGGTAAAGTCTATCACCCTAAGCGTCCGTTAGATAATTCTAAAGAGTTGTTGTATGCGACTGGGCAAGGGCGTCTTTATAGACACCTATTACTTAATAGATTTTCACTTAGATTGTTGTTTGATTTTTCGCTATTTGTAGGGAATGCCTTTTACAAGGTTTTTGCTCTCAGAAAAAATAGCATATCTATTTTAATTAACAGATTTAAAGGTTTATTTGATTTATGAAAATAGCATTTATAACTGGTATTACCGGACAAGACGGTTCCTATTTGGCCGAATTGTTAGTCGAAAAAGGCTATGAAGTTCACGGCCTTATTCGACGAGCATCGTCATACAATACCGAACGTATTGATGAGTTAATAAATGATAGCGACAAAGTTAAACTGCACTATGGTGATCTAACAGACTCATCAAATCTAATTCGATTGGTTAAAGAAATTCAACCTGATGAAATCTATAACTTAGGTGCAATGTCGCACGTTGCGGTTTCCTTTGAGTCTCCCGAGTATGTTGCTGATGTCGATGGTATGGGTACCCTTCGTCTCCTAGAAGCGATCCGTATCAACGGTTTGGAAAAGAAAACACGATTTTACCAAGCGTCTACCTCAGAGCTTTACGGTGAGGTCCGCGAAATTCCTCAGCGTGAAACAACTCCGTTTTATCCGCGCTCTCCATACGCCGTAGCTAAAATGTATGCATACTGGATTGTGGTTAACTATCGTGAATCTTACGGTATGTACGCATGTAATGGCATTTTGTTTAACCACGAGTCGCCGCGTCGTGGTGAAACTTTTGTAACTCGTAAGATCACTCGTGCTATTGCTAACATCTCTCAAGGTCTGGAATCTTGCTTAGAACTTGGCAACATGGATGCGTTGCGTGACTGGGGCCATGCGAAAGATTACGTTCGCATGCAGTGGATGATGCTACAACAAGATCAGGCAGAAGATTTTGTTATTGCAACAGGTAAGCAAATCTCTGTGCGTGAGTTTGTTCGTCTTTCGGCGAAAGAAGCGGGCATTGAACTAGAGTTTTCTGGCGAAGGTGTTAATGAGATCGCGACAGTGATTGCTGTTGACCCAGAAAAAGCACCAAAAGTGAAGGTGGGTGATGTCATTGTAAAAGTAAACCCTCGCTTCTTCCGCCCAGCAGAGGTCGAAACGCTACTTGGTGATCCAAGTAAAGCGAAAGCTAAACTTGGCTGGACTCCAGAGATTACTGTAGAAGAAATGTGTGCAGAAATGGTTGCCTCTGATATTGATAAGGCAAAGCAGCATGCTGTTTTAAAAGAGCATGGCTTTGATGTCGCTATCTCTCTTGAAAGCTAATTGATCTTAATAACTGATTAGTTTATATCGCAGAGCTCTTTCTTTTAGGCTCTGCCTTTTCTGTTTATATTATCGGTACTAGTATGAAAAGAGTATTTGTAGCTGGTCATAAAGGCATGGTTGGCTCAGCAATCGTTCGCCAATTATCTAAAGACAGCTCAGTAGATGTTATTACCAAAGATCGCAGTGAACTTAACCTATTAAATGCACTAGCCGTCGAGGCGTTTTTTGCGACTAACCACATTGACCAAGTTTACCTTGCGGCTGCTAAAGTAGGCGGGATTGTTGCTAACAATATGTACCCTGCTGAGTTTATTTACCAAAATTTGACGATTCAAAACAATATTATTCACTCTGCACATCTGCATGGTGTTCAAGACTTACTGTTTTTGGGATCATCTTGTATCTATCCTAAATTCGCTCAGCAACCGATGCGCGAAGATTCTCTGTTGACAGGTACATTAGAAGAAACCAATGAACCTTACGCAATTGCTAAGATTGCAGGTATCAAAATGTGTGAGTCTTATAACCGTCAGTATGGTCGTAACTATCGCTCGGTAATGCCAACTAATTTGTATGGTGAAAATGATAATTTTCATCCTCAAAATTCTCACGTTATTCCCGCGTTGTTGCGCCGCTTCCATGAAGCAAAACTGAATGGTGATAGCAAAGTCATCGCGTGGGGCAGCGGTAAACCAATGCGCGAGTTTTTGCATGTGGATGATATGGCTGCGGCCTCTATCTATGTAATGAACCTAGATCAAAAAACATACCAAGAAAACACGCAAGCAATGCTCAGCCATATCAACGTTGGTACGGGGGTGGATTGCACTATTCGTGAACTTGTCGAAACTGTGGCAAAAGTAGTTGGGTTTGAAGGAGAAATTGAGTTTGATACAACAAAACCAGACGGCACACCTCGTAAGTTAATGGATGTTTCACGCCTTAAAAACCTCGGATGGGAAGCGAAAACCAGCTTAGAAGATGGGCTGACGATGACGTATCAATGGTTCCTCGACAATCAAGAGTCTTATCGTGGCTAATGGACCGAGGGTAGAACTAACATAAGGAATCAAACAAAGCCTATGTTTTTAAGCAAACAACTTTTTTCTCAAGTGATTGAAAGTACGCCATTAGTCTCCATTGATTTAGTCATTGAGGATGAAGGTGGCCAGATACTGCTAGGGGAACGTTTAAACCGACCGGCACAAGGTTTCTGGTTCGTTCCCGGCGGTCGTATCCTCAAAAATGAAAAGCTTGAAGATGCTTTTGCCCGTCTAACGAAAGAAGAACTTGGGAAGGAGTTTGAGCTTTCTCAAGCGAAACTGCTTGGCCCTTATACCCACCTTTATGATGACAATGTATTTGGTAATGAGTTTACAACTCATTATGTTGCCATTGCTTATAAACTCATTGTCATTCGTTCAGACTTGAACCTACCCATGGATGTACAACATTCTCGCTATCGTTGGTGTGATAAAGATGAACTCTTAATTAGTGATAACGTACATATCCACACCAAGTGGTATTATTCAAAATAACTAAAACGAACACTTAATAAAAAGACAACGAGTTGACTATGCTTATTCCAGTAATCATGGCTGGCGGTTCTGGTAGCCGTTTGTGGCCTTTATCTCGTAGCTTATATCCTAAGCAATTCATTAGCTTAGCCAGTGATAAGTCTATGCTGCAAGAGACCATTGCGCGTCTTTCTTGCTTAGAGCACCTAGCGCCTTTGCTTATTTGTAATCAAGAGCACCGCTTTATTGTTGCAGAGCAATTGAGGCAGCAACGTATCCAGCATGGTGGAATCGTATTGGAGCCAGTAGGTCGTAATACCGCACCAGCCATTGCTCTCGCTGCACTGCATGCACTCAAAGGTAATGATGATCCTCTGCTATTGGTTTTGGCGGCCGATCATGTGATTCAAAATCAAACTGCGTTTACCCAAGCGGTGGAAAACGCAGTTGAGCCAGCCAAGCAAGGGATGTTAGTCACATTTGGTATTGTGCCGACGGCACCAGAAACGGGTTATGGCTATATCAAGCAAGGTGAGGCTGTAAGCAACACCGCCTATCGCGTGGCCCAATTTGTAGAAAAACCGAGTTTGACCACAGCAGAGCAATATCTAGCTTCTGGCGAATATTACTGGAACAGTGGGATGTTCTTGTTTAAAGCTTCTCGCTTTCTTGAAGAGCTTAAAATGCATCGCCCAGATATTTTACAAGCGTGTGAGGCGGCCATGCATGGCTCTCGACACGATCTGGATTTCATTCGCTTAGAAGAAGATTCATTTATTCAATGTCCGGATGATTCTGTCGACTACGCTGTGATGGAAAAAACGCAGGATGCCTTGGTGGTTCCGATGGATGCAGGGTGGAGCGATGTTGGATCCTTCAGTGCACTTTGGGAAGTCTCGCCTAAAGATAGTCAGGGCAATGTGATGGTGGGGGATGTGATCGCGGAGCAAACCCACAATAGCTATATTTATGCGCAAAATAAGCTGGTCTCTACGGTGGGTGTTGATAATTTGGTGATCATCGAAACCAAAGATGCGGTGCTGGTTGCCAATAAAGACAAAGTACAAGATGTGAAAAATGTGGTTAATCAGCTCAAATCGCAGAAACGTCGCGAGTGCGAACAACATCGTGAAGTCTACCGACCATGGGGTTCGCACGACGAAATTGCTGAGGGCGAACGCTATCATGTTAAGCATTTGCGTGTAAAACCCGGTGAGCAAACCGCTTTGCAAATGCACCACCACAGAGCGGAGCATTGGGTTGTCGTGCAAGGCACAGCCAAAGTCACCAATGGTGATAAAAGTTATTTGGTCAGCGAAAACCAATCGACCTACATTCCACTCGGGTCTGCACACCGTATTGCAAACCCAGGTAAGGTGGATTTGCATTTGATTGAAGTTCGCTCAGGCAGTTATCTGCAAGAAGATGACATTGTTCGTCTGGAAGAGTATGGGGTGGGGTACTAAAACCATGGTGATGTTAAATACAAGAGAGATCATTGCCCAATCGGGTGTGCAGTTTGGCACCAGTGGTGCACGTGGATTGGTGACTCAGTTTACTCCAGAGGTCTGTGCGGCTTTTGCTCATGCCTTTTTGCAGGGGCTTTCTGGTCGATTTGCATTTAAGCAAGTTGCAGTAGCTATTGACAATCGACCAAGCAGCCCGGCAATGGCTCAAGCGTGTATAACAGCGATTCAGGCACAGGGCTTTGAAGCCATTTACTATGGTGTCATTCCCACTCCAGCACTGGCTTATTCAGCGATGCAAGAGTCTATCCCATGCATTATGGTCACCGGCAGTCACATTCCCTTCGACCGCAATGGGCTAAAGTTTTACCGCCCAGATGGTGAAATCACCAAAATTGACGAACAAGCAATTTTGGCGGCAGAGGTCAGGTTTGAAAGTGAGAGCAACCTACCGAAGCTGAACGCGAGTTCAAGGGCTGCTGAGCAATACGTTGAGCGTTATACAAGCTTGTTTGAACCTGAACTGCTTAAAGGCAAACGTATTGGCATATATGAGCATTCCAGTGCCGGTCGTGATATATACCAAGGCCTATTTCAAGCACTCGGTGCAGAGGTGATTTCTCTAGAAAGAACCGATGAGTTTGTGCCAATTGACACTGAGGCTGTGGCTGAATCGGATAAGATTAAAGCGAGAGCTTGGTCTAAGGAACATAATCTCGATTTTATCTTTTCCACTGATGGTGACGGTGATAGACCATTGGTTGCGGATGAAAATGGTGAGTGGCTACGAGGCGATATTTTGGGTTTGCTGTGTGCGAAGGAGATGAACGTCGAGGCATTGGCAATACCGGTAAGCTGCAATACTATCATTGAAGCATCACCTGAGTTTAAAGCTGTCACCAAAACCAAAATTGGTTCGCCTTATGTGATTGCCGAATTTTCTACGTTATCCAAAAACTATGATTCTGTGGCAGGATTTGAAGCAAACGGTGGGTTTCTTTTAGGCTCAGACATCACGATTAATGGCCATCTTTTAAAAGCACTTCCTACACGTGATGCTGTATTACCTGCTTTGATGCTGTTGTCTAAGTCGAAGCAAATGAGGATCTCTGATATGGTGAGTGCATTGCCGCCCCGTTTTACGGCCAGTGATCGCATTCAAAACTTTGCGACAGAGAAAAGCCATCAAATCATCGCCAAAGCGACTTTAGAACCCAGAGGTTTGCTTGAGGCTTTAGGTTTTCAGGAGGCCGTAGTTGAGCGTGTTGATACCACCGACGGATTAAGAATGATATTGAAAACCGGTGATGTGGTGCATCTTCGTCCTTCGGGAAATGCACCCGAGCTGCGTTGTTATGCGGAATCGGATTCTGTTGAAAGAGCAAATCAAATTGTAGTTCAGACATTGGAAAATCTACAAAACGATTCCTTCTGTTAATCTCTATCGGCATGCTGGAGTTAGGCTCCAGCATTTTTGTTTACTAAGCGTTGTAAGTTGGTGGCAGCTGAACGATGATTTTTAAGTTAAATAACCCAATAAAAAACTTCCAGTGGGGTTGTACAAGCGCATTTTCTGATTTATTCAAAATCGCAAACCCCCATCAGTTACCGCAAGCTGAGTTGTGGATGGGAGCACATCCTAATGGCAGTTCAACGGTAACGATTGATAAAAAAGAATCTACCCTGGTGGATGCGATAAGTTCTAATCCTAGCTTGTGGTTGGGTGACAAAAGTGGACGCTATGAAGATAAGCTGCCATTTTTAGTGAAAATTTTGGCGGCTAATCAGCCGTTGTCTATTCAAGTTCACCCGAGCAAAGAGGCCGCTCAGGTAGGTTTTGATAAAGAAAATGAACTGGGTATCGCCCTGGATGCGGCAGAGCGCAATTTTAAAGACGCAAACCATAAACCGGAGTTGGTGTATGCCATCACCCCTTATTTGGCGCTGAATGGTTTTCGTGAGTTGTCGTCAATTCATAGGCTTTTTTCTGCTGCGATACTGCCATCTATTAGAGCAATATTGGATCCGTTTCTGTCTAATCCGACTCAGGAGACGTTCGAGCAATTATTTGCTGCTATCTTGCAGATGGGGGAGAAACAAAAAGCCAGTGCTGTCAGTGAGCTTTTGAGTTTTGAACCGACTCTCGGAGAGAGTGCAGAGGTTACGGAAACCTTCAAGCTCATTACTGAGCTTGCAAAGTTGTATCCTAGCGATGTAGGTCTTTTTTCTCCTCTGTTCCTTAATGTGGTTGAGCTGAAACCGGGTGAGGCGATGTTTTTGTTTGCAGAAACACCACATGCTTACTTGAAAGGCGTTGGTGTAGAGGTCATGGCTAACTCTGACAATGTGTTACGCGCAGGCTTAACCCCCAAATACATTGATGTGCCAGCGTTACTTGCGAACACTAAGTTTGAACCAATCAAAGCAAGTGATTTGAGAATGCAGCCCTTTCAAGATGGCAACCGCTCGGTTTATCCCATTCCTGTTGACGATTTTAAGTTTGATATTATCCGAGAGGGTGAATTTGAGATCGTATCGTCATCACCTGAAATTTTATTGTGTATTGAAGGTAGTGTGGAAATCTGTTCATCACAGAGTCGCGTGAGTTTGAAAACGGGGGAGTCTGTTATTATTCCCGCCGCGACATCAAACTACTCATTCAGTAACTATGGTAAGGTTGCCCGCACTTACTGTTAATTAACTAAAAAAAACAAATATGAAAGTATCGATAATTACGGTTTGTTATAATTCTGCAAAAACATTAGAAGACACGATTGTATCTGTCGCTTCTCAGGATTATGAAAATATAGAGTATATAATTATAGATGGAGGTTCAACCGATCGAACAAATGAGATTATCGAGAAATATTCTGATAATATCGATGTGTATCTAAGTGAAAAAGATGAAGGTCTCTATGACGCGATGAATAAGGGGATAAAGTTAGCCCAAGGTGATGTTATTGGGATTTTAAACTCAGATGACTTTTTTGTGTCTAAATCGAGTGTGTCTGATTTAATGTCAGGTTTTAGCCAATATAATGTTGATGCTGTGTATTCTGATCTCGTTTATGTTCAAGCAAATAATACTGACAAGATAACAAGACTTTATAGTTCTAAGATTTTTAAACGTTCATTGATTAAATTTGGCTTGATGCTGCCTCATCCGACTTTCTATGCCAAGAAGTCTGTTTATGATAAATGTGGCTTTTATAAGTTGGATTATAGAGTAGCAGCTGATTTTGAGTTTATTGCTCGCTGTGTCGAAAAAGGGATTGTATTCAATAGGGTGCCTAAGATAACTATAAAGATGAGAGAAGGTGGAATAAGCTCAAGTGGTTTAATGTGGCGAGTCCATCAAAATGCAGAGATCGTTAGGGCATGCAGGGAGAATGGTATTTATACAAATCTAGCTATGGTTGCGCTTAAGTTGCCTTACAAAGTGTGCACATTATTGACTCGAAAATTTGTGAGTGTTTAAGGTATGGCGATTTTAGTTACAGGTGCTACAGGTTTTGTTGGGCGAGAGCTAACAAAGTTGGAAAAAGACTTTCGCTGCATTGTGCGGTTAGGAGAGGCTCACTCGTACCATAATACATTTAGCGTACCAAGCATAGATGACTCGACGGAGTGGGAAGGTTGTTTTAATGACGTTCACTCATTAATTCATTTGGCAGGCCTAGCACACAGCAAAACGTTTTCTACGTACGACTATAATCTAGTTAATACTGCGGGAACACTAAGGCTTGCTCAAAAAGCAGCCGAGGCAGGGGTTCGTCGTTTTGTTTTTGTGAGCTCAATTGGGGTAAATGGAACATCAACAATTGGGGCACCATTCACCCCGCATTCTACAGAACATCCACACAACCATTATGCTCAGTCTAAATATAATGCAGAGCTCGGTTTGAAGAGAATTGCTGAAAACACGGGGCTTGAGGTTGTTATTGTAAGGCCAGTTTTGGTTTATGGGGTTAACGCTCCGGGAAACTTCGGGTTGCTCACCAAGTTAGTCAGTAAGTTGCCGATCTTGCCTTTTGGTTTGGTGAATAACCGTAGAGACTTCATCGCCGTTCAAAATTTAGCAGATCTATTGGTTACCTGTGCGACGCATCCCGCTGCGGCAGGGCATACTTTCCTAGCGAGCGATTGTGAAACAGTTTCAACTAAACATTTCACTAACGCAATTGCTGAGGGGTTGGGTAAAAAAGTAATCCAGGTACCAATACCAGTGAACTTAATGTGCTTTGTCGGTAAACTTACAGGCAAATCAACCATGATTGAGCAACTTTGTGGTGACTTAGAAGTAGACTCTTCTAACATCAAGGAAGTATTGGGTTGGACCCCTCCTTTAACAATGAAGCAAGCAATGGCTACCTTGCGTGACTCCGGGGAAAAATAAACAAATGATTCGTATATTGGATTTTTTAGCAGCTTTTTTTGGCCTGCTACTCTTATGGCCTGTATTGCTGGTCGTTACCATCATAGGCTTATTTGATACTGGCTCACCGATTTTCATTCAAGAGCGGGTTGGGCGTAACAAGAAGCCATTTAAACTGATTAAGTTTCGCACTATGTCGGTGGATACCCAATCTGTCGCTTCTCATCTAGCAAGCACCAGCTCAATCACGAAGCTTGGCGCTTTTTTGCGTAAAACTAAGATTGATGAACTGCCACAGTTAATCAATGTACTGAAAGGTGAAATGAGTTTAGTCGGTCCTCGCCCGAATCTGTTTAATCAAGAAGAGTTGATTAGAGAGCGTGATGCTTTAGGTGTATACAATGTCCTACCTGGTATCACAGGCTTGGCGCAGGTGCAAAACATCGATATGTCTACTCCTCAGTTACTCGCTAAGACCGATCGAGAAATGATCGATACTCTAACGATAAAAAACTACTTTAAGTATATAATTATGACAGTCACGGGCAGCGGCTCGGGCGATGCAGTAAAAAAATCATAACGATACTAAAAGTGAATACGATTTATGGATAAGTTGGCTTACATTTGGTCTTTACCTCGAGTGCATAAGCGCTTGATCAGTTTGGCCATAGATACCTTATTGATTACCTTTTCTTTTTTCATGGCAATTTGGGTGCGCTATGGCGAAGTGGCCATTTCTGTTTCTGCGGAAACATGGCTAACACTCGCGGGCACGGTTGTGGTTACCCTAATCGCCTTTACAAGGTTAGGCTTGTACCGAGCTGTATTGCGTTATCTCACCTTTCATGCGCTTACCGTGGTGGTGCTTGGTGCGTTGATTTCCGCACTCTCGATCACAACATTCGCTTATTTCTTCAATGCAGAAGTGCCTCGTACCGTGCCTGTCATCTACATGACGTTTTTAGCACTGTTGTGTGGTGGTGCACGCATGATGGTGCGGTCATTAATCGTGCAGGCTAGCCGTAAAGGGTGCGAGCGTGTACTGATATATGGTGCGGGAAGTACAGGGCGCCAGTTGGCCATTGCGCTTCGCAATGCGGAAACCTACCAAGTGAAAGGGTTTATTGATAATGATCCTTCTCTTGAAAACACCATTATCCAAGGCTTAACCGTACACTCTTCCCAGCAAATTTCTCGTCTGGTTGAAAAGCAAGAAATTGAAAAAATCTTGCTGGCCATGCCAAGAGCTACACGCTCTGAGCGTAAAGCCATTATTGACGGATTACTGCACTTACCCGTAGAAGTGCTAACCGTACCGGACTTTAAAGACATCGTTAATGGCAATGCCACGGTCGATGAGCTTAAAGATGTTGCCATTGAAGACTTGCTCGGCCGAGATCCTGTCGAGCCGAATCCTGAACTGATGAAAGCCAATATTCACGGTAAAGTGGTGATGGTCACTGGTGCAGGCGGTTCAATCGGTTCTGAGCTTTGCCGTCAGATTGTACGCCAAAAGCCAAAAACCTTGATTCTATTTGAGTTGTCTGAATACGGGTTATACGAAATTGATAAAGAGCTGTCTGGCATGGTGGAAGCCATGCAGCTTGAAGTGGAAATCATACCCTTGCTAGGCTCTGTGCAGCGAATCAACCGCCTAAGTGCCACAATGCGTGCGTTTGGTGTGCAAACGGTTTATCACGCAGCGGCTTATAAGCACGTTCCTTTGGTGGAATACAACGTGGTGGAAGGGGTTCGCAATAATGTATTTGGCACCTACTACAGTGCGAAAGCTGCTATTGAAGCTGGTGTGGAATCTTTTGTGTTGATCTCAACAGACAAAGCGGTGCGCCCAACCAATGTGATGGGCACTTCTAAACGTATGGCAGAACTTGCACTTCAAGCCTTGGCTGCAAAAGAAAATGACAAAGTGAACGGTACGCGTTTTTGCATGGTGCGCTTTGGGAATGTGCTCGGCTCATCAGGTTCCGTAATTCCACTGTTTAAGCGTCAAATTGAAGAAGGGCAGGCTATTACCGTTACCCACCCAGATATCATCCGCTACTTTATGACCATTCCTGAAGCTGCTCAGCTTGTTATACAGGCTGGTGCAATGGGTAAAGGTGGCGATGTGTTTGTGTTGGATATGGGTGAGCCCGTTAAGATTGTCGATCTGGCGAAAAATCTTATTCAGTTATCAGGCCTTGAAGTGAAGTCTTCTGATAATCCAAACGGTGATATCGAAATCAAATTTACAGGTCTTCGCCCTGGTGAAAAGCTCTATGAAGAGTTATTGATTGGTGACAATGTGGAAGGCACCGACCACGAACGAATCATGACGGCGAACGAGCAATTTTTGCCGCTCGAAGAGTTTAATCAGATTCTCGATAACTTAGACAAAGCCTGTCATGAGTTTGATCATGAAACCATCCGTCAAATCTTGTTGGAAACACCTACAGGCTTTAACCCTACAGACGGTATTGGTGATTTAGTTTGGAATGCCAAGCAAAAGCTCAATGCCTCTAAAGATAAGGTGGTTGAGATTAAAGTCACCGCTTAGTCTATTCGCACTAGAACAAGAGGGAGTAAGCCTTGGCAAGCTCCTTCTTTTTCACTTCCTATTTCTTTTCTGCCATATCGGCCTTTCTCTTCCTTTCTTGTTATCTTAGCTTCTTTGAGGTGTAACATTCAGTTGTTGATATAGCGTGTAACGTTGTCAATAACAGGAAATGTTATGCAAATCACCGTCGTTGGGGCTGGCTACGTCGGCTTGGCTAATGCTGCACTTTTGGCATAGTACCATTCCATGACTCTGCTCGATGTAGCCTCTAAACGAGTCGAACAAATCAATGCCAAAAGTAGCCCTATCGTAGATGCGGATATTGAGCGGTTCTTATCGTCGGGGGCGCTTCAGCTTACGGCCACCATATCACCACAAATTGCCTACCACGATGCGCAGCTGATTATTGTTGCTACTCCTACAAACTACGATCCCATTACCAATGGTTTTGATACTGCTTCTGTTGAACAGGTGATTAAGGATGCGATTCAGATTAACCCGAATGCTACGATTCTTATCCGTTCGACTGTGCCAGTCGGGTTTACAGAAAGAATGCGTGTTCAAGCGAAAAGGTGCAATATTCTCTTTGCTCCTGAGTTTCTACGTGAGGGTAAGGCGCTGTACGACAATCTCTATCCCTCTCGTATTATCATCGGAGAACAAAGTGAGCGTGGGCAGCAAATAGCGGAATTATTTGCCAACGCTGCCGAGAAAAGGGATGTGCCTATTTTGCTGACTAACCCAACCGAAGCTGAAGCGATCAAGTTGTTTTCAAACACTTATTTGGCGATGCGTATCGCTTACTTCAACGAGTTGGACTCCTATGCCGAAGCGCATGGTTTAGATGCTCGTCAGATCATTGAAGGGGTTGGCTTAGACCCTCGTATTGGCAATCACTACAACAACCCATCATTTGGTTATGGTGGATATTGCCTACCTAAAGATACCAAACAGCTGTTGGCGAATTACCAAGATGTACCGAACAACATTATTGGTGCCATTGTTGATGCGAACCGTACCCGAAAAGATTTTGTTGCGGAGTCGATTTTGAAGCGCAACCCCAAAGTCGTGGGTATTTATCGTTTAATCATGAAAGCAGGTTCGGATAACTTCCGCGCTTCTTCGATTCAAGGAATCATGAAACGCATCAAGGCCAAAGGCATTGAAGTGGTGGTTTATGAGCCTGTTTTGAAAGAGGCTGAATTTTTCCATTCTCGTGTAATCGAAGATTTGAATGAGTTTAAGCAAACCGCGGATGTGATAGTTTCTAACCGAATGGTTGAAGAACTAGCTGACGTTGCAGATAAGGTTTACACCCGCGATTTGTTTGGTAGTGACTGAAGCATTTGACTAGATAGCGAGCATGGTTGTCGGTGGCATGTCTGTATTTGTTGGTTGTGGTGAGTGCGTTTTCAAACGTTACATCCGGCGTGTGTGGATGAATGGATTCCCGTGTGCACGGGAATGACGGCGGGGCGTGGCGGTGTGCTGAGTGTTTATGTGAGAGTAGCGCTGTTGATGTGTCTTGTCTCATCTTTGTTATTCCAACTTCTTCCTTCTAACTTCGGTCTATTAGCTTTTTTCTGTCTCTTCTATTGTCATCCTCGCGGACGCGGGGACCCATCGTATAGCGAGTGTTGTGGTTGGGTGTTACCGCTTTACTGCCAGTGTTGCTGTTGGGGTGTTCTATGTTGTCTATTGCGGTGAGTGTGTTTTCAAAAGTGGCATCCGGCGCGTGTGGATGAATGGTTTCCCGTGTGCACGGGAATGACGGCTGGTGGCGTGACGGCGGATACGGTCGAATTGCGGTTGGTAGTGTAAATGTCGCCTTAGTATGTATTTTTGCCAACTTCCTCGCGTGTTCCTTCATCTTCACAAATGGCTTGTTACTGTCGTGTTAGTTTCCCTATTACGTTGATTCGTAAAAAACAATAGAGTTACCAGGAGAAACTCGGTGAGCCTTCCATGTGTGTATATTCTGGCGAGTCAGCCCTATGGCACTTTATATATTGGTGTGACTGGTGATCTCATTAAGCGCATTTGGCAACACAAGAATGGTGAGAGTGACGGTTTTACCAAAAAGTACCGAGTGGTGCATCTTGTATACTTTGAACAGTTTGAAGCCATGAGTGATGCGATTTTAAGAGAGAAGCAGCTAAAAAAGTGGAATCGACAATGGAAGATTCAATTAATTGCAAGTGCCAATCCTCATTGGTTGGATCGGTATAAAAATCTCCGTACTACGATCCGATAATTGTGTAATTAGCTTTGTGCAGTTTGGTTGTGAAGGAGTGCTTTAGGGGAGCAGGGAGTAAGCATGCAAGTCATTCACCATGGGGGAAAGGATACCGTCACAGGCTCTTGCCATGAGTTAAGTGCGGCTGGTATGGCACTCTTAATCGATTGTGGGCTTTTCCAAGGGAAAGATGCACCGCCTCCGCAAGTGGATTTCCCTGTCAAACATATTGATGCTTTAGTGTTGACTCATGCGCACATCGATCATATCGGTCGTATTCCTTGGCTACTTGCCGCAGGATTTTCTGGTGCTATCTACTGTACGGAAGCGACCGCTGAACTCGTTCCGCTGATGCTAGAGGATGGGCTAAGGTTACAGTTAGGCTTAAACCACAAACAGTTACACCAAGTGCTCGATTTGGTCAAAAAACGCATAAAACCTGTGAAGTATGGAGAATGGTTAAGGCTGACTCCTCGCGTAACAAATGGCAATCGGGCTTCGCGCTCTGCTTCTTATGCTTTAGAAAACTACCTCTATCTGCGTTTTAATCCTGCTGGTCATATACTGGGTTCAGCCTATTTGGAGTTTAAGCTACCAAACGATGAAATCGTGGTTTTTTCTGGTGATTTAGGTCCGAGAAATACCCCGTTACTGCCAGATCCCATTTCGCCTCCTCGAGCCGATTATCTGTATATAGAAAGCACTTATGGTGACAAATTGCATGAAAGCGTTGAAGAAAGAGGAGAGCGCCTCAAGTCGATCATCAATCACTCATTGCAAGACGGTGGCACCATCTTGATTCCTGCGTTTAGTGTCGGCCGCACACAAGAGTTGTTGTTTGATATTGAGCAGTTGATATTTGAGCATAATATCGGTACCGACATCCCTATTATTCTCGATTCGCCATTAGCCAAAAGAGTAACTCAATCGTATCGCCGATTTAAAAAACTATGGGGAAAGGAGGCGAAACGTCGGCTGGAGGTGCATCGCCATCCGTTGGCCTTTGAACAATGCATAACGATAGATGATTATCGTCAACATAAAACATTAGTGAATCGTCTCGCATCAACAGGGGAGCCAGCGATTGTGGTTGCCGCATCTGGCATGTGCCAAGGTGGCCGGATTATGGACTATCTCCAAGCGTTGTTGCCTGATGAGCGTACGGATGTGTTGTTTGCTGGATATCAGGCGAACGGTACTTTGGGGCGTGAGATTCAGTCTGGCGCGAAAACGGTACAAATAGAGCAGAAAATGGTGGAGGTTCGCGCTCAGATACATACGATGTCTGGATACTCGGCCCATGCAGACCAAGCAGACCTACTGGCGTTTATTCAAGGTATTGCGCAAAAGCCGAAGGAGATCTATTTGATCCATGGTGAAGAAGAAGCAAAACAAAGCTTGCTCCGAGCCATGCAGTTTTAGGTTTCTGGTTTCTTTTGTCTTTTCTTCATTTTTATCTTTTACTTGCTTTAGTCTTTAGTCTTTAGTCTTTAGTCTTTAGTCTTTAGTCTTTAGTCCTTAGTCCTTAGTCCTTAGTCCTTAGTCCTTAGTCCTTAGTCCTTAGTCCTTAGTCCCTAGTCCCTAGTCCCTAGTCTCTTATCTCATCATCTTCGCGCACGCGGGGAGTCATTGTTCAGCTAGCGCTGTAGTTTGCTGCGACTAAATCTCTAATTCTGCCTCTGCCACATTTTTTGAATGTACCAATTCATTTCTATTTCCCAAATTTGAATCCATATATAGAATGTTGAACTGTAAAAAATGAGCTTTAAAATTAAGTAAATTGCAGTTCTTTCGTCTTTTCTTTTTTATTTTGAGCTAATTAAGAAAGTCTGCTTGTTCAATGTATTCTTAAGAAGGATGACATCTTGAAACGAAGCCTTTTGTCGCTTTTGATTGCTTCTATGCTGGTGGCTTGTGGGAGTGAAGATCAAGTACTTGCCCCCGTTCTCCCCCCAACGTTAGAACCAGAGCTGCCCGATATTGGGGTTGATGACCCGATCATCGTCAGCGCCTTATCTTTGGATGGGCATTTGATGTTGAGCGGTTCGGTTGAGTGTAATGGTGAGCCTGCGAATCAGTTCGATGTTCCTCAAAAAGAGGATGTCGTGTGCATGGTGCAAGGTCGCACACTTGCAACCTTCACAACCCCATACGTTGCGGAACAAACTCGCAGTCGTGCCGTCAATGTGGAAGTCTTGTCGCTGGCTCAAGCCGATGAATACAAAGCTTCGCCAGTACGTTTGAGCAATATTCAAACGCTGATTAAAAACATCGGTAGCACACAGGGCAATACGATAGAGTTGGATTTGTCTTCGTCACGCGATGTGCTCACGTTCGAACATTATTTTGACCACAACCTAGACATGCCTGTTGATGAGTTTCGAGCGTTGATCACCGAGAAAGTGAGCAATGATAACCAAGTGGATAAGCAGCCTACCACGCACGTGCCCGATGTTCCACCGGCGGTGACGCCCGGCGCATCGAGTGACTTAACGAGTGGTTTTGTGTCAGCAAGTGCTGAAGAGTCTCTGGTTTATAAACCGAGCGAAGTTATCTTAACTCAAGCACAGTTGCTTAATGAGCAAGGTTTGCCTGTCAATGGTATTGCGTATTTCAGTGCCCATGGTCGAGGTGTCTCTGGAGTCGATAAGCAAGGAAATATGATCGGTGATGGTCGCTTTGAATTCTCTTGGGGCGAAAACATCAGTTTTGCTATCGATACGTTTGAACTGGGTGAGATACGTGGCAACAAAACAGCCTTCCAGCTAACAGAACTTGCTCAAGGAAATGAGGGGAAAAACGTTGAAAAACTGGTGCATCGTTATGCCGACCGTACTGACAGTAAAGTAACGCTTCCTCAACAAGTCACGGAGGTTTTTGCCCTCTATCCGAACGTGGTCAATGAAGCGATCTCTTTATCGCTCAATAGCGATGACACGTTACTTGATGTGGGTGGAGGCCAAACGCAACTGGTTCCGGGTGAATTTGAACAGCAATTTGCTCATGGTCTCGCTGCGGATATCGATCAACAGCTAGCCAAGCCATCTGCTCGCTCAAACTTTGAGGTGCCAGTGGTTAAAGGCGCACTCGATCCGCAAGCAAGCCGCATTCAAGCGGATATCCAAAAACTTTGGGGGGCGACTCACCAAGTGCAGCAAGCCGGATGGAAAAAAGTAGAACGTTTCCATGTGTTCCATGACAGTACCAACTTCTACGGGAGTACAGGTAATGCACGTGGCCAGGCGGCGGTGAATATTGCCAATAGCGCGTTTCCGGTCATGATGGCTCGTAACGACAACAATTACTGGATCGACTTTGGTCAACCGAAAGCTTGGGATGCGCAAGGTCTGGCGTTTATCACCGAGGCCCCTTCTTCTGTGGTGCCAGAAAAAGTGTCGGCGGAAACGGCGACCTTCAATCTGCCTTTCATGAGCATTGGTGAGTTGGGCGAAGGCAAAGTGATGGTGATGGGCAACGCGCGCTACAATAGTGTGTTGGTTTGCCCGAATGGCTTTAGTTGGAATGGCGGGGTGAATCCAGATGGCTCGTGTAAGCAATCCAGCGACGCTGACGACATGGCAAACTTCTTTGCTAACACGCTGCGTTATTTAACCGGCAAATCAGCGCAAGCGCTGACGGTTGGCACCAATATTCCTTATGTCTACTTTAAGCGTCATGGTCAAGTGATGGGCGAGCGGGCTGATTTTGTTATCGACCCTCGTTTAGCGGCTAAAACGGAGCAACTCCCTGATTTTGGCTATCTTGACCCTGAAGCGATGCCTGTTGTGATCATCAATGGGTATGAGTATTTAGGTCACGCGGGTATCGGCGCGTACGATCTGCCAATGAGTGCCAATATCAATAAGCCTAAATTGAGCCAGCAAGATGTCTCGGATCTCATCGACTACGTGAATCGTGGTGGCAATGTTTTGATGATGGAAACCATCATCAATCGTGCTAACGCGGGTGAAGTTGCTCGGCTACTCGATAGTGCCGGTATCGCGTTTGGCATGGGGCAGAGTGTGGTGCCAAATGGCAATGGACCAAGTGGCGGTTATCCTGATCGCCCGCGCAATCAGCGTCAGCACGGCATTTGGGTGTTAGAGCGCTATGCGGCGGTACAAGATGCGGATGGTAAACCAGTATTGCCGTACACCATTAAAGACGATGGTTCGGTTGAGTGGCAATATCAAGTAGAAGGCAAGCCAGATGATAAACCCAATCTAGAGATGGCACGTTGGCCTGAGTTGGATGAGCAAGGTGAGCCAGTGCTGGATAAAGATGGCAACCCGGTCATTAATGTCGCCTTTATTGATGAATCACAGCATTGGCGTAAAGATGAAGAGGGCCATGTGGTTGTCGATGAACATCAACAGCCTATATTGGATCAAGACAGCCTTGCCAAGGCAAAGCAACGTATTTTGAACGCTTTCTTGGTAGACGGAGAACCCGCTTATCAAGAGTGTCACGATAGCCAATTTCATTATGAAGTGAACTGTTTGGAAGACCGCCCAGGGAACGGCATACCCATAGGAGGGGGGATGCATGTGCCTTATTACACTGAGCTCAAACTTGGTGAAGCGGAATCGCAAGCCATGGTGAAAGCGGCGAACTTAGGGACCAATATTGAGGCGCTGTATCAGCATGAGCGCTATTTCCGTACCAAAGGGAAGGTGGGTGAGCGTTTAAGCAGTGTTGATCTCAACCGTCTCTACCAGAATATGACGGTTTGGCTATGGAACGACCTCGATTATCGCTACGAATCACAGAGTGATGATGAGCTAGGTTTCCAGCGTTTTACTCAATTCTTAAACTGTTACACCAATGATGTGGCAGGCGGTAATACTCATTGCCCAGAAGAGGTGAAATCTGAGTTGATCCGGTTGAACATGGTCTATGGTGATGAGGCTGGTGAGTATGCCGGTCAAATGAACCCTAGCTACCCGCTCAACTATATGGAAAAACCGTTAACCCGATTAATGCTTGGTCGCTCTTTTTGGGATTTAGACATCAAGGTGGATGTCCGTGCATTCCCTGGAGAAGCTGGTGAGGGGGCGGGTGGCCGTAATGTTACTTTGGATATGCGTAACTTGACGACCGCATGGTTTGCGGGCAACCGTCAGCCAACAGGGCAGTGGGCGGTCGCGCAGCAGCCGTTTACGGTATCGGTGGCTGGGGAGGAAGCGCCAGTCACTATCACCATCGCTTTGGCGGATGATTTAACTGGTCGTGAAAAACATGAGCTTGGTTTGCAGCGTCCGCCAAGAATGACCAAGTCGTTCGTCATTGGTGGTGGCCATGCCACAAGTCAGCAGTTTACCATTCCTTATGGTGGGTTGATTTATGCCCAAGGTGGCAATAGCGAGCAAGTGAGCTTAACGTTTAGTGGCACGGTTGATGCGCCTCTGTTTAAACAGGGCAAATGGCAAAATCCAAAGACCTCTCCTGCGCCAATGGGGGAGGTGATTTCAGATACCTTTGTCTTTACTGCCCCGAAAGCGAATTTAAATGCTTCTGGTTACTCTGGTGGTATCGAACAGTTCGCACGGGATCTCGATCGTTTTTCGGCGGATCTCAATGATTTTTACGCTCGTGATGAAGGTGTTGAAGGGCGCTTAAATCGTCAAGCGACCAGTTCAAGTAATCCTAATAACCGCCATCACTTTGTAAATGATGTTGCGATCAGTATTGGTGCGGCTCACTCTGGTTACCCAGTGATGAATGCGAGCTTTAATGCCAAGAGCCAAAGTCTAAATACAGCGCCACTGAACAGCTGGCTGTTATGGCATGAGGTTGGACATAACGCCGCAGAGGCACCGTTTAATGTCGATGGCGCAACGGAAGTGGTGAATAACCTACTGGCGTTGTACATGCAGGATCTACACTTAGGAAAAATGGCGCGCGTTGAGCAAGACATCCGAATCGCGCCAGATTTTGTGCGTATGGAGAATGGTCATGCATGGGGCGCGGGCGGTGCGGGTGAACGCCTAGTGATGTTTGCACAGCTGAAAGAGTGGGCCGAGAGTGAATTTGATATTCAGCAGTGGTATGGCGATGAGTTGCCAAGTTACTACAGCTCGGAAGAAGGGAGCACAGGGTGGAACCTCTTTAAGTTAATGCATCGATTAACGCGTAATAAGACTGAGGATTTGTTTAAGCTAAAAGGTGAGAACATGTGCCAAGCGTCAGGGTTTGGAAAGAGTGACATGTTGATGCTTTGCGCCTCTTATGCGGCTCAAATGGATCTGAGTACTTTCTTCCAAGCGTGGAATCCGGGGTCTAAAGCGTTTCTCTACCCAGGTGACCCAACACCAAGGTATGAAGGCGGGATAACGAAAAGTGGGCTAGACAAGGTGAAAGCGCTCAAGTTGCCTGAACCACAACATGATCCATTAGCGATAAATCAGTTATCAAGATAATAGACAAGGCCCTAGTTCTCTAGGGCCTTTGTTTTCGTGCTAAGCTGCAGTTACCTTTCTAGTTTTCTAGTTTTCTAGTTTTCTAGTTTTCTAGTTTTCTAGTTTTCTAGTTTTCTAGTTTTCTAGTTTTCTAGTTTTCTAGTTATCTAGTTATCTAGTTATCTAGTTCCTAGTTTTCTAGCTCCTAGCTCCTAGTTCCTAGTTCCTAGCTCTCTAGTTTCCTTCACTTCTGACTTGTATTTGAGCTCTGGGTCGATTCATTTCTTTCTCATCGTTTACCTCATTATCCTGTGTCTACGGGAAAAGGGCTGGTGGTCGGGGCGCGCGATTGATTCCGTCTATTGTCTATGTCTATCACTCTATATTGAGGTTTAAGCTCGGCCGATGTGACTCTCGTTGCTAGGGTTCCAATCCATGGAATCTTTCTCCGATTATTTTTCAAACAGCCCTTGCAAGCAAAACTGTGATCTGTATAATACGCCGCACTGACTTGTTCAGTTGTGAACCAATGAGCAGCGAGGAGCCAGCAGCTTCGGTTGTAGGGTAATGTATACTCAGCTTATGTTCGCAGTTAATACAATTAGCTTATCTATTTTAGTGTTCCTATCTGATAGCGTTCCTTTCATAGATACATGGTTAATCGAAAATTAACTGACAATGCGTCCTAATCTTGGATGCTACGGTTTCACATAAATCAATCGGCATTCTCTCGTCTTAACGAGTTTGAGTGGCGATATTGTTTGTGTAATTTTTAATATTGGAGCTCTGTCTCATGCAGAACCAACGTATCCGTATCCGCCTTAAAGCTTTCGATTACAAACTAATCGACGCTTCAACAGCGGAAATCGTTGAAACAGCTAAGCGCACTGGCGCACAGGTTCGTGGTCCAATCCCACTACCTACTCGTAAAGAGCGTTTCACCGTTCTTATCTCTCCACACGTTAACAAGAAAGCTCGTGACCAGTACGAAATTCGTACTCACAAGCGTCTAATCGACATCGTTGAGCCAACAGACAAAACTGTTGACGCTCTGATGCGTCTAGACCTTGCTGCAGGCGTTGACGTTCAAATTAGCCTAGGTTAAGGGAGATTAGAAGAATGATTGGTCTAATCGGTCGTAAAGTGGGCATGACCCGCGTATTTACTGAAGAAGGCGTTTCTATCCCTGTAACTGTTGTTGAGGTTGAAGCGAACCGTGTTGCTCAAGTGAAAACTCTTGAGACTGACGGCTATGCAGCAATCCAAGTTACAGCTGGTACAAAGAAAGCTAACCGCGTAAACAAAGCTGAAGCAGGTCACTTTGCTAAAGCTGGCGTTGAAGCTGGTCGTGGTCTTTGGGAATTCCGTTTAGAAAACGGCGAAGAGTTTGCAGTTGGTTCAGAACTAACTGTTGAACTATTCAACGAAGTTAAAAAAGTAGACGTTACTGGTACATCTAAGGGTAAAGGTTTCCAAGGCACTGTTAAGCGCTGGAACTTCCGCACTCAAGATATGACTCACGGTAACTCATTGTCTCACCGTGCTCCTGGTTCTATCGGTCAATGTCAGACTCCAGGTCGCGTATTTAAAGGCAAGAAAATGGCAGGTCACATGGGTGCTGAGCGTGTAACGACTCAAAACCTAGAGATCGTACGTGTTGACGCTGAGCGCAATCTGCTTCTTATTAAAGGTGCAGTCCCTGGCGCAACTGGCGGTAACGTGATCGTTAAACCAGCTGTTAAAGCATAACGTCTAGGAGTAAGTAATGGAATTGATGGTTAAAGGTGCTGCTGCACTAACTGTTTCCGAAGCTACTTTCGGACGTGAGTTCAACGAAGCTCTTGTTCATCAAGTAGTTGTTGCGTACGCAGCAGGTGCTCGTCAAGGTACTCGTGCTCAAAAAACACGTTCAGAAGTTTCTGGCGGTGGTGCTAAGCCATGGCGTCAAAAAGGTACTGGCCGTGCACGTGCTGGTACAATCCGTAGCCCACTATGGCGTACAGGTGGTGTTACTTTTGCTGCGAAACCACAAGATCACAGCCAAAAAGTAAACAAGAAAATGTACCGTGGTGCGATGAAGAGCATTCTTTCTGAGCTAGTTCGTCAAGAGCGTCTAATCGTTGTTGATAACTTCTCTGTTGAAGCACCAAAAACGAAAGAGCTAGTTGCTAAGCTTAAAGAACTTGAGCTAAACGACGTGCTTATCGTAACTGGCGAAGTAGACGAGAATCTATTCTTAGCTGCACGTAACCTATACAAAGTTGACGCACGTGACGTAGCTGGTATTGACCCAGTTTCTCTAATCGCGTTTAACAAGGTTCTAATGACTGCTGACGCAGTTAAGCAAGTTGAGGAGATGCTGGCATGATCACTCAAGAGCGTCTACTAAAAGTTCTACGTGCACCGCACATCTCTGAAAAAGCAACTATGGCAGCTGAGAAAGCGAACACTATCGTTTTCAAAGTAGCGAAAGATGCAACTAAGAAAGAGATCAAAGCAGCTGTAGAACAGCTATTTGAAGTTGAAGTTAAGTCTGTAAATACTCTTATCACTAAGGGTAAGACCAAGCGTCAAGGTCTACGCCAAGGCCGTCGTTCAGACGTGAAGAAAGCGTACGTTACTTTGAAAGAAGGTCAAGATCTTGACTTTGTTGGCGGCGCGGAATAACAGGAGTAGTTGAATAATGGCTATTGTTAAATGTAAGCCGACTTCGGCTGGTCGTCGTCACGTTGTTAAAGTTGTTAACGCTGACCTACACAAGGGCAAGCCTTACGCACCTCTTCTAGAGAAAAACTCTAAGAACGGTGGTCGTAACAACAACGGTCGTATCACAGTACGTCACATCGGTGGTGGTCATAAGCAACACTACCGTGTAGTTGACTTCAAACGTACTAAAGACGGTATCCCAGCGAAAGTTGAGCGTCTAGAATACGATCCAAACCGTAGCGCAAACATCGCTCTAGTTCTGTACGCAGACGGTGAGCGTCGTTACATCATTGCACCTAAAGGTATGCAAGCTGGTGACGTTATCCAATCTGGTGTTGATGCACCGATCAAAGCGGGTAACACTCTACCAATGCGCAACATCCCAGTAGGTTCTACAATTCACTGTGTTGAATTGACTCCTGGTAAAGGTGCACAGTTGGCTCGTTCAGCGGGTGCTTACGCTCAGCTAGTAGCTCGTGATGGTTCTTACGTAACTATCCGTCTACGTTCTGGCGAAATGCGTAAAGTTCTATCTGAAGGTCGCGCAACAATCGGTGAAGTTGGTAACTCTGAGCACATGCTTCGTGAGCTTGGTAAAGCTGGTGCAAGTCGCTGGCGTGGTGTTCGTCCAACCGTTCGCGGTGTGGTAATGAACCCAGTAGATCACCCACACGGTGGTGGTGAAGGTCGTACTTCTGGTGGCCGTCATCCAGTTTCACCTTGGGGTGTACCAACTAAAGGCTACAAGACTCGTAGCAACAAACGCACTGACAAGTACATCGTACGTCGTCGTAACAAGTAATCTATATAAAGAGGAATCGCCATGCCACGTTCTCTCAAGAAAGGTCCATTTATTGACCTACACTTGCTGAAGAAGGTAGAGAAAGCGGTGGAAAGCGGAGACAAAAAGCCACTTAAGACTTGGTCCCGTCGTTCAATGATCATCCCTACGATGATCGGTTTGACCATCGCTGTCCATAATGGTCGTCAGCACGTTCCAGTTTTCGTTACCGAAGAAATGATCGGTCACAAACTGGGTGAATTCGCACCAACTCGTACTTACCGCGGTCACGCTGCGGATAAGAAAGCTAAGAAGCGTTAAGGAGTAAATAATGGAAGCTATTGCTAAACATAACTTTGCTCGCATTTCGCCTCAGAAAGCTCGCTTAGTTGCGGATCTAATCCGTGGTAAATCTGTTGACCAAGCTCTTGAAATCCTAACGTTCAGCAACAAAAAAGCTGCTGTACTAGTTAAGAAAGTTCTTGAGTCTGCTATCGCTAACGCGGAGCACAACGAAGGTGCAGATATTGACGATCTGAATGTTGCAAAAATCTTTGTAGATGAAGGCCCAACCATGAAGCGTATTATGCCTCGTGCAAAAGGTCGTGCGGATCGTATCTTGAAGCGTTCAAGCCACATCACTGTTGTTGTAGCAGATCGCTAGAGACTAGGAGAGTAAGCAATGGGTCAAAAAGTACATCCTAATGGTATTCGTCTAGGCATCGTTAAGCCTTGGAATGCTACATGGTTTGCTAACACCAAAGATTTCGCTGACAACCTAGACGGCGACTTCAAGGTACGTCAGTTCCTAACTAAGGAACTAGCAAAAGCGTCTCTATCACGCATCGTTATCGAGCGTCCTGCTAAGAGCATTCGTGTGACTATTCACACTGCTCGCCCAGGTATCGTTATCGGTAAGAAAGGTGAAGACGTTGAGAAGCTACGCACAGCTGTAGCAAAAATCGCAGGTGTACCAGCGCAAATTAACATCGCTGAAGTACGTAAGCCTGAACTAGATGCGCAACTTGTTGGTGACAGCATCGCGTCTCAGCTAGAGCGTCGTGTTATGTTCCGTCGTGCTATGAAGCGCGCAGTACAAAACGCAATGCGTCTAGGTGCTAAGGGTATCAAAGTGGAAGTAAGTGGCCGTCTAGGCGGTGCTGAAATCGCACGTTCTGAGTGGTACCGTGAAGGCCGTGTGCCTCTACACACTCTACGTGCAGACATTGATTACGCAACTTCTTCGGCTCACACCACATACGGTGTAATCGGCATTAAAGTTTGGATCTTCAAAGGTGAGATTCTAGGCGGTATGCCAGCAGCAACTGAAGCTGCAGAGCCAAAGGCTGACAAGCCTAAGAAGCAGCGTAAAGGCCGTAAGTAAGGAGTCGACAGATGCTACAACCTAAACGTACTAAGTTCCGTAAGGTTCATACTGGTCGTAACCGCGGTCTAGCTAAAGGTACTGAAGTAAGCTTTGGTTCTTTTGGTCTTAAAGCTGTTGGCCGTGGTCGTTTGACTGCTCGTCAAATCGAAGCTGCACGTCGTGCTATGACGCGTCATATCAAGCGTCAAGGTAAAATCTGGATCCGTGTGTTCCCAGACAAACCAATCACAGAAAAACCACTTGAAGTTCGTCAAGGTAAGGGTAAAGGTAACGTTGAGTACTGGGTAGCCCAAATCCAACCTGGTAAGGTTATGTACGAAGTTGATGGTGTACCTGAAGAATTGGCTCGTGAAGCGTTCCGCCTAGCGGCTCGCAAACTGCCATTCAAGACTACATTTGTAACTAAGCAGGTGATGTGATGAAAGCACAAGATCTACGCGAAAAGAGCGTTGAAGAGCTTAACGCTGAGCTATTGAATTTGCTACGTGAACAGTTCAACTTGCGCATGCAAGCTGCAACTGGTCAACTTCAGCAGACTCATACTCTGAAAGCTGTACGCCGTGATATCGCACGTGTGAAAACTGTTTTGACTGAGAAGGCAGGCGCATAATGAGCGACAAAATTCGTACTCAACTAGGTCGTGTTGTTAGCGACAAGATGGACAAGTCTATCGTTGTTGCTATCGAGCGCATGGTGAAGCACCCTATCTACGGTAAATTCGTTAAGCGCACGACTAAAGTTCACGCACATGACGAAAACAACGAGTGTGGCATTGGCGACACTGTTGAAATCGTTGAGTGTCGTCCACTGTCTAAGACTAAGTCTTGGACTTTGGTAAAAGTTGTAGAAAAAGCGAAGATCTAATCTTCACTATTCTATGAATATAAACGGCTCCAAAAATTTTTTGGGGCCGTTTATTTTTTGACTACCCAATCACAAAAAAGGGTGGTACAATTCGCGTCCCTTATAAAGAGGCAGCCCGACCCGAGAGGGTCTAGTTTTTTTAATATTTAGCGGAGCACTAACATGATCCAAATGCAAAGTATGCTGGACGCAGCTGATAACTCAGGCGCTCGCAGCGTAATGTGTATTAAGGTTCTGGGTGGCTCTCACCGCCGTTATGCACATATCGGTGACGTTATCAAAGTTACTGTTAAGGAAGCAATTCCTCGCGGTAAAGTTAAAAAAGGTGACGTTCTGAAGGCGGTGGTAGTTCGCACCCGTAAAGGCGTACGTCGTCCAGACGGTTCTGTCATTCGCTTCGACCGAAATGCTTGCGTACTGTTGAACAACAACAGTGAGCAACCTATCGGTACACGTATCTTTGGTCCTGTGACTCGCGAACTTCGTGGCGATAAGTTCATGAAGATCGTTTCACTGGCTCCAGAAGTTCTGTAAGGAGCGGCAAATAATGGCAGCTAAAATCCGTCGTAACGACGAAGTAATCGTTCTTGCTGGTAAAGATAAAGGCAAGAAAGGTAAAGTAACTAAGGTCCTAGCAACTGGTAAAGTTGTTGTTGAAGGTATCAACCTAGTTAAGAAACATCAGAAACCTGTTCCAGCTCTAGGTATCCAAGGCGGTATCGTTGAGCAAGAAGCAGCTATCGACGTTTCTAACGTGGCTATCTTCAATGCAGCTACTGGCAAAGCTGACCGTATCGGTTTCCGTTTTGAAGACGGCCAAAAGGTTCGTTTCTTCAAGTCTAACGGTGAAACTGTTTCTAACTAATTTAGAAAGTAATTTGGAGTTCTACTATGGCGAAACTGCATGATTACTACAAGTCGTCTGTAGTCGCTGAACTGACCAAACAGTTCGGTTACACAAGCGTCATGCAAGTCCCTAGAATCGAAAAGATCACCCTTAACATGGGTGTGGGCGATGCTATCAACGATAAGAAACTGCTAGAAAACGCAGCTGCTGATATGGCAACGATCTCTGGTCAAAAGCCACTTATCACTAAAGCGCGTAAGTCTGTTGCAGGCTTCAAAATTCGTGAAGGCTACCCAATCGGTTGTAAAGTAACCTTGCGTGGCGAACGTATGTGGGATTTTATGGAGCGTCTAATCTCTATCGCTCTTCCACGTGTACGTGACTTCCGTGGTGTTAACGCTAAGTCTTTTGACGGTCGCGGTAACTACAGCATGGGCGTTCGCGAGCAAATCATCTTCCCGGAAATCGACTTTGATAAAGTTGATCGTGTACGCGGTTTAGACATCACTATTACGACGTCTGCTGGTACTGATGAGGAAGGCCGTGCTCTGCTGGCTGCCTTTAACTTCCCATTCCGTAAGTAAGGTGAAGGGTTACTGTTATGGCTAAACAATCAATGAAAGCACGTGAAGTAAAACGTGCAAAGCTAGTAGCTAAGTTCGCTGAAAAGCGTGCTTCTCTAAAAGCTATCATCAGCGATGTAAATGTATCTGAAGAAGATCGTTGGAATGCGGTTCTAAAACTGCAAACTCTTCCACGTGATTCTAGTGCGTCACGTCAGCGCAACCGTTGTAACCAAACTGGTCGTCCACACGGTTACCTACGTAAATTCGGTCTGAGCCGTATCAAAGTTCGTGAAGCTTGCATGAAAGGCGAGATTCCTGGACTTCGTAAGGCTAGCTGGTAATTGCCACTTTAATCATTTGGAGTAAATCATATGAGCATGCAAGATCCGATTTCGGATATGCTGACCCGTATTCGTAACGGTCAGGCAGCAAACAAAGTTGCTGTTAAAATGCCTTCTTCAAAGCTGAAAGTTGCAATCGCTGCACTACTAAAGGCTGAAGGTTACATCGTTGACTTCGCTGTTGAAGGCGAAGCAAAACCTGAGCTAGAAGTTACTCTTAAGTACTTCCAAGCTAAACCAGTAATCGAGCAACTTAAGCGTGTTTCACGCCCAGGTCTGCGCGTCTACAAGAAGAAAGACGATCTGCCATCTGTAATGGGTGGTCTAGGTGTTGCTGTAGTTTCCACTTCCAAGGGTCTGATGTCAGACCGCGCTGCTCGCAAAGCAGGTCTTGGTGGTGAAATCATCTGCTACGTAGCTTAATAGGAGTAGAATATGTCTCGTGTTGCTAAAGCACCTGTCGCTATTCCAGCTGGCGTAGAGGTGAAACTGAACGGCCAAGAAATCACTGTAAAAGGTGCTAAAGGTGAACTATCTCGCGTTATCAACAACGCAGTAGTTGTCGCTCAGGAAGAAAACAAGCTAACTTTCGGTCCTCGCGAAGGTGTTGCTAACGCATGGGCTCAAGCAGGTACTGCTCGCGCTCTAGTTAACAACATGGTTGTAGGTGTTACTGAAGGCTTTACCCGTAAGCTAACCCTTAAGGGTGTAGGTTACCGTGCTGCTATTAAAGGCAACGCGGTTGGTCTAACTCTTGGCTTCTCTCACCCAGTTGAGCATGAATTGCCAGCGGGTATCAAAGCTGAGTGTCCTAGCCAAACTGAAATCGTTTTAACTGGTTGTGATAAGCAGTTGATCGGTCAAGTAGCAGCTGACATTCGTGCTTACCGCGCGCCTGAGCCTTACAAAGGTAAAGGTATTCGTTACGCAGATGAAAATGTGCGTAGTAAAGAAGCTAAGAAGAAGTAAGGTAACACTATGGATAAGAAAGCATCTCGCATCCGTCGTGCTACACGTGCACGTCGTAAGATTGCAGAACTTGGTGCAACTCGCCTGGTAGTACACCGTACTCCTCGCCACGTTTACGCTCAAGTTATCGCGGCAAACGGCTCTGAGGTTATCGCAGCAGCTTCTACTGTAGAAAAAGCGATCCGTGAGCAAGTGAAATACACTGGTAACATCGAAGCAGCTAAAGCAGTTGGTAAAGCTGTAGCAGAGCGCGCTCTTGAAAAAGGCGTATCTACTGTTGCATTCGATCGTTCTGGTTTCCAATACCACGGTCGAGTAGCGGCGCTAGCAGATTCTGCTCGCGAAGCTGGTCTGAAATTCTAAGGTAGGGTTGGAAGATGGCTAAAGAACAACAAGTTCAAGCGAATGATTTGCAAGAAAAGCTAATCGCAGTTAACCGTGTTTCTAAAACGGTTAAAGGTGGTCGAATCATGAGCTTTACTGCACTAACAGTAGTTGGTGATGGTAATGGTCGTGTAGGTTTCGGTTACGGCAAAGCACGTGAAGTACCTGCAGCGATCCAAAAAGCAATGGAAAAAGCGCGTCGTAACATGGTTACTATCGCACTTAACGAAGGCACACTTCACCACCCAGTGAAAGGTCGCCACTCGGGCTCTAAAGTTTACATGCAGCCTGCTGCAGAAGGTACTGGTGTTATCGCAGGTGGTGCGATGCGTGCAGTACTAGAAGTTGCTGGTGTACACAACGTACTGTCTAAAGCGTACGGTTCTACTAACCCAATCAACATCGTTCGTGCAACGATTGATGCGCTAGTAGACGTTAAGTCACCAGAAATGGTTGCTGCTAAACGTGGTCTAACTGTTGAAGCTATTTCGGAGTAAGAACACCATGGCAACTATCAAAGTAACACAAACTAAAAGCTCAATTGGTCGTCTACCTAAGCACAAAGCTACACTTCGTGGTCTAGGTCTTCGTCGTATCAACCACACAGTAGAACTTGAAGATACTCCGTGTATTCGCGGTATGATCAACAAGGTTTACTACATGGTTAAAGTTGAGGAGTAATCAGAAATGCGTTTGAATACTCTATCACCGGCTGCTGGCTCTAAGCATGCTCCTAAGCGTGTAGGTCGCGGTATCGGTTCTGGCCTTGGTAAAACAGGTGGCCGTGGTCACAAAGGTCAAAAGTCACGTTCTGGCGGTAAAGTTCGTCCAGGTTTTGAAGGCGGTCAGATGCCTCTAAAACAACGTCTACCAAAATTCGGTTTCACTTCTCGTAAGAGCCTAGTGTCTGCTGAAGTTCGCGTAGCTGAGCTAGCGAAAGTAACTGGTGACGTGGTAGATCTAAGCAGCCTTAAAGCTGCTAACGTTATCACCAAAAACATTGAGAACGTGAAAATCGTTCTTTCTGGTGAAATTAACAAGGCAGTGACTGTTAAAGGTCTACGTGTGACTAAAGGCGCTAAAGCTGCAATCGAAGCTGCAGGCGGCAAAATCGAGGAATAATCTCGAGGAACGAGGTACAGATGGCTAAGAAACCAGGACAAGATTTTCGTAGTGCTCAGAGCGGCTTAAGTGAATTAAAGTCGCGCTTATTATTCGTAATTGGTGCACTTTTAGTATTCCGAGCTGGCTCATTTGTGCCGATTCCTGGTATTGACGCAGCTGTACTTGCCGATTTGTTCGAACAGCAAAAAGGTACCATCGTTGAAATGTTTAACATGTTCTCCGGTGGTGCTCTTGAGCGTGCATCTATTTTAGCTCTGGGCATCATGCCGTATATTTCGGCATCTATTGTTGTCCAGTTGCTAACTGTAGTTCATCCAGCGTTAGCTGAACTCAAGAAAGAGGGTGAAGCAGGCCGTCGTAAGATCAGCCAATATACACGCTACGGCACGCTTGTACTTGCAACATTCCAAGCTATTGGTATTGCAACTGGCCTACCAAACATGGTCGACAATCTGGTCGTTATCGACCAAACCATGTTTACGCTAATTGCTACCGTGAGTTTAGTAACCGGCACCATGTTCTTGATGTGGTTAGGTGAACAAATTACAGAGCGTGGAATTGGTAACGGTATCTCGTTACTTATCTTTGCAGGTATTGTTGCTGGATTGCCTTCGGCAATCGGTCAAACAATCGAGCAAGCGCGTCAAGGTGAATTGCATGTACTTCTTCTGCTGTTAATCGCAGTTTTGGCTTTTGCTGTTATTTATTTCGTTGTTTTCATGGAGCGTGGTCAGCGTCGTATCGTTGTTAACTACGCGAAGCGTCAACAAGGTCGTAAAGTGTTTGCAGCGCAAAGCTCGCACCTACCATTGAAAATTAATATGGCTGGTGTAATTCCTGCGATTTTCGCATCAAGCATTATCCTGTTCCCTGGAACATTGGCCCAGTGGTTTGGTCAGAATGGTGAAAGCAGCGCGTTTGGTTGGTTAACTGACGTGTCATTGGCTCTAAGTCCTGGTCAACCTCTGTATGTAATGCTTTATGCAGCAGCGATTATTTTCTTCTGTTTCTTCTACACGGCGTTGGTTTTCAACCCGCGTGAAACAGCAGATAACCTGAAGAAGTCAGGTGCATTCGTACCCGGTATCCGCCCAGGCGAGCAGACAGCCAAGTACATTGATAAAGTAATGACGCGTTTAACCTTAGCTGGTGCGCTATATATTACCTTTATCTGTCTGATTCCGGAGTTCATGATGGTCGCGTGGAACGTACGTTTCTACTTCGGCGGTACATCACTACTTATCGTAGTGGTTGTAATTATGGACTTTATGGCACAGGTACAGACACATTTGATGTCTCATCAATATGAGTCTGTGTTGAAGAAAGCGAATCTGAAAGGCTACGGCCGTTAATCCGGCGGTAGTTTCAGTTTCAATTACGGAGTTTAGCAATGAAAGTTCGTGCTTCCGTTAAAAAAATCTGCCGTAACTGTAAAGTAATCAAGCGTAACGGTGTCGTTCGCGTGATTTGCAGTGAGCCAAAGCACAAGCAGCGCCAAGGCTAATCAGCAGAAATTTTTACTTGAAATAAAAGGTAGTGTCGAGTATATTCCTCGGCCTACCTTTTGCGTGCAAAAGAAGTAGTATCCCGCAGCGTATCCGACACGGGCTTTGCTGCGGATAATTCTTTTATGAAAACTAGGAGTGAATAATGGCCCGTATTGCAGGCATTAACATTCCTGATCAAAAACATGCTGTAATCGCACTAACTGCGATCTACGGTATCGGTAAGACTCGCTCAAAAGCTATCCTAGCTGACGTGGGTATTGCTGAAGATGTTAAGATCAGTGAACTAACTGAAGAGCAGATCGATCAACTGCGTGATGGTGTAGCTAAGTACACTGTAGAAGGTGATCTACGTCGTGAAGTATCTATGAACATCAAGCGTCTTATGGACCTTGGCTGTTACCGTGGTCTTCGTCATCGTCGCAGTCTACCTCTACGTGGACAGCGTACTAAAACCAACGCTCGCACCCGTAAGGGTCCGCGTAAGCCGATCAAGAAATAATCGGGAAGGTAGAGTACAATGGCTAAACAACCAACTCGCGCGCGCAAGCGCGTACGCAAGCAAGTTGCGGATGGCGTTGCGCACATCCATGCTTCTTTCAATAACACAATCGTAACCATCACTGACCGTCAAGGTAACGCTCTTGCATGGGCAACTGCAGGTGGTTCAGGTTTCCGTGGTTCTCGTAAGTCTACTCCGTTCGCTGCACAGGTTGCTGCTGAGCGTTGTGCTGAAATGGCTAAAGAATACGGTCTAAAGAACTTGGAAGTTATGGTTAAGGGTCCTGGTCCAGGTCGCGAGTCTACTGTTCGCGCACTGAATGCAGCTGGTTACCGCATCACAAACATCGTTGATGCTACGCCAATCCCTCATAACGGTTGTCGTCCACCGAAGAAACGTCGCGTTTAACGTTTCTAGGAAGATTGGAGAAGAATCATGGCAAGATATTTGGGTCCTAAGCTGAAGCTTAGCCGTCGTGAAGGCACTGACTTATTCCTTAAGTCTGGTGTACGCGCGATCGATACCAAGTGTAAAATTGATAACGCACCAGGTGTACACGGCGCTCGTCGCGGTCGTCTATCTGAGTATGGCGTTCAGCTTCGTGAGAAGCAAAAAGTACGTCGTATGTACGGCGTTCTAGAAAAACAATTCCGTAACTACTACGCAGAAGCTGCTCGTCTTAAAGGCAACACAGGTGAAAACCTACTTCAGCTTCTTGAAGGTCGTCTTGATAACGTAGTTTACCGCATGGGCTTTGGTGCAACTCGCGCAGAAGCACGTCAGCTAGTTAGCCACAAAGCTATCCTAGTAAACGGTAAAGTTGTAAACGTTCCTTCTTTCAAAGTAGCGGCTAACGACGTTGTTTCTATTCGCGAGAAAGCTAAACAGCAATCTCGTATTAAAGCAGCTCTAGAAGTTGCTGAACAACGTGAAAAACCAACTTGGATTGAAGTCGATGGTGGCAAGATGGAAGGTACATTCAAGCGTATGCCTGAACGTTCAGATCTATCAGCTGACATCAACGAACAATTGATCGTCGAGCTTTACTCTAAGTAAGGTTAAACTAAAGAGAGGACACAATGCAGGGTTCTGTAACAGAATTTCTTAAGCCACGTCTAGTTGACATCGAACAGATCAGCTCGACTCACGCAAAAGTAACTCTTGAGCCATTGGAGCGTGGTTTCGGCCATACTCTAGGTAATGCACTACGCCGTATTCTTCTATCTTCTATGCCAGGTTGTGCTGTGACAGAAGTAGAAATTGAAGGCGTTCTTCATGAGTACAGTACGAAAGAAGGCGTTCAAGAAGATATTCTTGAAATCCTACTAAACCTTAAGGGTTTGGCTGTACGTGTTGCCGAAGGCAAAGATGAAGTGTTCATTACACTGAACAAATCAGGCTCGGGCCCTGTGGTTGCAGGTGACATCACCCATGACGGTGATGTAGAGATCGCTAACCCTGAACACGTTATTTGTCATCTAACGGATGACAACGCAGAGATCGCAATGCGCATCAAAGTAGAACGTGGTCGTGGTTATGTTCCAGCTTCTGCTCGTATCCATACTGAAGAAGATGAGCGTCCAATCGGTCGCCTACTAGTAGACGCTACTTACAGCCCTGTAGACAAAATTGCCTACGCTGTAGAAGCAGCTCGTGTAGAACAGCGCACTGACTTAGACAAGCTTGTTATCGATATGGAAACGAACGGTACTCTTGAGCCTGAGGAAGCAATCCGTCGTGCAGCAACTATTCTTGCTGAACAATTGGATGCGTTCGTAGATCTTCGTGATGTACGTGTACCTGAGGAGAAGGAAGAGAAGCCAGAATTCGATCCGATCCTACTGCGTCCTGTAGACGATCTTGAACTAACAGTTCGCTCTGCCAACTGTTTGAAAGCAGAAGCGATTCACTACATCGGTGATCTAGTACAACGTACTGAGGTTGAGCTACTTAAAACTCCAAACCTTGGTAAGAAATCTCTTACAGAGATTAAAGACGTACTTGCGTCACGTGGTTTGTCTCTGGGCATGCGCCTAGAAAACTGGCCACCTGCATCAATCGCTGAAGATTAATCGATACTAGTTAGAAGGATTAGGTCATGCGCCATCGTAAGAGTGGTCGTCAACTCAACCGCAACAGCTCACATCGCAAAGCGATGTTCAGCAACATGGCTAGCTCTCTTGTACGTCATGAAGTTATCAAGACTACATTGCCAAAAGCTAAAGAGCTACGTCGCGTAGTTGAGCCTTTGATTACACTAGCTAAGACTGACAGTGTTGCTAACCGTCGTCTTGCGTTTGCACGTACTCGTGACAACGAAGTAGTTGCAAAGCTATTTAACGAACTAGGTCCACGTTTTGCTGCTCGTCAGGGCGGTTACACTCGTATCCTAAAAGCTGGCTTCCGTGCTGGTGATAAAGCTCCAATGGCTTACATTGAGCTTGTAGATCGCCCAGCTGCAGAAGAAGCTGCTGCTGAGTAATCAGGTTCGTAAGAACGGAAAAGCCGAGCATTAGCTCGGCTTTTTTGTTGACACAACCATGTAAGGTTGGCAAAAATTCCGCACCTCGCACCTCGCACCTCGCACCTCGCACCTCGCACCTCGCATATAAAAAAAGCCGACCGAAGTCAGCTTTTGCAATCCGTATAGAAATTACTGCTTAAACGATATCTAGCAGTTCTACTTCAAATACAAGTGCTGCAAATGGAGGGATAGATGCACCCGCACCACGCTCACCGTAAGCAAGATCGTGTGGGATGTAGAGTTTCCATTTAGAGCCTACAGGCATCAGTTGTAGTGCTTCAACCCAACCTTTAATCACGCCTGTTACTGGGAATTGCGCTGGTTGACCACGTGATACTGAGCTATCGAATACCGTCCCATCAACCAGTTCACCGTGGTAGTGAACACGTACAGTTTTGTCTGAAGTTGGGATTTCACCATTACCTTCAGTAATGATTTCGTATTGAAGGCCAGATTCAAGAACCGTGACTTCTGAACGAAGCGCGTTGTCTTTTAGGAAGGCTTCGCCGTCAGCCGCTGCCGCTTTTGCCGCTTCTGCACGAGCAGATTCTGCGCGAGTGTACAGCTCATGTAGTGCTTTGTTGATTTCGTCTACTTCTACCGCTGGCATGTCGCCAGTTAGAGATGTTGCGATACCCGCAGCGATGGCAGCAACGTTTAGGCCATCTAGACCTGAACCTGCTAGCTGCTGGCCCATTTGTAGGCCGATACCGTAGCTTGCTTTCTCTTCTACGGTTTCAAATTTAATGTCAGACATAAAAGTCACTCTTATTGAACGAATAAAGGCGAAAGGATAACAGTTTCAGCCCGATGTTTAAACGTTTCATCTCTCATCAAAAGGCCTTAAGAGAACCCGGGTGTTTGTTTTTGTTCACGCTTTTAAACCATTTTTACTTGGGAATGACTAACACTTGCAGCAAAGCACTATACTCAGCTGATTTGTATTTTTATACTTAAGTGCAAAGGGTTTGAGGAAGCACTAGCATGAATCGACGTAAAAAGAAAAAAGCGCAGGTTGATTATATTGCGCTGATAAAACAGCGTGTCGCTAATTTTGATGCAAAAGCCAAACTCATGGCTACACGCCAGCTCTGGCAGAGGTTGCCACGTCTCCATCAGCGTGCACTTTATGTTCTGGTGCCGATATTGTTGATTTTATTGGTTTGGCCAGCAAGTGAGCCTAAACAACAAGAGCTGGTGACGAAGGCACCACAACGTGTATCGTTAGATATCGATACCACGGGCTTGAGTGAGCAACGCACACAAGAGCAAAAAAGCTTAAAATCAGTCGCTTGGAAGGAGTATCTGGTACGCGATGGGGACACTTTGTCGCAAGTATTTCGTAACAACCAACTTGCTATGTCAGACCTCAATGCCTTGGTGAGGATCGAAGGGGATGACAAGCCTTTGAGTCAAATTAAACAAGGTCAGTTGGTGCGATTTAAGCTCAATGATGCTGGGCAACTGGATATTTTGCAGCTTGAGAAAGGCGCCACTTCGGTCATGTTCTTCCGTCTTTCTGATGGTGGCTTTGGCCGTAGCAAGTAACGATTAGCTTTGCCAAGTTGACGTTTAGTTACTGAGAAATAGGGCACACTGAGTGTGCCTTATTCTTTCATTCCTCGTACGAGGAGTTGCTGTCACGGATGGTCTCTTTTGCTCGATGTTTCTTTCTCAATCTTAGATGCTGGATAGGCATTAAAGGCAATATGATCAAAAGAATGCCCAGCCAAGTGAAGGTGTCCGGTATTTCACTGAACCATACGACGCCAATCACCGTCACGAAGATCAATCCAGAGTACTCCGAAAGCGCGATTTGGCCTGCGGGTGCTTTCCGATAGGCCGCCACGGCTAACCCGTTATAACCAAGAATGCACAGTGCGCTAATAGCAACGTATAGAACGTGATCTAACTGGATGGGTTGCCAGAAAAAGGCCGCCAGCAATGCTGCCACAGGTAGGGAAAAGAGCGTGGTCCACCACAATGTTGTCACTACCGATTGTTGCGCTGGTAGCTTTCTTACCAAGATATTGAACAGAGCTAATGTTGCCGCGGTACCCAAAGCACACAAGGCGGCCCAATGGAAATGTGATGGTCTCAACACAATCAAAACACCAATAAAGCCGATAGTGGTTGCGATGATTTTGCCTAAAGAAGGGCGCTCTTTTAATAGCCAGACCGAGAGTGGCAACATGAGTAGCGGTGCTGCGTAGAAAATGGCGTTGGCCGTGGCGAGTGGTAAATAGGTGATTGATACCATCATGCAACCGCTACCAACTAAAATCAGGTGTGCGCGAGTTAGAGTCACCTTAGGTTGTGATAATGAGCGTAGCTCGCGGCCTTGTGTTAACCAAAAAGGAGTCAATATGAGAAGTGAGCACAGCTGGCGTAAAAACATGTATTGAAAGGGTGAAATGCCACCGTCGAGCAGTTTCACCGCCACGTCAGAAAGGGTGGCGAATAGATTACCCAAAACCAGCAGAGCAATAGCGACTTGAGGCGTTGTCATCTCGCGTGCTTTTTCATATCGACATGAGGTATGCCATCTTCTAAGTACATCTCTGATGTAGTTTGAAAACCATGGTGTTGATAGAAACCTTCTAAGTGTTGCTGGGCTCCAATTTCAATGGCGGCCCCAGGCCAAAGCTGCTCACAGTGCGTCAAGGCTTGGTTTAGTAGCTGATGTCCTAATCCTTCGCCGCGCGCAGATTTAAGCGTAGCGACTCGACCAATGGAGACATTCTCGTACGTAGTGCCCGCAGGCAACAGACGACTGCACGCGACAAGCTGACTATTTTGGTAACCGAGTAAGTGCTGTACTCCGGGTTTCGTATCGTGCCCATCCAATTCTGGATAAGGGCAGTTTTGCTCAACAACAAAAACGTCAACACGCAGTTTGAGAAGTTCATAGAGCTGCTGAGTGGAAAGCTGTGAAAAAGGCAGGAGTTGCCATTGGGTCATCGTTATTGTTCCTTACGCCATTGATTAGTGGAATGTACGGCTTGTGTCGCTCGTTTGCCATTAACATAAGTTAAGATTGCCCTTTGCAATAACGATTTTTTATCCTACTCAAGCTGACCGGTGTGATGCCTAAATACGCGGCAATTTGTTTATCACTTAATCTCTCTAACAAGGTTGGGAAAGAATCTTTAAATAGCTGGTATTTTTGCTCCGGTGTATACAGCAGTAAAAAGCGTTCTTTCCGCTCTTTATACAGCAGTTGTGTTTCCAACAGCTTTACGTAAAGCGGATGATGGGTTTCTCGCCACTGTTTAAAAACCTCGATTGGGAAAGTCAGTAAATGAACCGGAGAGAGCGTCTCAAGCAGAAAAGGGCTGGCTTGTTGTGAAATGAGGCTTTCAAAGTCGATCATCCAATCCACTTCCCAATAGAACTCTTTGCTAAATTCCTTACCTTCTTCGGTGAGATAACAGGCCTGGCAAAGTCCATCGAGCAGAAAATAGATCTGTTGTGGCTGCTCACCTTGGTGAGTAAGGATATGGCGAGTAGGGAGTTGTAGCTCTTTGGCGTGCTCACTGATCATCGCAATATCACTGGGGGTTAAGTTCAGTGTGGCTAAGTGTTGTGTAAAACGAGTATCCATATCGCTCCCATAAAAAAACCGTTGCCTTATGACAACGGTTTGAGTTTAAAGATATCTCTTCATCAGAAAAGTTATTTTTGCAGATCGACTTGGTAAACCGCGAAACCAACGTCGTCGGTCGCCACTTGTTTCATTGGATATACACCTTTGTCCTTGATGAACTGCGCCGCTTTTTCACTTGGTGAGGTTTCAAAACGAATATCAAGCGCTTTGTCCGACTTAATTGGTGCGAAAGTCCAGTTATTGTCAGCACTTGGTGTCACTTCGCCTTTCTCTTGGCTAACGCGAGAAATGTAGTTTGCCACCACGGTGCGGTTTTCATCTGGAGAATCGAATGCGACAAACTCTGAGCCAGTGCCAGGGAACTTGTTGCTATAAGCACGGTAGTTGTTGGTTGCAATAATGAACGTTTGCTTCACATCGATCGGCTTGCCTTGGTACGTTAAGCCTATTACACGCTGTGCGTCTGGGTTGATCACCTTACAATCACCATCGTATTTCGCAGGCTTAGTGATGTCGATCTGGTAGTTAACGCCATCGATCACATCAAAGTTGTAAGTGCGGAAGCCATCCCAATCGATCAGGGATTGAGGTGCGGTGCTGTTTACGTCGATTTGTTTGAATTGACCCGCGCTGCATTCAAGCCACTCTTTCACTTCGTGACCAGTGACTTTCATCGTCACCAGTGTATTCGGATAGAGGTACAAATCCGCCGCGTTACGGAAGGTGAGCTGACCAGATTCTACCTCAGTAAAGTTGGCCGGATCGTTTTTGCGACCACCGGCTTTAAAGGGGGCTGCGGCAGAAAGAACTGGGAGACCTGCGAGATCGGGATCGCCTTGGATAAAACGCTCTACGTAGTCTTTTTGCGCCAAGTTAACAATTTGCACGGTTGGGTCGTCTTGAACCAAGGCGAGGAAGCTGTACATCACGTCATTCGCCTTACCGATAGGTTGGTTAACGAACTCACGAGTGCCTTTGTGATCCGCTTCCAGTGCTTTTACCATCGTAGGATCGGCATCGACTAGGGGTTGCTTGGTCGCTTTGTCGAAAATTGGGCGCGCTTCGGTTTGTCCTTTAACAACCGTCCATTTACCTTCTTTTTGCTGCAGCTCTAAGTCAATAATACCGACATGGCTACCCCAGCGGCCTGGCATTACCGCAGCAACACCATTGATGGTGCCTGCTTGATTATCGACACCTTGGATGTTGTCAAAGCCTTTGCCTGGGAACACGGCGTGGGAGTGGCCAAACGCAATTGCATCAATGCCGTCCACTTCTGAGAGATAGTACACCGAGTTTTCAGCACCAATTTTGTATGGATCGGATGAAACACCGGAATGCGGGATAGCGACGATGACATCAGCACCCTCTTTTTTCATCTGTGGAACCAGCTCTTCAGCGGTTTCACGAATATCTCTGGCGAAGACCTTGCCTTCTAGGTTTTTCTTGTCCCAAACCATGATTTGAGGTGGAACAAAACCAATGTAACCCACTTTGATAGTGTGTTCTACGCCGTTGACATCTTTGAACACATGTTCCTTGATAAGGTATGGTTTGAAGTAGTGCTTGCCCGTTTTCTTATCAAACACGTTGGCGCTGACATACGGGAAATCTGCGTCGTTAATCGTTTCTGCTAAGAATTCTAAACCGTAGTTAAACTCATGGTTTCCGATGTTACCGACATCATAGTTCAATTGATTCATCGCTTTGTAAACAGGATGAACCTCACCGACTTCAATGCCCTTTGCAGCCATATAGTCACCCATTGGACTGCCTTGAATCAAATCACCATTATCAACCAACACGCTGTTGACCACTTCGCCACGAGCTTGTTTTACCAAAGTTGCTGCGCGTGTCAGACCAATTTGTTGTGACGGTTTGTCTTTGTAGTAGTCGTAGTCCATAACATTGGTATGGATGTCTGTGGTTTCGACGATACGTAATTTGATGGTCTCTGCCATTGCTGGTCCAGCCATCACTAACATACTGGTCAACACAGCGAGAGATAGGGGTTTCACTGCCAGTTTCATCGTTTGCTCCAAAAAGAGGTTTGCGGAAATAACGGTGATTAATGTAACAAATAATTATGAAACCCATATTGAACAGCATGTTGAATTGTGATTTTGAGCAATTACTTTAGCGTGTAGTGCTTGCTGGATCTCATCTGATGCCGATTTTTTCAACAATGTCGACTAATGAGTAATCGTTCCTTAGCAGTTTTTTGAATAAAAAATGAAATTTTAGAATTTCAGGTAATATGAAGAGCTCGCCATAATGCACACATCAATAGGTTCGATGGAAAGATGACCATGGCAAAAAAGGACACAGCAACGGTTTTCCCTTTTAAGCGCCCAAGTACTGTGGCGAGCAATTCGGTGGCAAATCGTTATGGCCATAGTCAACTAAAAGCGGGTGAAGTTGCCTTAGTGGGTGCGGGGCCAGGTGATCCAGAGTTACTCACATTAAAAGCGCTTAACTATCTGCAGCAAGCCGATGTGGTGTTGTATGACTACCTTGTTTCCGAAGAAATCATGGCTTTGGTGCCGAGTGAGACGATTCTGGTGTGTGTGGGTAAACGTGCTGGCCATCATAGTGTGCCGCAAGAAAAAACCAACCAGCTATTGGTCGACTTTGCCAAACAAGGCCACAAAGTGGTACGCATCAAAGGTGGCGATCCTTTTGTCTTTGGCCGCGGTGGCGAAGAACTCGAAGTGCTGGCCGATGCGGGGATCAATTTCCAAGTGGTGCCGGGGATCACCGCCGCCGCTGGTGCCACTGCCTACGCAGGCATTCCACTGACCCACCGAGATTACGCGCAGTCCGCTATGTTTATTACAGGGCATCTCAAAGCGGAAAGCGATCAAATGGATTGGTCGACTCTGGCGCGAGGTCAGCAAACACTGGTGATCTACATGGGGTTGATGAAGTCCAACTACATCCAAGAACAACTGATCAAGCATGGTCGTGCTCCTCACACGCCAATTGCGATCATCGAACGTGGTACGCAGTTATCGCAGAAAGTATTCAAAGGTCAGTTAGCCGAGTTGGCTGATTTGGCCAAGCAAGCCGAGGCTCCTGCACTGATCGTGATTGGTGAAGTAGTGCAGTTGTCTCAGAAATTAGATTGGTTCTTATCTGGTAGTCGAAGCATCAATAGTGCTATTGCCAACTCAATGTAATCGTTACCAAAGATTTAGGGATACGTATAAACCAACCGGTTTAAAAAGGAAATAACTATGGATCAACAACGCCTGACTCACTTGAAGCAGCTGGAAGCTGAAAGCATTCACATTATCCGTGAAGTGGCTGCTGAGTTCGACAATCCTGTAATGATGTACTCAATCGGCAAAGACTCTTCGGTCATGCTGCACCTAGCACGCAAAGCCTTCTATCCTGGAAAAATTCCTTTCCCACTATTACACGTGGATACCGATTGGAAGTTCCGCGAAATGATCGAGTTTCGTGACCGTACCGCACAAAAGTATGGTTTTGAGTTGTTGGTGCACAAAAACCCCGAAGGTCTCGCAATGGGCATTAACCCGTTCGACCATGGTTCTTCTAAGCATACCGACATCATGAAAACACAAGGTCTCAAGCAAGCATTGAACAAGTATGGTTTTGATGCTGCTTTTGGTGGGGCTCGTCGTGATGAAGAGAAGTCACGAGCGAAAGAGCGTGTCTACTCGTTCCGCGACAAAAACCACACTTGGGATCCGAAGAATCAGCGCCCTGAGTTGTGGAAAACCTATAACGGTCAAGTAAATAAAGGCGAAAGTATCCGCGTGTTCCCGCTGTCGAACTGGACCGAATTGGATATTTGGCAATACATCTACCTAGAGAACATTGAGATTGTACCGCTGTATCTTGCGGCAAAACGTCCGGTGGTTGAGCGTGATGGCATGCTGATCATGGTGGATGATGACCGTATGAAACTCAAAGAGGGTGAAGTGGTTGAAGAGAAAAGCGTACGTTTCCGTACCCTCGGTTGTTACCCACTGACCGGCGCGATCGAGTCAGAAGCGAATACGCTGACAGGTATCATTGAAGAGATGCTGGTCGCGACTTCCAGTGAACGTCAAGGACGAGCCATCGACCACGATCAATCGGGCTCGATGGAACTGAAAAAACGTCAGGGTTATTTCTAAGGATCTAAGGAAAGAATATGAATAGTGCAGTTCAAGCTCAGCTCGCTGAGTTAGGTATTGAAGGTTACCTAAATCAACATCAACACAAATCACTACTTAGATTCCTCACCTGTGGTTCAGTAGATGATGGTAAAAGTACCCTGATTGGTCGTTTGCTTCACGACTCAAAACAGATTTATGAAGATCAATTGGCCGCTGTGCATAACGATAGCCAGCGCGTCGGTACCACCGGCAGCCGTCCAGACTTGGCGTTGTTGGTCGATGGTCTACAAGCGGAGCGTGAGCAAGGCATCACCATCGATGTGGCTTACCGTTACTTTTCAACCCAGAAGCGTAAGTTCATTATCGCCGACACTCCGGGGCATGAGCAGTACACGCGTAACATGGCAACTGGTGCTTCGACCTGTGATCTTGCGGTTATTTTGATCGATGCTCGTAAAGGGGTGTTGGATCAAACACGTCGCCACTCGTTTATCTCCAACTTGCTTGGCCTGAAACACTTTGTGGTGGCGGTGAACAAAATGGACTTGGTGGAATTCTCTCAACAGCGTTTTGAAGAGATTAAAGCCGAATACCAAGCGTTTTCTAAGAATCTTCGTGGTGAAACGGATATTCAAATTATCCCAATCTCTGCTCTGGAAGGCGACAACGTGGTTGAACTAAGCCAGCAAATGGCTTGGTACCAAGGCCCGACACTACTGGAAATTTTGGAATCGGTGGACGTAGTAAAAGAGAAAGAAGCGGGTGAGTTCCGTTTCCCTGTTCAATACGTTAATCGTCCGAACCTCGATTTCCGTGGTTTTGCTGGCACCATTTCGTCCGGAGTGGTCCAAGTGGGCGATCGCATTACCGCGTTGCCATCGGGTAAGAGTTCAACCGTTGCGCGCATCGTCACTTTTGATGGTGACCTTGAACAAGCACAAGCGGGTTTGGCCGTAACGCTCACGTTAGCCGATGAAATCGACATCAGCCGCGGTGATTTGATTGTTCATCAAGGAACAGACGTTGAGCTGACTAACCACTTCGCCGCCGATGTGGTGTGGATGACTGAGCAGCCACTTCAGCCAGGGCGTGATTACGATATCAAGATCGCTGGTAAGAAAACCATTGGCCGTGTTGAGCACATTCATCATCAATATGACATCAACAACCTGTCAACGCACAGTGCGGCAGAGCTTCCGCTCAACGGTATTGGTTTGTGTGAATGGACGTTGAACGAGTCGATTGCCCTCGATAACTACCAAGATTGTGCCGACACGGGTGGTTTCATCATTATCGACCGTCTTACCAACGTTACGGTAGGCGCGGGCATGGTGAGTGAGAGCTTGGTGGAAGTGCAGAAAGCCGTTGGCGATTACTCGGCATTTGAAATTGAACTCAATGCTCTGATTCGTAAACACTTCCCTCATTGGGATGCGAAGGATTTGAGCCAGTTGCTGAAGTAAGCACTGCGCACAAGTCAGTGAAATAATCAGAAATCAATTGTAGTCATGGGAGAGACACACTCTCCCTTTATGGGGATGTAGTATGTGGGAGCAAGGATTTGTATTGGCGGTGTTGCTGGGCATCATCACTTGTTTGCTCGTCACAAAAATAAAGCCAAGCTACATTTTTGCAGGCGCAGCGTTTGCGGCCTTTATGGCGGGGTTAAGTGATTTAACCACCATTGCGGCCAATTTCACTAACTCATCCCTATTAACATTGGTTTTGTTGATCTTAGCGTCAACGGCATTGGAAAAAACGCGTCTCATCAGTTGGGTGAGTCGCAGTATTTCAGAAGGAAGTTTAGTGACGGTGATTGCCAAGTTAGGCTTTTCCACCGCCTTTCTCTCCTCGTTTACCAACAACACCGCAGTGGTCGTGTCGTTGATTGGCGCGATTAAGCGCAACCGACAACACTCTCCATCTAAGTTGTTGATTCCACTATCTTATGCCGCTATTTTTGGTGGCACGCTAACGCTGATTGGTACATCAACCAACTTGATCATCAATAGCTTTGTCGAAGATGCCGGCTTGCCAAGCCTCAATTTCTTCACCCCCACCTTAATCGGATTGGCGGTGGTGCTTGGTGGGGTATTAGTGCTGATCCCATTGAGTTATTTGTTGCCCGATTATGATGAGCAAGGCCAAGATGATTTACCCTATTTTCTCGAAGCGAGGGTCGAACCTGGTTCGCCTTTAGTTGGGCGCAGCGTCACTGAAAATAACCTGCGTGCTTTACGTAAGCTGTTTTTGGCCGAAGTGATTCGGGATGGGCAAACGGTATCATCGGTTGGCCCAGATTTTGTTCTGCAAGCGAAAGACAGACTGCTGTTTTGTGGCGAGGTGGACAGTGTGTCGACATTGCAAGAGATTCAGGGGCTTACTCTGTTTGGCCAGCAGCATCTTAATGGCCAGAACTTTGTCGAAGTCGTGGTGAGCTCCTCCGCAACCTTCTGCAATAAAACGCTAAAATCGAGCCGTTTCCGTGACCGTTTTGATGCGGTCGTGGTGGCAATTCGCCGTGGTCATGAGCGTTTAGAAGGTGGTTTAGGCAATATCACCTTGGCTGCGGGGGATACCTTGGTGGTCGTTCCAGGAAAACGCTTTGAAGCAGAGCGCCAAGCGCACCGCAAAGAGTTTGTGTTGATGAACGATTTAGACTCTAGCGCGCGTTTGGACAGTCACAAATCGGCACTGGTGTTGCTCGGCTTCGCGGCGGTGATTGTTGCTGCATTGGTGGGTTTAGTGCCTATCATCAAAGGGTTAGCCGCCTATCTATTGGCGTTGGTGGTGTTTGGCATCGTGCAACTGAATGAGCTAAGAAGACGCTTTCCGATTGATATTGTGGTGATTGTTGGCTCGGCGCTATCCATTGCGCAGCTGATGATCAGCTCGGGTTTTTCTGAGCGTATGGGAGGGATGTTCATTGAGGCGTTCAATGGTTGGGGAGTGTTTGGCGCGCTCGTCGCTACCTATGTGATGACCTTAATACTGACTGAGTTAGTGACCAACAACGCTGCCGCTGCCCTCGCTTTTCCCTTGGGCTACAGTATGGCGCTAGGCTATGGCGTTGATCCAATGCCTTTTATCATGGCGGTGCTGTTTGGTGCGAGTGCGAGTTTTATCTCTCCTTATGGTTACCAAACGAACTTGTTGGTTTATAGCGTAGGCAACTATCGTTTGTTGGATTATTTGAAAATTGGCGTACCCATCTCACTGGTCTATTCCGCGCTAGTGCTGACGTTGATTCCGGTTTTCTTCCCGTTTTAAAAAGGATTTTCTATGAGCAGCGTTATCGCGCAAAAAGATGAAAATGTAGTTTGGCATCAACATGCTGTGACTAAGGAACAGCGCGCCAAATTAAAACAGCAAAAGCCGGCCGTATTATGGTTTACCGGACTCTCAGGCGCAGGCAAATCTACGGTGGCCGGAGCGTTGGAAAATCGTCTTGCGGAGCAAGGTTTTCATACCTATTTGCTTGATGGTGATAACGTGCGTCACGGTTTGTGCAGCGATTTGGGGTTTTCGACGCAAGATCGTCGTGAAAATATCCGTCGGATTGGTGAACTGGCTAAGTTAATGGCGGATGCGGGTTTGATTGTCCTGACCGCTTTTATTTCTCCGCATCGTGCAGAGCGACAATTGGTGCGAGATCTCTTGCCAGATGGTGAGTTCATCGAAGTGTTTGTCAACACTTCCTTGGAGGTCTGTGAACAACGGGATCCGAAAGGCTTATACAAGAAAGCACGAGCAGGGGAGATTCGTAACTTTACTGGGATTGATTCTGAGTATGAGGTGCCGCTGAACCCTGAAATTGATTTACCTGCCGGTGAGAAAAACATCGAACAGCTGGTGGATCAACTGATAGAAGCGCTCAGCCAACGTGGGGTGATTTCACCGCGCTAGATTGAAACCTATGGATAGACTAAGCCGAATTGAAAACGACCGCTCACTGCGGTCGTTTTTTATGGCGAGAATGTTACGGTTAGAGAGCGCTAAACGGTGTGATGGACGGAGCTTTGTACGTCACTTTGTACGGTGAACTTCTGATTAAGTAGAGCGACCAGCTGATCGTAATACTGGCTGTGTGGTTTGTTGCCAAGTAATTTACACAGTTCATTGCCTGTTGGGGTAAAGCGGTAATAGAGCAGACGCACCCCTTTTGACTGCGCATTTAGCTGTAGATTTCGCCCTTGATAAGTCAACATTAAGGGTGTTTGTTGGTCAATTTCGCCCGATTCCAATTCGGTACCATGCAGCAAACCCAGTTCAATCAACACCAACAAGCTGGAAAATGGCAGTTGAAAGCTGCCAATGTTGATGTTGGTTGTGGTATCGCGTTTACCAAAGCTGAATAACCCTCCTTGAGCGCGATAACCGATCAGCAGTTTTCGACTGGCATCTCCACCAAAGCTGCACGCTAAGGAAGCGGCTCGCTGTAACGTATGGGCTTCTTTCGGCGTCATGTCCTGCAATACCTTGAGGGCTTTCATTGAGGTCGAACCAGGATTGGTCACTTCGCGCTTGAGCACCTGTGCCCAGAGTTTCTGCATGGCGGCATTGTGGATCTCTTGTGCCATATCGAAGAAACGATAGAGCCAATCTTGGTCTGGATCACCAGCGGTTTCATCTTTGCATGAGAGGTGTGCCAGCTTCAGAATCTGTTCCAAGTTTTGCTGGCGCTGCTCTTTACGCTTTTGTTCACAAAAAACGGCCCGCTCTAAAGCGGTTTTTGCTGGGGGATCTTTTTGCAGCAACGCATCGAGACCGTAAGTTTGGGCAATGGTTTGAATGCGGCTAGCGCTGTCTTTGATATAGCTGGATTTTTTCTCCTGAAAACTTTGGTTTTTCGTTTCAGGTTCTACATCAATCACCACGGGAGGTCTGCTGTCCGCCATGCCCATATCCTTCGCGTTATTCATTACACATAGGTCTCAATGTACCTTTTATCGGAAGGGGACTGCAAGATTTACGCCTCACACTCTCGGCTTCACTCGTGTGATCTTACTTTGTCCTCGGAGAAAATCGTAAAACGCCACACAATAAGCTATGACAAAATGATAATAACTTGTTAAAATTGTTGCCGTCTTTTGTGAGGGAACTATGAAGTATTTCGGAGAGAATAAGCTGAAAAAACACCTGTCAATCGCTCTGCTTTTGGCGGTTTATGTGGCAACACTAATTTATTTATCTAAATTTATTGCGTAATGCAGAATGATTGACAGGTCATACAAATGTTAATCTAGTTACATGTCATCGTAAGGTTCAATCGCATCACCTTCAATCACGTATGCTGTTTCAGCCAATTCATGATTGACGGTTTCTGTTTTTAATGTCCCTACCAAGTAGATCACGTCCCACAGCTCTTGTACTGGCGCCCCTTTTGGAAATTTAACATAGATAATTTGGTTCGGCGGTGGCGGTGGTACGTGAATACAAGCGCCAAAGTAAGGTACAAGAAGAAACTCGGTGACCTTGTTTGCATCACCTTCCAGAGGGATCACAAAGCCTGGAATTTTTACTTTGGTGTTGTTTAGCTCAGGTCTTACGCCGCCCACTTTTGATTGTGCGGCAGCAGTCCCTGAATGGTCAGCGGCTGGCATGCCAACGCTATCAAACATTTTGCGTTCTTGCTCAGGTACCAAGTCAATCCAATCTAGCGTAGTGACTTCGTTTGCTAGCACCTGCACGGGGAGCCAAGCTGCAAAAATCACGGCTAAAAGCAGAGTTATTTTACCTTTCATCACGTTAAATCCTTATGGTCATTCCATCACTCAGTGATTGTTTATAGGCTCGAATAGCAGGAATGAAACCGATCAAAATTCCTGCAATTTGGACAAAGGCGAGTAACATCCATTCATGGGGTGAAATAGCCGTCATGGTGATGTTAATGCCATATTGTTGTTGAATAATGGGTTGGGCAACACTCAACAGCGCGTAAACCCCGGCAACACCCAGTGCGATACCTGCAAAAGTGAGTAAACTCGCTTCGCTGATCAGCAGGGCGAAAACATGACGAGGACGAGCGCCCATCGCTCGTAGGATAGCCATCTCCCGACGTCGTTCTTGTAAGCTGGTCAGCAGGCTACTCAGCATGCCAAGTAAGCCGGCGATCACCACAAATACCGAGACGGCCATGAGAGCCTGTTCTGCCACGGACATCATGCCCCAAAGTTCGTGCAGAGCAACGCCGGGCATGATGGCGCTAAGCGGTTCTTGATTGTAGGTGTTGATCTCACGTTGCAGCGCAAAGGTCTGAATGCGTGATTTCAAACCCAGCATCATGGCGGTGATCTGCTTCGGTTGAAATGCTTTCTGTTCCAGTTGCGATGCGTCTGGCGATGGGCCCATGCGCGCACCCGACTCCCAACCCACATGAATGGCTTCAATGGCTTCCAGAGAAACATGCACGGTTTTATCGACGGGCGTTCCTGTCGGAGCAAGAATGCCGACGACTTTAAAAGGAAGGTTGTCGTGGCGGCTGAAGCCGACATCGCTAATGCCATGAGCGATAATGATTTCGCTACCGATACGGTAGCCCAGTTGCTTGGCAACATCCGCCCCTAATACGGTTTCAAATAAGCCATGAAACTCATGACCTTGTGAAAAAGTAAGTGGTTGCTTACTGCCATATTTATAGTGTTCAAAGTAGCTATGATTGGTGCCCATCACACGGAAGCCTTTGTGTGAATCCCCAAGCGCAATTGGAATTGCCCATGCGACAGCACGATGATGAGCAAACTCTTGGTAACTTTTCCAATCAATATTGTTGGTGGCATTGCCGATGCGAAAAACAGAATAGAGCAGCAGATTGACCTGGCCGGAGCGACCGCCAACGATCAGATCGGTACCAGAAATGGTATTGGCAAAGCTCTCTTTCGCTTGGGTACGAATGCGTTCAACGCCCATCAAAAGAATGACGGAGATGGCGACCGTCATGATGGTGAGAACTGCGGTGGCTTTGCGGTTGCATAAACTTTTCCACGCTAAGGTAAAAGTCGCACTCATTGCTGATCTCCTGCTTGGTTTAACTGGCGTAAATCAATGGTGCGGTCAAACAAACGCTCTAGCGTTGGATCGTGGCTGACAAATACTAAGGTGGCATTCACCTCGTTTGCTTGCTCCATTAATAGCTCGATAAACGCACTGCGGTTATCAAAATCGAGTGCTGAAGTGGGCTCGTCAGCGATGACTAAGGCAGGTGAGCCAATTAATGCGCGAGCAGCGGCAACGCGTTGTTGCTGGCCGATGCTGAGTTCACTGACCGCTTTGAAATGCAAAGACTTAGGCAGGTGAAGTCGGTTTAAGAGTTGCGCCGCTTTTTGTTGTGCGTCCCCAGCGACATTGTTTGCACGCGTCTTGGAAAACTGGCAAGGCAGCAATACGTTTTCCAACACATTGAGGTAGGGCAATAAGTTAAACTGCTGAAAAATGTAGCCAATATTGTCTGCTCGAAATCGGTCTCTTTGACTGGGTGATAATTTGGCTAACTCTGTCCCTAAGATGGTGAGTTGACCGGATTGAACTTGGTTGATGCCAGTGAGCAAGCTCAGCAGTGTGGATTTCCCGCAGCCACTTGGACCTTTAATAAATACATGCTCACCACGAGCAACTGAAAAATGCGGGATCTGCAGGATCGGTTTGGCGGCGTCTTTCCAAGTAAAAGAGACGTGACTCAAACCAATCACTTCAGATGGGGTGTTCACCATAACGTTTATCCTATCAGTGGCGAGGAATTGTGGGTAAGTGATGGCTTACCCACTTGCTCTTCTATTACTTCAGCGAGATCGTCGTTTGTGTTGCTGAGAGTTTGACGGAGTTTTGCAGCTTATCGGTTAGCACATTAGCTTGAATGGCTTGAGTCGCAGAAAACTGACTAAACCAACCAGTTTTCAGTGACGTCAACGCGGCCAGATTATCGCAGTGATATTGGTATTCCACCGTAAATGCGCCATGGCTATCGTGGTCATGGTCGTCATGATGTTTGTGGTCGTCATGGTGTTTGTGGTCATCATGGTGTTTGTGGTCATCATGGTGTTTGTGATCGTCATGATGTTTGCGGTCATCATGGTGTTTATGATCGTCGTGATGTTTGTGATCATCATGCTCTTCATGTTCATGATGCTCTTCACCACCTAAAGTGTGCTTCACCGAGACCGTTTCGATAGAACATTTAGCCGCACCATCCAGTTGAACGATCAACTCGGCTTTAGAAAGGGTCTCTAGTGCTGTTTTGAGCTGAGTTTCTTGATCGTGATTCTCTGGGGCGTGCTCAAACCCCACGACATCGGCTCCCGGCGCGGTGATCTCAATCAGTAGATCATGGCCGTCTTGAGCCACGTTAAACTCCACTTGGCCGTGGACGTGCGCATCATGTTGACGAAAGCCCTCTTGTGCGAAAGCGAGTGAAGAAAACGTTAGTCCAACCACAATGGCGAGAGAAGTTTTGCGAAGCATGGTTCTAATCCTTATCGTAAATAAATTGATTGTTGTACAGATTTATTTAGTGCGCCTCAGTTTGGGACGAGAAAGTTCGCTAAGTGATATTGCAATACCCACGTAAGCTCGAAAGTGTGTAAATAGGCATTGTCGTGACAGGCTTAAACGCTCCCCTACTGAGGTGCGGTAACCGGAGGTGAGCGCGCAAGATAAGCTGTAACTATAGCGACAGGTGCTTCAAAGGATGGAGGTGTACTTTCAAACCAGCTTGGTGGATCGATTGGTATGGTGATAACCGCTGGGCTCACACCATGATGAGCATTGGCAAACAACTGGCAATGGTGCGAGTTGTGATGTTCTGCATTAAAGTCAAAATCATGTGCAATACTGGCGAAACTCAAGAATAAGCTTAAGACCACCGCAAATAGAGCAGTGTGGTGCAGCTTGTTCATGGAAGTAGTGAGACCGTGTTGCATAAACTGATTGAGACGTAAGAAAGTGTTATAACATAACAGAAATTACAGCGAAACGTTGATTATTTTTGTCAAAACCGGGTACAAAAATAAAACCCATCACGATGGAGTGTATGGGTTTTATTGATGAAAAGAAGTAATTAAATGTTAGTTTTGATTAATTCAAGAACTTGAGTGATTTCATCAGCAGAAAGTGCCCCTTCTTTCACAAATAACACCTTGCCTTGCTTGTCTTGCACAATGATCGCAGAGCTTTCTTTGTTTAGTTGCCAACTTTGTGCGACCACGCCATTTTCATCCAACACCATGGAAGACCATGGAAACTCCATTTTACTCTCTTGTGCTGATGATTTTACGAATGACCCAGTGCCCCAAATTGCGTCGTCTTGATTGATAATGGTGGTGGTTTGGTAGTGATCCGCCGAAAATTGCGCCGCTGTGATGGCCTGCATTAATGGGGCATTCAGTTCTTTCGCACTGCTGCGACCAGCGATGGCTTGAATCACGCGAACTTTCCCCATCATTTGCGCCGATGCCCATGGTTGGAAAGCGGTGCCTTTACCTTGAAGAACGATTTCGCCGTAAGCATCGACTTTGACGCTGGGAACATTGGTGCCGATGGAAAGATTGTGTGCCGCCGTATTAAATGAAGCGCCTAGCAGAGCCAGTGCGAGGAGAGTCTTTTGTTTCATATCTCTTTTTCCTTATTTTCCCCGTTATCTGGGTATCCTGAGTGGGGGTTATTTTATCCTTTACGGCACCAGTATAATATGGGTGAGAGATAAATAATTGACTGAAAGTAACATTTTATTAACAAAAACACTTAGGATGAGTTTATCTGTCGGCGACTCTGATGTATGCTTTATCGGTCCATTAGATACTACTAATGATGAATAAGTGAGTTGGCACAGCGTTGCTTGCACAGCTCAGACAAAAAAGACATTGCCGGGAAAGGCAGGAGTGGCGTGGATTCACCATGTCACATTGGACTGATACGGAAGTTGAGGTTATTTATGTTGCGCGAGTTTGCTGTCTATCGGCCACGTCAAGTGGCTCGATTTGTAAAAACCCTTTTTAAAGGATCGTTTTCTATTGATGGGATCGGGGAGTTTGAGTTCGATAATGGAAAAGTACTGTTGCCCGATACATACAACGCAAAAAAGATATCGGTTTATCGTGAAGTGAATGCGGAAATCGCGGCACTTTCTTTAGCAGCGGCATAATCAGCGAAGAGAGCCAAAGCCGATCTTTAATCTAGAGTAGAAGCTTTCGAGCGATCGCAGTAAAGCGATCGCTGAAATGGGCGTTTTATCAGCGCTCTAAGCAGTAGGGAAACAGACCCCTGTACCACCAAGGCCGCAGTAGCCATCGGGATTTTTGGCTAAATACTGCTGATGGTAGGTTTCTGCATAGTAGTAGGCTCCTGCTGGTTGAATGTCGGTGGTGATGTTTGCCAGTTGATTACCGGATAGCGCTGCTTGGTACGCTTCTTTGGATGCGAGAGCGATAGCCATCTGTTGTTCATTAAAGGTGTAAATCGCCGAGCGGTACTGTGTGCCTAAATCGTTACCTTGTCTCATGCCTTGAGTAGGATCATGGCGCTCCCAGAATTTCTCTAGAAGTTGTGTTAACGGCAAAACTTGAGGATCAAACACCACACGGACCACTTCGGTGTGGCCAGTTTGTCCGCTGCAGACTTCTTCGTAAGTGGGGTTGACTGTGAAGCCGCCGCTGTAACCCACCGAGGTCGAAACTACCCCTTCAAGTTGCCAAAACAGGCGTTCTGCACCCCAAAAACAACCCATGCCGAGGAGAATTTCTTCTTGTCCCGCTGCGATGGGGGCGGTGATGTCGCTGCCATTGACAAAATGAACCGTTTCCACCGTCATTGGTGTCGCTCTCCCTTTGAGTGCTTGTGCGGCATCAATGAGAATCTGTTTGTTGAGCATGTCTCTTCCCTTTTAATCATCTGTGATATGAGTCCGAACAAAAAAAGGAATCTGGTTGTTCCTTTGTGGGTCGGGTGCTATCTTGCAAGCTAAGTCTCAGCTGGTAATGCAGGATAGTTTAGAGCGTCAGCCTAACGCAACTTATCTATCGGTAGCTTGTGTTGATTTCCAACGATATTCCACCCGCATCGCCTCGATCTCAGCCGACGTTTTGTACTTACTAAAACATGATAAAAAAAGTATTACCACTATTCGTCAGTCTTATCTTGTCCGGTAAGCTTTTTGCGGAGCCACAGATCTCTTTAACTTTGGAAGGGGTCAGTGGTGCCATTGAAGATAATATAGAAGCACATTTGAGCGCTATCGACGAAAAGGATTATTCCACATCGCTCCGCTTTCAGTCGCGTTTAGACGTTATCATCAATAGTGCATTGAACGCGCTTGGCTATTATCACGCCACGATCGACTATCAAATTTCCACTGATCAACAAGAATTGATTGCGCATATCACCCTGGGTGACCCCGTTACTATTGATACCATGGATGTGAAAATCGATGGTGAAGCGAGCACTGACAAAGATTTTATCCAGTTGATAGAAAAGTCACCGGTGAAACAAGGGGCGGTATTGAATCATGGTGATTACGACGCGTTGAAATCCTCCATTCGCAACTTAGCCTTACAAAAAGGGTACTTTAAGGGTGACTTTACGGAAGCGCGCTTAGAGGTCGCTGCCGATCTCAATCGTGCTTTCGTGCGCCTGCACTATGCCAGCGGCATCCGTTATCACTTTGGTGAAACCACAGTGACGGGCAGCCAAATTGAAGACAACCGAGTACGTTCCCTTCAACCCTATCAAGCCGGTGATCCTTACCTTGTCGCCAAAGTGGGCGAGTACAACCAAAATCTGTCGAACACCGATTGGTTCTCGTCTGTGTTTGTCGAGCCCGATTTGACCCTGTTGGATGAATCACGCGTGTTGCCGATGAAAGTGAGCCTTGCTCCTCAAGCGAAGAACCAAATTGAAACGGGTATTGGTTACGCAACCGATGTTGAGTTTCGTGGCACGCTCAAGTGGAAAAAACCTTGGGTGAATGAGCTGGGCCACAGTTTTGATAGCAGCTTACTGATTTCAAAGCCTGAGCAAACTATTACCGCTGGCTATCAGATCCCTTTGGAAGACGTGTTGCACGATTACTATCGTATTCAATATGCGATGAAGAATGTGGATAGTCGTGACACTAAGAGCTTGGAGTCTAACCTTGCAGTCGAACGTCATTGGTTACTAGACAACCGTTGGCATCGAACCGTCTTCGTCCGCTATTTGATTGAAAACTATGAGCAAGGTTTGCAAGATGATGTCGCACAGTTTGTGCTGCCGGGTATCTCTTTTTCTCGCAGTCGAGTGCGGGGAGGAAGTATGCCAAGCTGGGGAGATAAACAGAGTATCACCTTAGAATTCGGTGATGATCACTTACTGTCCGAAACGAGTGTGCTGCGTGTTCAAGGGCGTACGACTTGGATTCGCAGTTTGGGGGAAAATCATCGTGGCATCGCGAGATTGGAAGGAGGGGCCAATATTGCTGATGAGTTTGACAAACTTTCTCCCTCTTTACGTTTTTTCGCTGGCGGTGATAACAACTTGCGTGGCTATGGTTATGAGTCCATTTCGCCGAAAGATGAAAGTGGCGCTTTGACCGGTGCGAAGTACATCGCCACCAGTACGCTCGAATATCAGTATCGCCTTGTCGGTAACTGGTGGGCCGCAGCCTTTGTCGATTACGGTGATGCATTTAATGAAACGCCCGATTGGAAGACTGGGGCCGGGATTGGTGTTCGTTGGGGCTCTCCGGTTGGCCCAATTCGACTGGACTTTGCTTGGGGGTTAGATGCCGAGCCGGGAGACGAATTTCGTGTCCACTTCACTTTGGGGCCTGAGCTATGATCAGAGTGGTGTTTAAGTGGAGTAAATGGCTATCTGCGGGCGTGATGGCGGTGTTGGTGTTGCTGATCGCGTTGATTGGCATGGTGCTATTTACCCATCCAGGACTGACTTCTGCGATTTGGGTTGCTGAAAAAGCGTTGCCGCAGTTACAAGTGGGTCAAGTGCAAGGTTCTCTTTTCCCTAAGTTTACTTTGCGGGATGTGACGTTTAACGACCCTAATCTTAAGGTGGATGCCTCTGTCAGGAAGTTCACACTGGCGATGAATTTTCAGTGCTTATTGGAGCCTAAAGTCTGCATTAATGATATCGACCTAGACGGTTTGACTTTTTCGATGCCTGAGTTGCCCGCCACAGAGGAAAGTGTGGAAGAACCCAGTGAACCACTGAAAAGCATCAGCACACCAGTGCCGATTTTTTTGCATCGTTTAGCGCTCACAGACTTCAAGCTCGATGTGTTGGGCAATCAAGTTTCTTGGGGTGAGTTTAGCAGCGCACTTTCCATGCAAGGTGAGCGCTTAGTGATTTCTCCCACCCATTTTAAAAATGTGGATCTAACGCTTGCACCAAGTAATGAAGTAAAAGAAGAAGAGCTTCCAGTCGCGCAGCCACGGCAAGACATTGTTTTGCCTGAGGTGTGGATTCCACTGCAAGTCGTATTGCAACGATTTGATCTGGAAAGATTTACCTTACATCAAGCAACGCCGTTTACGCTCAATCATTTAGGCCTGCAAGCCCGTGCTGCTAAGCATCAGGTAGAGCTAAAAACGCTAGAACTGGATATTCCTCAAGTGGATGCGCAAGCCAGCGCGAAAGTGGAGCTGAAAGGTGACTACCCTTTAACGTTGCTGTTGAACGCAGATCTGAAAGAAGGTGACTTAAAAGGTCAGAATATTGTGTTTAAGGCGGCGCAGAGTGTGGCGAATTTGGCGATTGAAAGTGAGTTGACGGGGCCAGTATCTGCTCGTCTCTCTGCGTCGTTGCAACCCCTTTTGGTTCGTTTGCCCTTTGATGTCAACTTAAGTGAACTCAAAACGCAATGGCCGTTTGTCGGTGAGGCTGATTACCATGTCGATGTGGCGAGTTTGACCGCCAAAGGTGAGTTGCAAGATTACCAACTCGCTCTGCAATCTCATTTGGATGGGAAAGCGATTCCGGCGCTGGATTTTGCGTTAAAAGGCAAAGGCTCACTGGAGCGGATTGAGCTGGAGAAGTTGGACTTGGAAACCTTGGGCGGCACGCTGGCTGGCCAAGTCTTTGCTAGTTGGAAAGGTCCGGTACATTGGCAAGCGGATTTTCAGCTCGACAACATTCAGCCGGGCTTACAGTGGCCAGAAGCAGAAGGCAATCTCAGTGGTAAGCTCTCCACTAAAGGGATGCTCACGGAACGTGGTGGCTGGGAAGTCTCGCTGCCTTTGCTTGATATCGATGGCCTGCTTCGTGGTTATCCGCTTAATGTTGAGGGATCTTTGCAGGCTTCAGACCGCAGTGGCAAAGGTGACATTCATCTCAACACAGACAGACTGACGCTTTCCCATGGCCCCAATTCGCTTACTGCAAAAGGAAAGCTTGATAAGCGTTGGGCAATGGATGTCGATGTAAAGTTCACCGATTTAGCCAAAAGTGTGCCGGATCTTTCAGGTGTGCTGATGGGTGAGATTGATTTGCGTGGTGCCTTAAAAGAGCCGGATATTGAGCTTGATTTGCAGGCTAGCCAAGTGCAATGGCAGCAACAAGCCAGCATTGAAACATTGTCGCTGGCTGGCAGAATTACGCCGATGCCGCAGCCGCAAGCGGACGTTACCCTAAATATTTCTGCATTGCGCTACCAAGAGACTCTCTTGGATTCGATTGTGCTCTCGGCCAATGGTTCCGAAAAGCAGCATCAGCTGAGTTTAGATGTTTCATCTGATCTTGCCTCGACCAGTTTGGCGATCAGTGGCAGTTTGGTGCAAAAACCGGAGATGGTGTGGTCGGGAGCATTAGAGCGTATGTTTGCCACCACCAAACAGGGAACTTGGACACTTGAGCAGAGTACACCGATCACGGCCAACATCGACAAACAGAGTGTTGCGGTTGCTGCACATTGTTGGCAGCAGCAAGGGTCGAGTCTATGCCTTACGCAAGATATTAATGTGGGCAAAAAGGGCGAAGCGACATTGGCGCTCAACCAGTTTGATTTCAAACAGATTGCCATGTTCTTACCTGCGGAAACCCACCTTGATGGCAGTGTGAATGCGAATGTGTGGGCGAAATGGGCGCCAAAAACCGCACCACAAGTGACGCTTTCTGTCACGCTGCCATCGGGGCAAGTTCAGCAAAAAATTGAACAAACGGTGACGCTCGGTTGGGATGATATCTCATTCAATGCCAACTTAAAGCAGGACAAGCTCAACGCAGACTGGCAGATCAACGTCAGAGACAACGGCGATTTGAGTGGTCGTTTATCTGTTGCGGATGTGCAGGCAAAAGATCCTCAACTGCAAGCAAAGTTGTTGTTGAGTCAATTTAATCTGGACTTCCTGCAGCCATTAGTGGGTGAGTACAGCTCACTAAAGGCGCTCCTTTCGGCAGACTTACAGCTAGAAGGATCCGCTTTACAACCGAAAGTGACGGGTCAGTTTCTGGTTGATGATATTGAGGCCAATGGTGATATCAGCCCGATTGATGTACAACGAGGCAAAGTGGCGGTGGCATTTTCCGGCTATGACGCCAACCTCAATGCCAATATCGTTACACCTGATGGTGAGTTGAAAGTCGAAGGTGATGCTAATTGGCAGCAATTGGATAACTGGCACAGTAAAGTCCGTGTTTACGCAGATTCGCTGAAAGTGAACATGCCTCCGATGGTCAAGATTCAGTTAGTCCCTGACATGACCATTGAAGTGAATCCGACGTTGGCTAAAGTGACGGGTAACTTGGCGCTGCCATGGGGACGCATTGTGGTTGAAGAGCTGCCACCAAGTGCCGTCAGTGTTTCGAAGGATCAAGTGATGCTCAATGACCAATTGGAACCTCTCAATAACGCCTCTTCTATGCCATTCAATGTGGAAACGGACATCAATATCTCGATCGGGGATGACTTCAAGCTGAGCGCATTTGGTCTTGAAGGTGGATTGATTGGTAAACTCAATGTGACCCAGAAAGACAAGGGGCCATTCATTCTTGGTGAAGTGAATATCGTCAACGGTACTTATCGCTCGTTTGGTCAAGATTTGTTGATCAAAGAAGGTAAAGTGTTGATGAATGGCCCAGTGGATCAACCTTATGTCGCCATCAAGGCAATTCGCAATCCAGAAAACACCCAAGATGATGTTATTGCTGGCGTTAAGGTTACTGGTCCAGCGACAGAGCCTGAGATCTCCATATTCTCTGAACCCGCTATGCCGCAAGCCAATGCGCTTTCTTATCTGCTTCGGGGGCAAGATATCGATGGTGAATCTGGCGGTGGCAGTGCCATGACTACGGCATTGATCGGATTAAGCTTAGCGAAAAGTGGCAAAGTGGTTGGTGAAATTGGCCAAGCGTTTGGCGTGCAAGATCTGCAGTTAGATACCGCAGGGTCGGGGGAAGATTCTCAAGTGACGGTGAGTGGTTACATCATGCCTGGCTTACAGGTGAAGTATGGTGTTGGCATCTTTAAACCGTTGGGGGAGTTTACGGTCCGTTACCGCTTAATGAAAGATCTCTACTTGGAAGGGGTCTCTGGCGTCGAAAGTGCGGTTGACTTGCTCTATCAGTTTGAGTTTGATTAAAGCGCCGCCACATGCTATCAAACCTTAACTTGGTCCAACATCGCACGTCATGCAGATAACAAGGAGGCGTTATGCAGCATTTGGTTTTTGTCTATGGCACCTTGCGCAAAGGGGAATCTAACCATCATTATCTCGAGAAAAGCGAGTTTTTGGGTGGTTATCAAAGCGCTCAAGATTACCGCCTTTACGATCTCGGAGACTATCCCGCGTTGGGGGATGGTCATCGCGCCATTCATGGCGAAGTCTATCTGATTGACGATGAGACCTTATACGCACTTGATAAATTAGAAGATGTTCCCGTAGAGTATCGACGCGAAACCATTGAAACGCCATTTGGGCGAGCGTGGATCTACCTCTATCAAGATAGCAGCAAGTTGGTGGATGAGATCGTGTCGGGCGATTGGTGTCAGCGTGTTTGAGCTGTTGACGCTTAGCTCATCATATAAGTAATCACAGCGCCAGCCACGACAAGGCAGCCTCCAATGCGGCGTAACTGATTATCGGGTTGCTCACTTAACTGTGCCACCATATTTCGCCACCCTCTCGGAGCCAGCAATGGCCCCAATCCTTCCACAATCAGTACCAGCCCAAGCGCCAGCCACAGTGAGTTCGACATTGCATAAATCCGCAGTGAAAATAAAGTGAAATATTATCAGTGATATGATGGTGGCAAAAGTGGCCGTGTTGAGGAATGACTAAACGGTAGGGATCGCTGTGCACAAAAAATGACTGCAAGATGCGTAATTCGGTGCTAGAATCCTTTTTTAACTATCAATCAGACTTGGAAAGATGGCAAATAACGTAGTCGTTCTGGGCACCCAATGGGGTGACGAAGGTAAAGGTAAAATCGTTGACCTTTTGACTGAAGATGCAAAGTATGTGGTTCGCTACCAAGGCGGTCACAATGCTGGTCATACACTCGTAATCGACGGTGTTAAAACCGTACTTCACTTAATTCCATCAGGTATCCTACGCGATAACGTAAAATGTGTTATCGGTAACGGTGTAGTACTTTCACCTGAAGCGCTAATTAAAGAAATGAAACCTCTTGAGGAGCGCGGTATTCCAGTTCGCGAACGCCTATTCATTTCTGAAGCTTGTCCTCTCATTCTTCCTTACCATGTTGCACTCGATCAAGCTCGTGAGATTGCTCGCGGCAAAAAAGCGATCGGCACAACAGGCCGTGGTATTGGTCCTGCGTACGAAGATAAAGTGGCTCGCCGCGGTCTACGTGTTGGCGACCTATTCGATATGGAAGCGTTTGCAGAAAAACTAAAAGAAGTGATGGAGTTCCATAACTTCCAGCTAGTGAACTTCTACAAAGCAGAAGCAGTAAGCTACGAAGAAGTGCTTGAGCAAGCGAAAGGCTATGCTGAGCTACTGACTTCAATGGTGATTGATGTTACTGACGAACTAGATGCAGCACGCAAGCGTGGCGATAAGATCATGTTCGAAGGTGCTCAAGGTACTCTGCTAGATATCGACCACGGTACTTACCCATACGTAACCTCTTCTAACACAACCGCTGGTGGTGTTGCAGCAGGTTCTGGTTTTGGTCCTCGTTACATTGGTTACATTCTAGGTATCGCAAAAGCTTACTGTACTCGCGTAGGTGCTGGTCCATTCCCGACTGAGCTATACGATGGTAAAGACAAACAAGATCCTGTTGGTAAACATTTAGGTACGGTTGGTCACGAGTTTGGTGCAACAACGGGTCGCCTACGTCGTACTGGTTGGTTTGACGCTGTGGCAATGCGCCGCGCAATCCAAATCAACTCTGTATCAGGTTTCTGTCTAACCAAACTTGATGTTCTAGATGGTTTGAAAGAGCTGAAAATTTGTACTGCTTACCAGATGGAAGATGGCTCAATTCTTGAAGTTTCTCCAATGGCGGCAGAAGCATTTGAGAAAGCGACACCAATCTATGAAACCATGCCTGGTTGGTCTGAGAACACCTTTGGTGCTAAATCTCTAGAAGATCTACCACAAGCAGCGATCAACTACATCAAGCGTATTGAAGAGCTGACTGGCGTGCCAGTAGACATTATCTCTACAGGTCCAGATCGTAACGAAACGATCGTTAAGGTTCATCCATTCGAATCTTAATCGCGAACTCAGATGACAACGAAACCGGCCTCTTGGCCGGTTTTTTGTATTCTCTAGTGGGAGTCATTTTCCACGGCACTCAAGCTGGTGAAAAACTATACTAGCTGTGGCAAGCTATTGCCGATAAGCGGCAATTTTTGTCTAAAGCTAAGTGGTCTTTTGCCGATAATGTTATCAAGCCTGTGATTTCAACGAGACGCGTTGGCTGAGGATAGACATTAAAGAGTGATGAATATGAAATTACGAACAGTAGCTGCTTCGCTGCTGTTGGTGTTGAGTGCCCCATTTGCGAAAGCGAATGTCGCCGAGGTGGGAGCACCTGTACCGATTTATAGCGAAGCAGAGCTTATTAAGCTGATTGAGCAAAATAGGCATCTTGAGCGTGTGCGCGGCGATAACTGCCAGCTGGTGGAAGATATCGTGGCGCGGGCAACGAGAATTAACCTACCTGCGTACGAGTTCCTTTATGGTGATATGTTGGCGTGGGGTGTGTGTGTGGACCAAGATGTTGAGCTTGGCTTGTACTACATGGAAAACGCAGCCCACCAAGGGCTACCGGCAGCGTTAGAGCAACTGGGGCGCTACTATTCACGTGGTACCTTAGTGCAGCAAGACAAAGAAAGAGCGATTCCCTACCTTCGTGAAGCGGCGGCCATGGGTAACCTCAATGCGCGTATCCATCTTGCTGAACTGCTGCTGCGTGATTATGGCAGCCCTTTAGATTACGAAGATGCCTATCGCTGGCTCTACAACTCAGTCACTGCTGACCAACGTCAGCACCAACGAATTTCAATGCTGCGCCAAGGTTTAGAGCAGCGCATGCCAGAGAATATTATCGCCCGAGCGAAAAGGCGAGATACGTTCTGGTAATACCTTGTCATCACTCTTCTCTCTTTGAATGCCAAAGCCCACCAACTCGGTGGGCTTTTGTGTCTTGTGTGGTTGAGTTCAACGAACCTTGTCGCACTCTAATACTAAACTACTTTAATGCTAAACCACTTTGTGTGGGCCAAAACATTCGTAATGGAACTGTTGTTCAGGCACTCCCATCTCAAGCAATTGTTTGGCGATAAACTGCATAAAGCCAACAGGGCCGCAGAAGTACACTTGTACATCTGCCTGTTTGAGGACGGTTTCAATCTCATGCAGGTTCACCCATCCACTGAACTGGAAATCGTCACCGATTTTATCGTCTGAGTTTGGTTGGTTGTACCAAACTAACGAATTGAAATGCGGATGCGTTTCAACCAATTGTTTGACGTGTTGTTTAAATGCGTGTTGTTGGCCATTTTCAGTTGCATGAATCCAAGTCACCGGCGCTTGATGCTCGGTTAGGCTTTCAAGCATAGAAAGTGTTGGCGTGAGGCCGACACCCGCAGAGATAAGCACGACTGGTGCCGTTGGCGCGGCATCAAGGAAAAAGTCACCGGCAGGCGCCGCGAGTTTGACTTTGCTGCCAACGTCGAGATGATCGTGCAGATAGTTAGAGACTCGGCCGCCTTCTTCACGTTTCACTGAAATGCGATAGCAATCAGGACGTACAGAGGATGACAAGCTGTATTGGCGAATTTCTTGATTTTCAAACTGCTCATCGTTGATGTAAATCCCTAAATATTGTCCTGGTTTGAAGCTAACGACAGCGCCACCATCGACGGGCTTGAAGACAAAGCTACAGATGTGTGTACTCTCGTACTGTTTTTCGACCAGTTCAAACTCTCGCAAGCCACGCCAGCCGCCAGTTTGTGATTGGTTGTCTTGATAAATTTGCTCTTCTCGCTGAATGAAGACATTCGCCAGCACACCATAAGCTTCAGCCCAGGCATCGAGCACGGCTTGCCCCGGAGAGAAAAGTTCATCGATGGTTGCCAGCAAGTGACTGCCGACAATTTGATATTGATCGGCAGTGATCAAAAAGCTGGAGTGCTTGTGAGCGATTTTTTCCACCGCGCCTAAGAGTGCAGGCAGATTGTCAATGTTGCTGGCGTAGGCGCAGATGGCGTTGAACAACGCTTCTCGTTGGTCACCATTGCGTTGGTTGCTCATGTTAAAGATATCTTTGAGTTCAGGGTTGTGCTCAAACATACGTTGGTAGAAATGGGCGGTCAGTTTTGGTCCTGTTTCGGCCAACAGGGGGGCGGTCGATTTTACAATGTTAATGGTGTTTTCGCTGAGCATAGCGGGCTTCCTATTAGGATTATTTGTTTAATTTTAAGTTGCATCTGTAATGCATGTTTAAAGTTGTATCTCAAATGTATCTTTCAATCAAGAAAAGTTTTAGACTTTCTTCACCAGAGAGGAGCCCACCATGCAACTGACGAGCTTTACTGATTACGCCTTGCGCACCCTGATTTATCTCGCGTCGTTGCCGGATAATGAACAGACCAATATCACCGATGTGACTGAGCTATTTGGTGTTTCACGCAACCATATGGTCAAGGTGATCAACCGTTTGGGGCAGTTAAACTACATTCAAACCGTAAGAGGAAAAAATGGTGGGATTCGCTTGAATCGCCCGGCGAAGACGATTTTAGTTGGCGAAGTTGTGCGAGATTTGGAGCCATTGGATCTTGTCAATTGCTCGGTGGAGTTTTGCCATATTACGCCCGCATGCCGTTTGAAGGAGCGCTTATATCGTGCGAAGCTGGCCTTTTTGGCGGAGTTGGATGACTGCTCGATCGCTGAGCTGTTGGATGACAACGCAGAGCTCCTGATCTTGCTGCAAAAAGCCTAACTGGCGTTGCCAGTATGCCCTATCCAAAGATAGAGCACACTGTTGCTGCAGAACGTCGCGGAGTTAGCGAATCTCTTCGCCCGAGTCGAGCACGGTTTTACGGACGATGTCAGTAAAGGCCTGTGCTTCTTGGCGAATTTGCTCCTCATTCACCGTGTTGATTTGGCGCTCTTGCATGATCAGCTTGCCATCAACAATGGCATGGCGCACATTGCCGCTGTTGGCTGAGTAAACCAAAGCAGAGTATGGGTTGTAAACGGGGACCATATTTGGCGCTTTGGTATCGATAACGATGATGTCCGCCAGTTTGCCGACTTCAAGAGAACCGATTTTATCTTCCATATGCAGTGCTTTTGCAGCGCCCATGGTCGCCATATCGATCACTTTGAGTGGTGGCATGGCCGCACGATCGTGATTGACCAGTTTGTGTACTTTCGCCACTTGGTTGAATTCATCAATGGTGCTCAGCGTGTTGCCCGACATTGGACCATCGGTACCCAAACCAATACGCACGTTTTCGTCGTACATCTTGAGGGCTGGGGCGACGCCTTTGGCGGACTTAATGTTGGCACTCATGTTATGAGCCACGCCCATATCGGCCTGCTTCACTAACTCAATGTCTTTGTCGTCGACCAAAATCATGTGAGCGCCGACGAGGTTGGCATTCAATGCGCCGATTTGATGCATGTACTGCACCGGCGATAAACCATTTGCGCGTTCAGCAATCTTTTCTTGTTCACGGGTGGATTCGGCTAAGTGAATCAAAACAGGCACGTTTTTTTCTAGCGAGAGTTTGGCGATTTTCTGTAGCGTTTCTGTGGTGTTGGTGTAGGGCGCATGCGGTGCAAACGCTGGGGTAATTCTTGGGTGATCTTGGTATTGGTCGATAAAGTTCAGGGCGTATTGAATGCCTTCGTCGGCGTTTTTGGCATCGGCGACAGGAAACTGAATCACACTCTGGCCAAGCACGGCGCGCATACCAATTTGGTCGACCGTTTTCGCCACTTCATCTTCGAAGTAATACATGTCTGCGTAGGTCGTTACGCCACCTTTGAGCATTTCAACGTTGCCCAAGTTTGCGCCGATACGCACCATATCGCGTGACACCAGTTTGGCTTCCAATGGGAAAATGTAGCGATGTAGGCGGTCAGGAACATCGTCACCTAATGAGCGAAATACCGTCATCGACACATGCGTGTGCGTGTTGATTAAACCCGGCATCACAATGTCACCATCGACATCAAGCACTTGTTTCGCTTGATACTGCTTTGCCACATCCGCATCACCCACCGCGATGATTTTGTTCTCTTTTACCACTACAGTGCCGTTTTGATACACCACTTTGTCTTGGTTCATGGTGAGGATCATGGCGTCGGTGATCATGAGATCCGCGGGTTGTGCGGCATAACTCATGGATGAAAACAGGCTCATGCCTGCAATGGCAGCAGCAATTACGTTACGTTTCAGCATTCTATTTTCCTTGGAACAGGTGTCGGTATAGTTTGCCGCGATAGTAAGAGATTCATGATGAATTGCAAACGTTTGCCCACCAGTTTGCATACTTCTGTGATCTTGGCACGGAGATGTAAACGAATCAGAAGAATGATGAAAAACTATGAAAAATAAGTGTTAATTTGCTGAAACTGCGACGCGTGGCTGTAGCTTATGAGCAGAGTCAGATATACTACAACCATACCTTCCTTGCTAAATAGGCGTGCCTATGTCAGACGTTATTCAAAACGATCCTTTTGCCGATCGTGAATCAGAAAATTACGAAAATCCCATTCCAAGTCGTGAGTTTATTTTAGAGTTTCTCGAACAAGCTGGCGTACCGATGAATCGCAATGATTTGTTCGAAGCACTGCAGTTAAAAGACGAAGATCAATATGAAGGGCTAAGACGCCGTTTGCGTGCAATGGAGCGCGATGGGCAGCTCGTCTTTACTCGTCGTCAATGCTATGCCTTACCTGAAAAATTGGAAATGATTAAAGGGTACGTGATTGGTCACAAAGACGGCCACGGTTGGGTAAGACCAGAACGCAGCGTGAACAAAGACGATGACATTCTGCTGCCTCATCATCAGATGAAGACCTTGATTCATGGCGATTTCGTTTTGGTGCAACCGACGGACAACAGCAAGCGCGGCCGCAGGGAAGGGCGTTTAGTGCGAGTGTTGGAAGAGCGCAAAGCACAAATCGTTGGGCGTTTTTTCCTTGAATACGGCTATTCCTATGTGGTGGCCGACGACTCACGCATCAGCCACGATATCCTGATCCCAAATGAACACAAAGCGGGCGCTCGTATGGGCAACGTGGTGGTGATTGAAATCACTGACCGTGGTGCTCGCTCACGCAGCATGATGGGTAAAGTGGTGGAAGTGTTGGGCGAAAACATGGCGCCGGGCATGGAAACGCAAATTGCTATTCGTACGCACCAAATCCCTCATGAGTGGCCGGAAGAAGTCGATAAGCAGATCGCGAACTTAGGCGAAGAAGTGCCTGAAGAAGCGAAGGTTGGTCGCGTGGACTTACGGCAACTGCCGTTGGTCACCATCGATGGTGAGGACGCTCGTGACTTTGATGACGCGGTTTACTGTGAGAAGAAAAAAAGCGGCGGCTGGCGCTTATGGGTGGCGATTGCGGATGTGAGCTACTACGTTCGCCCTGACTCGGCGCTCGACAAAGAAGCGATCAACCGCGGTAACTCGGTTTATTTCCCATCACAAGTCGTTCCTATGTTGCCAGAAGTACTGTCCAATGGCCTCTGTTCGTTGAATCCTCAAGTGGATCGCTTGTGTATGGTGTGCGAAATGACCATTTCAGATAGCGGTAAGCTGTCAGGTTACAAGCACTATGAAGCGGTGATGAATTCCCACGCCCGCTTGACTTACACCAAAGTCAGCCAAATCCTTGAAGGGGATGAAGAGCTGCGTGAGCGTTACGCACCACTGGTACCGCATCTTGAAGAGTTGCATGCGATGTACAAGGTGCTCAAAGAAGCGCGTGATCAGCGCGGGGCAATTGAATTTGAAACCGTGGAAACCAAGTTCATCTTTAACGCCGAACGTAAGATCGACCGTATTGAACCTGTGATTCGTAATGATGCACACAAGATCATCGAAGAATGTATGATCATGGCCAACATTGCGTCTGCCTCGCTGGTGGAAAAAGCCAAAGAGCCTGCGCTCTATCGTATTCACGAATCGCCAGGAGAACTTCGTCTGCAAGGCTTCCGCGATTTCTTGGGCGAGTTAGGCTTAGATCTGAAAGGGGGCTTGGAGCCATCACCGACAGATTATGCGGATTTGGTGAAGCAAATTGGCGAACGTGCCGATAAAGAGCTGATCCAGACCATGTTGCTGCGCTCAATGAAGCAAGCGGTGTACAACGCAGATAATGCCGGCCACTTTGGTTTGGCTTTGCAGCGCTACGCGCATTTCACCTCGCCGATTCGTCGTTATCCGGATCTGTTGTTGCATCGTGCGATCAAATATCTGATCGCTAAAGAGAAAGGCCAAAATCAAGATCGCTGGACCCCAACGGGGGGCTTCCACTATTCATTTGATGACATGGATTTCTATGGCGAGCAGTGTTCAATGACCGAACGTCGCGCCGATGACGCCACACGTGATGTGGCTGATTGGCTCAAATGTGAATACATGCAAGATCATGTGGGTGACGAACTTGATGGGGTGATTGCCAATGTCACCAGTTTTGGTTTCTTTGTTCGTCTAACGGAATTGCACATCGATGGTTTGGTGCACATTTCGACGCTGGCCAATGACTACTATCAATTTGATCCGATTGGTCAACGACTTATCGGTGAAAGCTTTGGTCACATTTACCGTTTAGGCGACGCCGTCAAAGTGAAAGTGCTAGCGGTGAACTTAAATGATAAGCAAATTGACTTTGAATTGGTGGGAACAAGCCGTAAGCTACGCGGCGAAGGCAAAACCGCGAAGAAGCGCGTCGCGGAAGCGAAAGAGAAAGCCAAAGCGAAGAAAAAAGGTGTCGCTCGAGCATCGAAAGCGCCAATGCGTCACGAACCTGTCGTCGAACCGACCAAGCGTCCGGAAGAAAAAGACGACAAGAAAAAGAAAGTGAAAAAAGCGCAGAAGAAAAAACCACACAGTAAACCGAAGAAAGCCAAGCGCAGTAAAAACGCGGCGGAGTAATCGGTCCGGTATCTTCTACGAGTAAACAGGTTAACTCATGAGTAATGAATTTATTTACGGCATCCATGCTGTAAGAGCCGTTCTGGACAAAGAGCCAGAGCGTTTTATTGAAGCCTATGTGCTAAAAGGGCGTCAGGATGACAGACTGATGCCGATCCTCAATGAGCTGCAAATGGTGGGCGTGTCACTACAACAGATGACACGCAAAACCTTGGATGACAAAGCGCACGGCGCAAACCATCAGGGCATCATCGCACGGGTAAAACCGGCCAAGCAGCTGAATGAGAACGATCTGGATGACATTTTGGCCAAGCATGCTTCGCCACTGTTGTTGATTCTGGATGGGGTGACCGACCCACACAACCTTGGCGCATGTTTGCGTAATGCCGATGCTGCGGGTGTGGCGGCGGTCATTGTACCGAAAGACAAGTCAGCACCGATGACAGCGACCGTCAGTAAAGTGGCGTGTGGCGCGGCCGAAACGGTGCCTTTGGTGCGCGTGACCAACTTGGCGCGCACCATGCGTCATCTGCAAGAGCAAGGTATTTGGATTGTGGGTACGGCGGGTGAAGCAACGCACGATATCTATCAAGCGAAGCTGACGGGCTCATTGGCCATAGTGATGGGCGCTGAAGGGGATGGCATGCGCCGTTTAACCCGTGAAACCTGCGATGACTTGATCAAAATCCCAATGGCAGGGGCGGTTTCTAGCCTCAATGTTTCCGTGGCCTCAGGCATCTGTTTGTTTGAAGCGGTGCGTCAGAGACTGGCATCACAATAACCACTTCGGTATAGTGAGCGGATGAAATTGAACAAAGGATGGCAATGACCATCCTTTGTTTTTAGTGAGCCAAGTTTAGTGAGCCAAGTAGTGATGACTCAACAAGAGATAAAATTAATCGCCTTCGATCTTGATGGCACCTTGCTAGACAGCGTGCCAGATTTAGCCGTTGCGGCGGATCAAGCGACACGTGCAGTCGGTTTTCCGGGAGTAACCGAGCTGCAAGTTCGCGATTACGTCGGTAATGGCGCAGACATTCTGATTGGTCGTGCCTTGAGCCAAAGCTTAACCATCAACCCAGAGTTGAGTGATGAATTGAGAGCTCAGGCGCGTGAGCTGTTTGATGATTTCTATCAGCAAACTGGTCATAAGCTTAGCCACCTCTACCCAACGGTGAAAGAAACGCTGAAAGCGCTGCACCAAGCGGGCTTCACCTTGGCGTTGGTGACCAACAAACCCAGCAAGTTTGTTCCGGATGTGTTGCAGCAGCACGGCATCGCTGACTACTTTGTCGATGTGCTTGGTGGTGATTCATTCCCAGAGAAGAAGCCCAACCCAATCGCACTCAATTGGCTCATGGAAAAACATCAGATTCAGCCAACCGAGATGTTGATGGTGGGCGACTCTAAGAACGATATTCTGGCAGCAAAAAATGCTGGTTGTGCCTCTTTTGGTTTGACCTATGGTTACAACCATGGCGAACCTATTTCTGCCTCTGAGCCGGATTTCGTTGCCGATAGCTTGGCGCAATTGCTTGATGTGGTGCTCGTTTCTGCTTGAAGTGCGATTCGTCTCCGTTCCATACGGTGAAAACCACTAGAAAAATACTCGTCAATGAGTACACTGAGGAAACCGTGCGCTGAGTCTGCACGGTTTTTCATTTATTTAGATTAAGAAGTCAAAGGAATCATTTCATGAGCAAACCCATTGTATTAAGTGGTGTTCAACCGTCAGGTGAACTAAGTATCGGTAACTACTTGGGTGCTCTACGTCAATGGCAGCAGATGCAAGACGACTATGATTGCCAATATTGTGTGGTAGACCTTCATGCGATTACGGTTCGTCAAGATCCGAAAGCACTGCATGAAGCGACCCTCGACGCATTGGCCATTTGTCTCGCAGTTGGTGTTGATCCGAAGAAGAGCACGCTATTTGTTCAGTCACATGTACCAGAACATGCTCAACTTGGTTGGCTTCTTAACTGTTATACCCAAATGGGTGAATTGAGCCGTATGACTCAGTTCAAAGACAAATCAGCCCGTTACGCGAACGATGTTAACGTTGGTTTGTTTGGTTACCCAGTGTTGATGGCGGCAGACATCCTCCTTTACGGTGCACATCAAGTACCAGTGGGCAGCGATCAGAAGCAGCACCTGGAGTTGGCACGCGATATCGCGACACGTTTCAACAACATCTATTCACCTGAAAACCCAATTTTCACCATTCCTGAGCCGTACATTCCAACGGTGAACGCGCGCGTTATGAGCCTACAGGATGCGACGAAAAAGATGTCGAAATCGGATGATAACCGTAAGAACGTGATCACTCTGCTTGAAGACCCGAAATCGATCATCAAAAAGATCAACAAAGCGCAAACTGATACCGAAACGCCGCCACGCATTGCCCATGATTGGGACAATAAAGCGGGCATTTCCAACCTGATGGGACTGTACTCTGCGGCGACGGGCATGAGCTTTGAAGAGATTGAAGCCAAGTACCAAGGCGTAGAAATGTATGGTCCATTCAAGAAGGATGTCGGTGAAGCATTGGTGGCGATGCTCGCGCCGATTCAAGCGGAATATCACCGTATTCGTGAAGATCGTGGTTACATGAATGAGGTGATGCGCCAAGGGGCAGACAAAGCATCTGCACGCGCAGCGGAAACGCTAAAGAAAGTATACGAAGTGGTTGGTTTTGTTGGTCGCCCTTAATTCGGATATATTTTTTGACTATTTTAAGGTCGCCGTTAGGCGGCCTTTTTTGTTATTGCTAATTTAATAATCACTAATATAAGTAGTGTTTCATATCATGTTTTATCATTTGCAATTGAGTTGTAGCTCTAATTTATTCAATGTTGTTTTGTATTATTTTTTTTGATCCTTTTATTTGTTGAAACTATAAATTACCCCGTATTAATAGTTTTGTAAGTGTGAGTCATTTCGCATTTAACTTGCATCTTGCTTTTCTTTTTTCATCAAATAGAGACATTACTCTAGTTTATTAATGTAATGGTTAAACCCTAACCGTTGTCGCCTTCAGATAAGGTGGCTGGCTTTGTGCGCCCTAAATTTGACCAATATCTATTTCGTTGGCCAATCACTGAAATAACAGAGCCCTGTTTAACCGATACAAACAAATTCCCAAATTGGATATCGAGATACAAGGAAATAGCAATGTTGAAACGAAATGCAGTGGCAATGGCGATCTCCTCGCTATTGTTGGCCTCCGCAGCGCAAGCCGCCACCATTTACGAAAATGAGAATGGAGACTATCTCAAGCTGTATGGTGAAGTGGGTGTGGGTGGCCATATTGGTGCGAACTTTGAGTATGGTGAATTTTACACTGACGAGAAAAGCTACATTGATGACTCGTTCGCAACTATGGGCGTGCGTGGCAAAAATGGTCGAATGCACTACCGCTTAGAGTTGGATTACGAACGTGAAAACTGGCAGTACGGATCGGGTGATCTAGTTCTAAGCATCGATAAATTGTTCCTCGGCTACGACCTGCTGGACAGCAAGGCTTTCAACCAATACCTCGAACTAGGGTTAACCGATACCGCCTTTGACGACTACGACAAATGGGGTGACTTCACGTTTGATACCACGGTAGAAACCGGTGAAGCGGGTGACCAAGATATGACCGTTAAATACGAAGGTCGTTTCTTCTCCGACATCAAAGTGGGCGCCTCTTATACCTACGGTGGTAAATCGTCGTCGGGCTCTGAGCTAGGCGATATCGTCAACGGTTACTTGGGTTACTTTGGTGAGCGTTTCTCTGCAGTGGTTGGCCTAGAAGGGCGTGGTGGCTCCGATGGTAAGTCTAAATATGGTGAGCAAAGACTGCTTGGTGCGGGAGCTCGACTCGCGGTGACTAAAGACTTCCACTTGGGGATCAACTTATTTAAAGAAGAAGAACACATCGGTGCTTGTGCTCAGAAGAAACCAAATGAGTACGGTGTGCCAGAGTGCGTCCTTTACAACGACTATAAGCTTCAAATAAATGAGGGATACTTAGCCTCGGCCAAGTATGTTTTCAATCCTCAGTGGGAACTTACCGCGTCATACAACTACGAAGAATATGAACAATGGGCAATAAACAACGAGGCAAATGGTGCTGAAGCGTCCGATTGGGGTAATGAGCGTATTTGGACGACGCTAGGGGTGAATTACAAACCGACTTCTTCAAGCGTTATTGCATTTGAAGTCAATAGTGGTGAAGCCGCGCAACAAGCTTATGCCTACGCGCGCGTTTATTTCTAATTGGACCGAGAGGATAAAACAATGAACAAAAAAATGACTCTACTTGCTGGTGCAATTAGTACCGTGCTCAGCGGCATCGCGACTGCTGACATTGGAGATATGAGCAAAGTATTTATTACCGAGTATGTTGAAGGTTCTGCACAGAATAAAGCTATTGAAATCAGTAACACTGGTACATCTGCCGTCACCTTTGAAGGTAACAGTGGTGATTTAGCGCTGTACTTTGGTCGTTATAAAAACATGATTCATAATAAGGACAAAGTCAATGTCCTGCAAAATGTCACCATTGCACCAGGGAAAAGTATCGTCGTTATAAATGGTGAGGCTGGGACAGAGATCCGCCAATACATTGAAAGATTGGCTGGAGAAGGTGCGGTTGTGGCCGCTGGCACGTATGACCAAGTAAAATTCAACGCCTTAACGTTTAACGGGGATGATGCGGTCTGGCTAGGGACTTCTTCAGCTCAAAGTGATGTGCACGATATCTTCGGTATCTACAGTGATTCTGATGCTGCTGATGATCCATGGGCAAACATGACCCTGAGACGTAAACCAGGTTCAGGACCTAAAAATACTTATGACGTCAATGATTGGGAAGCGTTCGCTCAGGATGATTTTGGGGGATTAGGCGATCCATCTGCGGTGAACAATGATCCAATTGCTCCACCTGCCAATACGCCATGTACTGACGCAACGGAATTAACAGAGCAAACTATTGGTGCAGTACAAGGCAAAGGTAAGTTCTCTCCGCTTATTACTGAAGGGTACGAGTCAACAGAATCGTATAAAGTGACAGGTATTGTTTCTGCGGTAACTAGCTACCCTGCGAAGGGTTTCTACCTATACGATAACGATGGCAATGACCTAACATCGGACGGCATCTTTGTACCAACCACTCAAGCCACTGAGAGCATGGTGGGTCAAAAAGTGTGTGTGGTCGCTAAAGTGAAAGAAAACTATGGTTTAACCCAACTTGTTGCCGTTGATGATAAGTGGGAAGTGGTTGATGCAACACCAGTTGAAGTCGTACCTGTTGAACTAAAGCGTCATGCTGACGATACAACATTTGAATCTACGCTAGAACGCTACGAAGGTATGTTGGTCAAAACTTCAGCGGATATGGGCAAGACAGCTCAAGAGTTGGCTGCTATTGAAGCTCTTGTGGATAAAGTGACGGTTAAGCGTTCCGATGGTGAAGATGAGGCTATATACCAAGCGCGTTTAGCCGAGGCTAAAGAGGCGCGTCGTGATGAGTTGACCGCAGTAAAATATGATTTACGAGTGTCACGTAGCTTTAGCTTCGATTTTGATGCTTTCCGCAATAACATGGTTCTTGCCTACAAACGTCCTAATCCTCAGCCAAACCAAGATCATGCTGCTGGGTCGATAGCTTCATTAGCGCAAGCTGCTGAAAACGATGATTTCCGTGTGATTCTTGAATCTGACGGGAAAGCGCCAAATGGCGAGATTCCTTATTATCCTGAGTTTAAACAAGATCCTCAGAAAAACTACGTCCGTATTGATGATAGCGTAGTGGGTTTGACCGGTGTGGTTGGTTATTCATATGGTAATTTTAATATCATCGTTCCCAAAGCGCTGGAGTCCTCGCAGAAGATTACATTTATCCACAATACTGATCGTACCGATGCTCCAAAACTCAACGAATCATATGGTGTTCACGGTTTTACTATTAAAGTCGCGACTCAGAACGTACTGAACTACTTTAACTCACCGTATGGTGGTTCCGACAACAACTTCGGTGATAGTCGTGGTGCAGAATCTCAAGAGGAGTTTGAACGCCAACAAGCTAAAATCGTTGAAGCGATTTATGGCTTAGATGCGGACATCTTGGGTGTCATGGAAATTGAGAACAATGGTTTTGGTGACTTTAGCGCAATCAATGAGTTACTTGCTGCCGTTAATGAAAAATACGACGACGAAGATTACGGAGATCGTCATAGAAAGAACTCAATCCATAATCGCTATGTGTTTGTTGGGTTTGATAAGAACGGTGACGCGGTTCTAGATGAGCAAGATACGGTTGGTTCGGACGCGATCACTTCGGGTGTTATCTATCGTCCTTCAAAGGTCTCGATTGTCAGCGGCGAAGTTATTCCGATGCCAGAGCAGCATGCACCGACGATCGTTGATGACAGTGGTGCGCCAATTTTAGATAAAAAAGGTGAAATTCGCGAAAACGGAGACAATTATCAACGTCATACCGTCGTAGCGACTTTTAAAGTGAATCACACTGGCAAGACGTTGTCTGTTGCTGTGAACCACTTTAAGTCTAAAGGCTCAACGTGTTACGAAGATTGGAAAGGTTGGGAAACGTGGAAGAATTTCGACCCTGTTCAGGATGATGTGCGCAATGATGATTTCCAAGGCTCGTGTGAAAACTTCCGTGTCGCAGCTGCGTACCACTTAGGTTCAGAGTTAGAGGACATTGCTGGCGATAAAGTCGTGTTAGGTGACATGAACTCATACGCAAATGAAGATCCGATGCTCGTACTCACAAGCAACCCTACAGGCAAAGCTATCTATGCATCAGAACATACCTACGTAGGGAAAACACCATTTGAAAAAAATGGTCAGCGTATTGAAAAGACGTTTGGCTACTTAAACGCGGTTGATCTAAAAACGGAAAAAGGTAAAACCTCATGGAGCTATTCGTTTAATGATGAAGTCGGCTCGCTGGATCACATGTTGATTTCTCCTTCTCTCAAGCATCGTTTAGTCGATGCGACAGATTGGCACATTAATGCACCAGAATCGTCTTTGTATGACTACAACCACAAATACAAAGGAGGTGATACCAATGAACCTAATCCGTTCTATGCTGCAACACCTTTCCGCTCTTCTGATCATGATTCTGCCATTATCAGCTTAGGCTACAAATATGGTGAAGCTGGTGAAAATCCAGTTTCTATCACCATGAAAAGTGGCCGAACCGATATTGCTTTCCCAGTGTCAGAAAAAGCAATCATGGGTGATACTGCGGAAATCTCAATCTCTCCTCGCCCTACAGGGGTCACTCTGCCAAAAGTGACGCTTAAGGCAAATGGTGCTCAAACGGTGATGTTTGATGTGGCTGGTTTGGAGGCTGGTGAATACACCATGACTATGCGTGTGCTTCGCTCAGCAGCAACTCGCGCTGCGGCAGATGAAACGGTGGTAGAAAGCAAATCGATGACCGTTACTGTGGCGAAGCGTGATTCAAGCAACGTCAAACCGGTTGTCCCTGCCTATGATGGTTCTGGTGGTGCATTCGGCTTCGGTGCGCTGCTATCACTGTTCGGTTTTGGCTTCTTACGCCGTCGCCGTTCGCTATAAGCATAAAGTGTAAACCCTTAAGGCCAGCAATTTGCTGGCCTTATTTTTGTTCTATCGGTCAAAAGGCTTGCCTTTCGCGACTGGTGCTGCAAAATACCGCCCTTATCTGTCCGTTCATCTTTGAGTGAGTTGTTGTTTGCCAATGCTATTGATCATCGATAATTACGATTCGTTTACTTACAACCTTTACCAGTACTTTTGTGAACTGGGCGCACAGGTGCAAGTGGTACGTAATGATGAGATTGATCTGGCGGGTATCGTACAACTAAACCCCACACACCTGGTGATCTCTCCTGGGCCTTGTACGCCAAACGAAGCGGGGATTTCGCTGGCTGCGATAGAGCACTTTGCCGGTAAACTGCCGATATTGGGGGTGTGCTTAGGTCATCAAGCGATCGCGCAAGTATTTGGCGCGAAAGTGGTGCGAGCCAGACAAGTGATGCACGGAAAAACCTCGCCCATTACGCACAATGGCCGAAGCGTCTTCAAAGGGTTAAACAATCCACTGACTGTGACGCGTTACCACTCACTGGTGGTGGAAAATGGCTCGCTACCAGAGTGTTTTGAGCTCACCGCATGGACAACCCATGCCGATGGCAGCATGGACGAAATCATGGGTTATCAGCACAAAACACTGGCGATTGATGCGGTGCAATTCCACCCTGAGTCGATCAAAACTGAGCAAGGGCACCAACTACTGGCGAACTTTTTAGCGCGCTAAGCCTGATCTCGATCACTTTTTTTAACATTTTCTTCATCTTTTTTTGCTTTTGCGATGAGTGAAAAACTATTCGCACCGTTCTGCATTCTGTTTTCATTTTTCTTACTACATCAGTAAGCTTCTGCGCTTTTTAAAAAAGTACTTCAATAATTTACCAACTTGATGCATAAATAGTCATTAATAGTGACTATCAACATTTATACCCCGAACCAAAAAGAATAATTCACTATTGAAATCGTTAATTAATTGTAAATACAATGCCGCATAAGCGTAAAAGCAAGACATTATTTGCCGAACAGTGAAAGTCGGCGTAATTCGCTATCTGCTGCGGTATCGAGAAGGAATGTGTAATGACAGTGGAAATGAAAGTAGAGCGTGGATTGTTCGATGAGGTGATGGTGCCTTGTTACAACCCAATGGAGATGATTCCAGTTAAAGGGCAGGGTTCTCGAATTTGGGACCAAAACGGCAACGAGTATATCGACTTTGCTGGTGGTATTGCGGTGAGCTGTTTAGGCCATTGTCACCCAGTGATGGTGAATGCGCTGACAGAGCAAGCGGGTAAGCTTTGGCATTTGAGCAACGTGATGACCAATGAGCCAGCGTTGCGTTTGGCAAAAAAACTGACCGAAGTGTGCTTTGCTGAACGTGTGTTCTTTGCCAACTCAGGCGCGGAAGCCAATGAAGCGGCACTGAAACTGGCGCGCCGTTATGCTGCAGACGTTTATGGCCCAGAAAAATCAGAAATCATCGCGTTCAAACAGGGTTTCCACGGCCGTACTTTCTTCACCGTGACGGTGGGTGGTCAGGCGGCGTACTCGGATGGTTTTGGTCCGAAACCGGGCGACGTTACTCACCTTCCTTACAACGATATTGAAGCACTGCAAGCACACATTTCAGACCGTACCTGTGCGGTCATGATGGAACCGTTACAAGGCGAAGGCGGCATCATTCCACCAACAGCGGAATTCATTCAAGCCGTGCGTGAACTGTGTGACAAACACAATGCGCTGCTGGTATTTGATGAAGTGCAAACGGGCAATGGCCGTACGGGCGAGTTCTATGCTTACCAAGGTCTGGGTGTCACGCCCGATATTCTCAGCACGGCCAAATCGCTTGGTGGAGGTTTCCCGATCGGGGCTATGCTCACCACGGCGAAACTGGCTGAACACCTAAAAGTGGGTACGCATGGTTCAACCTATGGCGGTAACCCATTGGCTTGTGCCGTGGCAGAGGCTGTGGTCACAGAAGTGTCTAAACCTGAAACGCTACAAGGCGTGAAAGAACGTGAACAGTGGTTCCGTGAAGGATTAGCTAAACTGAATGAGAAGTACCAAATCTTCGCTGAAATCCGTGGTAAGGGATTATTGCTTGGTGCCGCACTGAATGAACAATGGCAAGGCCGTGCTCGTGATGTGTTGGTGGCTGCAGGCAAAGAAGGTTTATTAGTGTTGGTGGCGGGCGCAAACGTGGTGCGTTTTACCCCTTCACTGGTCATTACTAAACAAGAAATCGAAGAAGGTTTCGCGAAGCTAGACAAAGCGATCGCTTCTCTAGTCTAAGCGCTGCTTATGCCGAACATTCACCCATGGAAGCGGGTGAATGTTCGATGCCTTTCCTAGGAGCTAACGCTTAGAACCTAGGGCCTTCTATACTCTTCCTAATTGAAGCTGCAGGCATGTTGGCTGTATTTGTTACTCCCAATCGCACAGTCTATCTATGCTGATGGAGATAAAGTCATTTACTGCCTACCTGCAACGTTAATTCGTTTGGGTTTGTGCATCTGGAGGGAATATTGATGCTAGTTGTTCGCCCTATTGCAATGTCGGACTATGAATCTTTGCACACCTGTGCGGTTGAGTCAGGGCATGGATTTACTTCACTACCGGTTAACGAAGAGTTGTTAACTAATCGAATTACCCATTCTGAATACAGTTTTGCCAAAACCAATGTGACCGAGCCGGGAGACGAAGGCTATCTGATGGTCGGTTTTGACAGTGAAACGGGTGAGGTTGCGGGAACCACAGGTATCGAAGCCTCCATTGGCTGGGATGTGCCGTTTTACTCGTATCACATCAGCAAGATTGTTCACTCATCGCCGAAATTAGGTGTCAACAATGTGGTGAAACTGCTGACCTTTGGCAATAACTACACCGGCTGTAGCGAAATTTGTACCCTATTCTTGCGCGAGAAGTTTCGTGAAGGTTTGAATGGTCGCCTGATGTCTAAGTGCCGTTTTCTGATGATGGCAGAGCATCCACACCGTTTCTCTCAAACCATTTTTGCCGAAATGCGCGGCGTTTCTGACGCGCAAGGCAACTCGCCATTTTGGCAATGGCTGCAAGAGCACTTTTTCTCAATCGATTTCACTATGGCGGATTACCTCACGGGTATCGGTAAGAAAGGTTTTATTGCCGATTTAATGCCAAAGCTGCCGATCTACATCAACCTGCTCAGCCCAGAGGCGCAAGCGGTGATTGGTCAAGTGCATGACAACACAAGACCTGCGTTGAAGTTGTTGGAAAGAGAAGGGTTTACCAACCGCGGTTATGTCGACATTTTCGATGGTGGCCCAACGGTGGAATGCGATCTGCGCAATATTGAATCGGTGCGCCATTCCGTGCGTGCGAAAGTGCGGATCAGTGAACATTCGAGCTCAAAAGCGTTCTTAATTGCCAATACGTCATTTGAGGATTTTCGTGCGACTGCCGCCAAAGCAGCGTATGACCCAGCAACATCAAGCGTGATTTTATCTCCAGCCGTCGCCGAAGCGTTGAACGTTGAAGATGGTCACTACGTACGCATGTTGCCGCAGTAAACAGAAAGGAAGAGATGATGACACAGTGGATTGCAGGTGAATGGGTCGAAGGTTTAGGTGAAGAGTTTACCTCTCTCTCCCCGTATGACAATCAGGTTGTTTGGCGTGGCAAGGGAGCCACGGCGGAACAAGTGGAGATGGCGGTGAAAGCAGCGCGCCAAGCGTTTGTTGGCTGGAAAACATTGTCCGTTGCCGAACGAGAGGCGATGGTGTTGGCCTTTGCTGAGCAAGTGAAAGAGAACAGTGAAGAGATCGCCCAAGTGATCGCCAAAGAAACCGGCAAGCCGCTTTGGGAAACGCGCACTGAAGCGGCGGCCATGGCGGGTAAAATCGCGATTTCGATTCGTGCATACCACGAGCGTACCGGCGAGTCGCAAAAAGAAGCCGCAGGCAACCAGATTGTTTTGCGTCACCGCCCGCTTGGTGTGATGGCGGTCTTTGGCCCGTATAACTTCCCGGGTCATTTACCCAATGGTCACATTGTGCCTGCGATACTAGCCGGTAACACGGTGGTGTTTAAACCTTCTGAGCAAACTCCGTGGACGGGCGAGCTTGCCATGAAGCTGTGGCAAGCGGCTGGCCTGCCTCAAGGAGTGATCAATCTGGTACAAGGTGGCAAGGAAACGGGCATTGCCTTGGCGGAATCGAAAGGCATCGATGGTTTGCTGTTTACGGGAAGTGCCAACACAGGTCATTTATTGCATCGCCAGTTTGCTGGTCAGCCGGGCAAGATGCTGGCACTTGAGATGGGCGGCAACAACCCTATGGTGATCACCGATCACTATGGCGATCTTGATGCCACCGTCTACACCATTATCCAATCGGCTTTTATCAGTGCCGGGCAGCGTTGTACCTGTGCACGTCGTCTCTACATCCCATTGGGTGAGAAAGGCGATGCACTGATCACCCGCTTGGTCGAAGCGACCAAGAAGTTGCGTGTTGATCAGCCATTTGCAGAACCTGCTCCCTTCATGGGACCACAGATTTCGGTGGCTGCTGCAAACTTCATTTTGGCGGCGCAAGCTAACCTGCAATCGCTTGGTGGAGAGAGCTTGATTGAAGCCAAAGCGGGCGAGGCGGCATTTGTCACGCCGGGTATTATCGATGTCACCAACATTGCTGAGTTGCCCGACGAAGAATACTTTGGCCCATTGCTGCAAGTGGTGCGTTATCAAACACTAGAGCAAGCGGTTGAGCTCGCTAATGATACCCGCTTTGGTTTATCGGCGGGTTTGGTGTCAACCGATGATGGTGAGTGGCAATATTTCGTTGACCATATTCGTGCTGGCATCGTCAATCGCAACCGTCAGCTAACGGGCGCGAGTGGTGATGCACCGTTTGGTGGCCCCGGTGCGTCGGGCAACTTGCGCCCAAGTGCGTACTACGCCGCGGATTACTGTGCCTATCCAATGGCTTCGATGGAAGGGGAGGAGACATTACTCCCTGCAACGTTAAGCCCAGGCATCGAACTGTAAAATAATAATAAGGGCGTGTTAGTCGCCCAAGGGTGCAGTGGGATCGAGCCTGAGTCACTGTGGCCCAACTATAAGTGAGGTTTTTTACACCTCGGTCATCGCCGTCACAGGTTGATGGCGATGTCGGTTGCACTCTGGACAGCAACCGCCATCGCCATTTTTCCATTTACGCTATAACCGACAACGTGAATCTACAACAACAAGGAGGCGTTATGACGCCAGCTGTTCTCTTTCAATCGCTATGGAATGACTATATTCAACGTTTGTGTCCTTCCGCTGCAAAAGTTCATCAACTGCTAGAAGAAGATGAGCCATTGATCAACGACCACATCGCTTTGCGCACATTTAATGTTGCTCCGCTGGGCATCGAGACGCTAGCCAAGCCATTTCTAGAGCTAGGCTATGTGGCGTGTGGTGATTACCTGTTTAAGAGCAAAAAGTTGATTGCCAAGCACTTTGAGCATCCCGACCCGACCCAACCTAAAGTGTTTATCAGCGCGCTAAAAGTGGATGAATGCTCGGAGGAGTTACAAGCCATCGTCGAAAAATTGGTGGCGCAAGTCGACGCTTCACGTCTAGAGGACAGCGCATTTTTACACGGTGGTCGTTTATGGGATGTGTCGTTTGCTGATTACCAAACCCTAGCAAAAGAAAGTGAATATGCGTCTTGGCTGGCGGCTCATGGCTATGGTGCCAATCACTTTACCGTCAGTGTCAATCAGCTCAAGGCGTTGGACTCGGTCAAAGGCGTGAATGATCACTTACGCAACGCAGGTTTTGTCATTAACGAAGTGGGTGGTGAAGTCAAAGGCTCACCTGAGGTGTTGCTCGAGCAATCCTCGACCATGGCCGACAAAGTGGCGGTGCACTTTAGCGAGGGCAGTGAGATCGTACCTGGTGGTTTCTACGAATTCGCCAAGCGTTACCCGATGGACAATGGTGAGCTTTACCCAGGGTTTGTGGAAGCGTCTGCCGATAAGATTTTCGAAAGCACCAATGGTTAACAGAATCGAGAACGGGCTGCGCCCTGAAGGTTCGAGAATGCTTTGCTGCGAGAGATTTTAATACTCGGAATCTGAGAGGGTTTAGTCTCGAAGGAGGAAGTTTGCTGCTGAAGCGTAGCGTTCTTGACTTCCAATACCTGTCTCTGTGAAACAAAAAAGCCACTCATGTTGCCATGAGTGGCTTTTGAAATTGTTCATCGTTAATGGAAATTAACGAGTACCGTAAACAACGATAGTCTTGCCGTGTGCAGAAATTAGGTTCTGCTCTTCTAGCATTTTCAGAATACGACCAACTGTCTCACGAGAACAGCCAACGATTTGACCGATTTCTTGACGAGTGATCTTGATCTGCATGCCATCTGGGTGCGTCATCGCATCAGGTTGTTTAGCAAGGTTGAGTAGAGTCTGAGCAATACGACCAGTTACGTCTAGGAATGCTAAGTCACCCACTTTTTGGCTGGTCACTTGCAGACGGCTTGCCATCTGAGCTGACAGACGCATCAGAATATCAGGGTTAACCTGAATGAGCTGACGGAATTTCTTAAATGAGATTTCTGCTACTTCACAAGGAGATTTTGCGCGAACCCAAGCGGTACGCTCTTGGCCTTCTTCGAACAGGCCTAGTTCACCAATAAAGTCACCTTGATTTAGGTAAGAAAGGATCATTTCTTTACCTTCTTCATCCTTAATCAGTACCGCAACAGAACCTTTTACAATGTAGTAAAGTGTTTCTGCTTTTTCGCCCGCATGGATCAGCGTGCTTTTTGATGGGTACTTATGAATATGACAGTGTGAAAGAAACCACTCTAGTGTTGGATCGGTTTGAGGTTTACCTAGAACCATAATATCTCACTTCCTCTGCAGGGTACGCTTGCCGCTATCCATATTTTAGCGAAGCCTTAATATAGGCTTCCTAGAATAAGAGCTGTTAACTAAGGGTGCAAGCTATCTTGTGTTTCGGTTTGAAATAGTATCCTTTTTCGAAAACGATTTCTTGATTTTAATCGTGCCGAGTATCGGATTTTCTACGCAAAAATGTGCACATGATCACGGTATGAAAAGTAATCGTTCTCTTTGTCGAGTTTCTAACCAATTTTTCCCGTTTCAATCAATTGCTGTAGGATGGGTTGAACAATCAACTCCATGGCGAAACTCATTTTTCCTCCCGGTACCACGATGGTGTTGTGGCGCGACATGAACGAGCCATCAATCATCGCCAGTAGATACGGGAAGTCGACATTTTTGATCCCTCTTAGGCGAATCACCACAAAACTTTCATCCAAGCTGGGAATGCCCTTAGCGTTGAGCGGGTTGGAGGTATCGACCGTCGGGACTCGCTGAAAGTTGATGTGCGTACGAGAAAATTGCGGTGTGATGTAATTCAGATAGTCGTCCATTGAGCGTACAATCGAATCCATCACGGCCTCGCGTGAATGGCCGCGATCTCGCGTGTCACGAACGTATTTTTGAATCCACTCTAAGTTGACGATCGGCACCATGCCTATCAAGAAATCGACGTGTTGCGCGACATTCACTTCGCCATCGACCACACCACCGTGCAGTCCTTCATAAAACAGCACATCGGTATTTTCGGGCAGCTTTTGCCATGGGGTAAAAGTGCCGGGCATTTGGTTATAGGGTACCGCTTCATCAAAGGTGTGCAGATAACGGCGTACTTCGCCCGTGCCGGATTTCCCATACTGGCGGAAAAACTCCGCCAGAGCTGGAAAGTCGTTGGCTTGAGGGCCGAAATAGCTGATATGACGACCTTGTTCCTTTGCCTTGCGAATTTCGACGTCCATTTCTGGACGGGTAAAACGGTGGAAACTGTCCCCTTCAACCCATGCCGGCTTAACGCTCATCATATTGAACATTTTGCGGAAGGCTTCGGAAGTGGTGGTGGTGCCGGCTCCTGACGAACCAGTCACGGCAATAATGGGATGTTTTGCTGACATGACAGACCTTGTCGTATTCAAACTTACCTGTTGGGCGGGAATCGGCCTCCCGCGGAGCAATCGTTTGTCCCACTATAGCACGTTCACTTTGCTTGTCATGGGATAGGATTCGGTAAAGTGTGGCGCAGCTAGAATTTTTGTTTTAGCTGAATATCCACGGTTTCGTGTAACTCAGAGAAAACCACCACCGCTTCACCGCATTCCAATTGCTGCTGTACTTGTGTGATTTTTTCTTCGAGTGAGTATTCACTTTCACCGTAATCGGTGCCTTCGCGCAGCACAAACTCGCGAATCAGATTGCTCAGTGCCTCAGGGCTGATTTGTTGCCATGGAACGATCATAAATACCTCTTCATTCTATGCTCGTGAGTGGATTTTTCGGCTGACAGGGGCGCTATTATCCAGAAACCGCCATACTTTCATAGTAGGCGGGCAGCGCTTCTTCTAGCCAAAATCTCGGTTGCAGAGCCGTTCCGCTGAGAAAGCCGACATGACCACCGTGATCAAACAGTCGATAGTCGATGTTGTCTGGGAGCACAAACTTAGGGATCACTGCGTCGGTCATAAAGGGATCGTCTTTCGCGTGAATGATTTGAGTCGGAATGCGAATATCGCGCAGTTTGTTGAGCCCAGAGCACTGCTGATAATAATCGGCGGCATCTTGGAAGCCGTGCAGTGGGGCAGTGATCAAGTCATCAAAGTCGTAAAGTCGTGTTACTCGTTTAATGGCTTGATAGGAAAGATCAAGTTCGCCAGCCAGCAAATGGTGCTTGCGCAGTGCATTGCGTTTGAGTGAAGAGAGTAAGTAGCGGCGATAGATGCGCGAAAACCCTTGTTCAATACGTTGCGAACAAGCGGACAAATCCAGAGGCGCAGAGACGATGGTCGCCGCATCCAGCCGTTCGTCTCCCTGATATTTGGCAAGGTAGTTGGCCAGCATATTGCCCCCTAAGGAGATGCCCACGGCGACTTTGACTGTGTGAGGAAACACGTCGTGCAAATGCGTAAGAAACAGTCTGGCATCCTCTACTTCGCCGGAGTGGTACGCGCGCGCGAGGCGATTGGGCTTACCGCTGCAACCACGAAAATGCATCATCACCGCCAACCAACCAGCGTCAGCAAACGCTTTCATTAGACCATTGGCGTAAGGGCTGTAGAAGCAGCCTTCAAGGCCGTGAAACAACACAAACAAGGGTTTGTTTTTGGCTTGATCATTGTGTGGCGATTCGCTCCAAGCGAGATCCAAAAAATCACCGTCAGGCGTATCCAGTGTTTGCCATACGGGTTCAAACAGTGCTTTTTTGCGAATTAAGCGCGGCAATAAGGTTTGTAGGTGTGGATTTTTTATCCCAGCTGCGGCGGTAAACTGAGTCATGTGTGCTGCTCTTTGAGTTATTTGGATCAGCGAGGCATTTCACTGATCTTTGTATGCGTGATACGAGTTAATTTAGTCCTTCTGCTCAACTTTTCGTCAATCATTGAGGGTGATGTTCTTTGTAAGACTGGCTCAGGATCACACTTCAACCGAGTTTCTGCGACGGTGAGGCAACGGCGAAGGCATTGTAGAGATGCGCGGCACCGAGATGTTGGCAGTAGCGCTTTGTGAGCGGCTGTTGCTGGTTGGGTGACAGCGTTAGGGTGTTGATGCAATCAACGAGATCGGATTGTTGCTGCTTTTCCAATTGCAGTTCAAATTGCAGCGCTTCGCGATAGAGGGTATCCGGCAGATGCTGTTTAAACTGGCGGCGGAGATCGCGGTAGGTATGCAGTAGCGTTTCAGAGCGGCCCAAGCAGGCTTGTACTTGATGCCACTCTTGCTCTTGAAACGTCAGTTGTTGTTCATCGAGCCATTTGAACAGCAACAGTAAGTTGACGTTGCCGTTAAAGTTGTTCTGCAAAGCAAGGCACGCCTCTTTCACTTCTCGAATCGAATAATATTGTAGGCTGAATTGCCACAGCCTTTCGAGGGTAAGTGAAGGTTGGACGTGCTCTGAACTCATTGGCTATTGAACTCCTGTTCCATCTGTTCCAGTACTTCCTGTTCTGCCATCCACTCCATTTCAATCTCTTCGAGAGCGGATTTACTTTGTGCTTGCAGCGCCAGTACTTGAGTAAGTTTAGCTTTATTTTCGGCATCATACAGTGAGTTATCAGACAATTGCTGCTCTGCTTCTGCCAACGCTTCGCCCAACTTATCCATTTTCGCTTCCAACTGTGTCAGTTTTTTGCGAATTGGTGCGGTTAACTTACGAAAATCGGCTTCACGACGCTTTTGCTCTTTTTTCGCTGCGGCACTGTTGCTGCTGTCTTTGGCTGGCATTTCTGCGGCCGCTTCGCGACGCTCTGCTTTTTGCTGTTCAGTGAGCCATTTGTAGTAGTCATTGAGATCCCCATCAAATGGAGCTACTTGGCGATCGTGCACTAGGTAAAGATCATCGGTGGTCGCGCGGATCAAATAGCGATCGTGCGAGACGATCACCATCGCGCCTTCAAAGGTTTGCAGTGCCAGTGTCAGCGCTTGGCGCATATCTAAGTCTAGGTGGTTGGTCGGTTCGTCGAGCAGCAGTAAGTTTGGTTTTTGCCAGACGATCAACGCTAACACCAAGCGCGCTTTTTCTCCGCCTGAAAATGGCGCCACTTTCTCCAGCGCTTTGTCACCGTGAAAACCAAAACTACCCAGATAATTACGCAGTTCTTGTTCGGTTTTATCTGGCGCGATCTGCATCATGTGTTGCAGTGGCGTTTCTTCGGGATGCAAGGTTTCCAATTGGTGCTGAGCAAAGTAACCAATTTTGACGCCTTGCGAGTAAGTCAAATCGCCACCTTGGGCTTTCAACTCTCCGGAGAGGAGCTTGATCAGCGTTGATTTACCAGCACCGTTGCGGCCGAGCAAACCAATGCGGCTGCCTGGCACCAGATTAAGACGAATTTTATCGAGGATGAGGTTGTCACCGTAACCCGCAGAAACGTCATCCATCATCATGATCGGATTTGGTAGCGCGGCAGGTTCACGAAATTCAAAGCTAAATGGGTTATCAAACTGTGCGGGGAGCACTTTTTCTAGTTTCTCCAGCGCTTTGATGCGGCTTTGCGCTTGGCGAGCTTTGGACGCCTTGTAGCGGAAACGATCGATGTAGCTTTGCATGTGCGCCATCTGCTTCTGCTGCTTCTCAAACATCGATTGTTGCAGGATCAGTTTCTGAGCGCGCTGGTTTTCAAATGACGAGTAGTTACCGGTGTACTCATTGAGTTTCTGGTTTTCAATGTGGACGATGCGATTCACGATTGGGTCGAGAAAATCACGGTCGTGCGAGATCAGCATCAAAGTACCTGGGTAGCTTTGTAGCCAACGTTCTAGCCACATGACAGCATCAAGGTCTAAGTGGTTGGTGGGTTCGTCAAGCAGCAACAGATCAGAACGACACAGCAGGGCTTGAGCAAGGTTGAGACGCATACGCCAGCCGCCCGAAAACTGGGTCAGGTTCCAATGCATCTGCTCTTGGCTAAAACCTAAACCATCTAAAAGCTCTGAAGCGCGCGCACGGATACTATAACCGCCAATGGTTTCGATTTTACCATGCAGTTCAGCGATGCGAGTCCCTTGCTCTTGAGTTTCGGCCTCAAGTAACTGACGTTCCAATTCACGATACTCGCGATCACCATCAATGACATATTCAATGGCGCTGCGTTCCAGTGCGGGCGTTTCCTGAGCAACCCAAGCCAGCTCCCAGTGTTGTGGGCAACTGAATGAGCCCGCATCAATCGACAGTTCATTTTTGATGAGGGCGAACAGGGTGGATTTACCACAACCGTTCTTACCGACTAAACCAATTTTGTCGCCTGGGTGGATGGTTGCTGATGCTTGATCAAGCAAAGGAGCGCCGCCGCGAAGCAGCTGAATGTCTGAAAAGGTAATCATGTCGTTCTGCTTAAATGAATGCTGTTTATTCGTGCACTTTCTTGCTGCGCATAGTAGGAGGAAAGAGGATAAATGTCGATCATTATGCAAATATGAGTATGATGAATAACAACTAAGTAACACTTTGTTTTCTTGGCTTGCTGGCCAATAGCTGTGATTCAGTCACAAAAACGAAGAATGGGACGGATGACAGGTGCAATGATGGAAAAAAGTGCAACCCCAAAAAAGCAGCCCAAAGTTTTGGTGATTTATGCCCACCCAGAGCCGCACACCTCTGTGGCCAATCAGGTCATGATAAAAAAAATTACCTCTCTGCCTCATGTCACGATTCGCGACCTCTATGCGATTTACCCCGATTTTTTTATTGATGTCAAAGCCGAGCACCAGTTGTTGCTCGAGCACGATGTGATCGTACTGCATCACCCGATGTTTATGTATTCTTGCCCTGCTTTATTAAAAGAGTGGATAGACCGAGTATTGGGGAAAGGGTTCGCATTTGGAAAGGGTCAAGCGCTAGCGGGGAAGTATTGGCGCAGTGTGATTACTACGGGTGGTAAAAAAGAGGCGTTTAGCACCAAAGGCTACAATAAATACCCACTCGAAGAGATTCTGCAGCCATTTGAATTAACCGCGGCGCTATGTCAAATGCACTGGATTGAACCCTTAGTGCTCTATTGGGCGAGAAACGTCTCTGATGTGGAACGCTATCAACATGCTGAGCGTTATCGTCAGTGGCTCAACGACCCACTAGGAGGCATTGATGGCTCTCACCAGTGATTTTTTGCAAACCAGTGTCGTCTTTCTCTCTGCTGCAGTAGTCGCGGTGCCACTGGCGCAGCGTTCAGGGCTTGGCTCTGTACTCGGCTATTTATTAGCAGGGGTGGCGATTGGTCCATGGGGACTTGGGCTGATTAGTGATGTCGAAGCTATTTTGCATTTCGCTGAGTTGGGCGTGGTGCTGTTGCTATTTCTGATTGGCTTGGAACTGAATCCGAAGAAACTTTGGCAGATGCGCGGTCCCATCCTAGGCTTGGGAGGTGCGCAAGTTGTCATATCAACCTTATTGATTGCATGCGTAGTCACTTGGTTTGGGGTCACTTGGAGCAGTGCCTTGGTGATTGGTATGGGGCTTGCTCTCTCGTCTACCGCCATTGCGTTGAAAGTGCTCGAAGAGCAAGGTTTAGCGCGGACCGAAACCGGTCAGTCGGGGTTTGCCATTTTGCTTTTCCAAGATATTGCCGTGATTCCGATGTTGGCCCTTTTGCCTCTGCTTGCCGGGAGTGGGGTAACTGGTGATGGATTAAGCTCGTTCGTGACGTTTGGCTCAGTTGTGGTGCTGTTGATTGGTGGTCACTTTTTATTGCGGCCATTGCTTCGCTATGTGGTACTCACTGGAGTTAGAGAACTGTTTACTGTGACCGCTTTACTGGTGGTGCTTGGTATTGCGATGCTGATGCAACAGCTCGGACTTTCAATGGCACTCGGAACGTTTTTAGCGGGAGTACTGCTGGCTGAAAGTGAGTATCGACATGAGTTAGAAATTGCGATTGAGCCGTTTAAAGGTTTACTCCTTGGGCTGTTTTTTATCGCGGTCGGTATGGCGGTGAATCTGGGTTTGTTGGTCTTGCATCCTCTAGAGGTGCTCGCTGCGGTCGTGGGTTTGGTGGTGCTTAAAGGCATGGTGTTGTACATGCTTGGCCGAGTCAGCCGACTTCGTGCCAAAGCACGTAGCCGTATGGCGGCCATTCTCAGCCAAGGCGGCGAGTTTGCCTTTGTTATTTTTACTGCGGCGAGCAAAGAAGGGTTACTTAATCAAAGTGAAGTCTCGTTCCTTTTAGTCGTGGTCAGCCTATCGATGGTGACGACCCCCTTGTTACTCAATGGACAAAAATGGTGGTATGCCCGCACGCTGAATCAAGAAAGCGATGCTTTAGCCCCAGATGTGGTGGATACCGAACCTAAGGTGATCATTGCGGGTTTTGGTCGCTTTGGCCAGATTGTCGGCCGCTTACTGTATGCCAACAAGATCAAAGTGACGGTCTTGGAGAGCGACGCTAGCCAAATTAAATTACTACGTAAGTACGGCTATAAGGTGTTTTATGGCGATGCTACACAGCTCGATTTGTTGCGCGCAGCAGGCGCTGAGAAGGCGGAAGCGTTAGTGATTTGTACTGATTCACCGGATCAAGTGATGAACATTGTTGAGTTGTGCCAACAGCACTTCCCTAAATTAAAAGTGCTCGCGCGAGCGCGTAGCCGCGTGGAAGCCTATCAATTGCTCAGCCACGGTGTGAGCACTTATTCACGAGAAACGTTTTTAGGCGCGCTTGATCTCGGGCGTCAAACCTTAGTGGAAATCGGCATGCACCCCTATCAAGCAAAGCGGGCGGAAGCGCATTTTCGCAAACTGGATAATGCTATGCTTAAAGAGCTTCTGCCACAGCACAATCAAGATAAGAAATTGGCACAGCGTGCTAAAGAAGCAAGAAAAGAGTTGGAAGAGATTTTTGCGCGGGAGATGGAAAACGATCATCAATCGCGAAATTTCTGGGATGAAAGGTAGTTGAGTCAGTGAAAAGCAAAAAACGTTTTATTGCCGGGGCAAGTTGCCCCTCCTGCCAACAGCAAGATACTTTGCTTTGGTGGTCGGAAAACAATATTGAGCTGGTGGAGTGTGTCGAGTGTGACTTCAAAGAACAGCGAAAACCGAAATCTGTAGATAAAAATAAACACGCAGATCAGGAAATGATCGGTATTTTTAAGCCGGAATAATTGAGTTTCTCAGATTGATCCCCATAATATCGGCATTGATATTTGGTTCTGGCTGATTTGTATTAGTCAGGCAAATTAACCCTCTCTGGAGTAGTTATGAAAATTGAAAAGAACGTGGTTGTTAGCCTTGCGTATCAGGTAAAACTGGAAGATGGCATTGTGGTTGACTCTTCAACAACCGATGCACCACTGGATTACCTGCACGGTCACAACAACCTAATCACTGGCCTAGAAAACGAGCTTGAAGGCAAAGTGGCGGGTGATAAATTCACAGTGACAGTTGCTCCGGAAGATGCGTACGGCGAGCACAACGATGCATTGGTTCAACGTGTACCAGCGGAAGTATTCCAAGGTGTTGACCAAATCGAAGTGGGCATGCGTTTCCTTGCTGATACAGACCAAGGTCCAATTCCTGTTGAAGTGACAGAAGTTGATGGCGATGAAGTAGTGGTGGATGGTAACCACATGCTGGCTGGCCAAACACTGACATTTGACGTAGAAGTGGTTGCTGTTCGTGAAGCAACAGCGGAAGAGATTGAGCACGGTCACATCCACCAAGGTGGCGGTTGCTGTGGTGGTCACGATCATGACCATGACCACGATCACGACCATGAAGGCGGCTGTTGTGGCGGCGAAGGTCACGGCCACAGCCACGGCGAAAAAGACGGCTGCTGCGGTGGCGGTAGCTGCGGTTCACACTAATTGAACCCATCTCTCGAATAAGTCGGGAAAGTTAAGGTAAACAAGCGCAAGCGGAGAAATCTGCTTGCGCTTTTTTCTATTCTACGCTCAGATATTGGCCAAGGATTCTTAACGAGTAGAGCCACGATGAACAAGCCTTTTTCCATTGCCATTCACGGTGGTGCCGGCACCATTTTACGCAGCCAGATGAGCAATGAGCTCAAAGAGGCCATTTTGTCCGATTTACAACACGCAGTCAGAGCGGGTTATCAGTTACTTGAGCAAGGTGCCGATGCATTGGATGCGGTGGTGGCAGCGGTCAAAGTGTTGGAAGACTCGCCGAATTTCAATGCAGGAAAAGGTTCGGTGCTGACTCACAATGAAATGGTGGAGATGGATGCCTCTGTGATGCATGGACGAGAGCTCAAAGCGGGTGCCGTTGCTGGGGTTCGCCATATCAAAAACCCCATAGAACTGGCGCGTGATGTGATGCAAAACAGTGCTCATGTCCTGCTCATTGGCGAAGGGGCAGAGAAATTTGCTTTTGAGCAAGGCCACCAGTACACCGAACAGGACTATTTCTTTACTGACCGACGCTATGAGCAACTGCTCTCGATGCGTGAAAAAGGCTTGTTTGCGTTGTCGGAAGCCAAATATCCCGATGACAAAAAACATGGCACGGTGGGAGCGGTGGCGCTGGATCAACAAGGCAATCTTGCGGCCGCCACCAGTACGGGCGGAGTGACCAATAAAAAATATGGCCGCGTTGGCGATTCTGCGCTGATTGGCTGTGGCACCGTGGCGGAAAATGGCGTGGTGGCGGTGTCGACCACTGGGGTGGGCGAGTTCTTTATTCGTAAGCGTGTGGCTGAAGATGTTGCGGCGCGAATGCGCTATCTTAACGAAGATGTGCATACGGCGTGCGAGCACATTATTCACGGAGAGCTGAAGAGCATGGGTGGCGAAGGCGGTTTAATTGCGGTTGATGCGCAGGGGGACATTCACTTTGCCATGAACAGCTCCGGTATGTATCGAGCGGCCATCAATACTCAAGGCGAGCTTTGTGTGAAAATCTACGCTGACGAATAAATAACGCAGTAACCCACCATCTACTATCCGTAACAAAATACGAAGCCCAGCAGATGTGCTGGGCTTGGTTGATTTTGAATTTAGCTTTTAAGTTTAGTAATGTGGCGGCGGCGGCTCTTTCGCTGGGTCTACCATGTTTGAGCTATCCATGTTCTTCATTTTGCCGACCACATACTTCATCTGATCTTGCATCTTAGCAATCAGCAGTTGCTGCTGCGTCAGAGCGTCGTTCAATTCTTCAATCGTCTGTTCTTGAAACGCCACCTGACACTCCAAGTCATTGATGCGGTTTTCAAGCAATGCGATGGTTTTTTCTGTCATGCTTAATTCTCCAATGGCCATGCTTGGGCGATGCCCGCAGAGGTTGCCGTAATCACTCGGCGCTGAGCATCAAAAGCGGCATCATACACTACCGCGCGAGGAGGGCGAGCATCTTTTAATGGTTCCACCTCATAACGTTCAATTTGTTTACCATTGGCGGTATTCCAAACCGCAACTCGACCTGAAGGGGTTCCGGTCACCAATAAACGGCCATCATCAGAAAAACGTGCTGTAGAGAAGATTAACTGGCGTGACCAACTTTTTAATCGGCTCATTTGTTGACCCGTTTTCAAATCCCACACAATCGCTTGGTTGCCGCCATCAGAGGTGAAGGCTAATTGGCCGTCACGTTGTAAAGCAACGCGATTGACACGTTCTTCGTGCTCAAAGGTGCGCATGACTAATCCTGTTTCGGTATCCCAAAGGTAGGCTTTGTAGTCATTTCCGCCAGTCAGTGCGAAACGGCCATTAGCGGAGATGGCGACAGAGTTGACTTTTTCTCGGTGAGCGAGGAACTCCATTCGCCGTCCGGTGACTAAGTTGACATAAATGGCTTTGCCATTGGATAGCCCAAGCAGTACCTGTTCACCATTACTGCTGATATCAACATCGCGGATCAATCCGTCTGAGATCGACCAAAGACCTTCAGACTGGCTTAAGCCGAGATCCCACACCGCAAAGTTCATTTGCGTGGCGGTCACCGCGAAGCGGCCGTTATCAGAGATACGAATGTTGGACACAACGTTGGCTTCAGGATCTTGCTCGCCGAGTTGGGCAAGCTCTTTGTTATCGACTAAGTCCCACAGAATCAAGTGGCGCTGGGTCGAGTAGAGTAACGCAAAACGGCCATCACGACTTAAGGCGAAACTGGTGGATCCTTGCGGCTCAATTTCCCAACGTTGCATATCGTGTATGGAAAAAAAACAGCCATTTAACAGAGGAATGACAATTAGCAAGAGTAAGGAATGAAGAATTCTTTGCATCACATCTAATAATCCGGTTTGTGTCCCAAGACATATAGCTAGTATATTGGTATAACAATCGACTTCACCAATCTGTTATGAGATTTGTGGACAATAACCAATGGTTTATCCATTAATTGGAGAGTTTAATGAAATCAGTTTTAAAAGTGTCACTGCTTGCAGCAACTGTAATGCTGGCAGTCGGCTGTCAGAAAGAAGAAGCAAAACCAGCAGCCGCACCCCAAGCAGAGCAAGTACAGGCAGAAACCGGTAAAGCGGTTCACTTTAAATCAGAAGATGACAAAGCAGCTTACGCAATCGGCGTGTCGTTTGCTAACTACTTAAGTGCAAGCCTAGACAAGCCAAGTGAAATTGGTATCAACCTGAACAAAGAGTTGGTGCTGAAAGGTATCGAGCATGTTTTTGCTGGTACCCCTGAGCTGAATGAAGAAGAAACGCGCGCAGCGCTAGAAGCGCTTGACATGCGTGTCGCGGAAAACATGCAGAAGAAAGCGGCAGAAAAAGCAGAAGCAGCGAAGAAAGCGGGTGATGAATACCGTGCTGAGTTTGAAAAACAAGACGGTGTGGTGAAAACTGACACTGGTCTTCTATACCAAGTGATCACGCCAGCTGAAGGTGAGAAACCAAAAGATACCGACACGGTTCAAGTACACTACAAAGGTACATTAACGGATGGCACTCAATTCGATAGCTCTTACGATCGCGGTGAGCCAGCGACTTTCCCACTGAACCGAGTTATCCCAGGTTGGACGGAAGGTGTTCAGCTGATGCCTGTAGGCTCTAAGTTCAAGTTCGTTATTCCACCTGAACTAGCGTACGGTGCGCAAGACACGCCAAGCATTCCAGCCAACTCAACACTGGTGTTCGAAGTGGAACTATTGAAGATCGAAAACGGCGACAACGCGCAGTAATTTGCAATAGTTTAGCAATCAAAAGGGCTTGAATCATTCGAGCCCTTTTTTGTTCTAAGTCACTAGTTCGTCACTTAGCTAGATGTTCTGCTCAAAATTTCTGATAAACTTACAGCAATTTGTTGATTATTCGCTCTAAGGCTATAAAAAGTGACAACGACAGAAACACTAACTGCAGAAATGTTGCTCGAAATGGAGTCCGTTCATGTGAAGCCATTTACTGAGCACGACAAAATCATTCTTCGTTCTTATGAAGCCGTGGTTGACGGGATTGCCAGTCTGATTGGGCCATTTTGTGAGATCGTTTTACACTCGCTGGAAGATTTAAATACCTCTGCGATCAAAATCGCCAACGGTGAGAACACAGGCCGTCAGGTCGGCTCCCCAATTACCGATTTGGCGCTCAAAATGTTGCGTGATATCGAAGGGTCTGAGCGTAACTTCTCACGTTCGTACTTTACTCGCGCCAAGGGCGGGGTATTGATGAAATCGATCACTGTTGCGATCCGTAACGGAGACAATCGTGTCATTGGCTTGTTGTGTATCAACGTCAATTTGGATGCACCATTCTCGCAAGTGTTGCAATCTTTCATGCCTACGCAAGAAGCAAAAGAAGCGGCGTCATCAGTCAACTTCGCGAGCGATGTTGAAGAATTAGTCGATCAGACCGTTGAGCGTACCATTGAAGAAATCAACGCCGATAAATCGGTCTCAAACAACACCAAAAACCGTCAGATCGTGATGGAGTTGTATGACAAAGGTATCTTCGACATCAAAGACGCGATTAACCGCGTGGCTGACCGTCTGAATATTTCCAAACACACGGTTTATCTCTATATTCGTCAACGTAAAACCGAGGATGACGAAAAGTGAGTAGTTTGACTTACACTCTGGTAGTGAATGGTGGTGTCTACGGAACTCAATCGGCGCGTAGTGCTTATCAGTTTGCCACCGCTTTGATAGAGAAAGGACATACCTTAGTGAGTGTCTTTTTCTATCAAGATGGTGTTACCAATGGCACTGAGCTCACCGTGCCTGCTAATGATGAATTTCATTTGACCAAAGCATGGCAACAGTTGGCAAAGCAACATAATGTAAGGCTGGAGACCTGTGTCGCTGCCGCACTGCGTCGCGGTGTTGTGAGCCAATCTGAGGCCGCGCAGCATGGCCTGTTGCAACATAATCTGGCGGAAGGGTTCGAACAAGCAGGTTTGGGCAGTTTGGCAGAAGCGATGTTAACCCAAGATAGAGTGGTGCAATTTTGAGTCAGTTAACGTATCTCTTTCGCACCGCGCCACACAGCAGCTCTTCTGGTAGAGAAGGCGTTGATGCGTTGCTAGCGGCCTCCGCGTATTGCGAAGCGATCAGCGTGGTCTTCATCGGTGATGGTGTCTATCAGTTGCTGGCAGGTCAGCAAACGGCCTCCATTCTGTGTAAAGATTATGCGCCAATGTTCAAGTTATTTGATTTGTACGATATTGAGCACGTGTACGTTTGCCAGCAATCGCTGCAGCAACGTGGCTTAACGAGTGAAGATTTGCTCATTGAGGTCGAGGTGGTTGACACTGCGCGGCTACAAGGTGTGCTTCATAACTCGGTGCAACTGCTTTCATTCTAAGGAATCTCATGCTTCATTTGATTAAGAGCTCTCACGCCTTGGAAGAGGCTCTACTCCTCTGCACTGCATCTGACGCCATCGTCTTATTGGAAGAAGCGGTTTATGCCGCCACATCTGTGCACCCATTGCGGTCACTCTTACCTAAACAGGGCGTTTATGTGCTACACGCTGATGTACTGGCAAGAGGCCTTGAATCGCGACTAAGCACCAATATTCCCATCGTGGACTACCACCAATTGGTTGATTTAACGGTGGAACATTCACCTTCACTAACGTGGTCGTAACCCATTCTTCTGTGTTTGTAGAGGAGAGGAAAACGAGTTGGACAAAAAAGATCCGTATATTTCTTGACACACTTCTCACTGCTGCATAGAATTTTGCGTCCCTAACTCGCTTGCGTGGTTGGGGATTAGATTTTTCACAAAGCTTACTTTAAGTAAATCAGGAGCTAGTTAATGGCAACTATTAACCAGTTGGTACGCAAGCCACGTGCGAAGCAAGTTGTTAAAAGCAACGTGCCAGCACTTGAAGCGTGCCCACAAAAACGTGGTGTATGTACTCGTGTTTACACAACTACACCTAAAAAACCTAACTCAGCACTTCGTAAAGTTTGTCGTGTACGTCTGACAAACGGCTTCGAAGTAACATCGTACATCGGCGGTGAAGGTCACAACCTTCAGGAGCACTCGGTTGTTCTTATCCGTGGTGGCCGTGTTAAAGACCTTCCAGGTGTTCGCTACCACACTGTACGTGGTGCACTTGACTGTGCAGGCGTGAACAACCGTAAACAAGGTCGTTCTAAGTACGGTGTGAAACGTCCTAAGTCTTAATGCCCTTCTTGTTACAAGAGAAGCGTTAAGTAAGGCCAAACACTAAAATTAAATTTTAATTTTGAAGAAACTGAAAAGTTTTGGATAACCTGAAGAATAAGACAACGGAGAATATCCATGCCACGTCGTCGCGTTATTGGTCAGCGTAAGATCCTTCCAGATCCAAAGTTCAAATCTGAACTGCTGGCAAAATTCGTTAACATCCTTATGGTTGACGGTAAAAAATCTGTTGCAGAGAAAATTGTTTACACTGCACTAGACACTATGGCTGAGAAATCTGGTAAAGATCACTTAGCTGTATTTGAAGAAGCTCTTGAAAACGTTCGCCCAGCGGTAGAGGTTAAATCTCGCCGTGTTGGTGGTTCAACTTACCAAGTTCCAGTAGAAGTACGTCCGGTTCGCCGTAACGCACTTGCTATGCGTTGGTTGGTTGAAGCTGCGCGTAAGCGTGGTGAAAAATCTATGGCTGCTCGCCTAGCTGCTGAAATGCTAGACGCGTCAGACAACAAAGGTACTGCTGTTAAGAAACGTGAAGACGTTCACCGTATGGCAGAAGCGAACAAAGCATTCGCTCATTACCGCTGGTAATACCTTCTGTGCTGCGAGGTCCTCTCGCAGCACTTTTCTACACTCTAAGGAATCCCTTAGTAAGAGGATACAATCGTGGCTCGTAAAACTCCTATTGAGCGCTACCGTAACATCGGTATCTGTGCTCACGTAGATGCAGGTAAAACAACCACAACTGAGCGTATTCTGTTCTACACTGGCCTTTCTCACAAAATCGGCGAAGTTCACGATGGTGCTGCAACCATGGACTGGATGGAGCAGGAGCAGGAGCGTGGTATCACAATCACATCTGCTGCGACTACGACCTTCTGGCGTGGTATGGAAGCACAATTCCAAGATCATCGCGTAAACATCATTGATACCCCTGGACACGTTGACTTTACTATCGAAGTAGAGCGTTCTCTTCGTGTACTAGATGGTGCTGTGGTTGTGTTCTGTGGCTCATCTGGTGTTGAACCTCAGTCTGAAACTGTATGGCGTCAAGCAGACAAATACCACGTTCCACGTATGGTATTCGTTAACAAGATGGACCGTGCAGGCGCAGACTTCCTACGCGTTGTGGACCAAATTAAAAATCGTCTTGGTGCAAATCCTGTTCCGATTCAACTGAACGTTGGTGCGGAAGAGGACTTTAAAGGTGTCATCGACCTAATCAAGATGAAAATGATCAACTGGAATGATGCCGACCAAGGCATGACCTTCACCTATGAAGAAATTCCAGCGGACATGCTTGAACTTGCCGAAGAATGGCGCAGCAACCTCGTTGAAGCGGCAGCGGAAGCAAGTGAAGAGTTGATGGATAAGTACCTTGAAGAAGGTGAGCTGACTGAAGCTGAGATCAAGCAAGCATTACGTGCGCGTACACTAAACAACGAAATCGTACTGGCTACTTGTGGTAGTGCGTTTAAAAACAAAGGTGTTCAAGCGGTATTGGATGCGGTGATCGAGTACTTACCATCACCAATCGATGTTCCTGCGATCAAGGGTATCGACGAAAATGAAAACGAAGTAGAGCGTCATGCTGATGACAACGAACCGTTTTCTGCGTTGGCATTTAAGATTGCGACTGACCCATTTGTAGGAACATTAACCTTTATTCGTGTTTATTCTGGTGTGGTAAATACAGGTGATGCTGTTTACAACTCAGTGAAACAAAAGAAAGAGCGTTTTGGACGTATCGTTCAGATGCACGCGAATAAACGTGAAGAAATTAAAGAAATTCGTGCAGGTGACATTGCAGCAGCGATTGGTCTGAAAGACGTTACGACGGGTGATACTCTTTGTAACTTAGACCATAAAGTTATCCTTGAACGAATGGAATTCCCTGAGCCAGTGATCCAAATTGCGGTTGAACCGCGTTCGAAAGCTGACCAGGAGAAAATGGGTATCGCGCTAGGTAAACTAGCGGCAGAAGACCCATCATTCCGTGTCGAAACGGATGCGGAAACTGGTCAGACGCTGATTTCAGGTATGGGTGAACTACACTTAGACATCATCGTTGATCGTATGAAACGTGAATTCAGCGTGGATTGCAATGTAGGTAAACCTCAGGTTGCTTACCGTGAAACCATCCGTGGTAAAGCGGAAGTGGAAGGCAAATTTGTTCGTCAATCAGGTGGCCGTGGTCAATATGGTCATGTGTGGATCAAACTTGAACCTTCAGAACTTGGTGCTGGTTTTGTCTTTGTTGACGAAGTAGTTGGTGGTGTAATTCCTAAGGAATACATCAGCTCGGTAGCGAAAGGTATCGAAGAGCAAATGAATAGTGGTGTGCTAGCAGGGTACCCAGTACTCGATATCAAAGCGACACTATTTGATGGCTCTTACCATGATGTTGACTCGAGCGAGATGGCGTTTAAGATCGCTGGCTCGATGGCATTCAAGAAGGGTGCTCTAGAAGCGCAACCTGTTATTCTTGAGCCTATGATGAAGGTTGAAGTTACGACTCCAGAAGACTGGATGGGTGACGTGGTGGGTGATTTAAACCGTCGCCGCGGCATCATTGAAGGTATGGATGAAGGTGTGGCTGGTCTTAAGATCATCCGTGCTCAAGTGCCACTTTCTGAGATGTTCGGTTACGCAACCGACCTGCGCTCTGCAACTCAAGGACGTGCTTCTTACTCGATGGAATTTTTCGAGTATGCGGAAGTACCTAAGAACATTGCGCAAGCAATTGTTGCAGAACGTGGCTACTAATCGGGAGTATTGATCGCTAAAAAGGTTCTTTTTTGCAGATCAATACGTCCAAATATTGCGCTGACGAGCGTTGGCGCATAAAATAACAATTTCTGGCGCACCATGATCAATCAGATCGTGGTGAATCATAACTAGGAAGGAACACGATCGTGTCTAAAGAAAAATTTGAACGTACGAAACCGCACGTAAACGTTGGTACTATCGGCCACGTTGACCACGGTAAAACAACTCTAACTGCAGCTATCTGTACTACTCTTGCTAAAGTTTACGGCGGTAAAGCTCGTGACTTCGCATCTATCGATAACGCACCAGAAGAGCGTGAGCGTGGTATCACAATCTCTACTTCTCACGTAGAGTACGACACTCCAGCTCGCCACTACGCACACGTAGACTGTCCTGGACACGCGGACTATGTTAAAAACATGATCACTGGTGCTGCACAGATGGACGGTGGTATCCTAGTTGTTGCTGCGACAGATGGTCCAATGCCACAAACTCGTGAGCACATCCTACTAGGCCGTCAGGTTGGTATCCCTTACATCATCGTATTCATGAACAAATGTGACATGGTTGATGATGAAGAGCTTCTAGAGCTAGTTGAAATGGAAGTTCGTGAACTTCTATCTGAGTACGATTTCCCAGGTGATGACCTACCAGTTATCCAAGGTTCTGCACTAGGCGCACTAAACGGCGAAGAGCAGTGGGAAGCGAAAATCGTAGAACTAGCAGAAGCGCTAGACAACTACATCCCAGAGCCAGAGCGTGCAGTAGACATGCCGTTCCTAATGCCAATCGAAGACGTATTCTCAATCCAAGGTCGTGGTACAGTAGTAACTGGCCGTATCGAGCGTGGTATTCTGAAAGTTGGTGATGAAGTAGCAATCGTAGGTATCAAAGATACTACAACTACTACATGTACTGGTGTTGAGATGTTCCGTAAGCTTCTAGACGAAGGTCGTGCGGGTGAGAACGTTGGTGCACTACTACGTGGTACTAAGCGTGATGAAGTTGAACGTGGCCAAGTACTAGCTAAGCCTGGTTCAATCACTCCACACACTAAGTTCGAGTCAGAAGTATACGTACTTTCTAAAGACGAAGGCGGCCGTCATACTCCGTTCTTCAAAGGCTACCGTCCACAGTTCTACTTCCGTACAACTGACGTAACTGGTGATATCTCTCTACCAGAAGGCGTAGAAATGGTAATGCCTGGTGACAACATCCAAATGCAAGTTGAGCTAATCTCTCCAATCGCGATGGACGAAGGTCTACGTTTCGCGATCCGTGAAGGTGGCCGTACTGTAGGTGCTGGTGTTGTTGCTAAAATCTTTGAATAAGATTTGACGAACAGCTAGTAAAAAGGGCATCATTTGATGCCCTTTTTCTACGCTCAATATAATTTTTGCTGCTTTATTGTGCAGGCTTATCTTGAGTGAAGAAGAATTGGTTGAGCAGTGACGCTTGATCAGAATAAATGCGCTGTCGCAAACCGTGTGCAGCGATATGGAGTTTGCCCTGCCACAGCGGGGTTGTTGTCGTCTATATTAAGACTTGTGACAGGTTGGTTTTATGAAAGCAAATAATGCTGAAACTCCTGATGGCTCGAATGCAGCAGATACAATGAAGTGGATAGTTACTTTTGTACTGCTTGCCGCTGCTGTTGTGGGTAATTACCTGTATGGTGATCTGTCTGTGGTGATTCGCGCTGCAGGTGTTGTTGTACTTATTGCTGCTGCGCTTGGTGTGGCTGCAACAACGACCAAAGGTAAAGAAGCGATTGTGTTTGCCAAAGAATCTCGTATGGAAGTACGCAAAGTGGTTTGGCCTACTCGCCAAGAAACGATGCAAACAACGTTGATTGTTTTGGCTGTAAGTATAGTAATGGCTCTGGTTTTGTGGGGCATTGACGGCATCATGGTTCGTCTAATTGCTTTCGCAACTGGGGTATAGAGGGTTGTAATTCATGAGTGAAGCTCCTAAAAAACGCTGGTATGTGGTTCAAGCCTTCTCTGGATTTGAAGGCCGTGTAGCTCAGTCTTTGCGTGAGCATATCAAAATGCACGGTATGGAAGAGTATTTCGGTGAAGTTCTAGTGCCGACTGAAGAAGTCGTAGAAATGCGCGCAGGTCAACGCCGTAAATCTGAGCGCAAGTTCTTCCCAGGTTACGTCCTTGTTCAAATGATTATGAATGATGAATCATGGCACCTCGTTCGCAGTGTGCCGCGTGTCATGGGCTTCATTGGTGGTACTTCTGACCGCCCTGCACCGATTTCTGATAAAGAAGCGGACGCGATTCTTAATCGCCTAGAGAAAGCAAGTGAAGCCCCTCGTCCACGTACTATGTACGAAGTGGGTGAAGTGGTTCGTGTTAACGAAGGTCCATTTGCTGACTTTAACGGTACGGTTGAAGAAGTGGATTATGAGAAGAGCCGCCTAAAAGTGTCTGTATCGATCTTTGGTCGTGCAACACCGGTCGAGCTTGAGTTTGGTCAGGTTGAAAAGCTTGATTAAAAAAGCACCTTAATTGGGCTTGTACTAGGCGCGAATTATGACTATAATTTCGCGCCTTTTTGCTTCTATTGAGCAAAAAGAATTGTTGATAACGGGGAGCTGATCTGAGATTAGCGTTTGAACCCAAGAATTAGGTATTATCATGGCTAAGAAAGTTGAAGCTTATATCAAGCTGCAAGTTGCTGCTGGTATGGCGAACCCAAGTCCACCGGTTGGTCCTGCACTAGGTCAACGTGGTGTTAACATCATGGAATTCTGTAAAGCGTTCAACGCAAAAACAGAATCAATGGAAAAAGGTCTTCCTGTTCCTGTTGTTATCACTGTATACAGCGACCGTTCTTTCACGTTCGTAACTAAGACTTCACCTGCTGCTGTTCTATTGAAGAAAGCTGCTGGTATCAAGTCTGGTTCAGGTCGTCCAAACACTGAAAAAGTGGGTACTGTAACTGACGCTCAAATCCAAGAGATCGCAGAAGCTAAAGCTGCTGATATGACTGGTGCTGACATCGAAGCGATGAAGCGTTCTATCGCAGGTACTGCTCGTTCAATGGGCCTAGTGGTAGAGGGTTAATATCATGGCAAAACTAACTAAGCGCATGCGCGTTATCCGCGAAAAAGTTGATGTAACTCGTGAATACGAAATCAACGAAGCTGTTGCTCTTCTTAAAGAATTAGCGACTGCTAAGTTTGTTGAGTCTGTTGATGTTGCTGTTAACCTAGGCATCGATGCTCGTAAATCTGACCAAAACGTACGTGGTGCAACTGTACTGCCACACGGTACTGGCCGTGACGTTCGCGTTGCAGTATTTGCACAAGGTGCAAACGCTGAAGCAGCGAAAGCAGCTGGCGCAGACATCGTTGGTATGGAAGATCTTGCTGAGCAAGTTAAGAAAGGCGAAATGAACTTTGACGTAGTTGTTGCTTCTCCAGATGCAATGCGCGTTGTAGGTCAACTAGGTACTATCCTAGGTCCTCGCGGTCTAATGCCAAACCCTAAAGTTGGTACTGTAACTCCTAACGTTGCTGAAGCGGTTAAGAACGCGAAAGCTGGTCAGGTTCGTTACCGTAACGACAAAAACGGCATCATCCACACAACTATCGGTAAAGTAGATTTCTCTGCAGAGCAAATCAAAGAGAACCTAGAAGCACTTCTAGTTGCTCTGAAGAAAGCTAAGCCATCTTCAGCTAAGGGTTCTTACCTGAAGAAAGTAAGCATCTCTACTACGATGGGTGCTGGTGTTGCTGTCGATCAGGCTAGCCTGAGCGCTCAAGCATAATCTATTTGCTTAGGCGCAAAAATTATGTATAATTTTGCGCCTAATATTTGTGGTTGGGGCTGAACTTTGGTTCTTTGAGTAACTTGTTGCTCTATGAATTAAGACCCAGTCTCCGTCCAAGACCGTAGGTGCCAGTTTTCGAACTGACTTAATTTTCCTACGTAGATGGTGCCCGAACTGACAGAAAGCTCTATGTAAATAGTTACCTTTCTTCTGGGAAAAGCACCTCAATAGCTCTCACTGTTGTGATAATAGTGAGTGGTGTAACAACAACCAGGAGTTAATCCAAGATGGCTTTAAATCTTCAAGACAAAAAAGCAATTGTTGCTGAAGTCAACGAAGCTGCCGCTGGTGCACTTTCTGCAGTTGTAGCTGATTCTCGTGGCGTATCTGTTGATGCGATGACAACTCTACGTAAGCAAGCTCGTGAAGCGGGCGTTTACATGAAAGTTGTACGTAACACACTAGCACGCCGTGCGGTTGAAGGTACTCAGTACGAGTGTCTAACTGACACTTTCACTGGTCCTTCTCTAATCGCATTCTCTAACGAGCACCCAGGTGCTGCAGCGCGTCTTTTCAAAGACTTCGCTAAAGAGAACAAAAAATTCGAGATCAAAGCTGCTGCATTCGAAGGCGCGCTAACTGACGCTGAAGTACTAGCAACGCTACCAACTTACGACGAAGCAATCGCACGTCTAATGATGTGTCTGAAAGAAGCTTCTGCAGGCAAGCTGGTTCGTACTATCGCTGCTATCCGCGACCAAAAAGAAGCTGCGTAATTCGCATTGCTTTTTACTGGTTGCTTAATAAACTTATTGTTGACTTAAAAGAGAATTGTTATGTCTATTACTAACGAGCAAATCCTAGACGCTATCGCAGAAATGTCTGTAACACAAGTTGTTGAACTGATCTCTGCAATGGAAGAAAAATTCGGTGTTACTGCTGCAGCTGCAGTTGTAGCAGGTGGCCCAGCAGCAGCTGCTGTTGAAGAGCAAACTGAATTCAACGTTATCCTAGCTTCTGCTGGTGCTAACAAAGTTGCTGTAATCAAAGCAGTACGTGGCGCAACTGGTCTTGGCCTGAAAGAAGCTAAAGCTCTAGTTGACGGCGCTCCAGCTGCACTGAAAGAAGGCGTTGAGAAAGCTGAAGCTGAAGCTCTGAAGAAAGAGCTAGAAGAAGCTGGTGCAACTGTTGAGATCAAGTAATTTATTGCTTAATCTCCTAGCCTAACGGCTAATGGCTGGTGGTTTATTGACCACCGGCCTTTTTGCGCTGTAGGGTATAGGCGAATTTTCCTGCTGTTTAAGCGCCTGATATCCATGCAAAAAACATTTCATTCATTCGCAATGAGGTGTCACTACAGTAAACAGTTATATTAGTCTCTGTCCCTTACCCCCCTTAAGTAACTAGGAGTGGGCGGACAGTTTGGGTCACTTATCAGCGAGCTGAGGAACCCCATGGTTTACTCTTATACCGAGAAAAAGCGCATCCGTAAGGACTTTGGTACTCGTCCACAAGTTTTGGACATTCCATACCTGCTATCGATCCAGCTCGATTCGTTCGATAAATTTATCGAACAGGATCCTGAAGGACAGTACGGTCTTGAGGCTGCTTTCCGTTCTGTATTCCCTATTCAGAGCTACAATGGTAATTCTGAGCTGCAATACGTTAGCTACCGTCTTGGTGAGCCAGTTTTTGATGTTAAAGAATGTCAAATCCGTGGTGTAACTTATTCAAAACCACTTCGCGTAAAACTACGCCTAGTTATTTTTGATAAAGACGCGCCTGCAGGCACTGTAAAAGACATTAAAGAACAAGAAGTCTACATGGGTGAGATTCCACTCATGACAGACAATGGTACCTTTGTGATTAATGGTACCGAGAGGGTTATCGTATCTCAGCTGCATCGAAGCCCAGGTGTGTTCTTCGACAGCGACAAAGGTAAGACTCACTCTTCTGGTAAAGTTCTGTACAACGCGCGTATCATTCCTTACCGTGGTTCATGGCTTGATTTTGAGTTTGATCCTAAGGACAACCTGTACGTACGTATCGACCGTCGTCGTAAGCTACCATCAACCATCATTCTTCGTGCACTAGGTAAGAGCACTGAAGAGATCTTGGATACTTTCTTCGAAAAAGTGAATTTCGAAGTGAAAGACCAAACGCTGATGATGGAGTTGGTACCAGATCGTCTACGTGGCGAAACGGCAACGTTTGATATCGAAGCAAATGGTACAGTCTACGTTGAGAAAGGTCGTCGTGTAACGGCACGCCATATCCGCCAACTAGAAAAAGAAGGCGTTGATCAGATCGAAGTACCAGTCGAGTACATCGTAGGCAAAGTGTCGTCTAAAGACTACGTCAACGAAGCGACCGGCGAAATCATCGTTGCTGCGAACCAAGAAATCAGCCTTGAAGCACTGGCTAAGCTTTCTCAAGCAGGTCACAAGCAGCTAGAGGTTCTGTTCACCAACGATCTAGACCATGGCCCATTCATGTCAGAAACACTGCGTATCGACAGCTCTGTTGATCGTATTTCTGCACTGGTAGAAATCTACCGCATGATGCGCCCTGGCGAGCCACCAACAAAAGAAGCCGCTGAAGCTCTATTCGAAAGCTTGTTCTTCTCTGAAGAGCGTTATGACCTATCGACTGTTGGCCGCATGAAGTTCAACAGCTCAATTGGCCGTGAAGATGCTCAAGAGCAAGGCACACTAGATGAAACTGACATCATCGAAGTGATGAAAAAGCTGATCGCTATCCGTAACGGTATTGGTGAAGTGGACGACATCGACCACCTAGGTAACCGTCGTATCCGTTCAGTTGGCGAAATGGCAGAAAACCAGTTCCGTGTTGGTCTAGTACGTGTTGAACGTGCAGTGAAAGAACGTCTAAGCCTAGGCGATCTTGACGCAGTGATGCCACAAGACCTGATCAATGCGAAGCCAATTTCTGCGGCAGTAAAAGAGTTCTTTGGCTCTTCTCAGCTGTCTCAGTTTATGGACCAAAACAACCCGCTGTCAGAAGTTACGCACAAGCGTCGTATTTCTGCATTGGGTCCTGGTGGTCTTACTCGTGAGCGTGCTGGTTTCGAAGTTCGAGACGTACACGTAACTCACTACGGCCGCCTATGTCCGATCGAAACGCCTGAAGGTCCGAACATCGGTCTGATCAACTCTCTATCAGCATTTGCACGTTGTAACGAGTACGGCTTCCTAGAGACGCCATACCGTCGTGTTGTTGATGGTGTTGTGACAGACGAAGTGGATTACCTATCAGCGATCGAAGAAGGTCAATTCGTTATCGCTCAGGCGAACGCGAAGCTGAACGAAGATGGTACTTTTGCCGATGAGCTGATCACTGCTCGTCAAAAAGGCGAATCTGGTCTGCACCCACGCGAACATGTTGATTACATGGACGTTGCAACCAACCAAGTCGTATCGATCGCAGCATCGCTAATCCCGTTCCTAGAACACGACGATGCTAACCGTGCTCTAATGGGTGCGAACATGCAACGTCAAGCGGTTCCAACTCTGAAGTCAGAGAAGCCACTTGTCGGTACAGGTATTGAGCGTAACGTAGCGGTTGACTCTGGTGTAACTGCGGTTGCTAAACGCGGCGGTATTATCCAGTCAGTTGACGCATCTCGTATCGTGGTGAAGGTTAATGAAGAAGAGTTGATCCCTGGTGAAGCGGGTATCGATATCTATAACCTAACCAAGTACACCCGTTCTAACCAAAACACCTGTATCAACCAGCGTCCATGTGTGATGCCTGGTGAGCCAGTATTACGTGGTGATGTGCTTGCTGATGGTCCTTCAACAGACCTAGGTGAACTTGCACTTGGTCAGAACATGCGTATCGCGTTCATGCCTTGGAATGGTTACAACTTCGAAGACTCGATCTTAGTATCTGAGCGCGTAGTTCAAGAAGACCGTTTCACGACTATCCACATTCAAGAACTGACTTGTGTGGCGCGTGATACTAAGTTGGGATCTGAAGAGATCACAGCGGATATTCCAAACGTAGGTGAGTCTGCTCTGTCTAAACTAGACGAGTCAGGTATCGTTTACATCGGTGCTGAAGTGAAGGGTGGTGACATCCTGGTTGGTAAAGTAACACCAAAAGGTGAAACTCAGCTAACGCCTGAAGAGAAGCTACTACGTGCGATCTTCGGTGAAAAAGCATCGGATGTTAAAGATACGTCACTACGTGTACCAAACTCTGTTTCAGGTACCATCATCGACGTTCAAGTTTTCACTCGCGATGGCGTAGAGAAAGACAAGCGTGCGCTTGAAATTGAACAGATGCAGCTGAAAGAAGCGAAGAAAGACCTGACGGAAGAGTTCCAGATTCTGGAAGGTGGTCTTCTAAACCGTGTTAAAGCGGTACTTATCGCTGGTGGTTACGCTGAAGCGAAGCTAGATACAACTGATCGTAAGAAGTGGTTAGAGCTGACTCTTGAAGACGACGCACTGCAAACTCAGCTTGAGCAACTTGCAGAGCAGTACGACGAGCTAAAAGCAGACTTCGATAAGAAGTTTGAAACTAAGCGTCGTAAGATCACTCAAGGTGATGATTTAGCACCTGGTATTCTGAAAATCGTTAAAGTTTACCTAGCGGTGAAACGCCGTATCCAGCCTGGTGACAAGATGGCAGGTCGTCACGGTAACAAGGGTGTTATCTCTAAGATCAACCCTGTTGAAGACATGCCATACGATGAAAAAGGTCAGCCTGTAGACATCGTACTGAACCCACTGGGTGTACCTTCGCGTATGAACATCGGTCAGATCCTAGAAGTACACTTGGGTCTAGCAGCGAAAGGTATTGGTGACAAGATCAACCAGATGGTGAAAGAGCAGCAAGAACTCGCGAAATTCCGCGAATTCCTGCAAAAAGTTTACGATCTAGGCGAAACTCGCCAGAAAGTAGACATCGCTTCTCTGTCTGATGAAGAAGTTCGTACTCTGATTGGCAACCTACGTGGTGGTCTACCGATTGCGACTCCAGTATTTGACGGTGCGTCTGAAGCATCAATCAAAGAGCTACTGAAACTTGGCGGTCTGCCAGAGTCAGGTCAGCTAACTCTGTTTGATGGTCGCACAGGTGATGCGTTTGAGCGTCCTGTAACCGTAGGTTACATGTACATGCTGAAACTGAACCACCTTGTAGATGACAAGATGCACGCACGTTCTACTGGCTCGTACAGTCTGGTAACTCAGCAGCCACTAGGTGGTAAAGCTCAGTTCGGTGGTCAGCGTTTCGGTGAGATGGAAGTATGGGCACTAGAAGCATACGGTGCTGCTTACACGCTACAAGAAATGCTAACGGTTAAGTCGGATGACGTTAACGGCCGTACTAAGATGTACAAAAACATCGTAGATGGTAACCACGCGATGGAACCTGGCATGCCAGAATCGTTCAACGTATTGTTGAAAGAGATCCGCTCGCTAGGTATCAACATCGAGCTAGAAGACGAACAGTAATCCGTCCGGGTTATTTGGTAGAAAGCAGCCAGTTTCACACGGCTGGCTGCTTTTAACTCCTTACAGGAGCTGATTGTGAAAGACTTATTAAACTTTCTGAAAGCACAGCATAAGACCGAAGAATTTGATGCAATCAAAATCGGTCTGTCTTCACCAGACATGATCCGTTCATGGTCTTTTGGTGAAGTTAAAAAACCTGAAACGATCAACTATCGTACGTTCAAACCTGAACGCGATGGTCTATTCTGTGCGCGTATCTTTGGCCCAGTAAAAGACTACGAGTGTCTTTGTGGTAAATACAAGCGCCTGAAGCACCGTGGTGTGATCTGTGAGAAATGTGGTGTAGAAGTTACTCAGACTAAAGTTCGTCGTGACCGTATGGGCCACATCGAACTGGCTTCTCCAGTTGCTCACATCTGGTTCCTAAAATCGCTACCGTCTCGTATCGGTCTACTGATGGATATCCCTCTACGTGATATCGAGCGTGTTCTGTACTTCGAAATGTACGTAGTCACTGAACCAGGTATGACGGATCTAGAAAAATCTCAGATGCTCACTGAAGAAGAGTACCTGGATCGTCTAGAAGAGTGGGGCGATGAGTTTACTGCGAAAATGGGTGCAGAAGCGATCAAGGACCTACTAGGTTCAATGGATCTGCATGCTGAAGTTGAGCAGATGCGCGAAGAGCTAGATACCACTAACTCTGAAACTAAGCGTAAGAAACTGACTAAGCGTTTGAAGCTGGTTGAAGCGTTTATCTCTTCAGGCAACAACCCTGAGTGGATGATCCTAACTGTACTTCCAGTTCTTCCGCCAGATCTACGTCCTCTAGTACCACTAGATGGCGGTCGCTTTGCGACTTCAGATCTGAACGACCTATACCGTCGTGTGATCAACCGTAACAACCGTTTGAAGCGTCTTCTAGAGCTAGCCGCTCCGGACATCATCGTACGTAACGAAAAACGTATGCTGCAAGAGTCTGTTGATGCGCTACTGGATAACGGTCGTCGTGGTCGTGCGATCACAGGTTCGAACAAACGTCCTCTGAAATCTCTTGCTGATATGATCAAGGGTAAACAAGGTCGTTTCCGTCAGAACCTTCTAGGTAAACGTGTAGACTACTCTGGCCGTTCTGTAATCACAGTAGGTCCATACCTTCGTCTGCACCAGTGTGGTCTTCCTAAGAAGATGGCACTTGAGCTGTTCAAACCGTTCATTTACAGCAAGCTTGAAACTCGTGGCCTAGCGACGACAATCAAAGCGGCTAAGAAGATGGTAGAGCGTGAAGAAGCGGTCGTTTGGGATATCCTAGACGAAGTAATCCGTGAACACCCAGTACTGTTGAACCGTGCACCGACACTTCACCGTCTTGGTATCCAGGCGTTCGAACCAGTACTAATCGAAGGTAAAGCGATCCAGCTACACCCACTAGTGTGTGCGGCTTACAACGCGGACTTCGATGGTGACCAAATGGCGGTTCACGTACCTCTAACCCTAGAGGCACAGCTTGAAGCTCGTACTCTGATGATGTCGACAAACAACATTCTGTCGCCAGCGTCAGGTGATCCGATCATCGTACCTTCTCAGGACGTTGTATTGGGTCTGTACTACATGACTCGTGAAATGATCAACGCGAAAGGCGAAGGCATGTACCTAGCAGGTCCTGCTGAAGCTGAAAAAGCATACCGCACTAAAACTGCGGCGCTACACGCTCGCGTAAAAGTTCGTATCACTGAGACAGTGGTCGATGAAGATGGTCACAGCACAACAGAGACCAAGATGGTGGATACCACTATCGGTCGTGCCATGTTGTGGCAAATCGTACCGAAAGGCCTACCGTTCAGCATCGTTAACCAAAAGCTAGGTAAGAAGCAGATTTCTAACTTACTTAACGAGGCATACCGTAAGCTAGGTCTGAAAGACACAGTAATCTTCGCTGACCAAATCATGTACACCGGTTTTGCTTACGCAGCACTTTCTGGTGTGTCTGTTGGTATCGACGATATGGTTGTACCGCCAGCGAAGTACACTGAAATCGCAGAAGCGGAAGAAGAAGTACGTGAAATCCAGGAACAATACCAGTCTGGTCTTGTAACTGCGGGCGAACGTTACAACAAAGTGATCGATATTTGGGCATCAACCAACGATCGCGTAGCGAAAGCGATGATGGAGAACCTTTCTTCTGAAACGGTCATCAACCGTGACGGTGAAGAAGAGCAGCAAGAGTCTTTCAACAGCATCTACATGATGGCGGACTCGGGTGCTCGTGGTTCTGCAGCTCAGATTCGTCAGCTAGCGGGTATGCGTGGTCTGATGGCGCGTCCAGATGGTTCAATCATCGAAACGCCGATCACTGCAAACTTTAAAGAAGGTCTAAACGTACTTCAGTACTTTATCTCAACGCACGGTGCTCGTAAGGGTCTTGCGGATACGGCACTGAAAACAGCGAACTCGGGTTACCTAACTCGTCGTCTAGTAGACGTTGCACAAGACGTGGTTGTAACAGAGCACGACTGTGGCACGCTAGAAGGCGTTGAAATGATGCCTCATATCGAGGGTGGTGACGTTAAAGTAGCATTGACTGAGCTTGCGCTAGGTCGTGTGGTTGCTGAAGACATCGTTAAGCCTGGTACTGAAGAAATTCTTATCCCGCGTAATACGCTATTGGATGAGAAATGGTGTCAGATCATCAATGACAACTCAGTTGACAAGATCACGGTACGTTCTGTTGTAACGTGTGACTCTGACTTTGGTTGTTGTGCGCAGTGTTACGGTCGTGACCTAGCACGTGGTCACCTAGTGAACCAAGGTGAAGCAGTCGGTGTTATCGCTGCTCAGTCTATCGGTGAACCTGGTACACAGCTAACGATGCGTACGTTCCACATCGGTGGTGCGGCATCAACAGCGGCAGCAGAAAACAGCATCCAAGTGAAGAACAACGGTTCTGTTAAGCTGAACAACGCGAAGTTCGTTATCAACAAAGATGGCAAGCTAGTTATCACTTCTCGTGCATCAGAGCTGACTATCATTGATGAATTTGGTCGTACCAAAGAGAAGCACAAACTGCCTTACGGTTCTTCACTGAACAAAGCAGATGGCGATTCAGTAACTGCTGGTGAAACAGTAGCAAACTGGGAAGCGCACACCATGCCAATCATCACTGAAGTGGCAGGTCGTGTTCAATTCGTTGATATGATCGATGGCGTAACGGTTTCTCGTCAGACAGATGATCTAACAGGTCTATCTTCAAGCGAAGTGACGGATGCAGCGGCTCGTCCAGCAGCAGGTAAAGATATGCGTCCGGCTATCAAACTTGTTGATGCAGCAGGTAAGGATGTAATGATCCCTGGTACTGATATGCCAGCGCAATACTTCCTACCAGGTAAAGCGATCGTAAACATCGAAGATGGCGCTGAGATGGGTATCGGTGACACACTTGCTCGTATTCCACAGAAATCGGGCGGTAACCGAGACATCACCGGTGGTCTACCACGCGTAGCTGACTTATTTGAAGCTCGTAAGCCGAAAGAGCCAGCTATCCTTGCAGAATACTCAGGTACTGTAAGCTTCGGTAAAGAGACCAAAGGTAAGCGTCGTCTGATTATCACTCGCGAGGGTGGTGATACATACGAAGAGATGATTCCTAAGCATCGTCAGTTGAACGTGTTCGAAGGTGAACGTGTTGAACGTGGTGACGTCATTGCTGACGGTCCAGAAGCTCCACACGATATCCTGCGTCTACGTGGTATCCACGCAGTAACACAGTACATCGCGAACGAAGTTCAGGAAGTTTACCGTCTCCAAGGCGTTAAGATTAACGATAAGCACATCGAGACTATCGTTCGTCAGATGCTACGTAAGTGTACTATTACTCATGCTGGTGACTCTGAGTTCCTACCAGGCGAGACAGTAGAATACTCACAAGTGAAGATTGCTAACCGTAATCTTGAAGCAGAAGGCAAAGAGCCAGCGCGCTTCGAACGTGAGCTACTAGGTATCACTAAAGCGTCTCTAGCGACTGAATCGTTTATCTCTGCGGCATCGTTCCAGGAAACGACTCGCGTACTAACAGAAGCTGCGGTTTCTGGTAAGCGTGATGATCTACGTGGCCTGAAAGAGAACGTAATCGTTGGTCGTCTGATCCCTGCTGGTACAGGTTTTGCGTACCACCAAGATCGTCAGGCGAAACGTGCTCAGGAGCAAGAAGGTCCATCAGCAGCGCAAGCAACTGATAACCTAGCGGCACTACTGAATGCAGGTTTCTCTTCAGACGAGTAATCGCTGATTGAAGCATAAAAAAGGCACCTTTCGAGGTGCCTTTTGTTTATCTGTATTTTTTACATCGCGTTTATTTACGAATGGCCATTCTAAATGGCTAAGTTGCCACTAAGCGCCAGGGGGAACTGATAAGCTGTCCGCAATCAACTGGATGAGGTGATCTTCTACTTCAAATCGAAGTTCGATAATTTCGCCTACACGTGATAAATCGCGTTCAAAACTTTCCAAAGGGTCCTCTTCATCAACATTGGCGTAGGCGTCTGTGAAACTTAATAAGGGTTCAGTGGTCAGCACAATCTTCGCGTACGTGTCGTTAATTTCGGTGGTTGCCTCAAAGCCGGTTGCTCGCCACTTGTCCATGACCATGTCATAAATCTTAAAGTGGCCTTCAGAAATATAGTCGACGAGATGTTGGCAGAAGTGTTGTAAATCGATGGGTGATGGGAGTTCTAAAACATTTGATTTGGTCGAACATGGCTGCAGCGCAGCAAGCTTACAAAACTCCACAATCAGCGATTGACGAGTTTCCAACCAGTGGTCAATGACATCACTTGAGCCACCCCACTGTTCCTGTGTTTGTTTGAATTTTTTTAGCATGACCATGCCCTCATGAGCTAATCACTGATCCGTGATCGTTTCCTTTGCATAGTAAAGCCAGTACCTTGGCAAAATGGCCAACTGGATACAAACTCTTGTCCTTACAAGAATTTATAGTCTGAAACGACTGAGTCTACAAATTCTGGTATGAAATTAGATTGCCAGTAAAATGAACGAACTGCAAGCGGTGAGGAATAGGAATGTTATCGAATAGTGACAGCAAGCATGACCCCAAAGCATATTGGTGTGTTGTTGCAGGGAGTGAACTTTGGCTGGTGGACGGAGAGCTGCCTTTTGGTCGTGGTAGCGAATGGAATCTCCCGGTGGAGAAAGCGCAATGCATTGGGCAGCATCAAGAGATGCCTGTCATGTGGCTCAATGAATCTGATGTGGAACAACACCTTGAAATGACATCACTCAGAGAGTGTCTCCAGTTTTCTGAAGCGCTTTTTCTGCTGATGAGCAAAGCGGTTCAATATGGCCATATGACGCAAACAATGCGTTTTTGTCCTCAGTGTGGTGGACGCAACCACCTCAATCACAACCAACTCGCGATGCAGTGTGGCGACTGTCGGACCTTGCATTATCCGCGCATTTTCCCATGCATTATTGTCGCGGTGCGTAAGCAGGATAAGATTTTACTGGCCCAGCATCCAAGGCACCGCAATGGTATGTATACCGTCATCGCCGGATTTTTGGAAGTGGGTGAAACCTTAGAGCAGTGCGTGGCGAGAGAGGTAAAAGAAGAAACGGGTATTGATGTGACCAACATTCGTTACTTTGGCAGCCAACCTTGGGCATTTCCTTCCAGTATGATGATGGCCTTTTTGGCCGATTACCATGCGGGGGAGTTGAAACCAGATTACAGCGAGCTGAGCGATGCAGATTGGTTTGGTATCGACAATTTGCCCCCCGTCGCACCAACAGGCACGATAGCTAGAGCATTAATAGAACAAACTTTGAGTGAGATCTTCTATGTAAATAATTGAAAAATAAATAAAAAAAACCCTCCGAGAGGGAGGGGGTAAGTAAGATGTCGTTATGAGATGCTGAACACAGAGTGTTCAGTTTGTAATTATAGTTTTCGCTAGCGAGAAAATTTTTAACACTGTTACATCTTGGTTGCAAATGAAGCATTGATTTAAAAGTTAATAACTTGATCCAGGGCGCAAAGCAGACCGCATTTTGCACGAAATCGGTGTTAGAATGTCGCTCTTATAAAAAGCCTAACAACTGGAATTTCGGAATGACTGAATTAAAAAATGATCGTTATCTGCGTGCTCTTCTTAAACAGCCAGTCGATTGCACACCGGTATGGATGATGCGTCAGGCAGGTCGTTACCTACCAGAATACAAAGCAACGCGTGCTCAAGCGGGCGATTTCATGTCTTTGTGTAAAAATGCAGAGCTTGCGTCTGAAGTGACTCTTCAACCACTTCGCCGCTTTCCGCTGGATGCCGCCATTCTGTTCTCTGATATCCTGACTATCCCAGATGCGATGGGATTGGGTCTGCGCTTCTCAACAGGTGAAGGCCCAATCTTCGATAACCCAATCACATGCAAAGCAGACGTCGAAAAAATCGGCGTGCCGGATCCAGAAGGTGAGCTGCAATATGTTATGAACGCTGTGCGTCAAATCCGCAAAGACTTGAACGGTGACGTACCGCTGATTGGCTTTTCTGGTAGCCCGTGGACACTCGCCACTTACATGGTTGAAGGCGGCAGCTCAAAAGCCTTCACTAAGATCAAGAAAATGATGTACGCAGAACCACACACTCTGCACCTACTTCTTGATAAGCTAGCAGACAGCGTTATCGAATACCTAAACGCACAAATTAAAGCAGGTGCGCAATCAGTGATGGTATTTGATACATGGGGTGGCGTGTTGACGCCGCGAGACTACAACCTCTTCTCATTGCAATACATGCATAAGATTGTGGATGGCCTGATTCGTGAAAACGATGGCCGCCGCGTACCCGTGACGCTCTTTACGAAGAATGGTGGCATGTGGTTAGAGCAGATTGCGGCTACGGGTTGTGATGCCGTAGGTCTTGATTGGACCATCAACATTGCAGACGCAAAAGCGCGTGTCGGTGACAAAGTGGCCCTGCAAGGCAATATGGATCCATCGATGCTCTACGCTTCTCACGATCGCATTCGTGAAGAAGTGGCCTCTATCCTAGAAGGATTTGGCCATGGTGGTACTGGACACGTGTTCAACTTGGGTCACGGTATCCATCTTGACGTTCCACCAGAAAACGCAGGTGTCTTTGTTGAGGCGGTTCACGAGCTTTCTAAGCCATACCACCAATAAAAAGCACTCTCTGTTAGCCATTAAAAACCAGCTTCGGCTGGTTTTTGTTTTTCGCTTCTACCTCAGCGGTGTACAGCGAAAGGTGCTTTTGGGTTGCCATGATCTCAATGCTTTTTAGATCTCAACCTTGCTCGGGGAGAGTAGCTGATGCACTTGTTGGCGAAGGTAGGGCACGGTTTGTTCTTCAAACCAAGGATTCTTTCTCAACCACAGTGTGTTCCTTGGTGAGGGATGAGGAATTGGCAGGTAATCGGGTAGCCAAGCTTGCCAATTTTGTACTGTTTCAGTCAGTGTTTTTGGTTTGTTCGACAGATAACGGTTTTGTGCATATTGACCAATCAACAGTGTCAGTTCGATATTGGGTAAGTGTTTCAGTAAGGCCTCATGCCACAGTGGTGCGCACTCTTTTCGTGGCGGAAGATCGCCAGATTGCCCTCGTCCGGGATAGCAAAATCCCATCGGCATGATGGCGATCTGTTTTGGGTCATAAAAAGTCTGCTTTTCAATGTCTAACCACGCTCTTAAGCGATTGCCACTGGCATCATTCCACGGAATGGAAGTGTGGTGGGCTTTGGTCCCTGGCGCTTGTCCGATGATCAAAATCTTCGCCTCTGAGTGAGCTTGAACCACAGGGTTCGCACCGAGCGGCAAGGCGGAGGCACACACTTGGCAAGCTCGTATTTGAGTTAACAGCGGCTCAAGTGGCATGCCTCAATACCCTTTGGTGAAGCTGACTTGATGGTTGAGCGGGTACCCTTCAAGCCAACGATGGTAATTTTCAGCAAACAGCGCCATCACTTTCTCAGGAAAGCTCAGCGCGGCAATATGCGGCGTGATAGTGATTTGTTTGAGCCCCCAAAATGGATGATCGGTGACGAGGGGTTCTTGTTCAAATACATCTAAGAATGCATGTTCGACCCAGTGATTTTTAATCGCCAAAAGTAGTGCCGCATTGTCAATGACGTCCCCACGTCCAACATTAAATAATAGAGCATGACGACAGTGGCTTAGGCTCGCTTGGTTCAACAAATGGTGAGTATGTTCTGTGCTAGGCAGAGTGTTGACTACGATGTGCGCTCGCTTCAAGGCCGCTGCCAGCTCATTGATGTGATAGGTTTGCTGAAAATGGCTACCGTTTGGCGGAATGCCTGTGCGATTGACGCCAATGGTGTGTAACCCCATCGCTGAGCAGGCATGCGCAAGGTGATTCCCTATGCTCCCAGTACCTAAGATGGTGATCGTTTTGCCCTCTAGGGAAGAGTAGGGATGCGGTTGCCAGAGACGTTGCTGTTGCTGCTCCGCATAGCGGGCCAAGTGGCGATAGTGTTGAATGGCGTAGCCGATGACGTATTCCGCGATCAAGGGGCCAAAAATACCACGGACATTGGTCAGCTTGTAATCCCGTCGTAACTGAGGTTGCATCAGTGCATTCACGCCAGCATAGGTAGACTGTAACCATTCGAGCTGGTGGCATTCTGAGAGCTGTGGTGCGATTTTGGGTGGGGCGGCGAGAATAATATTCGCTTCTTCTCGGTATTGCGTAATGGTCAAATTGGGTAGGGCTTGGTCATTGAGCAACTGCTGATAAGCTGCATTATCCTCGGTATCAATGAAAATCTTGTGATTTGACTGATGCATTAACTTTTTTCCCTGTGGCGAATCAAGTACACTTCCGCTGTCTTTTTCCGCAATGATTGAGTGATTATGCTACAGAATCCCCTGCAGGTTCGTTTAGAGAAACTGGAACCTTGGCAACAAATAACCTTTATGGCCTGCTTATGTGAGCGTATGTACCCAAACTACGCGCTGTTTTGCGAAAATACAGCCTTTGCAGACCCACGCGGTTATCGCAACATTTTAGACAGTGTATGGGAAATTCTCACGGTGAAAAACGCTAAGGTGAATTTTGAGCGTCAACTTGAGAAGTTGGAAGAGCTTTTTCCGAGCGCAGAAGAGTTCGAGCTCTATGCGGTTTACCCGGCGATGGATGCGTGTCAATCTCTCTCCACCTTACTGCACGGTTTGCTTGATCGTGACTACTTGTTTGACTCTATGATTAAAATCAGTCAGCAGTCGGTGCAAACCGTGGTGGATTTAGAGCAAGCTCAAGGCAGTGAAGCGATCACCAATGAAAACCAGAAAGCGAACGAAGCGGTGTGTTCTGAGTGGGATGTGCAGTGGGCAATTTTCCGTCCTTTGCGTGAAGCTCAAGAGCGCGATATCGATTTGATTAAAGACTTGAGACAAGAGCTGAGAGATGACCCAATCAGCAACATTGGCATTACGCTCTAGCGATAGAAACACAAAAGGCTCCGAACGAGCCTTTTGTTGTTTTGACACCTGTCCAATCTACGACTTAGCCTTGTCGTTGCTTACTTGATCCTCATCGTCGTCACGGCTTTCAATCATGCCGTGCTTATTTTTCCAACGCTCCCAGCGTTGGTAAGCGAGTTCTTGCATGTCCTGGCTCTTGTCGGCTTCGTCGATGATCTCTTCACCCAGCAAGTATTCGAAGATATCTTCGAGCGTGACTAAGCCCTGTACGGTGCCATACTCATCCACCACGATAGAAAGCTGCAAGCGTTTTGCCATCATCTGGTCAAAGGCTTTGGGCAAAGCGAGTGTGTTCATGATGACATGAATGGGTCGCATTACCGCCCCTAGCTGTTTTTCACCTTCCCCCGATTGCTGCAGTTTGAACAGCTCTAAGCGGTGGACAAAACCAATGATGTTGTCTTTCTGCTCGCTGTAAACCAGAGGGCGAGAGAATGGTGTCTCTTTGTGCTCAGCGAGAAACTCGTTAATCGTGGTGGTGGCATCCACTCGAAAAACTACAGGGCGAGGTGTCATCACCTGCGTTACCGGTACATCTTGAATGCCTAGTAGATTACTTAGGATCTTCGACTCACCTTCGGCAAACTCACCGCTTTCGCGTGCTAAGATCGCCATCGCTGATAGCTCATCACGCATTTTGGGCAGTTCTTGATTGCGTGCCAAGCGCTTGGTGATTTGCTCTGAGAACCAAACAAAGGGGGTCAAAGCCCACACCATCCAACGCAATGTCGTGGCTGCCGAAGGCGCTAGTTGTCGCCAGTATGTGGCACCAATGGTTTTCGGGACAATCTCCGAGAGCACAAGAATACCGAGCGTTAGGACACCAGAAAATACCCCCAACCATTCGCTGCCGAAAACCACTGCCGCTTGCGCACCCGCTGTCGCAGCACCAATGGTGTGAGCGATGGTGTTTAATGTGAGGATAGAAGCCAGCGGACGATCGATGTCTGCTTTAAGCTTCGTCAGCGGTTCAGCAGCAGGATGACCTTGCTGTCTGAGCTGCGCAATATAGCTTGGGCTGATGCTCAGTAGTACCGCCTCCAGCACAGAACAGATGAAAGAAATACCAATAGCAATCGAAATATAGAAAGTAAGCAGTAGCATAGTTGCCCTTGAAGAAGTCACGAGTTCACGTCTACACTGAGACAAAGTGCATTATCTAATGGTCGTAGACTCCTTGTAAATAGGTGCTTCGGCCGTGAAATCCAAGCTCTTTGTATGGTTATTCGGTAACAATTTGTGAGTTATTACTCAGAAAACGGTTAAAAGTAAGGCACTAAAGCGAAAGATTGACGACAAACCTTTGCCAGACATAGGCTTTATGCTTTAGAGTGAAACGAATTCGATAACCTATGAGAAGGGAAACCTAATGAACAAGACCCAATTAATCGACTTTATCGCAGAGAAAGCAGACCTATCTAAAGCACAAGCAAAAGCTGCTCTTGAAGCAACTCTTAACGGTGTGACTGATGCACTAAAAGAGGGTGACCAGGTTCAACTAATTGGTTTTGGTACATTCAAAGTAAACCACCGTGCAGCGCGTACTGGCCGTAACCCAAAAACGGGTGACGAGATCCAAATCGCTGCAGCAAACGTTCCTGCATTCGTAGCAGGTAAAGCGCTGAAAGAATCAGTAAACTAATTGCTCTGCACCGGAGATTCTCTCCGGTGCCTTTTTTAATTGCCTGACATCATGAAAAAACGACTTCTCTCCCTGACTGCCCTCCTAATCCTTGCTGGTTGTTCTTCAGCACCAAGACCAAATCTTGAACAGTTCACTCATTTCTCTGGTGGCCAGACGATGGGCGATGCGACGAGTTTTTATTGGGTCACGGATAAGCTTACTGGGCCTCACAAGGCGGCCGATTACGTTTTTTCTGGTGATTACGGTTGGTATCAGAGTGATTACCGATGGGATGAAGGCGCGTTGCGAGAGTTGATTCGAGAAGGTGAACAGCTTGATGGTAAGCTTGGTTTGGTGCCTTATCGAATCCACGTTCGTTTTAATGTTGAAGGTGATGCGGTTTATCAACAGTATCGTTTAAATGGCAAAGTGCTACCCATCCAGCAGGAGCAGCTGCAGCGTTACCGCTATGAAGCGGAAGCGTTAGTCAAAGAGACCAAGCTGCAATCTCGAGAAGGTTTGGAGTTGGTGCAAGGTTACTGGGATGGCGAAACGTTTGAAACTTGTGGCGGAGAAGAGTATACCTCACTTGAGTTCAACAAAACGCTCCCGGGTTTTGTGGTTAACCGACTTGCGAGTGTGGATAGTTACGTGGCGTTTTTAGGCAAAAAATCGACTCGTCGTTTAGAAGTCGATACCTTGCTTTTGATGGATGATGACGATAAAGATTGCATTGAGAAGCCAGTACTTATCGAAGAGTAACGTGGTTTACTGACGAAAGAAAAAGGCGCATCATGCGCCTTTTTTTGTGTTAGCCAACTAACGCCGTTGTTATTTCTGCTGCTCGCGAGCGATAGCACGGTAGCCAATATCGTTGCGATAGAACATGCCTTCCCAACGGATCTGTTTTGCTAGTTCGTACGCGCGTTGCTGCGCTTCTGATACGCTATTGCCCAGAGCGGTGGCACACAGAACACGACCACCGTTTGTGACGATATCGCCCTCTTTATTTTCAGTACCAGCGTGGAAGACCTTCTCGCCTTCAATCTCAACTTGAGGTAGGCCAGAGATCACATCACCCTTGTTGTACGCTGCTGGGTAACCACCCGCTGCAAGCACGATACCAATCGATGCGCGAGGGTCCCACTTGGACTCGACTTGATCCAGTTTCTTGTCGATGGCCGCGAGGCACAATTCCACAAGATCCGATTCCATGCGCATCATGATAGGTTGCGTCTCTGGGTCACCAAAGCGGCAGTTGTACTCGATCACTTTTGGTGTGCCATCTTTGTCAATCATCAAGCCGGCATAGAGGAAGCCCGTGTATGGGTTACCTTCGGCGGCCATACCACGCACGGTCGGAAAGATCACTTCTTGCATAACACGGTTATGGATCTCTGGTGTCACCACTGGTGCGGGTGAGTAAGCCCCCATACCGCCGGTGTTTGGACCGGTGTCTTTATCGCCGACACGTTTGTGGTCTTGGCTGGTGGCCATCGGCAATACGTTCTCACCATCCACCATCACGATGAAGCTGGCTTCTTCGCCATCCAGGAACTCTTCGATCACCACGCGGCTGCCTGCCTCGCCAAAGGCGTTGCCTGCGAGCATGTCTTTGATTGCTTCTTCCGCTTCTTCCAGCGTCATCGCGACAATCACGCCTTTACCTGCTGCAAGGCCATCTGCTTTCACCACGATTGGCGCGCCTTGTTCACGCACGTACGCCAGTGCTGGCTCGATGTCCGTAAAGTTTGCGTACGCCGCCGTCGGGATTTGGTGACGAGCAAGGAAGTCTTTGGTAAATGCTTTAGAGCCTTCAAGTTGCGCAGCCGCTTGGGTAGGGCCAAAAATTGGCAGGCCTGCTTCATAAAACGCATCAACGACACCCAGTACGAGTGGTACTTCAGGGCCAACAATGGTCAGCTCAATGGCTTTCTCTTTAGCAAACGCCACTAAACCGGCAATGTCTTCAACGGCGATGTTGACGTTTTCTAGCTTAGGCTCAAGTGCGGTACCAGCGTTACCCGGCGCGACGAAGATTGTCTCTACATTTGGGTTTTGCGCGGCTTTCCAACCTAGTGCGTGTTCACGACCACCGGAACCAATTATCAATACATTCATCTCATCATCCTCAAATCTTGCAAAAAGAGGTGCCTGATAAGGCACCTCTGATAAAAATTAGTGGCGGAAGTGGCGCATGCCCGTAAAAATCATCGCCATACCGTGTTCATCTGCGGCGGCAATCACTTCGTCATCACGCATCGAACCACCAGGCTGAATTACACATTTAATGCCAGCTTCTGCTGCTGCATCAATGCCGTCACGGAATGGGAAGAAGGCATCAGAGGCCATGACGCAACCTTCAACTTGTAGGCCTTCGTCTGCCGCTTTAATGCCAGCAATCTTCGCTGAGTAGACGCGGCTCATTTGGCCAGCGCCCACACCAATAGTCATATCGCCTTTAGAGTAAACAATCGCGTTCGATTTTACGTACTTGGCGACTTTCCAGCAGAATAACGCGTCTTTGAGTTCTTCTTCAGTTGGCTGGCGCTTAGAGACGACTTTAAGGTCATCGAGGCTGACCATGCCTTGGTCGCGATCTTGAACCAGTAGGCCGCCGTTCACGCGTTTCACATCAAAGCCTGTTGTCTTCGTTGTCCACTCGCCACACTCAAGCAGACGAACGTTTTTCTTCGCCGCTACCACTTCCATCGCTTCAGCTGATACAGAAGGGGCAATGATGACTTCAACAAATTGGCGCTCAACGATCGCTGTGGCCGTTTCCGCGTCTAGCTCTTGGTTGAAGGCGATGATGCCACCGAATGCGGATGTCGGATCGGTTTGGTAAGCGCGGTTGTACGCCTCTAGGATGTCTTTACCTAGCGCTACGCCACATGGGTTAGCGTGCTTAACAATGACACAAGCTGGCTCATTAAACTCTTTCACACACTCAAGCGCTGCGTCAGTGTCTGCGATGTTGTTGTAAGAAAGGGCTTTGCCTTGGATTTGGCGTGTGGTAGCAACCGATGCTTCTTGTGGGTTGGCTTCAACATAGAAAGCGGCTGCTTGGTGGCTGTTCTCACCGTAGCGCATGTCTTGTTTTTTGATGAACTGCTGGTTGAAAGTGCGCGGGAATTTGCTCTCTTCATCGCCTTCTTTGTTCTCTCCGTATGAAGGAACCATAGTGCCGAAGTAGTTCGCGATCATGCCGTCGTAAGCAGCGGTGTGTTCAAAGGCTGCGATAGCGAGGTCGAAACGCGTTTCTAGAGTAAGCGATGTGTCGTTGGCGTCCATTTCTGTGATGACGCGATGGTAGTCTGAAGCGTTGACAACGATAGTCACGTCTTTATGGTTTTTCGCCGCAGAACGAACCATAGTTGGGCCACCGATGTCGATGTTTTCAACCGCGTCAGCCAGTGTGCAGCCTTCTTTGGCGACAGTTTCTGCGAATGGGTAGAGGTTAACCACCACCATGTCGATCGGGTTAATGCCGTGTTTTGCCATGACCTCATCGTCTTGGCCACGACGGCCGAGCACACCACCGTGAACTTTCGGGTGAAGCGTTTTAACGCGACCGTCCATCATTTCTGGGAAACCAGTGTAGTCAGAGACTTCAGTGACTGCGATGCCTTGCTCTGCAAGTAAACGAGCAGTACCGCCAGTCGATAAGATATCGACACCGCGCTCAGCAAGAGCTTGCGCAAACTCAACAATACCGGTTTTGTCTGATACGCTGATAAGCGCACGGCGAATAGGACGAGCGTTGTTCATGCTTCCAATTTCCTCAAATTCACGGAGTTAAACTAAAGATATTTGCCAAAAATGAACTTGTTTTTACCTCTTGGGGTAAAATATTGGCCAGTTTTGGAAAAGACCTTTGTCTCGCTTTTCTGGTAAGAAGACAGTCTCCCTCATTTGATGGCGCGTATTCTAACCAATTTATTACATAAAAGCTCGCGCAATCGTTTGGCATCTCAAAAATAATTGCAAAAAACTCGAACTTTAAGAGAAAAAGTAACGAGATAGTTAATAAGGAAAGTTATGTTTCAGATAGGTGAATTGGCGAAACGTTGTGGTGTGAGCGCGGATACGCTGCGCTTTTATGAAAAAAATGCCCTGATCAAGCCAGCTGGTCGCAGTGAATCCGGCTACCGTCTTTACAATTATGAAAACCAGAAGCAGGTGGGGTTCATTCTAAAAGCCAAAGAACTCGGTTTGAGTTTGGAAGAGATCAAAGAGCTGCTGGAGATCAAACTCGAAGCAACAGAACACAGTTGCGCCGAGGTGAAAGCGATCACTTCTGCTAAGTTGGCACTCATCGATGAGAAAATTGCCGAATTAAACAAAATTCGTCGGGCACTGAAAAAAATTAACGACGCGTGCTGTGGCCATGTGGAAGACAATGCCAGTCACTGTTCCATTCTTGCTGCTTTAGAATAACAGGCGGCTTAGGCCATTAATGACCTAAGCCGATCGTAAGCTTGCTCTCTCTGATTGGCGTTACACCTTGAACGCAGCAAAGTTGACTTGCAATTGGTTACCGCTAGCCATCAACTGCTCGCTCGCCGCAGCGACTTGATTGGCTTGTGCTGCCGTCTGCTCACTGTGATCGACAATTTGCAGCAGATTGTGGTTGATGAGCTCAGTGGCGGACGTTTGCTCTCCGCTGGCACGAGCAATGTGCTGGTTGAGCTGCAGAATCACAGCAATTTGCGCATCGATATCACTTAGGGCTTGCTGTGCCAAGCTGGCTTGTTGTTGGGTTTCGGTGGATTGACGCTGTGTTTGCTCCATCGATGAACAGACATCGTTGGCGCGTTGTTGCAACTGCGCGATGATGTGTTGAATTTCATCGGTACTGCTGCTGGTGCGCGTAGCCAATGTGCGTACTTCGTCAGCGACCACCGCAAAGCCACGGCCTTGCTCACCCGCTCGTGCGGCTTCTATTGCAGCGTTGAGCGCAAGTAAATTGGTCTGCTCGGCCACACCCCGGATAACTTCCAACACTGAGCCTACTTTTTGGGTTTCTTTGGCTAGCTCTTGCACATTGAGCTCTGTTTGGGTCACGGTGTGTGACAAGGCATGCATGTAGCCAGAGGCTTTTTCAATGATGGCACTGCCTTCTTTGCCTTTCTCTGAGGCAGTCTGCGCTGCACTGGCTGCCTCTTGAGCCGAATCGGCCACTTGCATATTGCTGTCGTGCAGTTGCTTCATGGCACTGGCAACGGAATCGACCGAGTGCTGCTGGGCGGTGGCTTTTTCGAGTGCATTTCTCGCTACTTGGGTCAGCTCAGAGGCAGAGCCGGTGACATCACGTGTGACAGGGGCAATGCCTTGTACGATGAGGCGGATCTTGCTGGTGAATTGGTTAAACGCACGAGCGATTTGCGCTAACTCATCTTGGCCGTCGGCAGGCAGTTGCTTGGTCAGGTCGCCATCACCTTGTGCAATATCCTCTAAAGCGCGCTGCGTCGCTCGACATGGCTGAGTAATGCTGTTAGCTATCCATCCAGCCAGTAACAACATCACTGCGCCTGTAAGGCTCAACTGGAGAAGGGAGGCGCGAACACGTTGCCACACCAGCGCGTCGACATCATCGATATAAACGCCACTGCCGGTAATCCAGCCCCAAGGCTGGAACATTTGCACATAAGAGACTTTTTCCACATCAACGTCCGAACCCGGTTTTGGCCACATGTAATGGACAAAGCCAGCCCCGGATGTTTTTGCCACCGAAACCATTTCAACAAACAGCGCCTTGCCTGTCGGATCTTTCACTGCGCTTAAACTCTTGCCGTTCAGTTGCGGTTTCATCGGGTGCATGATCATATTGGGCTGATCATCGTTAATCCAAAAGTAATCTTCTTTTTCATAGCGCAGCTGGCTAATGGCCGCCTTGGCTTGCGTTTGCGCCCCTTCGCGAGACAAGCGCCCGGCTTGTTCTTGCTGATAATAGTGCTGCTGCAAACTCACGGCCGCTTCGACCAAATGGCGTGTTTTGACCTGCTTGGCTTCCATCAAATCACTTTGATAGGCGTAGAGCAGAGCGATAAATGGAAGCAGCAATAGTGATGTAATCACGAACGTGAGTACATAAAGTCGCTGTTTGATGTTAATGACGCGCAAGCTAGAACCGACCATACCAATCACTCCTTGAAGGGTTGGGAAACATTTGTTGATTGCTATTGTTTTTTCAATGTAACAAATTGATAACAGCTTCGTATATGCGACGAAAGGCGAGATTTGAAAGTGATTACGGTTTTAAAGCAAAGGTTGGGTAGCGTTACAGGATAAATGTGCTACTGCGTAGAAAAGAGGGCATAAGAACCGATAAAAGAAAACCGCCCGCGGGAAACTCCAGCGGGCGGTTTGAAAGCGATCAAACTAATCAGGGATTAGTTCATGCCGTATTTTTTCAGTTTCTTACGAAGAGTACCGCGGTTGATGCCCATCATGGTTGCTGCGCGAGTTTGGTTACCGCGAGTGTACTGCATGATGGTATCTAGTAGTGGCTGTTCAACTTCAGCTAGAACTAATTCATAAAGTTCAGTCACTTCTTGACCGTTTAGTTGAGCCAAGTAGTTTTTAAGAGACGCTTTAACAGAATCACGTAGTGGCTTTTGCGTGATTTGATCTTGTGATGTTACGGTAGTTACTGTTAAAGCTTCTGAAGTCAGATTTTGTTCGAACATATTCGGTCTAGCTCTTCTCTTAATTATGATGCAACGTTATCAAAATAACCTTCGAGCGCTTCAAGTTGCAGCATCGCTGCGTCGATAGCGTTGAAGGTACGGCGAAACTCACTTGCTTGCTCATGTTCTTTTAGATACCAACCCACGTGCTTACGCGCGATGCGAGGGCCTAAATACTCACCATAAAACTCATGGAGAGCCTGAACATGACCGAGCATAATGCTTTTCACTTCCTCAATCGGAAGTTCAGGCATTGTGGTGCCGTTTTCCAAATAGTGATGGATTTCCTGGAAAATCCAAGGACGACCCTGGGCAGGGCGTCCAATCATTAAAGCGTCTGCGCCGGTGTACTCCAGTACATACTTGGCTTTTTCCGGGCTATCGATATCACCGTTTGCGATAACCGGAATGGAAACTGCCTGTTTAACGGCTTTAATGCTGTCGTATTCGGCCTCACCTTTGTACATACAGGCTTTGGTTCTGCCATGCAGAGCAAGAGCTTGTATGCCGCAGTCTTCGGCTAATTTAGCGATGTGAATACAGTTTTTATTTTCTGTATCCCAGCCTGTGCGGGTTTTCAACGTTACAGGAACGTTCACTGCGTCAACCACCGCTTTCAAAATCTGTTCGATAATGTCCGGGTATTTGAGCAGCGCGGAACCCGCCAGCTTTTTATTCACTTTTTTTGCTGGGCAACCCATGTTGATATCGATGATTTGCGCACCATTTTCAACACTGAATTGCGCGGCATCTGCCATCAGCTGTGGATCGCTGCCCGCGATTTGTACAGAGCGAATGCCCGATTCGCCTTCATGCACCATGCGTTGCTTCGACTTCGACGTTTTCCATAGCTGCGGATTAGAGGACATCATTTCACTGACGGCCATTCCCGCACCATAACGAAGGCACAACTCTCGAAACGGTCTATCCGTTACTCCGGCCATCGGCGCTACGATTAGTTTGTTCTTAAGTTGATAATTTCCGATCTTCAAAACGTCGTCACAGCTTCATACCAGCAAGGGCGCGCATTTTACGCATTTTTTTTCTGCGTGAAAAGACTAATATTTGAGCATTGACAAATTGTTTTTGCAATTTGTATGAATTTCAAACAATTACCCCTGAAAGTCTTGTCTAGCCTTGCTTGCGACCAGAGATGCGACACCATTCACTTTGCTCAACGATTGGATCAATGTGAAGCTCATCACGGTAATAGTTGGCCACATCTTCTGCTTGGGTATCCAACACGCCCGACATCGCTAATTGGCCATTTGGTTTGACAAGACCCTTGATGATCGAAGAAAGCTCACGCAGTGGTGCCGCCAAAATATTCGCGACAACGACGTCAGCAAGCAGACCTTCCGGTTGATCTTGAGGCAGATAAACATCCAGTTGCTCGGCAACGCCATTACGTTGGGCGTTGTCTTTCGAAGCGAGAAGTGCTTGAGGATCAATGTCGATCCCGATGACTTTTTCTGCACCCAGTTTGATCGCTGCGATCGCCAAGATGCCAGAGCCACAACCAAAATCGATAACGGTTTTACCCGAAAGATCAAGACCCTCTAGCCATTCAAGACACAGTGCTGTGGTTGGGTGAGTACCCGTACCAAACGCAAGGCCAGGATCCAGCATCACGTTCACTGCGGTGGGATCGGGAATGTCACGCCAGCTTGGGCAGATCCACAAACGCTGACCAAATTTCATTGGGTGGAAGTTGTCCATCCACTCACGTTCCCAATCTTTGTCTTCTAGCTGCTCAATTTTGTAAGCAAAGCCTTCAGCCAGCATGTTGCTTGCTTTGATTTGCGACATGATGAGCTGAGTGTCCGCCTCTGCGTCGTACAGTGCCAGGACATCCGTATCACCCCAAAGACGCGTTTCACCAGGCAGTGGCTCGAAGACAGGGGTATCGTGCGCATCTAAGAAAGTCACCGATAGCGCGCCAGTCTCTTCCATAAGCATATCGCCGATAAGCTCAGCGTTTTCGTTGGTCGCATTGAGTTTGATTTGAATCCAAGGCATGAGTGCATACTCTTAATGTTTAAATTTGGCGCAGAGTTTAGCAGACTTTCCCTGCAAACGAAAAAATCCGCTCAATGAAAAATGCCCACCGAAGTGGGCATGGTAACCAGTGCGCTGCGCTTAGTGCTGAAGGCCGAGTTTTTTCTCTAGGTAGTGGATGTTGGCACCACCGTGCTGGAAGTTTTCATCGTTCATGATGCTCACTTGCAGCGGAATGTTGGTCTTGATGCCTTCAATGAACATCTCACCTAGGGCATTCTTCATACGTGCAATCGCAACGTCACGGTTTTCACCGTAAGTGATCAGTTTACCGATCATTGAGTCGTAGTGCGGTGGCACTGTGTAGCCGCTGTAGATGTGCGATTCCCAACGAACGCCCATACCACCTGGTGCGTGGAAGCGTTCAATCTTACCTGGAGATGGCAGGAAGCGCTCTGGGTCTTCCGCGTTGATACGACATTCAATCGCATGGCCACGGATCTTAATGTCATTCTGCGTGAATGACAGAGGCTGACCCGCCGCAACGCGCAGCTGTTCTTTGATTAGGTCAACACCAGTCACCATTTCAGTCACTGGGTGCTCAACCTGAATACGGGTGTTCATTTCAATGAAGTAGAACTCACCGTTTTCGTAGAGGAACTCGAATGTACCTGCACCGCGGTAGCCGATTTCCACACAAGCACGAGTACAACGTTCACCGATGTACTTGCGCATCTCTTCAGTGATACCTGGAGCTGGTGCTTCTTCAACAACTTTTTGGTGACGACGCTGCATTGAACAGTCACGCTCACCTAGGTGAATAGCGTTGCCTTGGCCATCTGCAATCACTTGAACTTCAACGTGACGTGGGTTTTCTAGGAATTTCTCCATGTAAACCATGTCGTTGTTGAATGCTGCTTTTGCTTCTGCACGCGTCATGGCAATCGCTTGAACGAGGTCTGCTTCTTTACGAACCACACGCATACCACGACCACCACCGCCACCAGAGGCTTTGATGATCACTGGGTAACCAATACGTTTCGCGTGTGCTCGGTTTTTCACTTCGTCGTTATCAAGTGGACCATCAGAACCAGGTACACATGGAACGCCCGCTTTTTTCATTGCAGTGATAGCCGATACTTTGTCACCCATCATGCGGATGGTGTCCGCTTTTGGACCCACAAAGATGAAACCGCTACGTTCTACTTGTTCAGCAAAGTCTGCGTTTTCAGACAAGAAACCGTAACCTGGGTGGATCGCCACCGCGCCAGTCACTTCTGCTGCTGAAATAATGCGAGGAATGTTCAGATAGCTGTCGATACCACGAGCAGGACCGATACACACAGTTTCATCTGCCAGCAGTACGTGTTTTAGATCGCGATCGGCGGTGGAGTGCACGGCAACGGTTTTGATGCCGAGTTCTTTACACGCGCGAAGGATACGAAGTGCGATTTCACCTCGGTTCGCGATGACTACTTTATCTAGCATAGCGAACTCCGCTTATTCGATAACTACAAGTGGTTGGTCAAACTCAACAGGCTGGCCGTCTTCAACAAGAATTGCTGTTACCACGCCAGATTTGTCTGCTTCGATTTGGTTCATCATCTTCATCGCTTCAACGATGCACAGTGTTTGACCTGCAGTCACAGATTGGCCCACTTCGATGAATGCTTTCGCATCTGGACTTGGAGAGCGGTAGAAAGTACCGACCATTGGAGAAAGAACTTGGTGGCCTGCTGGTACTGCCGCTGCAGCTGGAGCTGCTTCTGCGGTTGCGACAGGTGCTGCTGCAACTGGCGCAGGTTGCGCTACAGGTGCCGCAGCGTAGTGCATTGGAGCAGGCGCTGCCATCATTTGACCGTGACGACTGATGCGTACCGACTCTTCGCCTTCAGAGATTTCTAGCTCAGCAATGCCAGATTCTTCAACTAGTTCGATAAGCTTTTTGATTTTACGAATATCCATCTTTTCTTTCTCTTTTATCTTGTGAGTAAGACAACCCTAAAGGGTTGCAGAGTGTTGGGTTTACTTTGCCTGCAGACGAGCAATGGCTGCCGACAGAGCGAATTCATAGCCTTGCGCCCCTAAGCCACAAATCACGCCGACCGCTTTGTCCGACAAATAAGAGTGATGTCGGAACGGCTCACGAGCGTGTACGTTGGAGAGGTGCACTTCAATAAAAGGGATGGCAACACCCAGTAGCGCATCACGTAGCGCAACACTGGTGTGAGTAAAAGCCGCTGGATTGATGATGATGAAGTCGACGTTGCCGTGTGCGGCATGGATGGCTTCAATCAATTCATACTCACGATTCGATTGCAGGTGTTCGAGCTCGATGCCTGCAGTTTGCGCCTGTTGTGTCAGCGTCTCGACGATTTGCGGCAAAGTGTGGTGACCGTAATGACCCGGCTCACGCAAACCCAGTAGGTTAATATTTGGGCCGTTCAGGACCAGAATTCGTGACTTTGCAGACATGTTGACGCTATCTTCCTTTATCGTGAGTGGAACCAGCATAATCCCAAAAATACGAAAAATCGGCACGAGCTTTTTGTAAAAAAACTGCAAATTTTTCCAAATCGACCAAGATTATAGCCAATTCATTACAATTAGCAGCAATTTACTGGTCTAATCTCCCTGTTTGCCGTGGATTTTCTGTAACCCGCTTAACAAAAACCGACATTAACCTTTCCATCTGTATGGTTAGTGTCGGTTGGAATGAAAAAAGCCACTCTTCAGTAGAGTGGCTTTTGAGCGTTTTGTTTTAAACGATCTATACCAGTTCGGCCTTTTCTGCGATCAGCTTATCAACCACGCTTGGATCGGCCAGTGTCGAGGTGTCACCCAAGTTGCTGGTGTCTCCCGTGGCGATCTTGCGCAAAATGCGGCGCATGATTTTACCTGAACGAGTTTTCGGTAGCGCATCTGTCCAATGCAGTACGTCTGGCGTTGCGATGGGGCCAATCTCTTTACGTACCCAATCTTTCACTTCTTTATGCAGCTCGGCGGTTGGATACTCGCCCGCATTGAGGGTGACGTAGGCGTAAATTGCTTGGCCTTTGATGTCGTGTGGAATGCCAACAATCGCCGCTTCAGCAATTTTCGGGTGTGCCACTAGGGCGGATTCAATTTCCGCTGTACCCATACGGTGGCCAGAAACGTTTAATACGTCATCCACACGGCCTGTGATCCAGTAGTAACCATCTTCATCGCGGCGTGCACCATCTCCGGTAAAGTACATGCCTTTAAAGGTTGAGAAGTAGGTTTGCTCGAAACGCTCGTGGTCACCATAAACCGTGCGCATTTGACCTGGCCAAGAATCGAGGATAACGAGGTTACCTTCTGCGGCTTGGTCTTCGATCACATTACCCATGTTGTCCACCAGTGCAGGCTGAACACCAAAGAATGGGCGCGTTGCAGAACCCGGTTTCAGCGCGGTGGCGCCTGGCAGTGGTGTGATCAAAATGCCGCCAGTTTCGGTTTGCCACCAAGTATCGACAATCGGTGATTTCTCGTTGCCGATGGTTTTGTAGTACCACTCCCACGCTTCTGGGTTAATAGGTTCACCCACAGAACCCATGATGCGTAGGCTGCTACGATCCGTACCTTCGATCGCTTCGTTGCCTTTTGCCATCAGCGCACGAATGGCCGTTGGTGCGGTGTAAAGAATGTTGACTTGGTGCTTATCGACCACTTCACTCATGCGGCTGGTGTTTGGATAGTTTGGCACGCCTTCAAAGAGAATGGTTTTCGCGCCGTTTGCCAGTGGACCGTAAACCAGATACGTGTGGCCAGTGATCCAACCCACGTCGGCTGTACACCAGAAAGTTTCGCCTGGCTGGTAGTCAAACACGTACTTAAAGGTCATGGTCGCGTAAACTAGATAGCCGCCCGTGGTGTGCAGCACGCCTTTCGGTTTACCGGTTGAGCCTGATGTGTAGAGGATGAACAGCGGATCTTCAGCTTTCATCTCTTCTGGTGGGCAAACGTCAGAGACTTTTGCCGTTGCTTCGTGCCACCAAACATCACGATGTTCGTGCCAATCAATGTTGCCGCCAGTGCGCTTGAACACCACCACTTTGCTGATGGTTTTCACTTCAGGGTTAGTTAATGCTTCGTCCACATTCTTTTTCAGTGGTACCGCGCGGCCACCACGAACGCCTTCGTCGGCCGTGATGACGACTTTGGCATCGGAGTCGATGATGCGGCCAGCCAATGCTTCTGGCGAGAAACCACCAAAGACGATGGTGTGCACCGCACCAATACGGGTACAGGCCAACATCGCAACCGCCGCTTCAGGGACCATTGGCATGTAGAGACACACCACGTCGCCTTTGCGTACGCCTTGCTCTTTCAGTGCATTGGAGAAGCGACACACTTCTTGATGAAGTTGGTTGTAAGTCAGTGTTTTGTCGTCCGCTGGGTTGTCGCCTTCCCAAATGATGGCGACATCATCGCCGCGCTCTGCTAGATGGCGGTCAATACAGTTTGCTGAGACGTTGAGCGTGCCATCTTCAAACCAGCGAATATCAACGTGGCCAGTATCAAAAGACGTTTGTTTGACTTTCGTGAAGGGCTTAATCCAGTCAACAATTTTGCCGTGTTCACTCCAGAAACCTTCTGGGTCAGTGACTGACTGCTGGTACATGGCTAGGTAGGTATCATTATCCGCATGGGTATGGGCTTTGATGTTCTCTTTTACCGGATAAATGTTGGCTTCACTCATTGTCTTTCTCCTTGTGCCTTTGTCTTCGCGATGCGGTTTTATGATGTTTTAAACACGCCTCAATCACGAAAGGGGGAATCCGTATGCCTCTAACTGTCAATCAGTTGGAGGCTTTCGACAATTAGACTTTAGGATATAGCGAGGTTAGAGCGTGGTGTGAATTGAGTGAAATTCACGATGATACATAGGGAAACGATAGGCTTGGCAAATCGCCACGAGTGAGTCGTACAAACACCAAAGCGGCGGCAATCGCATCTTGCAGCGCATCGTGTTTGTCTTGGATGGGCAAGTTGAGATGGCGACAAATGGCGTCCAAACTCAAATCGAAATAGGCGTTGGGCAGGTGCTTTTCCAGCTTGTCATGGTAGATCTGGCTGACTTCCACCAGCGGATTGGCCAAGGGAAAACCGAGGTGACGTAAGCAGGCTAAATCGAGGATCTTCTTATCGTAGCGGATGTGGTAGCCCACTAAGGGGCGATTACCGATGAAATCAATCAGTTTGAGCAGTGCTTCTTTCTCGCTCAACCCATCGACCAAGTCTTGGTGGCGGATCTTGTGTATTTTCACTGAACCAGAATCGAGAGACTGTGGCGCACGCAAACGCACCTCGAATGGTTTACTGGTGATGATGCGATTGTCGATGATCTTGGTCGCGGCAATGGTGACTAACTCTGCGCGGTTGGGGTCAAGGCTGGTGGTTTCACAGTCGAGAGAGACATACTCTTTGTTGTTTGGCGCACAAAACAGCGACTGATAGGGCGACCCTTTCAATCGGTAGTACCAGTAGTTGCGCCGAAACCAGTTCATAGAGATTCCTATTTCATTAAGACCTTAGCCGTATAGCCTTTGGTCGTGATTCGATGTTTTGCGTTGGTTAATCTTTGATTTGGTAGTGATAACCCAGCCACTGTTTGAACTTTTTCACCACGTGCAAACTGTGACGCAGTAAATCTCGCTCGGTGCGATCCAGCAGTGTTAAGTTGAGTTTGTTATTACTGTGCTGCTCCGTCAGTTGCTGTGCTAGGCGCAATTTAAAAAACAGCTTGAGTGCTTCGCTTAGGTTTGCGGCCGTGCTTTTTTCCAACACGTTGCGTGCCACTAACCCCTCAATGCGGTCGAAGGTGTTGTTGTCGTGTAAGGCGTATTCCAAGCTCAGGGCTCGAATGCCGTGCACGATAGGGAAGATGCCGCCTTGTTTGATGTCGAGGCCGCTTTTGTCGGCCTTGACGTTGCCAAAAAGGGTGAGGGGAACTGAAAAGTTCAATGCAGGCCGAGTGAACTCGGCCAAAATCAGTTCTTGATCCGCCATCAACTCGGAGAGGTGCTGTTTCACGGGCTCAAGCAATGCCTTATTGCCCGCAACGGCATGCGCATCGGCAAAAATCGCTAAATCCATCACCGTTTCTGGTTTGGCGCTGCGTACCCACGCGGTGAGCGTTTTGCGCCAATCACTCTGACTTTTGACCCACTTAGGGTTATTGACCATCACATTGCCAGGGCAAAGCGGATAGCCAAGTTGCTGCAAAGTGTGTGTCAGTTGTTGCATCACCACACCGCTTTGTTGCCATTCCAAACCATCTTTGATGATCAGTGCGTTGTCTTGGTCGGTTTTGAGGATTTGTTCCCCACGCCCTTCTGAGCCTAAAACGATCAAACAACAGTGATCGTGAAGGGCGGGTGGAACAACCAACTCAAAGGCTTTCTCGATGATCTGTTCATTGACGGCAGAAATCAGTTCCATGATGAAGCGAGTGCGGATGCCGTTTTTCAGCAAACTTTCCACTAACTGACGTTGGCGATTGGACGCTAAGGCCAACTCTTCAACACTGGAGGCGCGCGCGATGCTTAAAGTGAGCACGTGGGAATGGGTGGAGAAGGCGCTGAGAATTTGCGTCATGTCCAACATGCCCACAGCTTGATGACCATCGCACACCATGAGGCGCTTCATACGATTGCGCGTCATGGTGATCATCGCATTAAAGAGAAAATCACCATCATCGACGTGGAAGACGGGGAAGGTGGCAATGTCGCCCACTGGAGTGTCGAGTGGCTTGTCATCGAGCATCACCGAGTGGAGCATATTAGTGCGGGTGACAATCGCATAAGGGTGTGCATTGGGATGGTTGAGTTGCCGCTCATCGTCGTCATGAAGGCGTACCAAGGCGGCATCGATGCCGTTCTCTTTAAGTATGCGCGTGACCTGATTGATCGGCATCTCAGGCGACAAAATCTTCGGTGGATGATAGATGGCTTTATCAACTTTGGTGAGAATGAACTCAGCAAGATTTTGCTGCTGCTGCGCCGCCTCTATCAGCTCTTGGCGCTTGGCGAGGTTGTTATCAAAATAAGCGGCGAATTGGCCGTTTTCATTGTATAGCTCGAGAAAAATGGCCTTGGGCAGTAAATAGCTTAAGGTATCTTCGAGCGCGACATACTGATGACGTACGGTTGGCTCGAACAAGGCGCGCACATCAAACATATCGTCATTGGCATAGTGAGCAAACACTTCTTGCTGGTTGGCAGAACGCTCTTCAACCGCGCCTTTGATTAAGATATGCAGATGCGGTGACGGTTGCCCAGCGGCGAGCACCACATCTTTAGTGCGAAAATAGGCCACATCCAGCGAAGAACGTAAAAGGTGTTGTTGCCCCTCGCTCAAGCGATCAAACGGGGGAGATTGCATATTAAATTTATCAGGCATGGCAGCGTCCAAAACCAGCAAGGCATATGCTCTAAGTCTGACAAAATTCTCCTGACTCTCCAGACGACTTTGGTCTAATTCACTCCAATTAGGCCGATTAGAGGAAACAATCTGTCGCGGAGAATTCCCTTTTTCTCATCTGCAAGGCAAGTCATAATGGCGCCGATTTTTCTCTCGTCAGTTTTTCGGTCAACAGACCCTAGGATCACCATCATGTTCAAACCGTCTCCTTATGGATGGATATCGCAGTATTTTCTCGGTTTCTTTTTTGCCTATGGCGTCTATCTGCCATTTTGGTCGCTGTGGTTTAAAGAACAGGGCGTCTCCTCCACTGACATCGGTTTGCTGGTCGGTATCGGCTTAGCGACACGCTGTGTAGCGAACATGGTGATCACGCCACGTATTCACAAGGCTGAGCACATTATGCCGGCGTTACGTTGGCTCAGTTTTGCGGCGTTGATTTTTGTCGGCTTCCACTTCTTTACCGGCGGCAGTTTTTGGCTGATGGCGTTAGCGACGGTACTGTTTAACTTGTGTTGTGGCCCGGTCGTGCCGTTATCCGATGCGCTTGCCAACTACTACGCAAGATTGAAGATGCTCGATTATGGTCGCACCCGTTTGTGGGGCTCGATCGCCTTTATCGCGGGCTCGACCGTTGTGGGGTATCTGATTTCCCTCTATGGCACCGACATGATTCTGTACACCGCCTTGGTTGGGGTGTTTATTTCCTTACTGCTGAGTATGCGCAGTGCCAATGTGATGCCGGTGACGCGCAGCGAACATCACAGTGAAAGACCGAAACTGACGCAACTGCTGACCGACGGCCCTGTGGTGAAATTTTTGCTACTGGCCGCTCTGATTCAGGGCAGTCACGCCGCCTATTACAGCTTTAGTGCGATTTACTGGCAGCAAGCGGGCCATTCGGAAGAGATCATCGGCTATTTGTGGAGCCTTGGTGTGGTATCGGAAGTGGCGGTGTTTGCGTTGAGTAAGCGCTTGTTTGCGGGCTGGTCGCTGCGTGCGTTGTTTGTCGCGGCATCGATTGGCGTCATGTTGCGCTGGGGGATCACCGCCTCGACCACGTTGTTGTTGGGTTTGGTGTTGGTGCAGTTGCTGCACGGCGTGACATTTGCGATGGCGCACATCGCAGCCATTCAATACATTCAAAATTCAGAAGAGCACAAAATGGTGGCGCTACAAGCACTGTACAATGCGCTGCCACTGGGGGCCTTTATTGCGGCGATGACGGCCTTTAGTGGTTGGGGCTTCGAGCACTGGGGCGCGAATGTATTCTGGGTGATGGCGGCCATGGGGCTGGTGGCACTGTTTATCAAAGTCGCACCTGTCACCAGCCAGGTTCAGGACGTTAGCGTGGTGAAAGCGGAGCCCAATGCACAGAATTAATCCTAAGAGATTGAGATTAAAAACTATCCTTAGTTAAATGAAACCTCTCCCGTATGGAGAGGTTTTTTATTGAGCAAGAGAAAGGATGTCACATGCAAGGATGGTTGGTGATACCCGTATCGTTAGCGTATTTAGGAGTGTTGTTCCTCATCGCTTGGTATGGAGATAGGCAAAAAAATTGGTTGGCACGTTGGCGGCCTTGGATCTATAGCCTATCGATTGCGGTTTACTGTACCTCTTGGACGTTTTACGGCACGGTGGGGCAGGCGAGCAATAATCCTTGGTCTTTCTTGCCGATCTACATTGCACCGATTCTGGTCTTTACTCTTGGTTGGCGCGTCTTGGCGCGGCTCATTCTCGTTGCCAAGCGCGAGCACATTACCTCGATTGCGGACTTCATTGCTGCGCGCTATGGCAAATCGCAAGGGCTTGCGGTGGTGGTGACTTTAATCGCTGTGGTGGGAATTTTGCCCTATATCGCCCTGCAATTGCGTGGCATTACGATGGGGCTTGAGATCATCGCGCCAGATCTCTCAAGCCGTTTTGGCTATCAAGACTCAGGCGTTTCTTGGTTTGTGGTGGGGGCACTGGCGATATTCACCATGCTGTTTGGCACCCGTCATATCGACAACACCGAGCATCACCGCGGCATGATGATGGCGATAGCTTTTGAATCGATCGTTAAGCTGGTGGCGTTTCTCGTGGTGGGGATGTTTATCGTCTGGCTGGCGATGCAGCATCAGGAGGTCGATCTCAGCCGTGTTGCCGCCGCCACTTACCAATCGCCCAATATCGCGACCTTGCTTATCCATACTTTGCTGACCATGCTGGCGATTGTCTGTTTGCCGCGTCAGTTTCACACCATGGTGGTGGAAAATGAACGCGCGCAAGATCTGCATACCGCGCGCTGGCTCTTCCCGCTGTATTTGATTTTGATGGGCATTTTTGTGCTGCCGATTGCGTGGGCGGGGCAAAGTTTGCTCTCTGGCAGCCCTGCCGATACCTATGTGATCAGCTTGCCGATGGCGTTTGGCGCCAATGACATTGCTTTATTGGCCTTCCTTGGTGGCACGTCCGCTGCCAGTGGCATGGTGATTGTGTCCACCATCGCGCTCGCCATCATGGTCTCCAACGATTTGGTGATGCCGTTACTGCTGCGTCGCATGCGGCTATCCAACCGTAATCACCACCATTTTTCAGGTTTACTGCTGCGTATTCGTCGAGCGTTGATTCTGGTGTTGTTAATTGGCGCATGGGGCTTCTATCAAGCGCTGGACGCAATTCATTCGCTCTCAGCAATTGGCTTTCTCTCATTCGCGGCGATCACCCAGTTTGCTCCTGCTTTGATTGGCGGCATGTACTGGCGCCAAGGTAACCGCAAAGGGGTGTATGTCGGTCTGGCGGCGGGCTTTACTTTATGGCTGATTACATTGATGAGCCAAACCGACATGTTGGCCGGGGATGCGCAGAGCAATTTGCTGATTTGGTTGATTACGCCACCAGATGTATTGGGGGAGATGGGCGTGAAGGCCTCTGACTGGGGAATGTTCCTCAGTGTCACCGTCAATGCGCTCTGCTTCCTTGTCGTCTCGATGCTAACACGTCCAAGCCTAAGTGAGCGCTTACAATCGGCGTCGTTTGTTGGTACGCCATTGCCCGAAAATGAAAACATCAGCCTCTATCAAAGCCGTGTCACCGTGGGCGAGTTGGAGATGCTGGCCTCCCGCTTTGTTGGGCGAAATCGGGTGAAAAATGCCTTTGCTCACTATTGGTCGCAGCAAAGAGAAACCTTATTGCCGAACCAACAAGCTCCCTCGACCTTGATTCGTCATACTGAGCGGGTATTGGCGGGGGTGTTTGGTGCTTCGTCGGCGAAGTTAGTCCTTACTTCGGCGCTGCAAGGCAGAAACATGCAACTGGAGGAAGTCGCAACCATCGTGGATGAAGCGTCTGAGTTGTATGATTTTAGCCGTGGCTTATTGCAAGGGGCGATTGAGCATATTGGTCAAGGCATTGCCGTGGTGGACAAACAGCTTCGGCTGGTGGCATGGAATCAACGCTATTTGGAGCTGTTTGAGTTTCCGCCGGGGCTGATACAAGTGGGCAGGCCGATTGCCGATGTGATTCGCCATAATGCTGAGCAGGGTTTATGTGGCCCGGGAGACCCAGAAGATCATGTGCGTCGTAGAGTCTATCATTTGGAACAAGGCTCGCGGCATACCTCGTCACGCATTCGCCCCGATGGACGCGTGATTGAAGTGCAAGGCAACCCCATGCCCGGCGGCGGCTTTGTGATGAGCTTTACCGACATCACCGTGTTCCGTGATGCAGAACAAGCACTGAAAGAAGCCAATGAAACGCTCGAAGAACGTGTTCATTTACGTACAAGAGAGCTTGAGCAGTTGAATAAACAGCTGGTGGTGGCGACACAACGTTCGGATCTGGAATCGCGCTCTAAATCGCGTTTTTTGGCGGCCGTGAGCCACGACTTGATGCAACCACTCAACGCGGCGCGTCTGTTTGCCTCATCACTCTCGGAAGTGACTAAGGACGATGAAAGCCGCAAGCTAGCGCATCACATTGAAAGTGCTCTCGGGGCTGCGGAAGATTTGATTGGTGATTTGTTGGATATCTCGCGACTGGAATCGGGTAAGTTGGATGTACACGTACACGGTTTTGCCATCAATGATGTGTTGTCGAATTTGAATGCGGAATTTAGCGCACTGGCCAAACAACAAGGCATCGAGTTCTGCATGATCCCGTCGTCACTCAATGTCACGTCTGATCCCAAACTGCTGCGCCGTGTGGTGCAGAACTTCCTGACCAATGCGTTTCGATATAGCCCCAATGGCAAGGTAGCGCTTGGGGTGCGCCGAGTCGGTGAACGGGTGCGTATCGACGTATGGGATAACGGGATGGGCATTGAAGAAGATAAGCAACAAGAGATCTTCGAAGAGTTCAATCGAGGCACCCAAGTGCGCGCTGATCAGGGTTTGGGGTTAGGCCTCGCTATTTCCAAAGGCATCGCGCAAGTGTTGGGGCATGAGATTTCGATGCGTTCATGGCATGGCCGCGGTAGTGTGTTCTCCATTACGCTGGATCGTGCTCAGCAAGTGCAAGCCTTGCCGGTGGCAGAACCTGACCAAGCGCAATCTGAGTTAAGTCACTTACGTATTTTGTGTGTCGATAATGAGCCCGATATTTTGGTTGGCATGGAAAATCTGCTGGCGCGTTGGGGGTGTGAAGTGAAAACCGCTACTGACATTGTGCAAAGTTTGAAAGCACTGGACGGTGGTTGGCATCCGGATGTCATTTTCTCCGACTATCGTCTTGATGAAGGTCGCACAGGTTTAGAAGTGCTCCAGCAATGTAAGCTTAGATTGGGCAGCCGTTTTGAAGGGGTGATCATCAGCGCCGATCGCACCGATGACATGATGCAAGGCATCAAAGCCAATGGTTTTAGCTTTATAGCCAAACCCGTTAAACCGCTCAAGTTGAGAGCGGTGTTGAACCGAGTGGCGTGAGGTGCCTTCTCCAAAAAGAGCTGCCATGGTTGGTATTAAAATGGCAGCTCTTTGTGATTGTCTTGGCTAAGAAAAAAGTTGTGTTGATACGCCAATAATGATCACCTGCTTAATTCTCTATATATCCTGACTCTAATGCACCATGAAGGTCGCAGATAGTATGAACTTCATACCCATCATGATCTTTTTTCTTAGCATCAAATATAAAATATTTCTCTTTTGAATTAATGTCGCAAGTGAGATTGGATAAATTTTCTGACATGAAAGTAAATATGCTATATCCAGGTAAATATGAACGCCATAAGTATGAATATTCAATTCCGTTTTTTATAGTTAGTGATGTGCTAACCATTTTTTGGTCAAACATACTTGGTGTTTTCATTGTTGAAATGCTTACAGATTCAAAAAAAAACTCACCATTTTGGTTAGTGTATGCTTTTAGTTCTTTTGTCTCATTCAGAGCACTGATTTCTAAAGTAACTTCAATATTTACAGCAGGGATACCATGATTAAAAATTCTCCCGTGAATTTTTGGTGTTAAGTTAAATATGTTTTGTTTAAATATGTCCATAGCGGAGACCTGACATGAGATGATTAAAAAAACAAGGCCATTATTAAGTTATTAATTTTAAATGATTTTATTTCGATATTTATACCCTCCAATATCACATCTGCTTAGTATCATTGCATCGACCCCATTAGGTACTACAGGATTTTTAAAATAGTACTCATACACTGGTGAGTTTAAGTTGCATTTAAAGTTACCAAGATTATTAGCAATGAATTCATAAGGCTTATCGTAGCTAAGCTGAGAGCGCCAGATGTATATCTTTTTTTCTTCTACAAGCAAGTAAATACCAAAGTAAGAGTAAGCCTGATTTAACGGGGATTTCTTCAGCCATTGAGCATGAATCATAGGCTCAAAATGAAAATAGCCATTCAGATCGGTTTGTGTCTTATCGTTATATCGATGTTCTAAGAAACCACCTTCAAGATAAACATCCTTATTTGCGAATGCTTGTCCGTCTTGAGTTAGGTGTCCAGAAATCTCTGGGCTTAAGACATACTCATTCTTTTTAAAAAATCAAAAATGCTCAACATATTACCTTGGCTTGTTAGTGGGAAAGAAATGAAGAGTAGTGCTGCCATTAACTGAGTGGTGTTCATTATTCTTCCGCCGATAAATGGAGCTTAATATAGCGAATGTTTTTTTGAGGAATATAGCTAGTTGTTCGTTTTTGGACACGTATCTGGGTTGTGGTGTAATTAATAGATCTCATATTTTTAGTTAAAAAAAGCCGATGCAATTGCATCGGCTTTGCATTTCCTCGGAGCTTAATCCCTACAATAAAGCTCTAAAGTGTGGATTAATGGTCGTGCGCTGCGCCAGCTCCTTTCGGGTAGCGGATAGACTCAACCATTTCTTGTACGTCTGCTGGTACTTCAGCGGTAAATTTGTTCACCACAATCGCCACGGCAAAGTTCAGACACATACCTAGTGTACCAATACCCTCTGGGCTGATACCGAACCACCAGTTGTCCGGTGTGCTCGCTGCTGGGTTGATGAACTTGAAGTACACGATGTAAGCCGCAGTGAAAAAGATCCCTGATAGCATACCTGCAATTGCGCCTTCTTTGTTCATCTTCTTATAGAAGATACCCAAGATAATCGCAGGGAAGAAGGACGAGGCTGCCAATCCGAAGGCGAATGCCACAACCTGTGCTACAAAGCCCGGAGGGTTAATACCCAAGTAGCCCGCACCGACGATGGCAATCGCTGATGCAATCCGCGCGGCCATTAACTCCTGTTTATCGGTCATATTGGGCCTAAAGCCTTTCTTCAACAAGTCATGCGAAATGGCGGTTGAGATAACCAATAGTAGGCCTGCTGCGGTAGAGAGTGCTGCTGCCAGACCACCCGCTGCCAATAGTGCGACAACCCAGTTTGGTAGTTTTGCTAGTTCTGGAGAAGCCAGTACGATGATATCACGGTTGATCTTCATCTCGTTGCGCTCATCGCCAGAGTAGAACATCTTGCCATCGCCATTCTTGTCTTCCCAAGCCACTAGGCCAGTGCTTTCCCAGTTTTTGTACCAGCTCGGTGCTTCTGTGCCTGCGACGCCTTGCATGTCTGGACCATTGATGGTGTCGATCATGTTAACGCGTGCAAATGCTGCCACAGCCGGTGCGGTGGTATAAAGAATCGCGATGAACACCAATGCCCAACCAGCAGAGATACGCGCATCAGATACTTTCGGTACAGTGAAGAAGCGAATAATAACGTGTGGAAGACCGGCAGTACCTACCATGAGCGCCGCACAGATGAAGAAGACGTCAACCATGCTCTTCGACCCATCGGTATAGGCGGTGAAGCCGAGCTCCTGCGTTAGACCATCCAGTTTGGTGAGTAGATACTCATCGCTACCTGCCATGGTCGAACCAAAGCCAAGCTGAGGTACAGGGTTACCTGTCATCATCAATGAAGTGAAGATCGCCGGAACCATGAAGGCAAAGATAAGCACACAGTATTGCGCTACCTGCGTATAGGTGATGCCCTTCATGCCGCCCATAACCGCGTAGAAGAATACGATCGCCATACCGATGATAATACCCATGTTGATGTCAACTTCGAGGAAGCGTGCGAATACCACACCCACACCACGCATTTGACCAGCAACGTAAGTAAACGATACGAAAATAGCACAGAATACCGCAACCAAACGCGCCGTTCTTGAGTAGTAACGGTCGCCGATGAAATCTGGCACGGTGAACTTACCAAACTTACGTAGATAAGGTGCTAAACAAAGGGCGAGAAGTACGTAGCCACCGGTCCAACCCATCAGGTATACCGTACCATCGTAGCCGATGAACGAGATAATACCTGCCATAGAGATAAATGATGCCGCAGACATCCAGTCCGCTGCGGTTGCCATGCCGTTGGCGACTGGGTGAACACCACCGCCAGCAACATAGAATTCACTGGTTGATCCCGCACGGGCCCAGATTGCGATGCCGATATACAGAGCAAAAGTGATACCGACAAGAATAAACGTCCAAGTTTGAATATCCATTTCCTAAACCTCTTAGTCTTCCTGCACGTTGTACTTCTTGTCCAGCGCATTCATGCGGACAACGTAGACAAAGATCAGCGCCACAAAGGTGTAGATCGACCCTTGCTGAGCGAACCAAAATCCGAGCTTGAAGCCACCAAACTGAATGGCATTAAGTGCATCGACAAATAAAATTCCAGCGCCGTATGACACTAAAAACCATACTGCTAGCAGTGATCCCATGATCCCCAAGTTTTCCTTCCAGTAGGCTTGAGCATGTTCTGTTGATTCGAACGCCATGGCCTTCTCCTTGTGTTTCTCGTCTGAATAGATAAGTGTTAACGTAATGTTACGTTTCCTAAGATAGCAGTGTTGAGTCAAGGGATCTGTGCAACTTTAGTCGGGGCGATAAAAAGCAAAAACGCCCGAAAAATGGGCGTTTAGTGAGATAGATAGCAGATTTGAGGATGTTAATTTGATGTTAAATTAGCCAAAGGTCTAAAACATCGCACGTGCTACAGGTAAAAATCTTTAATTCCTTGCAGCAAATTGTTAAGTGCGACGGCTGCGAGGATCAAACCCATCACACGGCTGATGATGGCAGCGCCAACATTGCCAATCCATTTTTGAATCGTGTTGGCTCCGAGTAACAGAACCAGTGTGATCAGCAAGACCGCCAACATGACGCCCGCGGTAATCGCTTGATCAGCAAAGGAATAGCGATGGTTGTCTGTCAGCATCACCACCGCCATCATGGCGCCAGGTGACGCGATGGAAGGAATGGCCAGCGGGTAGACGGCCAAATCTGCGAGGGCGGATTTATCCAACTCTTCGCTTAGCTTCTGCTCTTGCTCAGGTTTACTTTCACCGAAAATCATACTCAGTGCGAATAGCAATAAAACCAGCCCACCCGCAGCCTGAAAGGCGGGTAGTGGGATCTGCATCGCTTCAAGCAGCATTTGCCCGGCGATTAAGAAAAACAGCAATACCCCTGCTGAGATACCAACAGCTTTGAGCGCGACGAGACGACGCTGCTTGGCGGTCAGATGTTGGGTTTGCGAAAGATAAACAGGCACTGAACCAACAGGGTCAATCACGGCCCAAAGAACAACAAATTGAGTGATGAGAATACTGAGCAAGGTATGGCCTCCCAGAGTTAATAACAGAGGGATGAAAAAGACAGCCCATTTGGCTGCCGAGGTATTTTACTCAAGGTATTAAAAATTTGCGTCATTAAAATGTGAACTAATATAACGAAAACTTCTGAATACCGAGTTTGGCGTTGAGTTATTGCTCGGGCTCTAGCTGCTGTAACAAGATCACCGCTTGGGTACGATTTTTCACCCCAAGTTTGCGGAAGATAGCCGTCATATGCGCTTTGATGGTGGCTTCAGAAACATTCAGCTCATAAGCAATTTGCTTGTTGAGCAAACCATCGGAAAGCATCCCCAGTACTTTGTATTGCTGTGGTGTTAACGCGGCGATTTTCTCGGCTAAGTCATTACAGGCGGCGTTATTGGTGATCAATCCTTCAGGGAAATAAGGATCGCCATTGAGCACTTGGTTCAGCGCGGAAACCAGTGTGCGCATATCACTCGATTTAGGAATAAAGCCAAAAGCACCGTGGCTTTTTACTTGTGTGACCACCGCGGGTTCTTCACTGGCGGAGACCACAACGATGGGCAGGTCGGGATACTCTGCACGGAGATGGATCAAACCTGACATGCCATTAGCTCCGGGCATTTTGAGGTCAAGCAGCAGTAAATCCGGCTCTTCTTCGCGTATAAGCAGGTTCAGCAACGCATCGAGTGAGTCGGCTTCTAGCAAGTTGGCCCCACTGACCGCCATATGCACAGACTGAAACAGCGCATTACGGAACAGGGGGTGATCATCAGCGATGATGATGGTGTAGGTCGAATCCATGACGTTAAACACTTTTAACTATTTCGTTAATGGAATTATTGCAGCTTTAAGAGTGTGGACAATCTTTATACGCTAAAAGTCTGATGTAAATCGACTTTTATTAGAGAGTTTGCATATACCTCCGTTGTGAAGGTGAGAATGTGGTAAGAAAAAACGCCAGCAAGGTTTGCTGGCGTTTGAATCGGTTAGTTGGAAATTCGTTGAATATGCTCCAAGAAAGGCGCCGCTTGCATAAAGCCAGTGAGTCGAGCGTTTGAAACCGGATTACCTTGCGCATCCCAAAAATCGATCGTCGGTAGGCCGAGCACTTGTTGGGCCTGTAGCAGCTCAATGTCCTGTGCTTGGTTACGTGTCACGTCGGCTTGAAGCAACACAAATTGTTTGAGTTGAGCTGCCACGGCTGGATCGTGGAAAGTGTATTTCTCGAACTCTTTACACGCCACACACCAATCGGCATAAAAATCGAGCATCACAGGTTTTTGGGCTTGCTTGGCTAACGCCAATTGTTGTTGAAGCTCTTCGACGTTGCGGATTTTAATAAAGCTCACTTCGCTGGTTTGAGCCTGTTGAGTGCTGTCGGCAAACCAATAATTGAGGGCAGGCTGAGCGGACGCAAACAGACCCAGCACGGCAATGATGCCCACCGAGCTTTGCTTCCAACCACCAAACTCCAAACTATTTTTTACATGGTAAAGCCAGCCAAACGCCGCGATACCCAAGGCAGACCACAGCGCGGTTGACCACATTTCAGGAAGGATGCGCTCCAATAGGAAGATTGGCGCTGCCAGCAATACAAAACCAAACAGCGTTTTAACGCGATCCATCCAACCGCCCGCTTTGGGGAGCAGTTTATTGCCAAACACCGCGACTAAAATCAAAGGGATACCCATGCCCATGGCTAAGGCATACAGCGCAACGCCCCCCGTTAAGAGATCACCACTTTGTGCCACGTACAGCAGTGCCCCAGAAAGTGGGGCGGTGGTACAAGGCGAGCATACCAAACCGGAAATGGCGCCCATGGCAAAAACACCTGCACTGCTGCCACCTTGCTGCTTATTGCTCAAATTGTTCAGCCAAGTTTGTACGCTGCTAGGCAGTTGTAGGGTGTACACCCCAAACATGGAGAGCGCTAAGGTGACAAAAAGAATACTCAGGCCGATCAACACATAAGGGTGCTGCATGGCGGCTTGGAATTGCAAGCCAGCGGAAGCGACAACCAGACCCAGTAAGGTATAGGTCAGTGCCATGCCTTGAACATAGATCAGAGAGAGCCCAAGCGCGCGTCGCTGACTCAGTTTACCGCTGCCCAATACGATGCTGGTCAGAATCGGGTACATCGGCAATACGCAAGGGGTAAAGGCCAAGCCAACACCCAGTGCCAAAAACAGCAGTGGCGTCCACCAGTTATCGGCTAAGCCTGAAGCCAACTGATCTTGCTGGGTCAGAGGTTGAGGCGTTGATGTGTTCGCTGTTGATGTATCGAGAGGGCTGGCGGTTTGTGCCGGCAGCGTTGCTGGTGCCATGTCTCCATTGGTAAACGAGGTAATGTCGATCACTCGTGTTTCAGGTGGATAGCAAAAGCCCGCTTTGGCACAGCCTTGGTATTGTACGATCAATTTTGCGCCCGGCTGCCAGTCTTGCATTGGGATGTTAACGAACAATGGGTTGGTATAAATATTCACATCGCCAAAAAATTCATCACGGTAGGGCTGACCGTTTTCCATTTGGATGTCACCCAATACAACGTTTTCTGCGCTAAATGAAAGACGCTGTTGATAGAGGTAGTAACCCTCTTTGACTTGCCAGTCTAGGGTGATGCGGTGATCTTGTTGGAAATAGTTAAAAGGAAAAGCCTGATCAACAGGCACAAAATCATTCGAGCCAGAAGCAAAACTGCTGTTTTGGTTATTGCCAAACAGCGCCATGGCGGGTGAGGAAAGCACAAGCAATCCAGCAACAAAGAAAGTCAATAATGCGCGCATAGTGAACAAAATATGGGAGTGAATGGAGTGAGTCTAACCCAATCAGACCCAGAAACGGTGCAGAAAGTTTCAACGATAGGGAGGTTATGTGCAGAAAATTAAAAAAGGGAGCCGAAGCTCCCATGAGTAAGACTCGTTTTACTTAGATAAACAGGCTACCGAAGGCAAAGCCAAGCGCAACTGCAGAAGCGATGGTCACCACACCTGGAATAAAGAATGGGTGGTTGAACACGTACTTACCAATGCGAGTTGAACCCGTATCATCCATCTCTACTGCAGCCAGTAGCGTTGGGTAAGTCGGTAGAACAAACAGTGCACTCACGGCTGCAAAAGAAGCGACTGCAGTGAGTGGCGCAACGCCAATCGCCAGTGCCGCAGGCATAAGCGCAACCGTGGTTGCACCTTGTGAGTACAGCAGCATAGAGGCAAAGAACAACACCAATGCCAGCATCCAAGGGTAGTCAGACAGCAAAGCACCAGCAACATCTTTAATGCCATCGACGTGAGCATTAACGAAAGTAGAACCTAACCAAGCCACGCCCAGTACGCACACACACGCAGTCATACCTGAACGGAACGTCGCTGCCGAAGGGATTTTTGATGCATCGATCTTAGTGAACATCACAATCGCGGCTGCGGCAGCCAGCATCACTGTCATGATCGCTTCGTTGCGGCCAAGCGCTGGGTTTTCAATCAGGCCAACAGAGCTTGAAATTGCCGCTGCGTAGCAAACCACAAACGCAATCGCGCCAAGGAAGATGTAAGTCGCGGTTTTTGCGGTAGGTAGAATTTCACGTTGTTTCTCGGTGCTGAGTTTGATCAGGCCTTTTGCAAGGCGTTCTTGATACTCAGCATCGTCTTTCAGCTCACCACCCATGTAGTTCGCCACCAAAGCACCGATCATACACGCCACAAAAGTGGTTGGAATACAAACCGCAAGCAGCGTTAAGTAGTCCACACCAAATGGCGCCAGCATGGCCGCAAACGCCACCACTGCCGCAGAAATAGGGGACGCGGTAATGGCAATTTGCGATGCGACAACGGCAATCGACAATGGGCGAGAAGGACGCACACCTTGGCCTTTTGCCACTTCGGCAATCACAGGAAGCGTCGAGAACGCGGTATGACCGGTACCTGCCATCAACGTCATTAAGAAAGTGACGATAGGCGCGTAGAAGGTAATACGTTCAGGATGTTTGCGCAGGAAGTTTTCCGCGATTTGAACCAGCCAGTCCATACCGCCAGCCACTTGCATTGCCGCAATGGCCGTGATCACAGACATGATGATCAAAATAACGTCCACAGGAATAAATGCTTGTTTGGTCGGTACACCAAGGACCAGTGACAGGACAATAACGCCTGCACCACCAGCGAAACCAATACCAATGCCACCAATTCGTGCCCCTAAATAGATAAAGAGCAGAACGACTAATAACTCGACCGCTACCATAGATTGTTACCTCATATTTTTGTTGAATCTGATTAGCGAAACGCTTTGTCGAAAGCGCTTGAATAATCAGAACTAAAATAAATACTTGTTATTATTATGGTTATTAATAAAGAACGGCAAAAAGGGCCCACTAAGGAGCCCTTTCTCTTTACGATTACTCGTAACGTTTTGCTTTGTAAGTTGGGTGCATGAAGTTTTGCACAGACAGGATGTCATCCAACTCTTCAGATGTCAGCAAGCCACGCTCAAGCACCACTTCACGGACGCTCTTACCGGTTTCCGCACAAATCTTACCAACGATGTCGCCTTCGTGGTGGCCGATGTATGGGTTTAGATAAGTGACGATACCGATCGAGTTGTAAACGTAGTTTTCACAGACTTCTTTGTTTACTGTGATGCCGTCGATACATTTGTCACGTAGGTTCACACACGCGTTTTGTAGCAGTGAAATCGATTCAAACATCGCTTGACCAATCACAGGCTCCATTACGTTCAGCTGTAGCTGACCGCCTTCGGCTGCGAAAGAAATCGTGTTGTCGTTACCCAGTACTTTGAAACACACTTGGTTAACCACTTCTGGGATAACTGGGTTAACTTTTGCTGGCATGATGGAAGAACCGGCTTGCATTTCTGGCAAGTTAAGTTCGTTCAAACCAGCGCGAGGACCAGAAGAAAGCAGACGCAAGTCGTTACAGATCTTAGACAATTTCACCGCTAGGCGTTTTAGCGCGCCGTGTGCCATTACGTAAGCACCACAGTCTGAAGTTGCTTCGATAAGGTCTTCTGCTGGAACCACTGCTAGGCCAGTCACTTCCGCTAGGTGTTTCACGGCAAGTGCTTGGTAACCAGGAGGTGTGTTCAAGCCAGTACCGATTGCCGTTGCACCTAGGTTCACTTCAAGAAGTAGCTTCGAGGTGTAGTCTAGCGCACGGATCTCTTCGTTTAGCGTCACTGCCCAAGCGTGGAACTCTTGACCTACTGTCATTGGCACGGCGTCTTGCAACTGAGTACGGCCCATTTTTAGGATGCCGTTAAACTCTTGAGATTTCAGCTCAAACGCACCTTTTAGGTATTCAATCGCTTCCATCAATTTATGGATGCTGTTGTAAACCGCGATACGGAAGCCCGTTGGGTAGGCACAGTTGGTAGATTGGCTCTTGTTCACGTGATCATTTGGGTTCACCACGTCGTAATCGCCTTTCTCTTTACCCATTAGTTCGAGAGCAATGTTGGCAAGCACTTCGTTGGTGTTCATGTTCACAGAAGTGCCCGCACCGCCTTGGAATACGTCTGATGGGAACTGATCCATGCATTTGCCGGTTTCCAACATTAGGTCACACGCTTGAATGATGTAATCCGCTACATTCTTAGGAATTGCGCCCAACTCTTTGTTGGCAAGTGCAGCGGCTTTTTTGGTCATGACCATGCCGCGAACAAATTCTGGCACGTCAGAAATCGTTACGTTTGAGATGTTGAAGTTTTCGATGGCGCGCAGCGTGTGGATACCGTAGTAAGCGTCAGCCGGAACGTGACGTTGGCCTAATAGATCTTCTTCAATACGAGTGGCCGGAGTTGATGCTTTTGGAGCTTCAGTTAGGGTAGCCATAACAGGATCCTTAGATAATAATTCTGATATTTAAGTGATTGGTTAGCCATTTTCTGCAATCAGAATCCATTCATCAGAGTATTTGGCTGTAAAATCCGTCCTGACTTATGTGGCACATGATACTGTACCTTGCGCATAAAAATAGTAAGTGGATCACCTTTTTCGCTTTTATTTCGTCAATATTTTGCAAAGTATGAACAGCATATGAATAACTCTAAAGGGGTAGTCAAAAAACACGCATTTTTACAGGATAAATTTGAGTCACTGCACGATTTGCCATTACACTAAAATCAACCAAGGGGGGATCTCGTGTTTCCAATATTATTACTACTGTTTATCTGTGTGCCCATTGTTGAGATCGCTCTCTTCATTCAAGTTGGTGGCTTTATCGGTTTATGGCCGACAATTGGCTTAGTGCTGATTACGGCGTTTGTTGGGGCGTCTTTGGTTCGCAGTCAGGGGTTGCAAACTCTGATGTCGGTGCAACAACGTTTGCAGCAAGGTGAATTACCTGCGCAACAGATTGTCGAAGGTGTGATGCTGGCGGTGTCGGGCGTATTGTTGCTCACTCCAGGCTTTATGACCGATGCCATGGGCATGATGGTGTTGATTCCAGGTCCAAGAGCTGCGATTGCCCGCTACTTGATGAGCAAGGTAGTGGTGAATGGTGCAGGCGGTGGTTTTCACTCTCACTATCATAGCGAAGGCTTCGACCGCAGCCCGTTCGAACAAGACCCGTTTTATCGTCAGCCTTTTAATGATGGTAAGCAAGGCCAGACGTTCGAAGGGGAATATGAAAGCAAAGACAAACAAGACGATGAACAGAATCGTCTGCGTTAATTTGAACAAATTCTCGTTTGATGAAGTTTGATGAAATAGAAAAGCCGGAGCATTCCGGCTTTTTTGATCTTGTTGGCTAGGCGGTGATGTTATTTTGCCCCCTGGAACCCTAGCTGACGCCATGCCTCAAAAGCAATGATCGCGACCGCATTCGATAAGTTTAAGCTGCGTGCGTCAGGCATCATAGGAATACGAATGCGTTGCGACATCGGTAGGCTTTCAATCACCTCCATCGGCAGACCACGCGTTTCTGGGCCAAACAGCAGTACATCACCTTGACAATATTGCGCGTCCACATGATGGCCAGTGGTTTTGGTGGTGCAGGCAAAAATACGATATTCACCACGCTGCTCGAGATAGTCGAGGAACGCTTGGTAGTTCTTATGGCGTGTGACACGAGCAAGATCATGATAATCCAAGCCAGCACGGCGCACCTTCTTCTCTTCAAGATCAAACCCAAGCGGTTCAATTAAGTGCAAATTTGCGCCACAGTTGGCACAAAGGCGGATGATGTTGCCAGTGTTTGGCGCAATTTCTGGTTCGTATAGAGCAATATCAAACATGGTATCGAGCGAATATGGTCAAAAGAGGGGGCCAGTATATACCCAAGTGTGAAGGCTTGGGTATAAAAGTGCCCGATAAGCGACGGCGCTCCGGTGAGCGGTGATGTTTAGCCTATTGCTTGGGCATAATTTTGCTCCACCGCTCGCCAGTCGACCACATTCCACCAAGCATCAATGTATTCTGGGCGGCGATTTTGATAGCGGATGTAGTACGCATGCTCCCAAACATCGAGGGCAAGGATCGGCTCGCCACGTACGCTAGCAATATCCATCAGTGGGTTATCCTGATTGCTGGTGGAGGTGATATGAATATCACCCTCTTTGACCACTAACCATGCAAAGCCAGAACCAAAGGTGTTGACGGCGGCTTGGGAAAAGGCCTCTTGGAACGCCGCAAAAGTGCCAAACTTTTCTTGAATCGCGTGGGCGAGCGCGCCTTGAGGTTCCCCTCCACCATTGGGAGACATGCACTGCCAGTAGAGAATATGGTTGTAGTAGCCACCACCATTATTGCGCACTGCAGGGCTGTGTTGAGAGATGCTTGTGAAGATCTCAGTGAGCGTTTGATGCTCAAGCTCACTGCCTTGAATCGCCGCGAGAAACTTATCGTAATAGGTTTTATGGTGTTTGCTGTAGTGCACTTCCATGGTTTTTGCATCGATGTATGGCTCTAATGCATCGTAGGAATAGGGAAGCTCAGGGAAAATATGTGGCATGGTAAATCCTCCGGTGATGAAGGATTTACCATAATCTTAATGATAACCATTATCAACTGCGATCTTTGTAAGGGTATTAACGCCTTTTCACCAGTGGGAGAGTAATGGTGACTCGCAAACCGCCAAGATCGCTGCGCTCAGCGTTTATGGTGCCGCTGTGCTGACGAATCGCGCTTTCGGTAATGCTTAAGCCGAGCCCGGTTCCTCCAGAATGACGATCCCGAGCGGTAGAGACTCGATAAAACGGACGGAAAATGGCTTCGAGTTCCTCTTCAGGTACCCCTTCACCATTATCATCCACCACGATATGTAGTGTGTCGTCGATGGCTTGAATGGCGATGATCACTTGGTCTTTGCCGTAGTAGATGGCATTGCGAATGATGTTTTCGATCGCGCTCATTAACAGCTTGGGATTACCGGAAATATGTCGCTCGGGTAATGGGGTGTATTGCAATACTTTGCCCATTTGTTCCGCTTCAAATTGCGCATCCTGAATGATCTCTTCCCACAGGCTGGCGACGGGCTGCTCTTCACGATCCAAATGGCTGTTCATCTGCATGCGAGACAGCTCCAGCAGTTCACTGATCATCTGTTCCAAACGTTGCGCTTCAGTATCAATTCGTTGCAGCTCATTACTTTCGCCCTGTTTACGTGTCGCAAGCGCATTGGCCATTCTCAAGCGAGTCAGTGGCGAGCGCAATTCATGGGAAATATCCGACAGCAGCCGTTGCTGACCTGAAATCATTTGATTGACCGCTTCGACCATGCGGTTGAAGCTGGCGCCGGCTTGGCGAAACTCCGAGGTGCCTTTTTCTAAAGAGGGATCCGTGACAAATTCCCCTTTGGCGACACGTTGCGCCGCTTTTTCTAAGCGTCGTGCGGGTTGGCTGAGTGCCCACGCAAGCCACAGCAGTAAAGGGGTGCTGACCAGCATCACAGCCAGTAGTAGCTGAAATGGATGATCAAACATACGTAGTAAAAAAGGCGGTGGTTGGTTCCAGCGCATCCCAACGTAAAGTAAGTACTCTTTGTTCGCTAGCGTCACCGGCAGTGGCCCTGAGAGCATAAAGCGGCCATAAAGCTTTTGTTTCGGTTGATCGGGTTGTTCAATCGAGGTGACGAAGTTTTTCAGCGCTTTGAGCTGAAAATCTCCGTGTTCTAAGGTGGTGAGGACATTGCCATCGTAATCGGTGATGAAAAAGCGCGGCCGTCCATCTCGCCCGTGGCGATCGCCTGGACGCTCCATGCGAAAGAGAATGCGGGCAAGATCAGTTTCGCCACGATATTGCTTCTCAATCTCTTGCTTGGCTTCAATAAAGCGATCGTATTGATCGGCCGGAATATTGCGTGCCTTACGAGGATCAAGATGGGGCAATGCCAAAACGGCCATCAGCACCAAAAACATGGTAAACCAGAAGATCGCAAAAATTCGCCCATACAAACTGGTGATTTTCGGCAAGCGCATCCGTTACTCCACAATCATTAAGTAGCCACGGCCACGTAAGGTTTTAATTCGAGATTTGCCGTCCGCACGTTCAGGGAGTTTTTTCCGCAAGTTCGAGACATGCATATCAATGGCTCGGTCAAAAGCCGCTAGGCGTTTACCGAGCACATCCAAGCTGAGCGTCTCTTTTGTGATGGTGTTGCCTGGGTTTTGCATAAAGTGGCTCAGTAAGGCGAACTCGGTGGCAGTGAGGTCAAGCTGAGTACCCGCACAATAAGCCTCCAATCGGCCCGGATAAATTTTGATATCTTGATACTCAATACAATCGCTGCTTTTCGGGGCTTTTGTCGCACTGGTGCGGCGCAAAATCGCTTTGATACGTGCCAGCAGTTCACGATCACTGAAAGGTTTGGGTAGATAGTCATCTGCTCCCAGCTCCAGACCGATGACACGATCGATCTCTTCCCCTTTGGCTGTCAGCATTAATACTGGCGTGTCCCATTGTTCACGTAACTTCTTCAACGTATCGATGCCGTTGAGTTTGGGCATCATGACATCGAGTAAGATCAAATCAATCTCTGCCGATAAGGCTTGCAAACCCTGCTCACCGTCGTTTGCCTCGGTGACATGAAAGCCTTCGTAGCTTAAGACTTCTGTCAGCAAGCTCGTCAGTTCGGTATCGTCATCAATCAACAGGATGTTTGCCATAGTAGGGCCTTTCTCTCAATCAGTTCTCTTTAACAGTTCTCTTTAATATTACTGTGAAATGACCGCAGGGAAGAGGAGCAAAGTCGCTCTTTACGATACTTTACGCTCTCTATACGTCACTTTACCTTGCAGTTTGTATTCTACACTCAAGCGCTGTGAGAACAGCTCAAATGAACCACCGACATGAGTAAGGAATTGATTATGAAACTTGCAAAAAAAATGGTACTCGCTGCTGTTGTCCTTCCACTAACACTAGGTACTGCCAGCGCTTTTGCTTTTGGCAGCGGTAAAGGTCATCACAAAGGGCCTGATGGCGAATGTGGCATGGGGATGGAGCGCGGCATGATGCGTCAACTTGACCTGACCGATGCACAGAAAGAGCAGTTGGATGCGATGCGTGGCAGCAACCGTGCACAAATGAAAGAGATGCATCAAGGCAACTTCGCAGCAAACCAGGCCGAACGTCAAGCACAGCACGCTAAAGTACAGGCCCTGTTATTGGCGGACAATTTCGACCAAGCGACCGCCAATGAGCTGGCGAAACAGATGGCGGAGAAACAAGCAGAGCGCCGTGTGAAAATGTTGGAAAAACAACATCAAATGTTGAGCATTTTGACTCCAGAGCAAAAAGCAAAGTTCGTTGAACTGCAAAACGAGCGCATGCAGGAGTGTGGCGACAAAATGCAAAAACGCATGGAAAAGCACGCGAAAAACTGATCTGAGCGGTATTCACTGACTTGAGCAAAAAGGCGATCTTCGGATCGCCTTAAATGTATCGTACTCATTCCTGCTTGAGCGCGTTATACTGCGAGCAAGGCTTTTTTCATCGAATGATTATGAAACACCAATATGCACGTTTAGTGACGATGGCTGCTTGGACGGCAACCGCAGTCGCCACCTTACTTCTTCTTGTTAAAGTCATGGCTTGGTGGGTGACCGGCTCTGTGAGCTTACTTGCCTCGCTGATCGATTCATTCCTCGATATTGCGGCGTCTGTCGTCAACTTAATTGTGGTGCGTTATGCGCTGCAACCTGCCGATGAGGAACACACCTTTGGCCATGGCAAAGCGGAATCGCTCGCAGCGTTGGCTCAAGCGATGTTTATCTCAGGCTCTGCGGTGTTTTTGATCCTCAACGGTATTGATCGTTTCTTCCGTCCTCATGAGCTGAACTCTCCAGAATATGGCGTTTATGTCAGTTTGTTTGCCATGGTGGTGACATTCGCCTTGGTGACATTCCAAAAGCACGTAGTAAGAAAGACCGGTAGCCAAGCCATTGCGGCGGACTCTCTGCATTATCAAAGTGACCTGTTCATGAACGCCGCCATTATGGTGGCGTTGGGGCTCAGTTATTACGGGATTGGCCAAGCGGATGCGGTGTTTGCCGTGGGGATCGGGCTGTTTATTTTATACAGCGCATTTAAAATGGTGACGGAAGCGATTCAAACCTTGCTTGACCGCAAATTGCCCGATGAAGAGCTAGAACAAATTCGCTGCGAATGTTTGGCAGTGGAGAATGTTCTGGGGGTGCATCAATTGCGCACCAGAATGTCGGGGCCGACGCGTTTTATTCAGCTTCATCTTGAATTGGATGACAATTTGCCTTTGATCAAAGCGCATCAAATTGCCGACGAAGTAGAAGAAAGATTACTGGCGTGCTTCCCTGAGGCTGATATTTTGATCCATCAAGACCCTTATTCTGTTGTTGTGATCAGCGAGAAAGAGCATATAGAACAACAGTGGTAGCGCTCGAAAAAATGCGTTTGTCTTCAGGACAAATAAGCGGTTGTTGACTATCTTTCCAACAGCCTCTATTAAGATTCGTGATCCTGATGTGAATCAACAAAGAGTAAGTACAAAACTGTAATACTCCTACATAAGTAGAAAAGTTACATAAAATTGTGGGTTTTAATTGGTATTCCTGTAGAGGAAATGTAACATTACGCACAGTTTTTCGGATTATATTGGTAGCTGAATAACAGCTATCCTAAAGATTATTAAATATTGATTTCTAGAGTTCGAGGGTGAGCATGATTAAGAAGATCGGTGTTTTGACAAGTGGTGGTGACGCCCCTGGTATGAACGCAGCAATCCGTGGTGTAGTGCGTACTGCATTGGGTGCGGGTCTTGAAGTGTACGGTATCTATGATGGTTACTTGGGTTTATACGAAGGCCGCATCAAGCCACTTGATCGTTCAAGCGTTTCTGATGTGATCAACCGTGGTGGTACGTTCTTGGGTTCAGCTCGCTTCCCAGAATTTAAAGAAGTTGCGGTACGTGAAAAAGCGATTGAAAACCTGAAAGCACACGGTATTGATGCGCTTGTGGTTATCGGTGGTGACGGTTCGTACATGGGTGCGAAAAAACTGACGGAAATGGGTTACCCATGTATCGGTCTGCCAGGCACCATCGACAACGATATCGCAGGCACGGATTACACCATCGGTTACCTAACCGCGCTGAACACGGTTATAGAATCGATCGACCGTCTACGCGATACTTCCTCTTCTCACCAGCGTATTTCTATCGTAGAAATCATGGGTCGTCACTGTGGTGACCTCACTCTGATGTCTGCGATCGCTGGTGGTTGTGAATACATCATCACTCCGGAAACCGGTTTAGACAAAGAGAAGCTGATTAACAACATCAAAGATGGTATTGCGAAAGGCAAAAAGCACGCGATCATCGCGCTGACTGAACTGATGATGGACGCGAACGAACTGGCAAAAGAGATCGAAGCGGGAACGGGGCGTGAAACTCGTGCCACTGTTCTTGGTCACATCCAACGTGGTGGCCGTCCAACGGCGTTCGACCGTGTTCTTGCGTCTCGTATGGGTAACTACGCCGTTCACCTATTGATGGAAGGCCATGGTGGTCGTTGTGTTGGTATCGTGAAAGAGCAACTTGTTCACCACGACATCATCGATGCAATCGAGAACATGAAGCGTCCAGTTCGCAATGATCTGTTCAAAGTAGCAGAAGAGCTATTCTAAGCAGAATAAACTGACTATCTGAGCAAAGGCTGCGTTATCGCAGCCTTTTTCATATCGGTGGCTTCTATCAGACGCCAAACCTAAGGCACTAATGTGGTCAATTGCTGTTTGCGCTGTTTGAGGGCGTAAAGGTAGCTGCATAACCCCACCAAAATGTTGCCCACCGCAATGCCAATAAACAGCCCTTCAATGTCGTAGAGCCAACTGCCTAGGTATGCCGCTGGCAGGGTAAACACGAATAGCCGAATTACGCTCCAGCGAAAGGCGTTGAGTGGTTGGTGCATGGCATTTAAACCGCTGACCAGCATCATCACAATGCCTAAAAAACCGTAGCTGATCGGTACCACCAGCAGGTAATGCCAAAGCAAATCTCTTACCGCTTGCTCTTGTGAGAATAGAGCGGCGAGCGGAATACTGAGTGGCACCATCATCAAAAACACCAAACCTTGAAACAGCACCGAAAAGCGCATGCTGACGAACAATCCTTGGAACGCTCGTTGTGGGTTTTTCGCGCCAAAGTTCTGCGCCATAAAAGGCGTCAGAGCAGAGGTGAGTGCCATGAGGACCAAAATCAAAATCGATTCAATGCGTTGTGCCGCCCCATAAGCGGCAACAGCAGCGGTGCCGTGGCTGGACAGCATCATCATTAAAATGGCGCCAGAGAGAGGGTTCATTGCGTTGGACAGCGCAGCCGGAGTGCCGACCTTGAGAATCTGCTGCCAATCCTCTTTTAAGCGTTGCCATTGTGGCAGGCCGAGCAGCCGCTCACGCTGAATCAAAACGTAGAAAGATCCAATCAGCGCACCGAGCCAACTCAACGCACTCGCAATCGCTGCGCCTTGAATACCGAGCTCAGGAAATGGGCCGATACCAAAAATCAGCAGCGGGTCGAGCACGCCATTGATAAGCCCTGCGAGCATCATGATTTTGGCTGGGGTCTTAGTATCTCCGGTGGCACGAATGGCACTGTTTCCCGCCATCGGAATCACCAGTAATGGGATGGTGAGGTACCAGACATGCATGTATTGGCCGATGAGGGGAATCAGTTCTTCTTTTGCACCAAGCAAGGTAAATAAAGGGGTGACGGTAAAGAAGCCGAGCGTGGAAGCGAGCGCAACCAGCACAACCGCCAATAGCAAGCCATGGGTAGTAAAACGTGCGGCTTGATGCGCTTCTCCTTGACCTAATAGACGACCGATGCTGGTCGACAGTCCGACGCCAATGCCCATCGTGATGCAGTTAACGGCGAAGGTGACGGGAAAGGTGTAACTGATCGCCGCCAGTGCTTCGGTGCCAAGCAGTGAGATGAAAAAGGTGTCGACCAAGTTAAACATCAGGATTGCCACCATGCCAAATATCATGGGGACGGTCATCTTTCGTAGCGTTTCCGCGATGGGCGCGCTCAGCAAGCCATGTTTATCAAGCATCAATCATCACCAGAAGGCATCACCAGAAGGTGCAAAAGCGCTAGGATACAAGAAATGTGTGCGAGGGGCGAGCGAGCTGTTTTTAAGCAATCCTTTGCCAAAGCCTCGGAACTTTTAACTTAGTCACAAAAAAATCCTCACGCCCCCTTGGGATCGTCATGATCACCCCCTATATAGTTAGCACTAGGCCTAGAAGCCCTGCTTCAGGGTAATTATCAAATAAACATGGAATTTTTCAGGAGAGACGACCGATGAACATTCGTCCATTACATGATCGAGTTATCGTAGAGCGCCAAGAAGTTGAATCTAAATCTGCTGGTGGCATCGTTTTAACTGGTTCTGCCGCGGAAAAATCAACTCGCGGTGTTGTTCTAGCTGTAGGTAAAGGCCGCATTCTAGAAAACGGCACTGTTCAGCCGCTGGACGTTAAAGTTGGTGATACTGTTATCTTTGCAGAGAGCTACGGCACTAAGACTGAAAAGATCGACGGTAAAGAAGTTCTTATCATGTCTGAAAACGACATTATGGCTATTGTCGACTAATAGCAATCGTTGAGTAATTTTTTGCTCTGATTCAAAACGAAATCCAAAACAGAATTTAGAAAGGAAATCAAAGATGGCTGCTAAAGACGTTAAATTTGGTAATGACGCTCGCGTAAAAATGCTAGAAGGTGTCAACATCCTAGCTGACGCAGTAAAAGTAACACTGGGCCCTAAAGGCCGTAACGTGGTACTCGACAAATCTTTCGGTGCACCAACGATTACAAAAGATGGTGTATCGGTCGCGCGTGAAATTGAACTTGAAGACAAGTTCCAAAACATGGGCGCTCAAATGGTGAAGCAAGTGGCTTCACAAGCAAACGACGTCGCGGGTGACGGTACGACAACGGCGACGGTACTCGCGCAAGCTATCGTGAATGAAGGTCTTAAAGCGGTTGCTGCGGGCATGAACCCAATGGATCTAAAACGCGGTATCGACAAAGCAGTGGCGGCTGCGGTTGAAGAACTGAAAGCGATGTCAAAAGATTGCTCAACCAGCACTGAAATCGAGCAAGTAGGCACCATCTCTGCGAACTCGGATTCAAGCGTGGGTAAGATCATTGCGGAAGCGATGGAAAAAGTGGGCCGTGACGGTGTTATCACGGTAGAAGAAGGTCAAGCACTGCACGATGAGCTAGACGTTGTTGAAGGTATGCAGTTTGACCGTGGTTACCTATCACCATACTTCATCAACAATCAAGAGTCTGGCAGCGTTGAACTAGAGAGCCCATTCATCCTATTGGTTGATAAGAAGATCTCGAACATTCGCGAACTTCTACCAGCACTTGAAGCGGTAGCAAAAGCCTCTCGTCCACTGCTGATCATCGCAGAAGATGTGGAAGGTGAAGCGCTCGCTACACTGGTTGTGAACAACATGCGCGGCATCGTGAAAGTGGCGGCGGTGAAAGCGCCTGGCTTTGGTGATCGTCGTAAAGCCATGCTACAGGACATTGCAGTCCTAACTGGAGGTAGCGTGATTTCTGAAGAAGTGGGTCTTGAGCTTGAAAAAGCGACTCTAGAAGATCTAGGTCAAGCGAAGCGTGTTTCTATCACCAAAGAAAATACCACCATCATTGATGGCGTGGGTGAAGAAGCGATGATTCAAGGCCGTGTTGCTCAAATTCGTCAGCAAATCGAAGATGCAACGTCAGATTACGACAAAGAGAAACTGCAAGAGCGTGTGGCTAAACTGGCTGGCGGCGTTGCCGTTATCAAAGTTGGCGCTGCGACTGAAGTTGAGATGAAAGAGAAGAAAGACCGCGTAGAAGATGCACTACACGCAACTCGCGCAGCGGTTGAAGAAGGTATCGTAGCCGGTGGTGGTGTTGCCCTCATTCGTGCGGCTTCTAAGATTGTTGACCTACAAGGCGACAACGAAGAGCAAAACGTCGGCATTCGTGTGGCACTGCGTGCTATGGAAGCGCCGCTTCGTCAAATTACCAAGAATGCGGGCGATGAAGAATCCGTGGTTGCGAACAATGTTCGCGCTGGTGAAGGTTCATACGGCTACAACGCAGCAACGGGTGTATACGGTGATATGCTAGAGATGGGTATCCTAGACCCAACAAAAGTAACGCGCTCTGCGCTGCAGTTTGCGGCATCAGTTGCTGGCCTAATGATCACCACCGAAGCGATGGTGACGGATCGACCACAGAAAGATGCTGCTATGCCAGATATGGGTGGCATGGGCGGTATGGGCGGCATGGGTATGATGTAATCAGCCTACCCGCTGTTAACATTCGAAAAAGCTGAGGAGCGATCCTCAGCTTTTTTTTCATCGGGAATGTGTGCTTTACTCAAGATTAAGAATAAAACTTATTATAGAATGATATGCAATTTCGGTTATATGACATTGTTTCTTATGATTGGTTAAATTATAAGCATTTGAAAAATAAAATATTTCATTTGTTTTTTTAATGAGTTTGTGGGAAAAGTTCAAACATTTAACAAAACAATGACTTTCTGGAATTGAACAGTATACATAATAAGTCGATGGGTGCTGGACTTGGCAGCTTGCCTTCGGTACTTAGCAATCAATAGTCAGTGGAGACTCAACCAATGAAAAAAATCTTAGCAGCAGCAGTGGTAACCGCATTAACTTCAACAGCGGCAATGGCAGCAACCCCTGTTATGTTTTCATCGATCAATAACTTTAATGCACCGGATGACAGCGCCGTGGCGGGTGTTCGTGTGGCCGCGCTCTACGGTAAAGTAGATAACTTGAAAGGTGTTGATCTAGCGGTGATTGGTCTTTCTGAAACCAACACAACAACAGGTGTGAATCTAGGCATCTTTGGTGCATCGAAAGTAAACCAAGAAATGACTGGTGCGTCACTGGGTTTCTTTAACTGGAACACGGGTAAAACAACTGGTGTTAACTTGGGTGCAGTGAACTTAACCAACGATGTAAAAGGCGCAAACCTGAGTTTTGTGAACTACTCAGAAGGCAACACATTGGTTGATCTTGGTGCGGCAAACTTCTCTGATACTTCAACTGTTCAGGTGGGTGTGTTCAACAAAACCGCAAAAATTGAAGGCGTGCAAATTGGCCTACTCAACTGTGCGGACAACGGTTTCTTCCCTTGCTTCCCAATCATTAACTTTGCGAAGTAAGCGCAATCGAGAGTTAAGTTCTCGATAGCATAAAAAAACCCAGCCAATAATGGTCTGGGTTTTTTGTTTTTAGCAGTGAGCAAAGATAGCCATATACTGGTTTATTTAATCAGACGTGAGCTACGGCGCTGTTGAATTTTTTGGTGAACGCCTCGGCGTAGCGCTTGAATGCGGTTTTCGGCTTTGTCGACGCCAAGCAACACGATCAAGGCCAGTATAGTCATGATCACTGACTGTTGTTCAAGCCCCAGACCAATCATCATCCCCATCGACGCCAACACCCAAATGACCGCAGCGGAAGTCACTCCGTGAATTTTTCCATCTTGGGTCATCATCACCCCCGCGCCTAAAAAGCCCACGCCGGTAATGATTTGCCCAAGCACACGGGCTTGGTCAAGGGTATTCGGCGATAGGTAGACCGCCATTGACATAAAAAAGTAGGTGCCAGAAATGATCAAGATAGAAGTGCGAATACCCACTGGTTTGCCACGAGTTTGTCGCTCGGCACCGATGAGTAGTCCATTGATTGCGCAGCACAATAAGGCGACCCAACTAAATGGTTCAATGTTGAGTAGTGAATCTAAGGTAAATGACATATAGGCTTCCTAAAAATAAGTACAGACAAAACGCGATGAGCAAACGAAGCTATTCGAGATAAAGATCCAATGGTGTTTTACTAGGGCGACCACCGATTTCTCGAGTGAGCGTTGGGACAAGGTAACCAGATACACGTGTTATCAAACCACGCATAATCGCTTTGGCCTCTTGGTCGGAAACATAAAAATGTGCCGCGCCTTGAACCTTATCCAATACGTGTAAGTAATAGGGCAAAATGCCAGCATCAAACAGTGCTTCGCTAAGATTCACTTGTGCTTCCACGTTATCGTTTACCCCTTTCAACAGTACACTTTGGTTTAATAGTGTCACACCCACTTGTTTTAGTTGGCTGAGTTGTGTGGTGAATTCGGCGTTGATCTCATTGGCATGATTAATGTGCGTGACCAAAATGACTTGCAAACGCGTTTGCTCTAGCAGCTGGTACAGTTCCGTTGTGATGCGTGCGGGTATCACCACAGGTAAACGCGAGTGAATGCGTAGCCGCTTGATGTGGGGGATGTCAGCAATACGTTCAATCAGCCACTGCAACTCATCATCCTTAGCCATGAGAGGATCTCCTCCGGAAAAGATCACTTCATTGAGGGCTTTATTCTGTGCGATGTAGTCAAGGCTTTGCTGCCAAACCTTTTTACTGCCTTTATTGTCTTGATAAGGAAAATGACGGCGGAAGCAGTAACGACAGTTAATCGCACATCCACCTTTGACAATCAGCAGTGCTCGATTTTGATATTTATGCAGTAAGCCAGGAATGGCATTGTCTTGTTCTTCCAATGGATCGATTGAATAGCCTGGCTGGATTTGGTGCTCTTCACTGAGAGGGAGGACTTGGCGCAAAAGCGGATCGTTAGGATTGCCTTTTTCCATTCTTTCAACAAAACTTTGCGGCACGCGCTGTGCGAATAACTTGCGTGCCGAGAACCCGTCTTGCCACGGCGTTGGATCAATTTCCAACATTTTGAGCAATGTTGCAGGATCTGAGATCCCATTCGCTAACTGTTTGAGCCAGTTTTGCTCAACAGATTCGACTTTTCGGGTTATTATGTGCGGCATTAATTTTTAGCTCTAAGAATGTAAGAGGACAAAATGGCTACAGTTAGCACGAATGAATTTAAAGGCGGCCTAAAACTCATGATTGATAGCGAGCCTTGCGTTATCTTGGAAAATGAGTACGTAAAACCAGGTAAAGGCCAAGCGTTTAACCGCGTTAAAATTCGTAAACTTCTTTCTGGTAAAGTGCTAGAGAAAACATTCAAGTCTGGTGACACTTGTGAAGTGGCAGACGTAATGGATATCGACCTAGATTATCTATATTCAGACGGCGAATTCTACCACTTTATGAACAACCAAACATTTGAACAGATCGCGGCAGATGCAAAAGCGATCGGTGACAACGTGAAGTGGTTAGTTGAAAACAACACCTGTATGTTGACGCTGTGGAACGGCAACCCGATTGCAGTGACTCCACCAAACTTCGTTGAGTTAGAAGTGATTGAAACTGATCCAGGTCTAAAGGGTGATACTCAGGGTACAGGTGGTAAGCCTGCAACACTATCAACAGGTGCTGTTGTTCGTGTTCCGCTGTTTATCCAAATCGGTGAAGTGATCAAAGTGGACACTCGCAGCGCAGAATATGTGGGTCGCGTGAAGTAATATTAGCCCGATAGTTTCTAAAAAAGGTCGCCTTGGCGGCCTTTTTTTATTGTCGATTATCGTTTGTTGTTCGACTGTTGTTAGGAGGATTTGCCTATTGTCTTTTTTGTTGGGAGATCAACAGCATATGCCGTCTTTTTACATTTGCTAACAATGAGGGATGGATTACGCCATTTAGTCTTAAAAGTGATACACCTCCTTTGCTAGTATTCACCACCTTTATGGAACCAATGTCGCATTTATAAGACGGATGACGTTATGACGATGAAACCACTCTCTCTACTCGCCATTATTGCGAGTTCACTCAGCCTTTCAGTACAAGCTCAATCCAATACTGCTGATGCATTTTCAGTAAGTTACAATCAACCCGATAGCGGTTTATGCCAGTTTAGCGAAGATCTTGGAGCGACCACCTTCGATGTGCGCTCAGGCAAGCTTTGGGCTTGTAGTGAAATGGGGTGGGTATATTTTGAATCGGTTAGTCCATTGAAGTGTGATGGTTTGCGCACAGAAGAAGAGTTAGCAAACTACAAAGCATGGAAAAAAGGCAGCTATCGCAGTGGCGCGTTAGTGGCGCACAACGGCCAACTGTACAAAGCAAGAAGTTGGACCAACGGCGAACCGGGCAAGGCAGAAGAGTGGGAATTAGAAGGCATCTATCCCAAGGGGCCTTCACGTTGGAGTTCGGTAGAGCAGTACCATTCAGGTAGCCAAGTGGTTTATATGGGGCATGTTTACCAATCGTCTAGCTGGTCGAAAAACACCAACCCAGCGAAAGAAGCGTACAAATCGGGCTGGAAAAAATGGAAGTACGTTGGTCCATTTGAGTGCCCGAACGCACAATAAAATAACGAGTAGCTCATCAAAGGCTGCGACTCATTAAAAAAAGCTGGCGACAAGCCAGCTTTTTCTTTTTCAGTGCGCCATGCTTACAGCATGAAAATGAACACCACCGCCAATGCTGAAATCAATCCAGCAATCGCGTAACAGGCAATTTTGCCGACCACGCCAGTGTGGAATTTGAGATCATGCATGCCGTGGTGAACACGGTGCATCGCATGCCACATTGGTAAGGCCAGTGTCGCGATGATAAACAATGCGCCGATGATGCTGGTGGCAAAGCTCACCACTCGGTCGTAACTCAGTGCTTCTGCATTGATCACGCCCATTGGCACGAGAATACCCAGCACCAAAACAGTAACTGGTGTGATCATGGCAAACCAAGTACCACCTGCACCAAACAAGCTCCACCAAACTGGCTCATCAGAACGTTTTGGCGCTCTATCTACGTTGTAATTCGGTTTCATCGTTAAAGCTCCTTACACCACGATAAGTACAATCAGTGAGATAAATGCCACCGCCGCCCACTGAGCGAGCACGATGATTTTCTTATCAACAGGTTTGCCCTTCAAACGAATTGGCATGACCTGAGGCATCATACTGAAGAAGGTGTGAGCATGCAGTAGGCTGCCGAGTAAGGCGACGATGTTAATCGCGATCACCACTGGGTTCGCCATAAAGTTCAACCACGTTTGCCAAGCTTCTGGCCCTTTCACCAGAGAACCCAAACCGACAGTCAGGAACAAGGTGAAGAGAATCAATGGCAGCACAGTGGCTTCACGTAGCATGTAGAAGCGGTAGAATGGGTGATCTTTCCACCAAGTGCGTTTTACTTCACGAACGTAAGGTTTACGATTGCTCATTCTTATGCCTCCACTTTTTTTGGTGAACCATCAGGTTTCAGCATTGCAATGACGAAGTCCATTGATGACTCGACTTTGCCTTGGTTAACCGCGGCAGCAGGATCGACATTTTTCGGACAAACTTCAGAACAGTAGCCAACAAACGTACAGCCCCACGCACCGTTTTCACCATTGATAAGCTTCATACGCTCTGCTTTACCATTGTCACGGCTATCTAGGTTGTAGCGGTGTGCCAAAGTCAGTGCTGCTGGACCAATGAACTCTGGGTTCAAACCGAACTGTGGACACGCTGCGTAGCAAAGACCACAGTTAATACAACCCGCGAACTGCTTGTATTTTGCCAGCTGTTCAGGGGTTTGTAGGTTAGTACCATCTTCTGGTTTGCGGTCGTTGCCAATGATGTAAGGTTTGATTGCTTCTAGGCGCTCGATGAACGGCGTCATATCGACAATCAAATCTTTCTCGATTGGGAAGTTTGCTAATGGCTCGATTTTCACGCCGTCTGGGTAGTCGCGCAGGAAGCTCTTACACGCCAGTTTTGGCACGCCGTTGACCATGATGCCGCACGAGCCACAAATCGCCATACGACAAGACCAACGGTAAGAGAGGTTTTTGTCGAGATGATCTTTGACGTAGCCCAGAGCATCAAGTACCGACATGGTTTCATCAAACGGGACTTCGAAAGCCTGAAAACGAGGTTCTGCGTCTGTTGCTGGGTCGTAACGCAGAATGTCTACTTTTTGAATGCGGTTTGCCGACATTATGCTTGCTCCTCTGCGTTTTTCTCTGCGGCCTTAGCGGCTTCTTCAGCGGCAGCTTTCTCTGCTGCTTCACCATACAAACGTGCTTTAGGCTGAGACTTAGTGATGGTCACGTCGCTGTAACTGATGTTTGGTGCTTGATCTTCTTGGAAGAAAGCCAAAGAGTGCTTGAGGAAGTTCACGTCATCACGGTCGGTACAGCCGTCGTCAAGACGTTGGTGAGCACCACGAGATTCTTTACGTAGAATCGCGGAGTGAACCATTGCTTCCGCCACTTCTAGGCCGTAACCCACTTCGATTGCGTAGAGAAGGTCGGTGTTGAACACTTTGCCTTTATCTTTGATGCTGATGCGCTTGTAACGCGCTTTAAGCTCTGTGATCTTATCGATCGTGGCTTGCATCAAATCTTCTTGGCGGTAGATACCACAGCCCGCTTCCATGGTGTGACCCATTTCCGTGCGGATATCTGCCCAGTTTTCATCGCCTTCTTGGTTCATTAGCGCTGCGATACGCTCTTCAACCGCTTTCACTTGTGCAGCGATAGACGCTTCGTTCCAGCCTTTGAATTCGGCCGCGCGTTTCACCGCTTGCTCACCCGCAACGCGGCCAAACACCACAAATTCTGCTAGTGAGTTCGAACCAAGGCGGTTTGCACCGTGCAGGCCAACAGAAGCACATTCACCCACCGCGAACAGGCCTTTAATGCGTGTTTCACACTGTTTGTCCGTTTCAATACCACCCATGGTGTAGTGAACGGTTGGACGAATTGGAATCGGCTCTTTTGCTGGGTCAACGTTGACATACGCTTTGGCGAGTTCACAAATGAACGGTAGACGCTCTTGCAGATACTCTTCGCCTAGGTGGCGCAAGTCTAGGTGTACCACGTCACCGAGTGGGTGCTTGATGGTGTTGCCTTTCTGCTGCTCATGCCAGAATGCTTGAGAAACTTTGTCACGTGGACCAAGTTCCATGTATTTGTTCTTCGGCTGGCCAACCGGTGTTTCTGGGCCCATGCCGTAATCTTGCAGGTAACGATAGCCGTTTTTGTTAACAATGATACCACCTTCACCACGACAACCTTCGGTCATCAGGATACCAGTGCCTGGTAGGCCCGTTGGGTGGTATTGCACGAACTCCATATCACGTAGAGGAACGCCGTGACGGTAAGCCATGGCCATACCATCGCCCGTTACGATACCGCCGTTGGTGTTGCAGTGGTAAACACGACCAGCACCACCTGTGGCAAGCACCACGGATTTTGCTTTGATGGTGACCAACTCACCTTCTGCCATATGGATGGCGATCAGGCCTTGAACTTCACCTTCATCAACAAGCAGATCCACCACAAAGTACTCATCAAAGCGTTTGATGTTTGAGTACTTCATCGAAGTTTGGAATAGGGTGTGTAGCATGTGGAAGCCAGTTTTGTCTGCCGCAAACCACGTACGCTCAACTTTCATACCGCCAAAGCGACGAACGTTGACTTCGCCATTCTCCTTACGGCTCCATGGGCAACCCCATTGCTCCATTTGGATCATTTCGCGCGTCGCGTTTTCAACAAAGTATTCAACAACATCCTGTTCACAAAGCCAGTCACCACCACCAACGGTATCGTTGAAGTGATTGTCTAGGCTATCCTCATCCTTGATAACTGCTGCTGAGCCACCCTCTGCTGCGACCGTATGGGAACGCATTGGGTAAACCTTAGAAATTAAGGCTACTTCCAGATCCGGGTTTGCTTCAGCCGCTGCAATAGCAGTACGAAGACCAGCGCCGCCTGCGCCGATGACTGCGATATCTGTGATGATAGTTTGCACAGTTATCCTCCAGTGTGTGAGTGCGGAAATCCGCTTGTTATTGTGGGATAGGGGCGTAGGCAAGCGCATACTCCCCAAAAGTAGTAGGGATAGTGTAGAAGAGCTTTGTGATAGAAAAATTGATGTATTTAGGTTTTTGCTCCGGAAATGCAAATATGAGCATAGAATTTATAGGTTATGTGATAACTGTCACGGCAGCACGTCTTGAGGATTCAACTGCTTGAGCGGCAAGGTGTTAATTGGATGTTGCCGATGATTTTTATCATCAATAATCGCAACAAATATGTTGTCTTTTTTATGTTGTGAGACGTCTTTTTTGTGCTTAATCTGACGTCATAAGTTACTTGCAAAGGTTGAAGAAGGTGGTAAGTTCCACCGCAGAGTTATTGAGAAGAGACACAAAAATGCAAGCCGATTGGAAACCGACCGCATCGATTGAGCAACTACGCCAGCGTGCGGCTTTGATTGCGCAGATCCGACAATTTTTCGCGCAGAGAAACGTGTTGGAAGTGGATACGCCAGCGATGAGTCATGCCACGGTCACCGATATCCATCTGCATACGTTCCAAACCGAGTTTGTGGGGCCTGGCTATGCTCAAGGTCGCCACCTTCACTTGATGACCAGTCCAGAATTCCATATGAAACGTTTATTGGCGGCTGGAAGTGGCTGTATCTACCAAATGGCCAAGGCATTTCGTAATGAAGAGAATGGCCGTTACCACAATCCTGAATTCACTATGCTGGAGTGGTATCGCGTTGGCTTTGATCATCACCAACTGATGGATGAAATGGATGATTTACTGCAACTGACACTCAAGTGTGGCGCTGCTGAACGCATGACGTATCAGCAAGCGTTTCTCACTGTGCTGGGTGTTTGTCCGCTAGAAGGCTCCATGGCGGAGCTGAAAATCGTCGCAGCAAGGTTAGGCTTGAGTGATATCGCAGAACCAGAAGAGGATCGCGATACCTTGCTACAACTGCTCTTTAGCATCGGTGTGGAAGCAAAAATTGGTCAGCAGGTGCCAGCATTTGTTTACGATTTTCCTGCCTCTCAAGCGGCATTGGCGAAGATTAACCCGAATGATCCTCGTGTTGCAGATCGTTTTGAGGTGTACTTTAAAGGCCTCGAGCTAGCCAATGGTTTCCACGAGCTCGACAACCCACAAGAGCAGCTGAGACGATTTGAGCAAGACAACGCGAAGCGTGTTGAAATGGAGCTTACTCCACAACCGATTGATTATCATCTGATTGCGGCATTGGAATCGGGCTTACCGGCTTGCGCGGGAGTGGCATTAGGGGTTGATCGCTTGATTATGTTGGCGCTTGGCTGTACTCACATCGATGAGATCACTGCTTTTCCTTTTCCTATTGCGTGAGAGTCGCTATGAAAAAACGGTATTTGTTGCTTATATATGCGGCCTTAATCGCATTTTTGTCATTGCGTTCTTCGAGTGGATTACAAAATTGGGGCGATATACCGCACTTAGATAAGCTGCAGCATTTTATGGCGTACAGCTGTTTCTCGCTGCTCGCAGCTGTCAGTGTAAGGCATTGGTGGCAACGTGGTGTGGCTGCTTTAGCCATTTTGCTCTTCAGCGGAGCGATTGAGTTGGCACAAGCTTACGTCGGCAGGGAAAGCTCGTGGTTTGATCTGTTAGCGAACTTATCTGGGATTATACTAGGCTTACTAACGTATAAGCTCTATTGCGTTTATCGATCTCGAAATGTGAAATCGATATACTCCAATAACTAGGTCGTTTTTCTTCTTTTCCTAATATACGCTTTCCAAACGAAAGATCACCGATTGGGAAGGAAAGATAGATGCGCCAAGAGAGCAAGTTTTATCTTTCTAAGAAAGGGATTACACCACAATAATGAAAACACGTGAGAAGATCGTGCATGCTGCCCTTGAGCTGTTTAATCAGCATGGCGAGCGCAGCATCACCACTAACCATATTGCTGATCATATTGATATTAGCCCAGGTAACCTTTACTACCACTTTCGCAACAAACAAGAGATTGTGCGCGAAATTTTTGCGTTGTATGCGCAAGAACTGATTGAGCGCTTTACTCCAGTTCAAGAAAACCAAGAAAGTTTGGTGTTGTTGAAGCGCTATCTTGATTCGATTTTTACCTTGATGTGGAAGTACCGTTTTTTCTACGCCAATTTGCCAGAAATCCTCTCTCGTGATGAAGAGTTACATCAACAATACATTGAAGTTCAAGATAAGTTACAAGCTAACCTAGTGGCGATCATGCGCGAGTTTGTTGCCCTTCAGCTGCTCAAGTTAAATGAAGATGAACTTAAATCCTTAGTGCGAACTTTACACCTGATTGCTTGCAGTTGGTTGGCGTATCAGTCGGCGATGTCGCCGAAAGTGTCGATCACAGAACAGATGGTGCAACAAGGCATGTTGCAAATGATTGCGGTGGTGAAGCCGATTGCCACAGAGCAAGGTATGGAGCAGTTACTGCTGCTTGAAGATGGTGTGCGCGCGTTGCACGGTTGATCACTTCACTTCACTTCACTTCACTTCACTTCACTTCACTTCACTTGTAATAGCGCTGTATTTGATATGACCATAAAGCATGACTCATCACTTTATGGTCGTTGACTTCTTTGCCTCACATCGGAAAATACTCCACGTATAATCAATCAGATATGGACATCTTTCCCGATGAATTACGACATTTTCAATGGTGATGCCGATGGCATTATCGCGTTATTGCAACTTAGGCTGGCACAACCTAGGCAGGCAGCTTTAGTCACGGGGGTAAAACGCGATATCAAGCTGGTGGAAAAAGTCGCTGCACAAGCGGGCGATCATTTGACGATCCTCGATATTTCAATGGAGAAAAACATCGCTGGAGTGCAAGCCGCCTTAGCGGCTGGGGCGCAGCTCTTTTACGCCGATCATCACAAAGCGGGAGAGATTCCAACTCACCCCCATCTAGATGCACATATCGATTTGGATGCCAACATTTGCACGGCGTTGATTGTGGATAAGCTGTTGGACGGACGTTTTCATCACTGGGCGATCACTGCCGCGTATGGCGACAACTTGATCGCGCGTGCTGATGAGCTCGCCATCAAAGCGGGTTTGAATGAACAACAGAGAGCACAATTGTGCGAGTTGGGCACGTTAATCAATTACAACGGTTATGGCGAGAAGTTGGCAGATTTGCATTTTGACCCCGCAGAGCTGTTTTTGAGCTTGCTCGCTTACTCATCGCCTTTTGATGTGATTGCCGATGCCAGTTCGCCTTACCATCGATTAAAACAAGCCTATGAGCAAGATTTACACGCAGCGCAAGCTGTGTTACCAAAGTATCAAAGTGACAAGTTGGCTTTGATAGAGCTGCCAGATACACCAGCGTCGCGCCGAATCAGCGGAGTGTTTGGCAATTTGTTGGCGAATCAGACGCCAGTGCGAGCTCATGCGGTTCTGACGCGCAATCAAGATGACTCTTACACTGTCTCTCTACGTGCTCCGTTAACCAATAAACAAGGGGCGGGTGATATTTGCAGCTCGTTTGCCACGGGTGGGGGGCGAGCAGCAGCAGCAGGCATTAATGCCTTAACCGCAGAAGAGTTGCCCCGTTTTATCGAGTTGGTGGAAAGCTATTACTAGGTCGTTGCTTATTGAAGGGGTAGGGAAAAAGCATCCATCGCTAAACAGCCAGTTAGCGAGTCAGCCAATTTCTTGGGTTTTGTGCTTCACTGTTGCGGCGAATTTCGAAATAGAGTGACGCTCGATCTTGCCCGCCCGTGTCGCCAGCAAGGGCGATCACTTCGCCAGCCGTCACTTTATCGCCTTCTTTTTTCAACAACGCCTGGTTGTAACCATACAAGGTCATGTCACCTTTGCCGTGGTCTATCAGTACGACAAGACCATAGCCACGCAAATACTCGGCAAACACAACGGTGCCAGAATAGACGGATTTCACTTGCTGACCATAGCGCGCTGAGATCACCATACCTTTCCAATTGACTTGTCCTGTCTGCTTGGTGCCAAAGTGATGAAGAACAGAGCCTTGTAACGGCCAAGGGAGTTTACCCGCTTGCTTGGCTAAGCCATCCATTGGTATAGCATTGCGTTTGGCTGCTTTGGCAATCTCGGCTTTGAGTCGAGTTTCATTACGCTGAAGCTCGGCAAGATAGTTCTTATCACTAGAAATGCTTTGTTTGATGGTATTCAGTGTTTTCTTACGTTGGCTCTGTGTTTTCGCCAACTGCTCGCGCTTTGCCGATTGCTCCTTGAGCATTGCTTCTATTTGGTTCTGTTCGTTAAGTCGTTGCTGTTTACTCTGTTCTAACTGTTGTTTAGTCTCTTCCAGTTCTTGGATGGTCTCAGCTCTCGCTTTCGCGAGGTGTTGGAAATATTGGCTGATGCGATCTTCTTCAACACCTTGCTGCAATAACGACGCGGAAGCGGTGGCTCTTTGCGTCACATAATAGGTCTGAATGAGGGTTTCTAGACGTTTTGTTTGCGCTTTTTGCTGCCCTTCTAGCTCCATCACTTTTCGTTCAAGTTGGCTGACGTTTGCTTTAGCGGTAGCGAGAGATTGTCTGGTCTGTTGGATCTCTTTTTCGAGCTGCGCAATAGTGGTTTCTTGGCTACGCAAGGATTTTTGTAAATCGTCAAGTTGTTTTTCTTGGCTTGAGAGAGACTTCTGCTGGCGGGAGATTTCGTTCTTCACACCTTGAAGCTCATTGGGATTCGTGGCTAAGACTGAAAAACTAAGTGAAGTCAAAAGAACGCAGATGGAAAGGAAAAAAAAGCCTGATCTGTTGGTTTTCTGTTTTGCCACGTACGTTCTTTCCTGAGCTATCAATGAAATCAGCATTGCGCTTGTTATGGCGCGCTGTTAGATGCCGTCACCGTCAATGAAGTTAGGGTATTTCCCGTTAAAGCCTTGATCCATATCGAGGGAAGGTTTATCGGATTGTGGTCTGCCTACAACTCGTGCGGGTACACCTGCGACGGTAGTATGCGGTGGAACCGGTTGAAGTACAACGGAGCAGGAGCCAATTTTTGCGCCTTCTCCAACTTCGATATTGCCAAGGATTTTTGCCCCAGCACCGATCATCACCCCCTCGCGGATTTTAGGATGTCGGTCGCCGCACTCTTTACCAGTACCACCTAACGTCACGTCTTGCAGGATGGATACATCATTTTCTACAACAGCGGTTTCCCCGATCACGATCCCTGTTGCGTGATCCAGCATGATGCCTTTGCCGATACGAGCGGCAGGGTGAATATCCACTTGGCATGCTACAGAAATTTGATTTTGCAGATAGGTCGCCAGCGCGTAGCGGCCTTGTTTCCACAACCAGTTTGCAACGCGATAGCCTTGCAAGGCATGGTAACCCTTTAGGTAAAGCAGTGGGATAGAATACATAGAAACAGCCGGGTCACGATTCACCGTCGCACAGATATCGCAGGCGGCAGAATCGGTGATGTTGGGATCGGCGGCAAAAGCTTCTTCCACCACTTCACGCACTGCCATCGCGGGCATGGAGGCCGTGTTCAGCTTATTGGCTAAAATATAGCTCAATGCAGCACACAAGCTTTCATGCTTGATGATGGTGGCGTGATAAAAACTGGCAAGCATCGGCTCTTGCTCCGATAGCTCACGGGCTTCTTTGACAATGCTCTGCCAGACTTTTTGTTTTTCACAGTGTTTCATGGCGTATTCTCACTACTTTGGAATGGGGCCAAAGTGTCCTTATTTTCCTTCGGATTTCTTATCGCGAGCCAGCAGATCTTGCGCTGCCAGGCGCGCATCCTTTCCTTGATATAATACTTGATAGATTTGGTCAACAATAGGCATCTCAACGCTCATACGTTGTGCCAGCATCCACACCTCTTTGGTGTTGCGGTAGCCTTCGACCACTTGGCCAATATCCGCTTGCGCCGTATCGACGTCTTTTCCTTGCCCAAGTGCAAGACCAAAGCGGCGGTTACGTGATTGGTTGTCGGTACAGGTCAGCACCAGATCGCCCAAACCTGCCATGCCCATAAAGGTTTCTGGTTGTGCTCCAAGCGCGGCGCCCAAACGACACATTTCCGCCAAACCACGCGTGATTAATGCGGTACGAGCATTGGCACCGAAGCCAATTCCGTCAGACATCCCTGCACCAATGGCGATGACGTTTTTCACTGCGCCGCCGAGTTGCATGCCAGTAAAATCGCTATTGGCATAAACACGGAAGGTTTTACTGCAATGGATTTTTTCTTGTAGATCTGCGACAAACTGCGCGTCAGGTGAGGCAACCGAAATGGCGGTTGGCATGCCTGCAGCCAGCTCTTTGGCAAAGGTTGGGCCTGACAACACTGCCAACGAGTAGTGTTCACCCAGTACATCAAACGCGACGTCTTTTAGAAGGCGACCGGTTTCAGGTTCGAGGCCTTTGGTGGCCCAGCAGATACGAGAATCATCACGCAGATAGGGTTTTAAGCTATTGAGCACAATACCAAACACATGGCTTGGTACGACAACCAACAGATCTCGGCTCGCTTGCACGGCTTTTGCTAAATCGGATTCAACAATCAGGCTGGGTGGAAACTCAATACCTGGCAAAAATTCGTGGTTGGCGCGATCCGCTTCGAGCTTAGCCATATGCTCTGGTTCATGCCCCCAAAGGACAACGTTGGCACCGTTACGTGAAAGCGAGATAGCTAATGATGTGCCGTACGAACCTGCGCCGATCACTGTCATTGAAATCTCTTTGCCGTAGGCGTTATTAACCAGTGTTTGAGTCATGCGTTTACCTGATGGTTAGTTTCATGATGATTGGGCAGAGTATACCCTCATTAAAGCGCGCTTGGGTAATGCTTCGCTCTGCTCGATCCAATAAAAAATGCACATAACATCGTGTTTTCGGATGCATGTGCATTTCTTTTAATGCCTTTCACTGTGGCCAGTGAAAGCTTAATTCCATTCGGAATTAAGCTTGTTCTGCACCTTGTTGTGCAGCTTGCTGTTGTAGGTAGTTCATGAACAGTGCGTCAAAGTTCACTGGCGCTAGGTTCAGTTGAGGGAACGTACCTTTCACCACTAGGCTTGAAATAGTTTCACGCGCATATGGGAATAGGATGTTTGGACAGAATGCACCTAAACAATGAGCCAATTGACCTGCTTCCATTTTCTCTGCTGTGAAGATACCACCTTGTTGGACTTCACATAGGAATGCCGTTTCTTCTGCGTTTTTCACGGTGACCGTCAAGCGTAGAATGACTTCGTAAACCCCTTCACCTAGCTCACGGCTTTGCGTATCCAGATCCAGTTTCACATCTGGGTTCCACTCTTTTTGGAACATAACTGGTGAGTTTGGTGCTTCAAATGACACGTCTTTTAGGAAGATGCGTTGGATAGCAAAGTGTTGTTGGGTATCTTGTGGTGCTGCTTCAGCCATTTTTAAATCCTTCAATATTCGTTAAATCAGACCTGATGTTTCAAGCCTTGAATGTGTCTGCCCTGAGACTAACCGAGCCATTCATCAATGACCAGATCAACCCGTCATTCCGTGCCAAGTGTCACACCTTGTTGGTTCAACTGCTTTGATAATAACCACATTGATGACGGGATGGTGGGATTAACGCTTGCTACGTACCAGAGGTAAGTTTGCTTCGCTCCACGAAATCAGGCCGTTTTTCAATACGCTGACGTTTTCAAAACCCGCTTTCGCCAACAGGTTAGCGCTTTCTTGCGCGGTTTGGCCTGTTTTGCATACTACGATGATTGGGTCTGATTTACGGTTTTCAAGACCACCGAAACTGCCAGCTTTGATATCCGATGGCAAAATGTGAACTGCGTCGGTGATATGGCCTTTTTTGAATTCGTCTTTAGCACGGATATCGATGACTTGGCCGTTCTCACGGTTTACCAATGCGGTAAGTTCGTTGACAGTAATGATCTTGTACGCGGCGGTGGCCGATTTCACGAAGCTCATTATCACGGCGATCACTAGGCCAACCCAAGCCAAAAACATGATCATATTTTGCTGAATAAAGTCGGTGTACTCTTGCATCTTAGTTGCTCTCGAACCATAAGCGGAAAAATAAAGTGGCAAGGAGTATAGCGAGGTTATTGGCGAGAGGCGAGTGCGTTAAAACTTTCTAACCAATAAATGGGATCTTATCTTGCTCGTGTTCGATTGAACTATCAGAGTGATTGGTGATATCAACTTTATAAAAAGGTGTGAGTGGTGGATTATCATGGCAATGAAATCTTTCTGCCCAAGCGAAACTATAATTGGTGGTTGGTTAAGCGCTTTTTTCTTTATTGCCTGTAAGAATACAACGGGGGTTCGCCAACATAATTTGATCTTACCCTACAGTTTTGCTTAAAAAGTGTAGTAAAATTACGCTAGTTTTGTTTCAAGGCAAACAGGGAATGAGCCCTAAGCGCCGAAAGTTACTGAAATTTGACGAGGTCATCACTATGTCTGCTAAGAAGCCTTTGGCTCTAGTTATCCTTGACGGTTACGGTTACCGTGAAGACACAGCAAGCAACGCAATTGCAAACGCAAAAAAACCAGTTATGGATGCGTTGATTGCAAATCACCCAAATACACTTATCTCTGCCTCTGGCATGGATGTCGGTCTGCCTGACGGCCAAATGGGTAACTCGGAAGTGGGCCACACCAACATTGGTGCAGGTCGCGTGGTTTACCAAGATCTTACTCGTATCACTAAGTCGATCATGGATGGCGAGTTTCAGCAAACGGCAGCGCTTGTTGAAGCGATTGACACTGCAGTGAAAGCGGAAAAAGCGGTTCACATCATGGGGCTGATGTCTCCTGGTGGTGTTCACTCACACGAAGACCACATTCTTGCTGCGGTGGAAATGGCAGCAGAGCGTGGCGCTGAGAAGATTTACCTACACTGCTTCCTTGATGGTCGTGATACGCCACCACGCAGTGCTGAGAACTCACTACAACGTTTCCAAGATCTATTCGCTAAGCTAGGTAAAGGCCGCGTGGCATCTTTGGTGGGGCGTTACTACGCCATGGACCGTGATAACAACTGGGATCGCGTTCAAGTGGCTTACGATCTTCTTACTCAAGCGAAGGCAGACTTCACTTATGACTCAGCAGTAGCAGGTCTTGCTGCCGCGTATGAGCGTGGTGAAAACGATGAGTTCGTTAAAGCGACAGAAATCAAAGCGGAAGGCCAAGAAAGTGCAGCAATGCAAGATGGCGATGCGGTGATCTTCATGAACTACCGTGCAGACCGTGCACGTCAAATCACCCGTACCTTCGTGGCTGATTTCGCTGGCTTTGAACGTGCAGCATTCCCAGCAGTGAACTTTGTGATGCTGACTCAATACGCAGCAGACATTCCTCTTGCTATCGCATTCCCACCTGCATCGCTAGAAAACACCTACGGTGAGTGGTTGTCTAAGCAGGGTCAAACGCAGCTACGTATTTCTGAAACTGAGAAATACGCACACGTGACCTTCTTCTTCAACGGTGGTGTGGAAACGGAATTTGCAGGTGAAGAGCGTCAGCTTGTCGCTTCTCCTAAAGTGGCGACTTACGACCTTCAACCAGAAATGAGTTCAACTGAGCTGACTGAGAAAATGGTTGCGGCGATTAAGTCTGGTAAGTACGACACCATTATCTGTAACTACCCGAATGCGGACATGGTTGGTCACACTGGTGTTTATGAAGCTGCAGAAAAAGCGATTGAAGCGCTGGATGCAAGCGTTGGCCAAGTGGTTGAAGCGATCAAAGAAGTGGGTGGTCAGCTATTGATCACAGCAGACCACGGTAACGCAGAAATGATGGTTGACCCAGAAACCGGCGGTATCCACACAGCTCACACTAGCCTACCAGTACCACTTATCTACGTCGGTGACAAAGCGGTTGAGTTCAAGGAAGGCGGTAAACTGTCTGACTTAGCACCAACCATGCTGTCTCTAGCGGGTCTAGAGATTCCAGCAGAGATGACTGGCCAAGTATTGGTTAAGTAAGCCTAAACGGCTAAATGAAAGCCCGAGCATGACTCGGGCTTTTTTGTCTCTGTGCGTCACTGAACTAAGATGGCTGTCCCCGCCACCGCGACGAAGGCACCAAGCCACGCGTAACGATTGGGGCGTTGTTTGGTGTAGAACCACAGTATCGGCAACAGCATGATTGGGGTTGTCGAGGAGAGTAAGGCGACCATCCCGACATTCCCATCGCGCAAAGCGTACAGGATCAACGTCATACCCACCGCCATGGCGAGAAAGCCGTTAATCGCGGTAATGGTAAAGATGCGCCCATTCATTTTTTGTGTTGCCCGAGAAATTTTTGCGCCAGTGGCTCGTAGGAGGCAATGTGCCACAAAGGCGCTGATCATACGGATAGCGGATGCTGCGACAGGATCGATGTCAGTCTGCATCACTGGTTTGGCAATAATTCCCCCTAGCGCTTGGCACAAAGCCGCCAGTAACCCCAAGGCGATGCCGATCCAAGCGGCACCTTTGACGGTTTCCAATGCATTCTGACTTTGTCCACGTCGGCCAAAAAAGATCGCCAGAACGACGCCGGAAAATACCAGCAGCGATCCGAGTAGCTCCATTGACGTCATGCTTTCGCTAAATAGGAAGTAACCGAGAATGGCGGAAAAGACGGCATGGCAAGAGAAGAGCAAGCCCGCTTGGCGAGGCCCCATGCGATTTAAGCAAGCAAACAGCGCGGTATCGCCAATAAAGATGCCAATTAAGCCTGAAAACATCATGGGCGTGATGTGTTCTGCCATGACACTCGACCAGCCTCCGGTAAACAGAGCCATACTGGAGAGCATGACCGCCGTGCATCCCATTCGCCAACGACTGTAAGCAAACGACCCCAAATGCTGAGCCGGCGTGACCGAAAGTAAACTGGCGATCGCCCACAGTAGTGCTGCGGCAAGTGCAAGCCATTCAAATCCCATTGATTGTGTGATCCCTAATTGAAGAGACCGACAATATGCCTCAAGTTATCATCTTGGCAAAGCACAGACGTGACTTTCTCCGCTTTGTCGTCGTGCTTTCTCATTAACCGAGAATCAAAACGGCCCCGTAGACGATGGCTAAACCAATCACACCGATCAGCAAGCCCACTTTTGCCATGTCTTTGCTCTCGATTAAGCCGGTAGAGTAGGCGAGCGAGTTGGGAGGCGTTGATACAGGAAGAATCATCCCGAGCGAGGCTGAGAATGCCACTACCACCAGCAAGCCTTGTAAGCCTCCGACGGCTTCTAAACTGCTCATTGAGGTACCGATGGCGGCCGCGATTGGCATCAACAAGTTGGCGGTCGCGGTATTGGACATAAAGTTCGCCATGAGCCAGCAGACTAAGGAGAGCGATACGATGATGGCAAAAGGCGATAAGGCTTCATAATTGATCGCATGCGCTAAGGCTTTCGCCAGCCCTGTTTTTTCCAGCCCGATACCAATGGCAATCCCCCCCGCGACCAGCCAAAGCACATCCCAGTTGATCAGCTTGAGTTCTTCTTTGCCCATAATGCCCGTCAATGTAAACACTGCCAGCGGAATGATGGCCACCACATAGGTATTCATGCCGTGTAATTGCGTGGTCATCCATAGCAAAATCGTGGCGGCAAACGTGACATACACCACCACGGCACGCCAGCTTTTCTTGAACTTGCCGTCTAACTTCAGCGTCATTTTTGCTTCGCTAGAAGGGAAAAGTTTCTGCAATAAAAACCAAGCAATGGTCAACTGGACCAGAACAAAGGGTAAACCCATTGCCATCCAACTGAGAAAGTCGATGCTGTTTTCTCCAGTTAAATATTGCAATGCAATGGCGTTGGGCGGGGTACCAATTGGAGTCGCGATGCCGCCGGTGTTTGCTGCAATTGGGATGCACAACACCAGTGCTTTTATGCCCAAGTCGCCTTTTGGCGCGGAGGCCACAATTGGCCCTAATAACGCCAGCATCATGACCGTAGTTGCGGTATTGGACATAAACATCGAAAACACCGCGGTAATCAGCATCAAACCCAACATAATAAATTTGGGTTGCTGGCCAAAAGGCTTGAGCAGTACCCGAGCGAGGTTGTTATCTAACTCGTATTTTGATGCAGCAATGGCGAGTGCAAATCCGCCCATGAAAAGGATGATGATGGGTGAGGAAAACGCAGAAAAAATGTCGGTATAACTAATCAACTCACCGAGATCGTGTCCGGTGGGCGGGGTACGGAACAGGTGTAATCCTTTATCGGAAATCATGATCAGCTCGAGGGCGATGATCAGAATTGAAGTGGCAAACACTGGCACGGGCTCTAAAACCCAAAGTAAGGCTGCAAGTAGAAAGATGGCCAGTAGGCGATGTTGAATGAGCGTCAAATCATCGATAGGAATCGCATCGATGGGCATTAACAAAATGCCGATAGGGAGCGCAAAACAAACCAGCAGCTTCCATACCACAGTCATGTTCAATTTCTGCATTCATCACACCTCAAGATTTCACGTGAAAACTTAGGTTAATTCATTGTGCAAAGAACATCTTAGAGGCGGGTTGAAGTTTCTGAATTCCGTTGATTTTTTATGAAGAGTTTTGTTTTTCGTCAAGAAAAAGCCCCAACGCTTGTTGGGGCTAAAAATAAACTTATTGCTGGTGGGCGTATGGGGTTCCCATCACCGTTGGTTGGCCATTGGCCATCGACTCATCAAAACGAATCGCGTCTTTGGCAAAAAGGTTAATGACGGTTGAACCGAGTTTGAAGCGACCCATTTCTTCGCCCTTCTTCAAGATAACCGCATGGTTGCCAGAGGCTGGGTAATCCCATTTGTATACCGTATTACCACGAGGTGGAGTAATGGTACCTGCCCATACTTGTTCAATACTGCCAACAATGGTCGCACCAACAAGCACTTGAGCCATAGGACCAAACTCAGTATCAAAGATACACACCACGCGCTCATTGCGAGCAAATAGGTTGGGTACATTCTCTGCTGTCAGCGGATTCACCGAGAACAGATCACCAGGAACGTAAATCATTTGGCGCAGAGTACCATCGCATGGCATGTGTACACGGTGGTAATCACGAGGTGATAGATACAAAGTCGCGAAGCTACCGTCTTTAAATTCTTCAGCAAGAGCAGCGTCACCGCCTAACAGCTCTTGAGCGGAGAAGTCATGCCCTTTCGCTTGAATCAATTGGCCGTTGGTAATAGGGCCAAACTGGCTGACACAAGCATCCGCTGGATGGGTAATGATTGCATCGCCTTCAGCAATTGGACGTGCGCCTTCTTTTAGCTCACGTACAAAGAACTCATTGAACGTCTTGTAATGTTTGGGATCGGCGTGTTTCGCTTCGTCCATATTGACGTTGTACTGTTTGATAAACCAGCGAATGATCGCTGTGGTCAGGCCGCCAGCTTTGGCAGAAGCCAATTTACCCACTAGGCGAGTTAAGCCATGTTGTGGGATCCAGTACTGCAGTCCAACTTTAATCTTATCCATTGTAAATACCGATGATGTCTGATTGATTCTTGTTTCGGGCGCGTGATGTTACTGAAATTTATTCTGTTTGTCAGTAATCAGTGACGAAAACTTACACAACAATATGCGTTATAAGTCCGCTTTCTTATTGCGCGAATATTGGCGATTGGCTTTGTTCTCCGCCATGCTTTCAATAATGCGATGGTAATTATCGTAGCGTACTTCGCTGATCTCACCATTTTCTACAGCCTCACGAATGATACAGCCTGGATCATCCGCGTGCTTGCAATCTCGGAACTTGCAGCCGCCCAAGTAAGGACGAAACTCAAGATAGGCTTTGGTGATTTCTTCTGGCTCCAAGTGCCAGAGTCCAAACTCTCGAACTCCTGGAGAATCGATCAAGTTACCACCTGACGGAATGTGATAGAGGCGTGCTGCTGTTGTCGTATGTTGGCCCAAACCGGATAGCTCGGAGATTTCCCCTTCTTCAATATCCAGTTCAGGAATGAGCGCATTCACCAAGCTAGACTTACCCACGCCTGATTGTCCGACGAAGATATTGATACGATCTTGCAATTGCGCTTCGAGCTCGGCAATGCCAGCGCCAGAGCGTTTGCTCACATAAAGGATTTTGTAGCCAATTTTCTCATAGTCGGCCAACCACTCACGATACGTGGCGAGATCAGCTTCTTGCAACAAATCGATTTTGTTTAATACCAACAGCGGCTCGATACCAAGGGTCTCTGCCGCAATCAAGTAGCGATCAATGATATTGAGTGACAACTCTGGCAGCACCGATGAGACAATGACCATTTGATCAATATTGGCCGCAACGGGTTTTAAACCATCGTAATAGTCAGGTCGAGTTAACACTGAAGTCCGCGGTTCTACAGCTTCAACCACGCCTGAAATTCCGGCCATTGACTCTAAGCCTTTGCGCCAAATGACCTTGTCGCCAGACACCAGTGATTCGATACCACGGCGAAGGTTGCAACGTTCAATAAGCCCTGTCTCCGAATCTTCAATATCGGCATGTTGACCGAAACGTGTGATCACTAGCCCTCTACGGCTATCACCCAACATTGCTTCATCCCATTGAATGGTGTCGGCTTGTTTTTTCAAACGTTTTTGTTGGTTGTCGCGCACTCGACGCACTTGACCTTGAGTTAACTTCTTCTTTTTTGCCACGATATCTACTTAATCTGTTCGCTGATAACGAGCTAAGTATGACGACTTTCGCTACATTATCGAAGTATCTTGTTATCACTATTTTGAGGTATAGTACCTCTTTTAGCAGCAAACAAATAGGCAACTCATCTATGTCCTTTAGCGATCAGAACTTAATTTGGATCGATCTTGAGATGACAGGCTTGGATCCTGACGTTCATAAAATTATTGAAATAGCGTCTATCGTCACCGATAGCGAGCTAAACATTTTAGCCGAAGGACCGGTACTTGCGATTCATCAGTCAGAAGAGGAACTCGCAAAAATGGATGAGTGGTGTACCAATACACACACAGGTAGTGGTCTCGTAGAACGAGTGCGTAGTAGTCAAATTACTGAGCAAGAGGCGGTTGAACAAACCATCGCTTTCTTAGAAAAGTGGGTACCTAAAGGAGTATCGCCAATCTGTGGTAACAGCATTGGGCAAGATCGTCGTTTTTTGTACCGTCATATGCCTGAGCTTGAGGGCTACTTTCACTACCGTTATATCGACGTCAGTACTTTGAAAGAGTTGGCCAGAAGATGGAATCCAGAAGTATTGAAAGGTTTTTCTAAGCAGGGAACTCACCTCGCACTCGACGATATTCGTGAATCTATTGCAGAACTCAAGTTCTATCGCCAAACCATTTTTAAGATTTAGCTTTGATTTCATGCGTCAGGGCGATGAATTTTTGGCTGCTTTGTGCGCTTTTTCATCGAACGAGAAAAATTTAAAGATTTTTTCAACGAAGGACTTGCATCACAAAAAAATGCTCTTATAATTCGCAGCCCTGAACGACGTAAAACGTTGTTGATTGCGACACTAGCTCAGTTGGTAGAGCGCAACCTTGCCAAGGTTGAGGTCACGAGTTCGAACCTCGTGTGTCGCTCCAGATTTAGAAGTG
>NZ_SZTO01000007.1 GCF_013369385.1 Vibrio sp. 05-20-BW147 | reverse complement strand
AATAGGTAAAGATTTTACTGCCTCTGGACGTTCGGACATATGGCTCCAAATCCTAGCTGCAGTTGATGGTAACTATTTAGGTGTAGGTTATGGTGGGGTATATTGGGGTGATAATTCGATGGCATTCTTCAATATGGATGATGGTTATGTGACCATAGGACATTCTCATAATGGTTTTATTGATGCAAGACTTGAGTTAGGATATTTAGGAGTGTTGTTATATTTTTTGGCTATTCTTGTTCCTTTGTTCAATTTATTGGTTAATTATAAAGGGCGAGATTCTTCAGCTGAGTCAAAGATAATGATTCTTTTCTTTCTTTCAATATATACACTTTCGGGTTCAAGTTTTATGAGGCCAAATACCTTGCTTTTGTTTATTTTTCTTTATGTTTCATTTAATTCATATAAGAGCTATGAGAAATCATGAAATTGTGTATTGTAATGAACTCTCTTGCTATCGGCGGGTCTGAAAGGAAAATGGTACATGTAGCTAATTTTCTCATAAAGTCTGGGCTGGACGTGACAGTGCTATCGTTAAAGAAGAAAAATGACGATTTTGTTTTATCGCTGCTAGATTCAGGTGTTAAAGTTGACTTTGCAGAAGGAGTGCCAAGTATATTTAGATACTTTATTCTCAACAGGTTTGATTCGTTTTTTTTGTTGAATAGTTATCCTGCGTTGTTTTCTTCGATAATTAGAATTCTTAATTTTAGTTCAGTTATTTGTTATCTTAATAATACATCCGTATTACCTTCTGGTTATTCTTCGTTTAAGTTTGTCCTCCTTAAGTTATCCGCAAGGTTTGTTTCTTCTGTAGTGTACGGTGCTGATTCACAAAGAGTTCATTGGCATAAAAATTATGGTTTTTCATTTGTAAGAAACAAAGTTGTTTACAATGGTGTTGATCTTGATTTTTACGAAAAAACAAAAGCTGATACATCAAGTTGCCTAAAAATAGCTATGGTTGGGCAGCTTCGAAAGGAAAAGAATCACATAGAAGCAATTAATGTTCTTAAAATGCTAGTTGATAATCAAGTCGATGCTAGATTGTCTATTGTTGGAGGTGATAAAGAGGGTAAAGTGAAAGCTTACTTGGAAAGCCTAGTCGATAAAAATAATTTGAATGAGTATGTTCAGTTTCATGGTGAAGTAAGAAATGTAAAAGATATTTTAATCGATTCTAACGTATTCCTTCTCTGCTCTAATTCGGTTGAAACATTCTCAAATGCTGTTTTAGAGGCCATGGCGATCGGATTACCTGTTGTTATATCTGATATTGGGGGAGCTAGAGAAATGGTTGAATCTGGAGCTAGTGGTTTAGTATATGAGCCAGGTAATACTAAAGAGCTTTTTGAAAAGCTAGTAAGTCTGACAAGCACCGATTACCGAAATGAGCTTATATACAATGCAAGAAGAAGGGTTGAAGATAAATTTTCATCGGAAAAAATGATGAATGAATATTTAAAATTGGCAAAGGGGATCCTGTGATATTTCGCGATTTCGGTTGGTTCATTCTTAAAGATAATATTCTAATAAACTTTCTCTACCTAATTGTATACAAAATATTTATACGGAAAGGAATTCTTAAAAGTTTAGAGAACATTGATACGTTTAACTTCAAGAAGCACCCTGCATACAATGACTTTGATTTTGATGGTGAAACAGATAAAGAGTTTGTCGTTAAATTTGCTAAAGAGTTTCGTGAAAACAAAGGAATTGCATTCACTGGGTATACAAGTGGTACATCAAACCGTCCTTTGGTGGTATACAGAAGTCTACTTTCAGTAATGCTAGATGAGTTGAGTCTTCGATCACATTGGTATTCTGTCGGAGTAAAATTTAATCCAAGAATCGCAACTTTACGTGGTGATAACCTTTTCAAGGGTGACCATAAAGGCCCTGTTTTTTGGAAAAAAATGCCATTTAGCTCAAGGCTAATCATGTCTTCCTTTCATTTAAGTAGAGAAAACTCATTGTTGTACTTAAAAGAACTTGAAAGATATAAGCCGGATATCATTCTTGCCTATCCTAGCTCAGTGCTTTTACTTGCTCGTTTTGCTGCAGAAATAAATTGGAAGCCGAACTGGAATTTAATGGGGGTGTTTACAAGTGGTGAATCTTTTTCTGAATCAGCTCAGAAAGTAGTAAGAGCAGTATTCAAAAATACTTATGACCATTATGGACAAGCAGAAAGAGTTTGTCGATTTCAACAGTGTAAGGAAGGTAATTACCATGTAGTCGGATGGTATACAAAGACAGAGCTTCTACAAGATGTTGATGGTTTTAAGCGTATTGTAGGTACGAATTACAGAAATAAAGCTATGCCTTTATACCGATATAATACCGGAGACCTTATTGCAGAAATTGATATATCTGAAGAGCCTTGTTCCTGTGGAAATAAGGATTTTCATGTCGCCAAGATACATGGAAGGCCCACTAGCCAGCTAATTTTAAAGAATGGTGTTTGTATTAGTGCACCTGCATTAAGTTTATTGTTTTATGGAGTTGATAACCTATCAGAAGCACAAGTCGTACAGAAATTAGATAAAAGCATTATAGTTAAATATTCAACGTTAAATGGCTCTCGTGATGTTCAGGTGGAAAAAGAGTTGCTAAGTGTTTTTCAACACCGTTTAGGTAGCGAAATTATGATTAAAATTGAGTTTCTTGATTTAATTCCCAGAAATGCATCAGGAAAGCTAATGCCACTTATTGTGGAAAAATAATTATATGAATGTTTTGGTTGTTTTTCCCGGATTCCGTGTTAATGGCGGTATGACTACAGTAGTAAAATCGTTTGAGCATGAAGCAAAAAAAAATGATATTAATACGTTTTTTCTTGAAACTTACTCTGATAAGTCAAAACTCCTAGCTTTGTTTTACTTCATTTATGCTGTTTTCAAGTCACTTTACTACTTCATTTTTTGTAAAGTCGATTTAGTACATATCCATTCTGCATCTAAAGGAAGCTTTTATCGGAAGTCAATATTTTGCTTACTGTCTGGAATTTTCAAGGTGCCAGTTCTCGTTCATATGCATGGAGGTGGTTTTAAGGAATTTTACGCTAGTGTTAATCGTATAGCTCTAGTTTACATTAATTTTATTTTCAAACGAAAAGTCGATTATTTGGTTGTTTTAACTGAAAGTTGGAAGAAGTGGTTTGATACGAAGTTAGTATTAAAAAATCCTGCGGTTGTACTTAGTAATGCTGTGAATGTAAGCGTTGATTCAAGAAAGTCTAGAACCAATAAGGTTTCTAAATTTGTCTTTGTTGGTAGGGTTGTTGAGGATAAAGGAATATCAGATCTTTTATATGCATTTGCTAAGATAAAAGTATCCAACAATACGATAGTAGAATTTGTTGGAGATGGTGACCTTAATAAATACAAAGAATTAGCGGAGAATTTGGGTTTTACTGATAAAGTTTTATTTTCTGGATGGCTATCGCGTTCAGAAACAATAGAGCGAATTTGTTCTTCTGATGCCTTAATCTTGCCAAGTTATAAAGAGGGGTTGCCGATGGTCATCTTGGAAGCTATGGCATGTAAAACAGCAGTCCTGGCTACAAACGTAGGTGGGATTCCTGATGTAATATATGATGGGGTTAATGGTTTGTTGGTTAATCCTGGTAATATAGATTTGTTGGCTGAGACTATTGATAGGTTGGTAAATCAAGAAGGCTTACACTCTACTCTTGTGGACAATGCCTATCAAGATTATTTAGATAAATATAGTTTGGATGTTGTTTTTATTCAATTGATTTCAATATATAAGAGGATGGCTGTATGATTTTGGCTATTGCATCAGGTGGTGGACACTTTGTCCAATTAAGAAAAATTACAGAGCGACTTGAATTCGATGAGATTACATTTTTTTCAACGATTGAAGAGCCAAGGTTTAAATCGAAACCACCATATAAAAAAATACCAGATTGTAATTTAAAATCATTCATTCCTTTGGTGATTTGTTTTGTTACATTGTTTATAGAAATTGTTAAGTTAAAACCCAAAGTTATCATTTCAACTGGTGCTGCACCTGGCTTTTTAGCATTGTTAATCGGAAGGTGTTTGGGAGCTAAAACTATTTGGATTGATTCGATAGCAAATTCAGAAGAACTCTCTTTGGCTGGGAAAAAAGCAAAGTGGGTCGCAGATCATTGGTATACACAATGGGAACACCTTGCAACTGATAATGGGCCATTTTATATAGGGGCAGTATTGTGATTTTTTGTACCTTAGGTACTCAGTTACCTTTTGACCGTCTCCTAAAAATAGTCGATGACGCAGCCGTGAAGCTACCTGACATAGAGTTTTTTGCTCAAATAGCTGACAGTACCTATGTTCCAAAAAACATACGGTGGGAAAAGGAAATTTCCGAGAGTGAATACCACTCTATTCTAGCTAAGTCAAAATTAATTATTGGTCATGCGGGTATGGGAACTATAATTAGTGCTTTGGATTATGATATTCCTTTAATTATGCTCCCTAGAGAGTTTAAATTAGGGGAGCATAGGAATGATCATCAATTGGCTACCGCAAAGCGCTTTTGTACTTTTAAAGGTATTACAGTTTTGCAGCCTGATGATAATTTGGCTTTTTTAATTAGGTCCACGCTATCGAATAAAGTACAACCGCAGTCCATGAAGGCTAAGGATTCAAAATTAGATGAGTTATGCAGGAATATTAATGATGTAATTAAATCATCTTATCGCTAACTCTATCTCTCGTTAATCTGATTACTCAGCTTTAATTAACACAATCATCCAAGTGATCTAGTTTGGTAACTTTCACGGCGTTATTGGGCTTTGTTGCGTAATTCAATTGAATTTAACCAGGAACTTACGATCTGATCGGCTACACCCATAACTTTATGTAGCCTCATGCCAAGACCTCGTTACCAGGGAAAAATCATGAACATGCCCGTGTTTAAAGTGTTTGTGGCATAGTAAATCCATCATTTTCTTTTTCTAATGGATAACAACGTCACACAACAAACAATTAACCGATGATTGCATATTTCGGAGCATTCCGATCAGTCATTTCGGGATTATCCGATCACCCATTTCGGTTTAAACCGATCACTGATTCCGCGATTATCCGATCACTTTTAGCCTAACTCCGAAATCGGTGATCGGAATAGCGAAAACCCCGATCGGAATGCCCGAAATCCTTCCTTTTTCTCTTTTAAATCAATAGCTCGCTATTCTTTACTTCTTAAACAAGAACGTAAGGAAGCGACCATGGCCAAAAAGAGAACTCCAATGAACAAAATCAAAGAGGTATTACGCCTTAAGTACGACTGCGGTCTCTCCAATCGCAGCATCGCTTCTTGCCTGAAACTCGGCCCGTCCACCATATCGGAACTCCTTACTCGCTTTAAACAAAGCCAACTTGGTTGGCCTCTACCCGAAAGTTGCAGCGATGCTGATCTCACGCAAGCGCTGTATCACGGCAAGAAAGCCAGTCGCGATAAAGTCATGCCAGACTTCACGCAATACGCAGTCGAACTCAGACGTAAAGGCATGACGAAGATGTTGCTCTGGCAGGAATATTATGAGCAATATCAAGAGAAAGCTTACGCTTACACTCAGTTCTGCGAGCACTTCACTCGCTGGTTCAAAACCCAAAAGCGCAGCATGCGCCAGCTTCATGTGGCAGGTGAATAGTTACATGACGACAAGTGTTTTTGCTCTGTGTTGCCGTTGCGCTGACCTGTTCATGTTGGGTTGCTCGTTGTGAGTGAACTTCCAAACGCAGCACACGGCGTGTGCGGATGAATGGATTCCCGCGTGTGCGGGAATGATGGCTGGTGTTGTAGCTTGGTTTGTTATTGCATCGACGTTGCTAGGTTGCTCTAGTTTTTGCCGGTATTCAGTATCCTCTAGGACCCTAAAACCCTAGAAACCTAGTCCCTTTCCAAACGCGACATACGGTGGGCGCGGATGAATGGATTCCCGCATTCGCGGGAATGACGACAGGGGTGTGGCTCGGCTTGTTATTGCATCGACGTTGCTAGGTCGCTCTAGTTTTTGCCCGTATTCCGTATCCTCAAGGACCCTAGGACCTATGAACCTAAAACCTATTCCCTTTCCAAACGCGACATAGGGCGTGTGCGTATTAATGGATTACTGAGCGCGCTCTGAGTGCCTTGCCGATGCCAAACTCTGGCTTAGTAAACCAATCAGCAAACACAAAATAAAGTAAATCGTCGTGGCAGGGGCTTGCAGTGGAAAATCGACACTGATGTGAATCAACATGCCGATCACCACCATCAACGAAGCAAGCCCTAAACCGCGTAACGTTTTATCTCGCCGCTGTTGAAAAGCGCGAAACGCGCGGTAGCCACAAAACAGCACCATAAGCCCCATCAGCGCCGTCACCGGCGCACCATACTCGAACAAAAACTGCAGGTAGTCATTGTGCGCATGATCATAAAACAGCGTCACTTGGCTTTGGTTAAACTGCGGATAGGCAGAATAAAAACTGCCTGCACCATAGCCCGTCAGTGGCTCTTGCAGCACCGCTTGCCAAGTATCCAACACCACTTCATCACGCGATTCATGGGTTAAACTCGTCTCCACCAAACGCTGTTTCAGTTTCTCTAGGCCAAACCACTGGCTAATCACCAACGCATCAATCACAAACAAACTGATGATCAGAATGTACAAGCTTTTCGGCTTGTTTTTGTAAAACAAAAGCAGCAGCAAGCTGCCAACCGTCAAAGCGGTGAAAAACGCCGTGTTGCCCATGCGGGAACGGGTCAGCACCAGCGCAATCACCATAATGATCAGTGCAAGGCGCAGCAGCGCTTTGCTGGAGAGCAGCATCGCCAGTATTTCCTTCAATTGTCGAGAAAACGAGCTGCTTGAGTTTTCTTTGAGTTGCGCCACCAAAAGGCCAAAGCCGAGGCATAAACACATCATCAAAAAGTTAGCCAAGTGATTTTGGTACACAAAGCTGCCCGATGCGCGATCCGATAACGGATACTGCCACACAGGAGAAACACTGAGGTCGAGTAGGGTAATCACACTGGCATAAAAGGCTTGGAACAGGCCGCTGGCAATCATACACACCGCCAGCAGAGTCAACTTGCGTGGCGTGTTAATCAGCACCGCCGCTAGCAAACCAATCTGCCAATAGTGCAGCGATTTCAGCGCCGCGATAAACGCTTGATGGCGATCTTGGCTCAGTGGCAATGACTCAAGGCTCTGCACATAAGACCAAACACTCATCAGCGCCAAGCCGAGCAGCAACCATTTCGCCCGTTTTATCCCTTCAATCCACTGCGGGGACGGAATCCACACCACCGCGGTCGCCAGCAGCAGCGCAACCGCCATCTCATTCAGTGACCAAGCCCAAAGGCGATTACTGCCCAGTGGAATGGGGAGCCAAAAAACAAACAGCAAAAAGCAGGGCAAGATCAAGGGTCTAATCACGTTTGTTTGACCTCATGCAGAAAAGGGTTGCATCCTGGCCTTTCAGCCAATACAGGGCCGGCACACCAAGCAACGCAGAGGTCAACACCCCCAGCGAGCTGGCCAGAAGATCCCACCAAGAAAAATGACGCGTGGTAAAAAATCGTTGGTTGAACTCCTCTGCGCCGCACACCAGTAGCAAAAAGCCACTTGCGAGCAACACACTTCGTTTCAGCGTAAAGCCACCAGAGAGCGCCACTAAAAGCGAAATATTGAGCGCAAACGCCAAGGCAAAGTGCAAGTAGAGATCGCTCCCCAACCAGTGGTCCAATTGCAGCGCTAAACCGGCGTGGTATTGCCAGGTTTTGCTCAAAGATAACAGCAAGCGCGCTCAGTGCAAAAAAGCAAAACAGCAGCAGTGCGAGCGGGCGAACCTTGCGTAATCGAGCCCAAACCGACCTCATAGTGTCACTTTTCGGCAGGCGCGGATCGGCGTTTGCGGCGTGTCACTAATGCGGTTGGCCAGCACGCAAGCTAGGCTAAGCTTCTCGAGTGCTTCTGCATGGCGCGCAAAGCGTTGAGCCACTTGCGGATGACGTAACGCACGTTCCATGTGGTGCATCGAGAGGGTGCGCATCTCTCTATCAAGTTGATTCCAGCGCTCTAGACCGATGCTGGCAATCGTCAAGTTCAATTCCCCCATATAGGGGCCAAAGCGGTCCGCGTTGTGCATATAATCGAGCAGTGCATTACCGTTGAGTTGATGTTCAACTTGCGCCAGATCAGCCCAAGTCAGTGCCCATTCCGGCCGTAATGCTGCTCCTTTGAGATAAGCTTGCTTCGCTTGTTGCAACGAGCGCTGCGCCGATTGGTGCGGAGTCAGCGCGATGGGCGTTAACCGTTGCTGCTGCTCAGTGAGTTGAACATACGCTAACCACTGCTGGCTTTTGCCAAGCAAATTGTAGTAATGCGGGTGGCGCGGGTCATAGTCAATCGCACTGTTGAGCCAAACGGAGACTCTTTCCACATCGCCTTCGCTGACGTTCTGCGGCGCTTGATTCCACAGCGCCATTTGTCGTTCACTGGCGAGTATATAGAGTGAGGCAATGGCAAAATGGTAAGCCCAGTAACCAATCCAAAGGCAAGTGACAAGGGCGAAGGCTTTCACCAGCTTGCCAGTGAGCGCAGAGGTTTGGGCAGTAGGCACAGTGCCTTGCTGCACTGCGCTGTTTTTCTTGCTGGTGTAAGAAGGTTTCATCTATGCTTGCCCTATACCATAATAACCTTGGTAATTGCCATAGTGACCATAACGGCTCGCTTGCTTGGTATCGAGTTTGTTTAGTATCACCCCATCCATGCGTGTACCTTGCTGGGCGAAGCGCATCACTACTTCTTTCACTTCACTCACACGGGTGCGATCTGAGTTAATCACGATGATGGTCGAATCAGCCTGTTGTGCCAACACATAGCTGTCACTCACTGGCAAGCAGGGTGGTGAGTCAATTACAATTCGGTCGTAACGTTCTTTCAGCTCATCCAGCAGTGTCACAAACGCGCTGGAAGAGATCAGCTCGAGCGGGTTACTGGTGAGTACCCCGGCACTCAGCACATCCAATGAAAGCGCTTCGTCGTGGTAGAGGCACTCCTCAAGCGGGTGCGTTCCAGTCAGGACGTTGGTTAATCCCGGTTGTGCGCTGTTTAAACCAAAGCGGCTACCTAAAGAGGGCTTTCTCAAGTCCGCATCAATCAGCAGTGTTCGCTCCATTTGTGCCATCGACAGGGCGAAGTTAATGCTGGCAGTGGTTTTCCCCTCCTCTGGTATTGCTGAGGTAAGCATCACCACTTTACTTGGCTTATTGGTGTTCGCCAACAAGTACGCGGTGCGAATCGAGCGTACCGATTCCTTCAACTGGCGATGCTTGGCATCAAAATAGTCATTCGCTCTCAGCGGTTTGCGCAGTTTTAGTTTTGGCACTGTACCCAATAACGCTAATGAGAGTTCTCTATCAATCTGCTTGACATCACGAAAGGTGTCTTTGAGTGAATCGGCCACCAGAGCCAACACGCACCCCAAGCCAAACGAGGCGACAAAAGCAAGCAACACCACCAATTTTCGGTTGGGTTTGCTTGGCTGTAGTGGTGGCTTGGCGAAATCGGTAAAGCGTGCCACGGTGGCGTTAAAGTCACTAGAAGCACTGGTTTCTTTTTGTCGGTTTAAAAATAGATCAAACAGATCTCGGTTAGTTTGCACTTCACGCTGTAACTCAGAGAACTTAGCGTTTTGGATACTCAGTGTTTGGAACTCGACTTTGCGCTTGTCCATTTCGGCTTGCAGTGTGCGCTCTGACTGCCGTGCCGCTTGCAGCTCGCTATTGATCCCTTTGACCAACTGGCGAATTTCGTTATTGAGGTTACGCTTCACTGACTCCAGCTCAGCGGTGGCCGCTTTAAGCTTAGGGTGCTTGGGGCCATAGCGTTTAGAGAGCTCAGAGACTTTTCGCTCCGCTTGAACCTCCGCCAGCTTGACATCTTGAATGGTTGGGTGGCTGGAGATTTCTGGAATCGAGGCAATCACACTCACATCTGGGCCTTTTTTGCTCTGATTTTGCGTAATGTTGAATAGGGTCTCTGCGGCAACGCGGCGATCGCGTGCTTTGTTGAGTTGGGTCGAAAGCTCAGCAAGTTCTTTAGAGGCGAGCCCAGAAACCCCTTGAACATCCACCAACCCTTCTGATTGTAGGAACTGCTGCAAATTGGCTTCAGAAGCGCGCATTTTCTCTCGTAACTCTTCCATACGCACGTTTAACCAGCTGTTGGCTTCCTGCGCCACTTGCAGCTTGGCTTCGATGTTTTCTTCAATAAACACCTTGCCGACTTCATTGGCAATTAACGCCGCTAGTTTAGGGTCTTTACTGGTGTAGAAGATATGCACTAATTGAGTTTTACGAACGGGTGAAATAGAGAGGTTTGCCTTAAACGCAGATAGCACTTTTTGGCGAGCGCGATACACCTGCTCTTCGCTACTTAGTGGAACAGTCGGTGCTTTAAGCGCTTCAAGCAGAGGAAACGTCTGTTGCAGCCAAGCTTTGACCGAAGCAGGGCTAAAGCCCGCTTCGTCTTCTTCAGGGTTAAACTCAGGGTGGTCAACCAAGGCTAATCGCTCAATCACTCGCTCGGCAATGCGATCCGATTTGAGTATTTCAAACTGGGTTAAAAAATACTCTTGGCTTTTGGTATCAATACCATAGACCTCTTCAATGGATACAGCGCGTGCTTGGCTCGCTTCAATCATTAGCGTGGCGCGGGCGGTGTATTGCGGCGCGATGTTAAGTACAACCAATATCGCCAGTAAAGTGGCCATGAAGGTAAAGCCGAGAATACGCCATTTGAACGACATCAAGCCATGCCAAATCTGACGCAGATCGACAATCTGTTCCGCTGGGCGAGGTTGTGAAAGGGGATGGTCCATTACTGCTACTACCTAGAAAAAACTTTGTTCGATGGTGAGTATGTCACCGGGTTGAATTTTGTCTAAAAGTGCCACCTTAACAGGCCGAGCACTGGGGTTATCGCTCGGTACAATAAAGATATTGGTTTTTGAAGCGCGTTCGGTAAAGCCACCCGCGATGGTGATAGCTTTGTTCACGGTCAAACCTGGTGTGTAAGGATAACCACCGGCTTTCTTCACTTCCCCATTGACAAAAAACGGACGATATTCGACCACACTGACAAACACGTTCGGATTCACCAAATAGCCATCGAGCAAGCCATTGTGAATAGCGGTTTTGACCTGTTCAATACTTTTGCCTTTCAGCGCGATGCGGCCCAAAAACGGATAGTCAATCGAACCGCTATCACTGATACGAGTTTCTAACGACAGCTCGGGCTCATCATAAACTTGGATGCGGATCAAATCGCCAACGCCCAACTTATAGTGACTATCGTTGGCTAGCGTCTGTAATGAAAACAATGCCAAACAGAAAAGCAAAAAATACTTCATAACGAACTACATCACCCCTTCAAGTGAAACAAAATAAATGGTTTGATCATAACCGACGTTACTTACGTTAGAGTCTTTCGATTCCAACCCTATGCCAGCTTTGACGCTCAACCAGCGCATGAGGTCGTAATTAACAGATGCATCAAAGTTGTTGGTGTCATCAGTACGAGATGAACCATCGTATTGCTCGTCAAGCAAACGGTAGCCCAAACTTGTGTTCACACGCTCATTCCATTGATGCAGCCATTTCACTGAGTATGTTTTTGTATCGATAGCGTTTCCGTAACCATCGGGGTCGGTTGCACGTCGGTTGGTTGCCAGCGTTAAAGCTGAATAGGTGCGTATCATATAGGTGAGGTCAGCATCCCAAGAAAATGATTTAAACTCTGACTTATCATCGGCATCAAACTCTTTACGTTGCAGACCAAACTTGATGTTGCCTTGCAGTGCACCTGTCGCATCCCATCCAGCACCAACATAAGTAAAATAGTGTTTGCTGTCTTTTGTGCTGGCTCCAATAGCGGTTTCATCATAGCTTTTATCGTTAGCGATAATTTGAAACAGCAGGGCTGTTTTGGGCAGTGCTTTATAATAGAAAATCGTGTTAAATCGTCTTTCTTGCCAATCTTGGAAGCGGGTAATGCTGCGGTTGTTGTCGTAGGTTTGATCACCCCAACCTAAACTGGTTTCGATACGGCCGATGGCATCCGACCGGCCGAACGTATATTTGAAATTGAGATTGTTAGTGGTGTACTCGTCGTGTGGCATATTGAGTGTGGTATCGTTATCACCTCGCGAATCGTGAGTCAGCGCCAAGGCATAATCTAGGTTAAACTGGTGTCGGTCGTTGAGTTCCCACTTGCTGTTAAGATCAAAAAAATGGTCGGTAAAGTTATCTTGTGAAGAACTGAAATAGTCGCCGCGAGCAATACGATAGCCAAAAGTATGTTGTTGCGTTCCTGGCGCAAGCGAAATCACTACACCGGGTTCTATCACGCTGTACGATGAACTCTCTGTATTGTCGGCTGTTTTAGCGAGGTTGTCGTTGTGACCAAGAGAGACATTCACATAAGGTGCAATCGATATGCCTGATTCGGTTTCATACGGCACAGCTGTTGGTCCAGCCAAAGAATGGCTGGACATAGCGACGAATACACTGGTTGAGAGCAACTTGAGTTTAAAACAGTTCATGACATTATCCTTTTAAGAACTCTAGTACGCGTTCTGGCCAGTGAAGCCGGTAAACACGGTTCTGAAGACAATTTTTAAATCAAACCAAACTGACCAATGCTGAATATAGTCGAGGTCATATTGAATACGTTTTTCCATTTTTTCTAACGTGTCTGTTTCACCACGCCAGCCGTTTATTTGCGCCCAACCGGTGATGCCGGGTTTGACTTTGTGTCTCAGCATGTAGCGGTTGATCAAACTACGATACTCTTCATTATGTGCAACGGCGTGTGGTCGTGGGCCTACAATGGACATACGTCCTTGTAGTACATTAAAAAACTGTGGTAATTCATCGAGTGAGGTACGGCGGATAAACGCGCCAAAGCGAGTGATACGCGGATCGCCTTGTGTTGCTTGCACCACTTTGCTGCCGTTTTCCATCACCTTCATGCTGCGAAACTTCCACACTTTGATTGGTTTGCCATCCAATCCATAGCGGATCTGTTTGAAAATGACAGGTCCAGGGGAGGAGAGTTTGACCCCGATAGAAACCGCGAGTAACACTGGGCTAATCAAGATCAAAATCAGCGAGCTCAGTATCAAATCTTCCATCCGTTTCAACCAAGTTGAAACACCGTTAAAGGGCGTATCGAAGATGCTAAACGCGTTGACCTGCCCGATGGTGTACCAACGGGAGTGAAGCAAGTTGAAAGTAAAAAAGTCTGGAACCAGGTATGTATTAACAGTACTGTCGGAGAACGCTTCAAGAATATCGCAGATTCGCTTTTGTGCTTGCATCGGTAGGGTGATGTAGACGTTTTGTACATCACCTTGCTTTGCCAGCGCCAGTGCTTCGTTAACATTGCCAAGCAGCGGAACACCTTCGATTAAGCGTTCTGATGTGCGGTCATCATAAAAACCCATCAGTTTTATTCCAAGCTCAGGATGGTTACGTAAGTTATTAGCTAACTCTATTCCTTGTGGTGTCACGCCTACAATCACCGCTTGCTTGATGTGAAGTCCCTTTTTATGCAAGTAATAGACAAAGGAAAACGCCACGCCACGCCAGAGGATTAAGGCGATAACGGTGAATACGCTCCAAAAACCGATCACTAGACGCGAGTAGTTTTCTCCAGTCTTGCTGAAATAGGTCAGTAGGGTAAGTGAGCACAGTGTTAATCCCCAGCAGAGCAAGGTATTGAGACTGAGTCTTCTTAATTTTGATGTGCGCCAGTCACTATAGATATCGAGGCTTTCAGCAAAGAATGAATAAATGATGACCGCGAGAAAACCAGCAGAAAGATAGCCAAAAGTGGTGATCTGGTTTTGGTATTTGAGTGCTAATAGTAGCGTGAAGACAATAACCAAACAGTCAATAAAACGATAAAAAATCTTTCCTTGGTATTGCGTTAGCCGTATGGTGTTTTGATTGTTCATATCCGAGACATCCCTGCCATTAACGTTGTTTATCCTCCCCCCCTTTATTTAGCAGCCAAGTAAAGTGCTTCTTTTATCGACTAATAATTAGGATTTATATTTATATTTTTTATTGTTTGTTGCCTTTTATTTGCTTACTACAATGATGAACCCATTGGAAAATGCGTGGTATCAAACCAATGATATTGATTGTACTCGTTGATCTTCCCTGTACTTTTTACGTATCAACAGAGTTTTAACTCAAAAAAACGCTCAGTGATTGTTTGCAAACTGTGTATTGGTAACTCACTTCTTTTTGAGAATTCCTATTTCAAGTGATCTGTCGCGTTTCCCCTTGTACCTATCTCAAAACGACAGCTACGCTTAACTGGCTGTTTCATTGCCAGATCTGTTAGATGAACCCAATAATGTTACGTTTAGTTAGGGGAGGCTGTTCCGCCGCCACCGCCACCACTACCTGCACCAAGTGCAGCATTAGAACCTGGTGCAGTTGTCACTGTCAGGGTTGTCGGTTGAGGTGCGTTGGTGATACCTGCAGCGGTTGGTTCAGATATGGTCGCTGGATCCGCACCACCTTGGATTGCAGCTACAAGGATATCCGTTGGAGCCATTAGTCCCGTCTGACCCAAAGCATTGACTATGCTCTGTTGTATATCTGTGGGGCTCACTTGGATTATTGCTGCAACTAGATCTGCTCTCTTCGTTTCCGGCACGGCTTTAAAGGCAGCTGTGGCGACTTGTGTAATCATGTCCTCTGGTACCACCGCAATAATTGCTTTAACCAACTCATTTGTAATTTCTGGTTTTTGCTCAATGGCTTGGCTAATGATGCTTTCTGCAAGTTCGGGGCAACTCTGTGCAAGAGCGACCGCCACGGTAGTTAAGTTGTCGCCAGCTTGTGATAATTGTTCCTTAGCTGATCCTGCACTGCCACAGCTTTCTGCAGCGGATACTCCGAGAGGAAGCAAAACACCAAGAAGAGAGAGAAGGAGGATTTTTTTCATGATAGATAGCCTGTTGCACGGTTACTAGTTGCAAATAATAAGTTGTTATTATGTTCATGAATATGACACTTTTTATTTACTAACCATAATTCTCACTTGGGAGACAGGTTTCATACTAGTTGTTGCTCTCATAACGTTGGATCGCATAATTGTGAAAGAGTTACGACTTCGCAGATTTGAGTGTTGTCATTGCGGCTAGCGTATCTCTGTCGCCCATAGGTCGATTTGTTTTTAAAGTTCCGCTTTCAGTACAATCACACCATGATCAAAAAAGGCTCTTTTAAAAGAGCCTTAATTCGATTGAAGGTTTATAGATTTTAACGCTCTACGCCTTTTTCATTAAATAGGCGCTTACACGCACGGCCATCGCTGTGGAATAGGTGGCAGCGATGAGCTGGGATACCAATTTCTAAGCGATCGCCAGAATCCACGTCCAACGTATCTGGTTGGCGGTAGATCACATCCGCATCGGCACTCTCTAGGTTGAGGTAGACTTGCGTTTCATTACCCAGCTTCTCGACGATCATCACTTCACCATCGATCACCGCGTCTCCTTGTGCAGAGGAGACTAGGTGCTCAGGACGTACTCCTAGAGACATGCGATCACCTTTGTTGACGGTTGTTCCATCCACTGGGACCCAGAAAGTCACGCCATTTGATAGCTTAACTTGAACTCGCTCGCTCTCTACATCCACGATTTGCACACTCATAAAGTTCATTTTTGGCGAACCAATGAAGCCAGCAACAAAGCGATTTTCAGGGTAATGGTACAGCTCTAGGGGTTTACCAACTTGAGAGACAAAACCGCCATCAAGTACCACGATTTTGTCAGCCATAGTCATTGCTTCGACTTGGTCGTGCGTAACGTAAATCATGGTACAGCCAAGTTGGCGTTGCAGTTTGGTAATCTGGGCTCGCATCTGAACGCGCAGGGCTGCGTCTAGGTTAGACAACGGCTCGTCGAGTAAGAACACTTTTGGTTGTGAAACAAGGGTACGACCAATCGCCACGCGTTGACGCTGACCACCCGAAAGGGCTTTTGGTAGACGCTCGAGTAGGTGACCAAGCTGCAGGATTTCAGCGGCTTGCTCTACGCGTTTGTCGATCTCTTTTTTGTCTGCTTTCGCTAACTTAAGGCCGAATGACATGTTGTCATAGAGATTTAGATGCGGATAAAGTGCATAGGATTGGAAAACCATGCCCACGCCACGTTTCGATGGCTCTACATCATTCATACGCTCTTCACCGATATACAGATCGCCAGAGGTGATGTCTTCTAACCCTGCAATACAACGAAGCAATGTCGATTTACCACAACCCGATGGACCGACAAATACTACGAATTCGCCTTCGTTGATCTCAAGATCAACGTTTTTAGAAATCAATACGTCGCCATACGCTTTACAAACATTTTTTAACGTGACACTCGCCATTTAGCTCGTCCTCGATCAATTTTTTTATAATTCACTGCCCATCATTATATGAATTATGGAGCCGGACAGTAACAGTAGGAATCGGTAAGTTAAGCAACAGTAAGAAAACAGGGCGGCACTTTAAAAATGGAGTTCCTAAATTAAAGTGCCACCCACCATAGCCAAGTACGAGTTTTCTCCCCCACATTCATCAAGATGTCTCCCCCGTGAATAACAAACTACCACTAACATCTTAACTAATGACATTCCACTCGTATGGCAATGAAAACCAGCAAAAACAGTGACCAAGTTGGTCTGCTGGGAAAGGGTTCTTACCATCCACTCTTGGATGGGTGCAGTTTCTTCGATATAGCACTCGCCTACATCCTCCTACGCTAATTAATTGTAGGGGGAGTAGAAAAGGAGGAGGGGGTTCTACGCCTCTTCCCCCAGAGTGGGCAAATATCACAATAATCGCGTCAGTAAATGTGAATTCGATCGCATCGAGTGCCGTTTTTGTGATTTTGCTCTCTTACCTCTAACGATGTAGATCACGAAAATACGCCATAATATCTGGGGCGTAGAGGATAGGAGGATGAGACAGAGCAGGTTTTTTCAGATGATATACGTCGAAATACGGCTCATCCTCTGTGGAGTAGCCCTACATCAAAATATAAAAAGGATACGAACATGAAAAATGCTCTAAGCGCTGTCGCACTAGGTACTCTTGTTGCACTGGGTTCTTTCGGTGCACACGCTGCCATTGAAGAAGGACAACTGACTATCTGGATCAACGGTGACAAAGGTTACAATGGTCTAGCAGAAGTAGGCAAAAAGTTTGAAGCAGACACAGGCATTAAAGTGACGGTGGCTCACCCAGATGCGCTGCAAGATAAATTCCCACAAACGGCAGCAACGGGTGACGGTCCTGATATCGTATTCTGGGCGCACGACCGTTTTGGTGGTTACGCAGAAGCGGGTCTGTTGGCTGAAATCAAACCTTCTAAACAAATTCAAGAAGGCATTGTGGATTTTGCATGGGACGCAGTGAAGTACGATGGCAAGATCATCGGCTACCCAATCGCGGTTGAGTCTCTATCTCTTATCTACAACAAAGATATCGTTCCAAACCCACCGAAGAGCTGGGAAGAAGTGGAAGCGTTAAACGCGAAACTGAAGAAAGAAGGCAAATCTGCCATCATGTGGAACCTAAAAGAACCGTACTTCACGTGGCCACTAATGGCGGCTGATGGTGGTTACGCGTTCAAATACACTTCTGAAGGTTACGACGTTAAAGACGCAGGCATCGCGAAAGATGGCGTGAAAGACGCAATGAACTTCGTTAAATCGCTGGTTGAGAAAGGTATCATCTCTCCAGACATGGACTACTCAGTATCTGAATCTGCATTTAACCAAGGTAAGACGGCGATGACCATCAACGGTCCTTGGGCGTGGGGCAACATTGAGAAGTCTGGTATCAACTACGGCGTGACTACACTGCCTAAGTTCAATGGTCAATCTTCTAAGCCTTTCGTTGGCGTTCTTACTGCGGGCATCTCAACGGCATCACCAAACAAAGACCTTGCGGTAGAGTTCATTGAGAACTACCTACTGACAAATGATGGCCTACGTCTGGTGAACAACGATAAGCCGCTAGGCGCTGTTGCACTGAACTCGTTCCAACGTGAGCTTGATGCAGATGCTCGTATTGCGGCGACGATGGACAACGCAATGAACGGTGAAATCATGCCAAATATCCCACAAATGAATGCATTCTGGGGTGCGGCGAAAAACGCGATCGTTAACGTAGTGGATGGTCGTCAAACTGTGGATGCTGCTCTGGCTGACGCAGAAAAACAAATGACAAAATAATGTAACTTTTTAAGGAGGGGGTAACTCCTCCTTACTTTTCTTTCTTTTCTATATATCGCTAGCAGGTTCCCTATGCAGTCAGTTCAAGGTACAGATGCTATGACAGCTCCAGCAGCCAGCCTGCCGGGCAGCAAAAAAGTGTTTATTAAATGGGCGCTTCTTGGCACGGTCGGTCTTATTAATGGTTATGCAACGATTCTAATGTATTCTCGCGGTGAGGTTGCTTTTGCAATGCTTACTGTGATTCTTACTGCGTTGGCGTTGTATGTGTTTGGTAGTAAAAAAACTTACGCTCATCGCTACATTTATCCGGGTATTGCCGGGATGATTTTGTTCATCCTCTTCCCTTTGGCATACACCGTTGGTCTTGCGTTTACCAACTACAGCGCTAAAAACCAGCTTTCTCTCGATCGTGCGCAAAGCGTGCTTTTGGACCGTACTTTCCAAAGTGGTGAAAGCTATCCGTTTACTCTGTATAAAACCGATTCTGGTCACCGTATTGTTATTAAAGATGGCGATGTCTTACTGTCGACACCTGAGTTTGTCCTTGGCAGCGCCATCAGTGATCTAGACCTTTCACCGGTCGATTCGGTGACAGGCACGGAAGAGCCGATCAAGACTATTGTTAGCAACCGTACCGCACTGAGCAGCATCGATTTGCACTTTGCTAATGGTGATGACATTCGCATGAGTGGCTTACGCAAGTTTGCTGGCGTAGTGCCTCTTTACACCATGCAAGCGGATGGCGAAACGCTGAAGAATAATCAGACTGGTGAACTGCTTAAGCCCAATATGGACGTGGGTTTTTACCAAGCGATGGATGAGGCAGGCAACTTTGTTGGCAACACCGTCTCTCCCGGCTTTGTAGTGCAAATTGGTACCGATAACTTTGAACGTGTTTGGAAAGATGACGGCATCAAAGAGCCTTTCATCAGTATCTTTATCTGGACGGTGGTTTTCTCAATTCTCACCGTTGTGCTTACGCTCATCATTGGCTTGGTGCTGGCGAGTGTCGTGCAATGGGAAGAGTTAAAAGGCCGTGCTATTTATCGTGTATTGCTGATTCTGCCTTATGCGGTTCCTGCGTTTATTTCAATCTTGATCTTTAAAGGTCTGTTTAACCAAAGCTTTGGTGAGATCAACATGGTGCTAAATGCGCTGTTTGGCATCAGCCCAAGTTGGTTCTCTGATCCAATCATGGCAAAAAGCATGGTACTGATTGTGAACACTTGGCTTGGTTTCCCTTACATGATGATCCTTTGTATGGGCTTGTTGAAAGCGATTCCAGAGGACTTATACGAAGCCTCAGCGATTGATGGCGCCAATTTTGTGCAAAACTTCACTCGCGTGACGTTGCCACTGATGATTAAGCCGTTGACTCCACTGCTCATTGCGAGCTTTGCATTTAACTTCAACAACTTCGTCATGATCCAGTTGTTGACGCAAGGTGGTCCAAACATGATTGGTACTTCAGAGCCTGCGGGTTACACCGACCTGTTGGTGAGCTACACCTACCGCATTGCGTTTGAAGGTGGCGGCGGCCAAGACTTCGGTTTGGCAAGTGCTATCGCAACACTGATTTTCCTACTGGTTGGCGCGCTGGCTCTACTTAACCTGCGTTTCACTAAGCTGTCTCAGAACTAAGGGTAAGGAGCATACAACATGGCAATGGTACAAGGTAAATCACTTAAATACCGCGTATGGGCAACCCATATTGCATTATGGGCCTTCTTATCGATGATCATCTTCCCTTTGTTGATGATCGTAGCAATCTCGTTCCGCGAGGGTAACTTTGCAACAGGCAGTTTAATTCCAGACAACCCGTCATTGGAGCACTGGAAGCTGGCTCTTGGTTTCTCAGTCACTAATGCAGATGGCTCTGTTACTCCACCGCCATTCCCAGTTCTCACTTGGTTATGGAACTCGGTAAAAGTAGCAGGTATTACATCGATTCTGATTGTTGCGCTTTCAACGACATCGGCTTACGCATTTGCGCGTCTACGCTTTAAAGGTAAGGAGACTATCCTAAAAGCGATGATGATTTTCCAAATGTTCCCAGCAGTATTGGCGCTAGTGGCACTTTATGCTTTGTTTGACAAACTTGGTCAGTATATTCCGTTCCTTGGTTTGAATACGCACGGTGGTTTGATCTTCTCTTACCTTGGTGGTATCGCACTGCATGTTTGGACGATTAAGGGCTACTTTGAGACCATCGATAATTCGTTAGAAGAAGCAGCTGCATTGGATGGTGCTACACCATGGCAGGCATTCCGCTTAGTACTTCTACCTTTGTCTGTGCCGATTCTTGCGGTGGTGTTTATTCTGTCGTTTATTGGTGTGGTAGGTGAAGTTCCTGTGGCATCTTTGCTACTTTCTGATGTAAACTCTTATACATTAGCGGTTGGTATGCAGCAGTATCTCTACCCTCAAAACTATCTGTGGGGTGACTTTGCAGCAGCAGCGGTGCTTTCAGCATTGCCAATTACCATCGTATTCTTACTTGCACAACGCTGGTTAGTAGGTGGTTTGACTGCCGGTGGTGTTAAAGGTTAATCTCTTCTCGCGATTAACTTAAGGATAAGAATAAGAGCGACCGTATCAGGTCGCTCGTTTTATTACTTTTTATTACCCATTTGGTTTGGCCGCCGATCTAGTAATAGAAAGTATCATGGCGTTACGCATAGCTGGCTGTTAGCTTTGTTCCTTACGATTATCACTAACAGTGTTTGTAACCAATTGCCTGAGTTTGTCCTCAGGCTTTTTTGTATCTGATGTTTTTGTCTTGATAGTATGTACAAAGGACAGAAGCAGAGTAACCATTTCAACTTTAGTCGCATAGTTGAGATGGGGCCTGATGCGTATCAGTTCACAAAAATAATTGTCGATGATGAAGTGGCTTGTAGCGAGGTCTGTACTGGATCAAAACTCTTTGCTCGAAGGTGCGCAGCCAAGGTATTGCAAGAGGGTATAGAGGCTTTCTTGTTGCAGAGCGACTCGACGGAAAAGATCGGCGAACGTCACATCGCCACCAAAACAGGCCTGGATATAGTGATTGATTTCGTCACTGGCGTATCCTTCCACATACATGGTGCGCACCCACTGATATTCAACCGACTTGAGATTGGCCAGTGTGCTTTCACTTAATGTGGTTTCCCTTAGTTTCAATGTGTTGTCTCTTGCTCATTTCAGTTGAGCGATTAAAACAAACCAAAATGACGCTTTTATGACGTTTTGATGTTGGAATGATGTCGAAACAGACGAGCGTGAGCCCTTAGCTTAGGTCACACGCTCGATGGTGGGGTGGCTACTTGAGGTATTTGACGTGCGCTTCCATCTCTTCACCGATTTCTTTGCGCATGTTCATCAAGCGAATCGCAGATTGCTCGAGCGCTTTATCTTCGTCGGTTTCAGGAATCCATTTTTGAATGGGGGTAGGTTGGCCATTTTCATCAACAGCGACCATGATAACAATGCAATGGGTGGTGAGTCGGTTTTTGAGATCTTTGGGATCGCTGGCCTGCACATCAATGGCAATGTGCATCGAGGTTGTCCCTGTGTAAATCACCTTGGCGCTGACTTCAACCAAGTTACCCACATGTATCGGTGCAACGAAACGAATGCCACCCGCGTAGGCAGTAATACAGTACTTGCCACTCCAAGCTGCAGAGCAGGCGTAGGCGGCTAAGTCGATCCACTTCATTACGGCGCCGCCGTGGACCTTTCCACCAAAATTCACATCCCCAGGTTCTGCGAGAAAGCGCAGAGTAATACTGCGTTGACCACGACTCATATGCCAATCCTTAACATGTCATTATTGTGCTTATTTGATAACAAAAATGTTACTTATTAGCAATGAGTTTAGCGTATAGACGCTAAGGTGTGCTTGTTACGCATGACAACGAATTATGAAATGGTCGCGGAGGTGACTTCCGACTGAACCATGGCCGCTTTCTTACGAGGTTTCAGTTGCGAAAGAATCACACCGAAGATCACCAATAACCCACCAACAAAGTGGTAAAGGTGTACCTGCTCTCCCAGCATACTTGTCGCTAAAGCCACTGCGACGACCGGAAGCAAATTCATGAACATTGCGCTGGATTCTGCGCCAATGCTGTCGATGGCTTTGACCCACATCCAAGGTGCGAGAATGGAGGCCGCGACGCCCGCATAAAAGATCAAAGGCAGAGCTTCTGCGCTAGGTAGCAACTGCTCGCTGGTCAGCCACAATGGTGTGAGCATGGCAACAGCAAACAGACCTTGCATGTAAATCAGTGTCCAATTGGAAAATGGCATTTTCCAGCGTTTCAATAACACGCAGTAGGCGGCATAGACAATCGCGGCAAGCACCATCAGTCCATCCCCTTGCGTGACGGGTTGTTCAATAAAGAAGGCCACATCACCTTGGCCAAGCATGTAGGCCAAACCAAACAGTGAAATTGCACCACCGATAAGGCTAAGAGCAGACACTCGTTTGCCCAAAAGAGGCACACTGAGAAAGACACTGATCAAAGGGACCAATGAGGTGATCAACGACATGTTAGACGCGCTGGTGGTTAAGCCCGCGTAGTAACCTAAAGATTGGTTTAACACCATGCCTAACGTTGCCAAAAACGCGAGTTTACTGAGGTACGGTTTTATCTGCTGCCATTGGCGAATCACATGAGGTAGGCAAAATGGGGTAAGAATCGCCATGGCCACAAACCAACGATAAAAGCTCATCGCACTCGGCTCAATAGCCGATGCTGCCAACTTATTAACAATGGAGTTGCCGCCCCAAATAAGAACAGTAAAAAGTGGAAGCAGATAAACCATGAGAACTTACTCGCAGAATGACAGTTGTCAGATAGTTTGTCAGGTCGTTATAATTACAAGTATCTCTTAAAAGACATTGCGCGTGATAGGAAGACAAGTTTGAAAAAGTCCCCTCGACATCTTCATCCCTCGTTATCAATCGATACTCCACCATCTGATGTGTTTATGAATTTCGAAGAGTTTCTCTCGAATACCGAAACACGTGAACACAGCCACACTTGGGGTCAGGTTCAATTGATCAGTGGTGGAATCTTAGAAATGGAAGCGCAAGGAACCCGCTTTTTAGCGCCGCCTCACCTGGCGATTTGGGTACCGCCCGGTATTATGCACCGCAGTTTCAATCGACGACCATTGGAGTATTGTTCACTCAATATTGCCAAACAGCTGACGGATAAATTTCCCGCGAAAACTTGTCTAATTCAGGTCACCCCGATTGTGTCGGCCATTATTGATGATTTTCGCCTGCGCGATATTAACGTGGCGACCGAAGAGTCGGATAAACGATTGGTGCAAGTTCTGCTTGATCAACTGGCAACCAAAGAAACCCAACATCATTTTCTACCATCATCCGATCACAAATACTTAGCCCCTATTTTGGCTCATGTAGAAGAGAATCCGACGGACACGACGAGCTTGTCAGAATGGGCAGAAAAAGTGCATACCACTGAGCGAACATTAGCCAGACACTGTCAGAGTGAACTTGGAATGAGCTTTACCGAGTGGCGTTTACGCGTGCGTTATCTTTATTCGATGGAGTTATTGCGCAAGGGGCAGACGGTGAAGGAAGTGGCATTGACGCTCGGTTATAACCAAGCCAGCCCTTTTATCAGTATGTTTAAAAAATACTCCGGGCAAACCCCGGAGCAATATAAAAACCGCCTGTTATAACTGAGTGATCACGTAGTCTAGACCGCCTACGATCGCAGCAACTTGTGCATCATCACACTCTTGTGCGGTCACTTTAGGGCTGTCTGGGTACACTTCTGTCGTGGTGCCAAATTGACAACCAGCCACGCCACCACATAAACCCAGCTTCACCATTGGGTAGTGAATGACGCCGTGTTGAATGACAGGAGAACCGATGATTTCACCGTTCTCATCGGCAGGGGCAATATGCGTGACACGCGATACCGATTTAATCACCGCAGCTTGGAATTCTGGCTGAGGATTCTCAGTGTCCGCGACGGTGTAAAAGCCGTCTGGGATCATCCCTTCGATATAGTCGATGCCATCGCGAGCGGCGAGTGCTGGACGGAATTCGCTCTCATCGGTGTCAGTGGTTTCGTGCAGATCAAAATGAACCAAAATCGGGCCTAGAGTGGCCACTAACCGCATCAGGCTGGCGGACTCTTCGGCGGGACTCTTTGCGTAAAATGAACGATTAGGGTCAACCGCATTTGGGTTCCAGCGATTGATGGTTTCGTAACCCCAAGGGCTGATGCAAGGTGTGCAAACCAAGTTGAAGTAAGGCTCGTATCGGGTGGCTTCGGTCGCCATAAATTTGAGAGCACCATGCACACCACTGGTTTCGTAACCGTGCACGCCACCGGTGATCAATACGGTTGGTTTACTCTCATCCCAAGCTTTGGTTTTTAAGCAGTAAAGCGGATAGCGGGCGGGATCGTAGGAGAGGGCGCCGTACTGTTCAAGCTCAAACTCTACGGCCAAAGCAAGAATCTTAGGGACAACTTCAAGCTGATATTCACGCTTTATGTGGGTTTGCTGTCGCCAAGCGAGGCGTTCCTCATCTCCCCATTTTTGTCCGGCGATACCGATTGGATACGTTGAATGCGTCTTCATAGAATTCCCTATTGGTGGCTGCGCAAATGATGTCGCAAGGTTAGATCGAGTTACCTTGAGATACAACCGTAATGCTAGGCTTACTCAATTTTTTGCACAATATTCACTTGGCGACACCGAAGAGCGCTGTTACATTTTGAAATGATTCGAGTTTATCTATGAGAAATCAATTATGGCTGGAGCAAGTCTATTAACGCTTTTGGATGATATTGCAACGGTGTTAGATGATGTTGCGGTGATGTCGAAAGTCGCGGCAAAAAAAACCGCTGGTGTACTAGGGGATGACCTTGCGCTCAATGCCCAACAAGTGTCGGGTGTGGCGGCAGAAAGAGAAATTCCGGTTGTCTGGTCGGTTGCGAAAGGTTCGTTCAAAAATAAATGCATTTTGGTTCCGGCAGCGCTGCTTATCAGTGCCTTTATTCCTTGGCTCATCATGCCTTTATTGCTGTTGGGTGGTTTGTTCTTGTGCTTTGAAGGGGCGGAGAAGGTACTGGAAAAGCTGTTCCACTCTTCTCACCAAACCGAAAGTAGCAGTGCAGAGCGAGTAATAGAGGACATTGAGCAATACGAAAAACAAAAGATTGCAGGTGCCATTCGTACTGATTTCATTTTGTCAGCAGAAATCATCGTCATTGCGTTAGGCACCGTGCAGGGGCAGAGCACCATGACACAAGTGTTGGTGGTGAGTTTGATTGCGTTGGCCATGACCATTGGTGTGTATGGTTTGGTGGCTGGCATTGTTAAATTGGATGACCTGGGTTTCTATCTCGAGAGAAAATCGCAAGGCAAAGGAGCACTCAATAGCATGGGCCAGGCTCTGATCCGATTTGCGCCAAAACTGATGAAAGTACTAACGGTCGTCGGCACTGCGGCGATGTTTTTGGTGGGTGGCGGCATTGTTGTGCACAACGTCCCTGCGGTTCATCATTGGATTGAACCGATCATCATGAATTTATCGGACCTCTCAATTGTCAGCGCCATCATTCCTACCTTACTAAATGGGTTAGTCGGGTTGCTCGCTGGGTTACTGGTTGTTGCTGTGTGGAGTGTTATCGGTAAGTTTCGTACTCAGTCTCATCACTGAGCGTTAGATATCAGAGACATCACAAACTCGGTTGCGGCCTTTGCGTTTTGCTAGGTATAAGGCTGCATCAGCGCGTTTTAAAAGTTCATCCCATTCGTCATTGTCCAGTAACTGCGCTACTCCAAAACTCGCCGTCCAAGGCTCTTGTTGCTTTGGGGTAAAACGTTGTTCGGCCACCTTTTGTCTAAGCTTTTCCGCGACGATGTGCGCACTTTCTATTGTGGTATCCGGCAAGACAACGAGAAATTCTTCTCCCCCAATACGAAAAGAGATGTCCTGTTTGCGAATTTGGGTGGTCAATAGGTGACCAATGCCAGCCAGCGTGACATCGCCTATCTGATGACCGTAGCGGTCGTTAATTTTTTTGAAATGGTCCAGATCTAAGATGATCACCGAAAACGGTGTCCTCAACCGCTGTGCGCGTGAAAGTTCCCGAGGAATCATCTCCTCTAAGGCTCTACGGTTATAAATATTGGTGAGTGTATCTCGCAAAGAGGTTTGATAAATATTGGCGATTAAGCGAGCGTTGATCATCCAAGGGAAGGTAAAGCCGAGCGTAAGGATAAGCAAAATCATGGCAAGGAAAGAGTACTGATGTACGCTACTTGCAAACATAAAGTCGGTAATTTGCGTGCTCATGTAGGTGATATAAACCCGAGCTAACATCCACAGTGCAAGGATCATAAATGCCGCAATGAGTAAGGCGATGGCTAAAGGGTGATCATCGTTTTTTCCTTCTTTTACAACATATGCAGCGCAGAAACTGCAAAAAGCAATATAGAGGCTGACTGCGATGATTCTCGCGTTGGTTGAGTTTTCAAAGTCGGTAAAGTAAATCAAGCAGAAAACCAACACTGGATAGAAGAATAGCGTTAGTTTTTCGGGCAACGACGGAGAGCAACGGAATCTCAGTAAGCTTGAGACAAACAGAGTAAAGCCTAAGCAAATGAAACTGTTGGCGAAAACTTTAGAAAACCACAGGCTAGTGCTGTTGCCAAAACTAAGAGTAAAGAAACCCACTGCAATAACGAAAACTGCGATAGCGAGAATTCGTAACCCTTTGATGTTATTTTGAATTGACTGCAACATCAAAATGCCGATCCCATAAGCAGAGCAGATCAGCACAGTGACGATAGATAAGGTTTTGATATCAAGATCTAAATCCATAGCACGCTGTTGATGTTGTCATTCTTGTTAGTGTCTTTGTATTAGCTTAGATGACGAAATCACAAAACCATAAAAAAGCCGCTGAAATCAGCGGCATTTTTTATGAGGAGGGTAATACATGGAATGATTAAACTATTTCACTTTCCACTCAACGTGTTCATTGGCGCGAATTGGCACCACAATATCACCACCAAATGGCATTGAAGCAGGAACAGGCCATGCGTCTTTTACCAACGTAATTGTGTCTTGGTTGCGAGGCAAACCGTAAAAATCTGGACCGTTATGGCTGGCAAACGCTTCGAGATTTTCCAACTTGCCCGCTTGCTCAAACACCTCTGCATACAGTTCCACAGCGGCGTGAGCCGTGTAAGACCCCGCACAACCACAAGCGGATTCTTTCGCGCCTTTGGCATGTGGTGCAGAGTCCGTGCCCAAGAAGAATTTCTTGTTGCCGCTCGTCGCTGCTGAGATCAACGCAAGCTGGTGGGTGTTGCGCTTAAGAATTGGCAAACAGTAGAAGTGGGGTTTGATGCCGCCCACTAACATATGATTGCGGTTGTACAGCAGGTGATGAGCGGTAATGGTTGCGGCAACGTTTTCATTGGCATTTTTCACAAACACAACCGCATCTGAGGTGGTGATGTGTTCGAGGACAATTTTCAAATCAGGGAAGTCTTGAACAATCGGCGCCAACACATTGTCTAAAAAGGTTTTTTCGCGATCAAAGATGTCCACATCGTGTGTGGTCACTTCGCCGTGTACCAGTAGCAACATGCCTACTTCTTGCATGGCTTGAAGGACTGGATAAATTTTCTTTACATCCGTCACGCCAGAATCGGAGTTAGTTGTCGCGCCTGCTGGGTACAGTTTTGCTGCGACTACTGCACCGCTGGCCTTGGCTTTGCGCACTTCATCCGCTGTGGTGTTGTCAGTCAAATACAGTGACATAAGCGGAGAAAATTGTTTTGTTTGGTTATGTGCTTGAATGCGATCGCGATAGGCAAGCGCCATTTCAGTCGTGGTGACGGGTGGGACAGTGTTTGGCATGATGAGTGCGCGGCCATTGTAACGGCTGATATCGCGAACGGTATCTGCCAAAACTTCGCCATCGCGCAAGTGTACGTGCCAATCATCAGGACGAGTAATAGTAAGTGTTGTCATTGTTGCTCCCACCATAGAAAAAGAATCCAAAAGGAGCCTAAACAATAGAAAGCAAACGCTTCCGTTTAGGCGACAGGATGATATAGGAAAGCGTGATCTATTTCACCCGATTTCTCTCTTGATGTAAAAAATGTGCTGAATTTTCATACTCTAACCTTCTGAGCAAAGATAACGCATTTCATCAGTTGGTGGTTTTCTCTCTCGCTTCAATTGTCTATCATGGCATCTTATAAATCATAATTCACAAGGAAGTTTCGATGCCGTCAGCCACATTACAACAGATTAATGTGTATCCAGTGAAATCCGTTGGAGGAATCGCTTTAACGTCCGCTTGGGTAGAAAAACAAGGGCTTGCTTTCGATCGCCGATTTATGGTCGCGACGGCGTTAGGTGAAATGGTCACTGCACGTAAATATCCTCAAATGGTGACGATACGCTCCGCTTTGGTTGCTGATGGGATTGTTTTCACTTACCCAGACAAACCCGCCCTGATGCTGAAGTATCAAGACTTCAAGCGACAAGAAACACCGGCGCAAGTGTGGAAAGACAATTTCACCGCTTACACCACCACTGATGAAGCGGACGACTGGTTTAGCGATATTCTGGGGATCCGTGTTGAGCTGTTGTTTTCTGGGGAGCAATCGAATCGAGTCCGTGAGAAGATCGGACACAATGTCAGTTTTGCGGATGGTTACCCACTGTTGGTCATAAGCGATGCGTCACTAAAAGAACTCAATCGACGCAGCCCGGAAACGCATTCGATGGATCAGTTTCGCACCAACTTAGTGGTGAGCAACTGCGACGCGTTTGCCGAAGATGGATGGAAAAAAATTCGCATTGGTGAGGTGATATTTGAAGCGGTGAAGCCCTGTGAGCGCTGCATTCTCACCACGGTCGATGTCGAGAAAGGTCAGTTTCGCGCCAATAAAGAACCACTGAACACCTTATTGACGTTTCGCGCCAATGAACAAGGTGGCGTCTTTTTTGGACAAAATTTAGTCGCGCTGAACGAAGGGATGATCCAAGTGGGAGACCGGGTAGAGGTGTTGGAAGTGAAAGAGAAAGAAGTCTATCCGGACAGTGCTTGTCACGATATTCGCCTTACCTGCGTCGAAAAAGAGACCATTGCACGGGATTTCGTGACGTTTTGGCTCGAACCAGAGCACGGGCAACTACCCGCGTATTTGCCAGGGCAGCATTTGCCACTAGAAATCACCGTTGATGGTGACACCATTTCACGTCGTTATACCTTATCGTCGAGCCCTTCTCGGCCAGGAAGATACGCCATTTCCGTCAAACGCATCGATGGTGGACGAGTGTCAAATTGGCTGGTTGATCATCTTGAGGTAGGCGATGAGCTGCTTGCACAATCCCCACAAGGCCAGTTCCATATTCAAGAGGACAAACATCAACCTTTGTTGCTGCTCTCGGCAGGTAGTGGCGTAACCCCCATGTTGTCGATGCTACGCTATCTTGCGGATCATGATCTTGTCGAGGATGTGGTGTTCTATCACCAATGTCGCTCCGTTGAAGATATCCCATGTAAAGAGGAGCTTGATGCGCTGAAATCACGCTATTCTGGGCTCACGGTTAAAATCTCGCTCACTCAAGCACCGATCGATTGGTTTGGTCTCAAAGGGCGCTTGAGTTTATCGCATCTTAAACAGATCAAGGCGGTGGAATCTCGTCAGGTTTTTGTGTGCGGCCCCGATGGCTTTATGCAAAAGGCGAAGAATTTATTGCTGAAAAAAGGGCTGCCTGAAAGCCATTATCATCAAGAAGCGTTTGGTGTCTCGACGTCGCCTAACAGTGAGCGCAAAACGGTTGAGCTGGAATTTAATGGTGAGACGTTTACGGCTGATAATCAGCAAACCTTACTTGAACACGTTGAAAATCATGGTTTGACGATCGCGCATAGCTGTCGAGCCGGTTTTTGTGGGGCGTGCAAGGTGAACGTCATCAGTGGGCAAGTTCATCAGCCTGAGGTTCCTGCGTTGACTGAGCAAGAGAAACGCGAGGGTAAAGCGCTAGCATGTTGTTGCGTGCCTTTAACGGATGTTCGTTTTCAGTCGTTGTAGCGACGCTTAGATTAAGTAAGCCAGAAACAATGACCTCGCTTTAAGCGAGGTCATTGTTTTATCTCGATTTCTAAGCTCACTTCGCATGGAGCTTGGTGAATCGTAAACTCGATTAATCGTAGATAGTAGGAATAGGTTGGCGTTTGTGTTGCGTGGCTTTGTAAATACTCACTAGACGCGCACTGACGGCTTCAGAGACGGGTTTGCCTTCCAAGAAATCATCAATCTGTTCGTAGGTCAGATTCAGCGCATCTTCATCGGCTTTTTGTGGTGCCAGCTCTTCTAGGTCTGCCGTCGGTACCTTTTTAACCAAAAGTTCTGGTGCTCCAAGCGTTTCTGCGACAAGACGAACCTGACGTTTACTCAAACCAAACAGTGGGGCTAAGTCGCAAGCGCCATCACCGAACTTGGTGTAAAAACCCGTGATGTTTTCTGCAGAATGGTCGGTACCGAGTACTAGGCCACCCACATAACCAGCAATTTCATACTGAGCCACCATACGAGCGCGTGCTTTGACGTTACCTTTAACGAAGTCGACTTTGGCTGCATCTTGTGGGATAAGACCAGTCCCCTCTAACGCAACATGAGAAGCCGCATGTAAGCCATCGACACCGGCTTTAATGTTGACGGAAACAGAATGCGTTGGTTGGATAAACGATAGAGCAAGTTGCGCTTCTTCTTCGTCTTTTTGCTCGCCATAGGGCAAACGAACAGCGACAAACTGATAGGTATTGCTGTTCGATTCTTGGTTGAGTTGATCCACAGCAACCTGAGCGAGACGGCCACACGTGGTTGAATCGACGCCACCACTGATACCAAGAACAAGCGATTTACAGCCTGATTCAAGCAGCTTCTTTTTGATGAAAGCGACGCGGCGTTCAATTTCAAATTGAGGGTCGATGGTTGGAAGCACACGCATTTCATCGCGGATGAGTTGTTCCATTTCGGGTTCCTTTTCCTGCAAGCTAAACCCAGCTTAAATGTCGCCAAAGGCACAAATATCAAGGCTGGTATTACAAATTTACTGTGACTGGTAGTATCATACCCGATTCGTTTTAATAGAAAACTCTCTGACTCGAGTAAATACCATTTATGTTGAAAATCGCCGTATTTGGCAGCGCTTTTAATCCTCCTAGTCTCGGTCACCGTAGTGTTATCGAATCACTTTCCCATTTTGACCTAGTGCTTTTAGAGCCTGCGATTGCCCATGCTTGGGGCAAAGAAATGCTCGATTACCCAATGCGGTGCATGTTGTTGGATGCCTTTATTCAAGATTTATCGTTGTTGAATGTACGACGCTCAAGTTTTGAGCAAGAGTTGTACCAACCCGGAGAAAGTGTCACAACGTTCGCACTACTCAATCGGATTCAAGAAATCTATCCGGAAGCCGATATCACCTTTGTGATTGGTCCAGATAATTTTTTTAAGTTCGCTCATTTCTACCGTGCGGAAGACATTTTACAAACTTGGTCGGTAATGGCCTGTCCAGAAAAAGTGTTCATCCGAAGCACAGATATTCGGACAGCTATTGATCTGGATGGGGATATATCCCATTTAACCACACCTAGCGTGAGAAAATTATTGATCGATAAACAGTTCTATAAGACAATTCCTTAGTTCTAAGAGGTCTGACTAGTATGCTTAAGAAAACACTCCTATGTTGCTTCGTATCAATGCTGTTTGCCGGGCAAGCGGCTGCGTCGTGTGCGTTGCTAGAGGAGCGTTCAATTATGCTGCCAGACAACGAATTTGAAGTGTGTACTACCTTAGAAGAGAAGTTGAGCTTTTTGCGAGATAACGCAATAGCTTGGTGGAATAAAGAAAAAGTAGAATCGCGTCAGGACTATTGGGATGAATGGGCTATGAAGCCTAAAGATAACCCAGTGCTATCACAAAGTCTCTCCGATAAACATTTTGGCCTTGGTTTTTGGTTACCCGATGAATTAGAAAATCAAGTTGCAAAAATGACCACAGAAGAGTGGCTCAAGAGCCATGGTGTGATGTTTAGCTTAGGCTTTGGTGATAAAAAGGCGGGGGAGCCGAGAATGCGTTTCGACTATCGTTGGCATGATGCCCAAGAAGCGGATCTTATGATGCAGATAGAAGTCCCATTTTAGAACACTTGATTTCATACAAAGACGCCAGCTCAATGCTGGCGTCTTTGTTTTCAATAGGGAATTAGAGAGTTTGCCCGAGCAGCATTTGGCAAATGAGGTCGCATTGTTCTTCATTTCCATCAAAAAAATCCTCGACGATCTGTGCTTTCTTTCCTCCCGACAAAGCTCGTTTTTGTGCTTCTCTGGCTAATAATGCGAGATGCAGTTCCCTATCAAGAGCTTCTGAATTGGGCGTCCAACCACTTAGTTTGTCGCTGAGTGGGGTGTGTTCAAACACAGGCTTTAACTGCAGTGCTTCACGTTTCAATACCGCGAGTATCTCCAACTGTGCGTCACTGCGCGCTGGATGTTTAGGGAGTTCATCGAAAAGTGCAAGAGCCAAGGGGGACAACGTAATATATCCAGCGCTTTGTGGGAATCTTTCACCGACACGGAGCGAAATAGAGCAGCCATCAAGAGTTGAGCCTGGCAGTAGGGTAAGTGAACACAGGCTGTTTTGAGGAATCCAGAATGATTGACCCGTTTCTAGGCCAAATTCGTGTTTGCCCATTTTGATTAATGCTAAACCAGAGCGGACAAGCAACCACTTGTGTTTTAAGGAGCGTTTTCTCGCCATTGCAGTTAAATGGCTAAAAGTCTCGCGTTTAAACTCAATCGCGTAGTTCATGTAGGGTACCTCAAATCTTGGGGCGCTAAGGTTACCGCCTAGCGTCGCAAAAGCCAACTATTGCGAGAAGGATATGGCGCTATCTTGCGTAGAAAGGGAAAGAATTGAGGCACAATTTGTCATATTTGTGAGTTCACTGGTATGACCTTGTTAAAACAAAGGCTAAGTTAGCTGCGAGTATCGCGAACAATGCGTAGAATGTGCCAGTTTTTTTCAACATGACAAAAATAATGACAGACAACATTGATCCTTATAAAGAGATTCGCCCTTACAACGATGACGAGATTCCTGCTGCACTGGAACGTTTGGTGCACGATGATGAATTTATCAGTGCAATATTACAACATCGTTATCCCAACAGTGCTTCGTGGTTCAGGGGGCTTGTCGCACCATTCCTTAAATTCTATCTCAGAAGAAAATGGCGTAGCCTAGATTCGGTAGAAGCGATCCAGCAGGTGGTAAAGAAGTATCTTGAACAGACACTTAAAACAACAACAGATGGGGTAACTTATACCGGTTTAGAGAAGCTAGATAAACAGAGCGCCTATTTGTTTATCTGTAATCACCGTGATATCGCAATGGACCCAGCGCTCGTGAACTATGGCTTGTTCACTCATGGTCACAAGACAGTGCGTATCGCGATTGGTGACAATCTGCTAAAAAAACCTTGTGCAACAGAGCTAATGAAGCTCAACAAGAGCTTTATAGTCAAACGTTCAGTCAAAGCGCCACGAGAAATGATGAAAGTGCTTGGACAACTTTCTTCCTATATCAAGCATTCGCTTGAAACAGGGAACTCGATTTGGATTGCGCAAAAAGAAGGACGAGCAAAGGATGGTAATGATTTTACTGACCCAGCGATTTTGAAAATGTTCCATGTCGAAGGGCGCAAGCAAAAAGTGAGCTTCGCAGACTACATGAAGTCGCTCAAAATCGTGCCTGTTTCCATTTCGTATGAAAATGATCCTTGTGATATTGCCAAAGCGAAAGAGCTGTTTGAAAAAGCGAGCAATGGTAGCTATAAAAAAGGCGAATTTGAGGATATTGAAAGCATTATTCAAGGCATTGTTGGCTACAAAGGTCGTGTGCAGGTTGCGTTTGGTGATCTAATCGAAAGTGATTTTGAGACACCAGAAGCGTTAGCGGAAGAGATTGACCGACAAATCCATGCTAACTACCATCTTTACCCGATCAATAAGCTAGCAGCTGGTCATGATGATGACTCGATAGCCCCAGCGGTGCGTGCGTCTTTAAAAATGAAGCTTGAGCAGCTTCCGGAAGGAGCACAGCATCACCTGGTTGCAAGCTATGCCAACCCGTGTAATAACAAGTAGCATCAACCCGCTGTAAACAACCAATGCCAGCGCCATCGCTGGCATTGTTTTTTCCTGCCCATCATGTGTTTGAAGTTTACTATTCACAATAAAAATCGCCGCTTACTTTTGGCGACTAAAAGGAGTAGCGAACACCCGCACTGACGGAGGTTGCATGCTCATCATTCGGTAGCATCTGGTAAGTGACAGCAGCATCTAGCGTTAAGCGTTGGTCAAATGGGGAGGCTAAGCTCACCCCTGCACTGGCATAAGGTTTAAAGCTGTCATCGGTAGTGGTTTGCTCAGTCGATGTGATTGCATTCCACTTGGTAAGCTCTGACTGGATATAACTTGCCCCAGCCTTACCGTAAACACTCAGCGGGCCTAGGTGTTGATCGACTCTTAAACCCAAACCATAAGCATCATAAGTTTGTACAAAATCTTTTGAGTTTGCCGCCACACTGCCGTTGACCGTCTCCACCTTTTTGTAACTCACATCAGCAGAAAGGAAATCGGTAATGCGATGGTTGTAACCCACTTGGAAAAAATAAGCGAGCTCTTGTTGATTGCCATTGTTCACCATTGTCGCGCCGACGTTAGTGTACATGGTACCCACTTCCCCTTTTGCATAGACCGCAGAAGGAAGCGCAGTCAAAAATGTCAGCGTAATTACAGAGAGTTTTTTCATAGTCGACACTGCCTTTGTTGTTCAATTGCCGAGCGGCAAAAGTGTTCCTTGTTTATTCCTTAATACCTTACTAAGCAAAAAACAGTCCGCTTTTCATAGTAAAAGTTTAGGAGGGTTAACAAAAAAGTGAGAAGGTTGATAGGCAGCGACCACCTCGTTTAGGTCACATCTTGAGAAAAAAACGGACATGGGTGAACAAATAGCCAAAGCATTGCGCAAGCGTTTGCGAACGGTTTCTTAACTAAAGGTATGAATTAAAAGATAAAAAAGAAATTAAGAGAGAAATCAGGGGGAGTGGGTATGGAATCTCTGCGATGGTAGCACAAAAAAATTTAAAAAATCAGACTTGTCGAAAAAAAATCGCGACCTATAATGCTGAAAACCGGAGCGTCTGCCAACGCTCCGGTTTTTTTGTGTCCGAAGAACAGTAACCTCGTCTGCCAACTTGGTTACTACGCACTCTGCGATGACACATACAAGTTATGAATCAAGGAATTACACAATGCGTATCGAACAAGAACTTAAGTTAGGTTTTAAAGATGTCCTGTTTCGCCCGAAACGTTCTACCCTGAAAAGCCGTTCTCAAGTAAATTTAACCCGCGAGTTTACATTCAAACATAGTGGTCGTCAATGGTCTGGCGTGCCTGTCATCGCCGCCAATATGGACTCTGTGGGCAGCTTCGAAATGGCGAAGGCACTTTCTCAGCATGGTGTAATGACCGCCATCCACAAACACTACACCGTTCAAGATTGGGCCGATTTCGTCAAAGACGCTGACAGCGAAACCTTGAACAAAGTGATGGTTTCAACCGGCACATCGGAAGCTGACTTCCAAAAAACCAAAGATGTCATGGCGCTTTCCGATGAGCTGATTTTCATCTGTATCGATATCGCCAACGGCTATTCAGAGCACCTAGTACAATATGTTCAGCAAGTTCGCGCTGCGTTCCCAGACAAAGTGATCTCAGCAGGTAACGTCGTTACTGGCGATATGGTGGAAGAGTTGATCCTTGCTGGCGCAGACATCGTTAAAGTGGGTATCGGCCCAGGTTCAGTATGTACTACTCGCGTGAAAACAGGCGTTGGTTACCCTCAGCTTTCTGCCATCATTGAGTGTGCCGATGCTGCGCACGGTCTTGGTGGCCGTATTATCGGTGACGGTGGCTGTGCGTGTGCTGGCGATGTAGCGAAAGCCTTCGGCGGCGGTGCAGATTTCGTGATGCTAGGCGGCATGCTCGCTGGTCACGAAGAATCAGGCGGTGAAATCGTGCTAAAAGACGGCGAAAGCTACATGAAATTCTACGGCATGTCTTCAAAGAGCGCGATGGACAAGCATTCCGGTGGGGTTGCAGGCTACCGAGCAGCGGAAGGAAAAACCGTACTATTGCCTTACCGTGGCAGTGTTCACGGCACCATTCAAGACATCCTTGGTGGCGTGCGTTCAACTTGTACTTACGTAGGCGCAGCCGAGCTTCGCGAGCTAACCAAACGCACCACGTTCATCCGCGTTCTTGAGCAAGAGAACAACGTGTTTGGTAAAGAGAAGTAAGCCGACACTTCGAAAATTACAAACTATCTAGAGCCGCTTTTTGCGGCTCTTTTTTGTCAGAAAATTGAGAGATGAGGTTTTTTAACATGTAACCTCCTCTTTATTCGTAATTTTTTCCTCTGTGATGTGAAGTGCTTCGACACTATTAGTTGCGATTACGTCATTTCATTGTGGTGCATGCGTGTTTCAGTACATTCTTTGGCTAAGTTAATGATCCGAGGAATTAATCATGAAACATTTTTGGGGATTATCAGTGCTAATTGCAGCACTTTCTGGTTGTGGCGGCGGTGGTGGTGGAGGCAGTGATGGTTCCAACTTAGCCGGAGATACGGGCGGAAAAATCACGGTGGAACAGACAAGCTTTTCCATAACCACTGATGGGTCGAATTCACACTATTGGCTCGACATACCCCTCAATGTCACGCTGCCCGGTTCCACGCAAGTTATTTATTTATACGTACGCAGTGACAAAGCTGAATCAACAAATGTTAGTGATGTTTACCTCGATCTTATAGGATCAACACCACATGCTGGGATCGTTTTTAACAACGCGGCAAGTGAATTTTCTGAACGGCTCACTTTGTACTTTTGCTATGACCAAAGTTGTTCCAAGCAAGTCGTCGGTTCGCCAACTGATGTCCAGGTGAAGTTTGACATAACGACACCTTCTATCAGCAAATCAGTAAATACATCGGTTGAAGTGACAGCGCGAAGAGACGCGCCAACCGACACTGAATATGTCATCGAAATCCCAGTGACGGGTGTTAGCCAAAACTCATCCAACCTTGTTTCGTTTACTAGTCAAGATGGTTGGTCGAAGAACTATTGCACATACAATGACGCGAGAGACAAGGCGATATGTAATGTAAAAGAAGACAGTTTTAGTTCAAGAACCGATGCTGAATTGAATGCAGGGCATCGATATACGATGGAGCTCTGTGGAGCAATGGGTTGCGTGGACAATGTAGCAATAGATGTGAGCTATGTTGCGACCACAATACCGACAGCGACATACAGCGATGCTAAGGCTGTCAGCTACATATCGAGTTGGCCAAATCAGGTTAAATACAGCAGCTACTATAATGCGATCGTGGTGTTGAGTAACCTTTATGGCAGCCCTGAAATCAATATCGTGCCAGTTGATGGCAGCCCGACGATCACGATTCCTATTAACAACGAAGCAGACAATGAGACGAGTGATGTCTTTATTGATGAAGCAACCGGTGAAATCATTTTTGTGATTGGTTATGGCGGAAATGTGTACAAGGATTACTTCGTAAAAACGATGCAACCTAACCTTGTGGATCCGAGAGCGTCAGTGATTACATCAGTGCCTGTTGCCATTGATGCTATTCAGGGAAGTCATATTGCCTTGGCTGGTGATACCTTGTTTATTCAAGATCACCGTCTCGTCTATGAAGTGGATATCACTTCAGGTAGCATATTGCGTCAAGCCAATTTTGCTAACGCAAGCTATTTACCGCTGAGTATGGCCGCGAGTAATGAAAGAGTCTATGTACGGTATGACAACGGTACCCTGGGTGAAAATAATAGAGTACTCGTTGAACGCTTTACCAATAACGATCTGACATCGGATCCGGTTAAAACCTTAGCTTATAGTCCTGTAGAAATGGACGCCTGCAAACGTATGTTTAGCTATGACAACGTCTTATACACCAGCTGTGGGGAGCGAATTCCAACCACGATCGATACAGCTACGGACTTGGCTGCGCAGCAAACGGTTCCTAAGCCTGTGTGGTATACCGAGAGCAATAATGCTTATCGCGTATTGGTGGGCGTTGTTAAGTTAGACAACGGAAACTTTCTATACGCTGAAGAATCGAAAGAAAGTTGTTACAGTGATTGCCTCATGTATCTCACCGAAGCGACGCCGAATAACGAGGTGATTGCAGAGTACTTTGCGCCTACAGATCTCGAGCGTTTTAGTGGGCTAATGAAAGCAGACGATGGAAGTGTCTGGTTAGCGGGCCAAAAAGCTGGAGCCAGTGCATTTTTAGCTAAACTCGTTGCGCCTTAACACAGTGAAGGTTTTGTGATTGGCTTCTGCATATAGTTAGCTTCAATGCGGCGCGATTTAAAAATCGCGCCGCTTTTTACTGCTCTTTTATCGTCCAAAATTTGGTCAGTAAGTCGTGACACCCTATCACACGAGAGCTTGGTAAAACTTGTTTTCTAATCGCAGCTTTCTTTAACTCGCAAACGGTTTTTGTTATCGCGATTGGCGATAACTTGTGCGTGGTCGTCTATCGAGTCGAGTGTTTTTGCTAAGCGATCGTACATCACCACATTGACAGTTGCGGCGAGATTCATGCAACCGTGCGTGGGGATGTAAACAACATGATGTGCTTTGTCGACCACCTCTTGCGGCAGTGAACCATCTTCCGGGCCAAACAGATAAATGGCTTTTTCAGGATGGGTGAAATGCGGCAGTGCAGTGGCACCAACCACCAACTCGACACAAACAATCTCGACATCGCCGTCAAGGCTGGCGGTGAGGTCTTCCATCTCCAGCAAATCAATCCGCTCATGACTATTTTGTGTATCGGTCTGAAACCTTGCCGCTCGGCTATAACGGGTGCCGTTGTAGCGCACCTGAGTGGCGTTGTAGCAACCTGCCGCGCGCATCACTGCGCCGACATTGGTGGGGCTTTTGGGATTGTGCAGTCCAATTATGACTGTTGGCTCAGTTGTCATCGCTGTCTTTCTACTTCTGTATTGCTATCGTTGAGCTGGGTGCTAACAAAGGGCGGGATTATCGCTCTAACGGGGCAGGAGCGCTAGTGATGAATGCACTTCAGGGGAGATTCAAGATGGAGCAATGAAAGCGTCAATGCGAATTTGCCTTCTTTCAACTGAAAGCGGTACAACAGCCATTTGGTCAAGAAAGGTATTGTGATACCTCGAAAATCATACACCATTACCATTAAGAGCCGCTTTTGCGGCTCTTGTCTTAAGCATTACAAATGAAATTCGCCCATGCGCTCTGGTTGGTAAGTCACTTCGAGAATTTCGATGGTTTTTTCTGCGCCGCCGGGCATTGGCCATGTGAGCTGCTGGCCGACAGAAAGGCCAAGTAACGCGCTGCCAACTGGGGCAAAAATAGAAACGTCATCTGGGTTACGAACTTGGTCTGGGTAGACTAATGTTTTCTCCATGACTTTGTCACTGCCGACAAACGTAAAACGCACCGTTGAGTTCATGGTAACGATGTTGTCGGGCATTTGTTGTGGTGCGAGCACGTTGGCTCTATCTAACTCATTTTCCAGCTTCTCCAATTCTGGTGATAAGTTCGCCATCTTTTCAAGAAGTGCGCTAATACGATCCATGTCTAGCGTTGATACGCAGATCGATTCAGTGTTGGACATTTTATTCCTCCTAAACGCAATACCGCCCCAACAAAAGTCAGGGCGGCATAGAAAAATCCAGATTGTTGTGCTTCTCAATGGGAGTAACACAAATTTGTCGTGCCATTCTAATCAATATGAATGAAGTTTTCTATGTTTCGGTTGTTTTCATACATGAAAGTGGGAGGTGGTGAGGCAAACAAATTGAGTTAACAGTGTGATACCCCCTTCCTACTTGAAGCTGTCGCGCTGTTGGCTTCGTTCCTTCCCTCTAATCACATAGCCTGTCTATGCTCAAGGAGATGAACTCACTTGCCGCCTACCTACAACTCCAAGTAGTTTGGGTATTAATAAAATTAAAGGTTTCATCGGCTGCCGTGCGATACTCTGCGCTCAGCATAACGGGTAAACAGAAACGAGAAAAAGATGAAGATTGATTTCACGACAGGTCCTTTAGGTGAAGGTAAGCAGCGTCAACTCAGTGCTGGGTTTGAATCTCACAGTGAAACGCATTTGGCACCGCCTTACCAAAAAGAACGTTTTAATTGGACGGTGGAGGATGAGCAGGGCAACCTCATTGCAGTGTTAACGGCAGACTTACTTTGGGATTGGCTCTACATTGATGAGCTTTGGGTTGATGAGACATGCCGAGGGACGGGCATGGGCAAAAAGCTGATGGCTCAAGCCGAGGAGTACGCGAAACAATGTTCACTATCTGGCTTGTGGCTCTGGACACAAAGTTGGCAGGCTCCACAGTTTTATCAAAGTTTGGGATTTGAAGAATTCACGCGTTTTGATGATTTCCCTGCGGGGTATAGCCGAATTGGTTTAAGGAAAAGGATGGCGAAGTGATGAGCGATTGCTTTTTGTAAGAACAAAAAGAAAGGTTAGCGTAGACAAGAATTAAATTGGTCGGTGATTTTCTTTGGCGTAAAACGACCTCTATGTTGGCGCGAAATGACCTAATGTTTGGTTGTGAGTCACCTTATAGTTCTCCACAGTTTTGATACAGGAGAACTTTATGAAACGTTTTGCGAGCCCTCTTTTTACGGCATCACTCTTGGCGTTGTGTGTTTCAACGGCTTACGCCAATGATGATCATGAACCAAAAGTCGATCCTTCAGATCTGACAGCGGTGAGCACCTCTGGATACATCGGCATGAATAACCAAGGGGATGTAAAGTTGTCGGCTTCGCTGGGTTTTGGTCTTGATAACGGCCAGATGGCCATGGGAACGTTGGAAGGCACCATGGACCAAGAAGGAAAATACAAAGATAGCCGTCTACAGTATTTTCATGTATTTAACTTACCTTATCCTCACGTTCCACGAGTGGCAGCTTCTCTCGATCTTATTGATAATGCAAACTTTACCACTCTCGCAGCCGGTGCCGTTGCGATGTTTAACCCCGGTGTGAAAGATGTTGTGATGTTTGGCCGTGTCGGAGCTTTGGTGGGTCAGTATGACGAAAATTTCAGTAGAATGATGGGAGAAAACGATAGCGATATCATGGGGGGGATGGCAGCTGGGTACCTTTCTTGGAAGCCAGGTGCGGATGGTACCTATCTCATGTTCTCGCCAGAATACACCTACATGGACGGCAGCATCGAGACATCAACCTTGAAGACGTCGTTAACACTCGGTACCCCGCTTTCTGCAGATGGTAAACGCTGGGGGCAGTTTAAACTTGAGAACACTTATGGTCAGATGGAATCGAGTCAGAAAACGATCCACATCGATGACACGGTAGCGTGGGCCTTCTATAAAGTGTATTTCTAATCTTTCTAACTTTCCCCGAAGCAAGGATGCTTCCCATGTTGTTTTCTTCTTGTTAGCGATCCCTTTCACCCTCACTCCCACTTAATTTCCAATATCTTAACTCCTGTGTTGTTTTTGCTATCGCACAGGTGAAGACACACTGATGACTTCCGCAATACCTTTTCAATGCCGTGGTCTACGACATTCTCTTTCTCTGCAGAGCTTTTAGCGATTTGAAGATTGGCTGTAAATCTTCTACCATTAGGTCAGTTTACGCCAAGGATGAGCAATCATGTCGCACAACATTAATACGACCAGCTCGAGCAATTTGCTGCCATTTATCCGGTATTTTGAGAAAAACAGCATTGACTGGAAAGCGGTCGCCGATCAATATCAAATTCCACATGATATCGAGTCTCGCCAAGTGTGGCTCTCTTCTCAACAGTTAATGTCGTTTCTTATGGCGATGGTTCGACACTCGAATAAGAAAGTCGGATTGGAAGTCGGGAAGCTGATTACTTTATCTCAAATCTCGCCTTCTCTAGAGAGTAATATCCGCCGTTGTGGTGATTTGTCGCAAGCGATAGAAACCGTGATACAAATGATCCCAGAGCTGAGCAGCCACGTGGTTATTTGGGTGGAGCAAATTCATGGGGATTGGTATCTCTGCCATCGTGGCGCCTATCATCCTTCGACGCTCGGTTTTGATCAAACAGAGTGGTTTCGTTCATACGCTTTGCTCTCAATGTGTCGCCTATTTTTGGGTAAAGAATGGGTTCCAGAGCACGTCTATATGAGCTTTTCGAAACACCTGGCACAAGGACTTCCTTTTGAGTTCTCCAATACACGCTTCAGTTTTGAACATCCGTTCGGTGCTATTAAGATCGAGCTTGATAAGGAGTATCAACCCATTTCATTGACGACAAATGAGGTTGATTGGGTTGAGCGAATTAAGCGTTTGTCCCATACGTACGCAATATTGCCGTGGTTTACTGTCGATTGGTTTGCTGGTTTTCTTCATATGTCCTCACGAACGTTGCAGCGAAAACTGGCGGAGAAGGGCCTGTCATTAAAAGCACTTCGGGATGAGGCGAGGGTCGAGACGGCAAAACAGCTTTTGGAAGAAAAGATGACCTCGGAAGAAGTGGCGTGGTGTTGTGGTTATAACGATCTGTCTAACTTTAATCGTGCTTTTCGTCGTTGGACTGGTGTTACTCCTGCACAGTATCGTACCCGCAATAAAGAAAGCGCGTAGTATGAACTACGCGCTTTCGACTCTCTTTGGTTACATTGTTGGATTATTTTTTTGTACGGCGAATCGCTTTACCGGCTTTCACTGTCGTGTCTAATTCGCTATTGTTCACCACGATTTCACCGTTGACCAGCAACCAATGTACACCTACTGCAGGGTGGTTTGGATCTTGGTAAGTACCGACATCAGAGATGGTTTCTGGGTCAAAGACAACAATGTCGGCATCCATATTGGGTTGAATTCGGCCTTTATTTTTCATCTGCGGAACGAAATCTTCGAGCAGCTGCGCAGGCATTAGGGTCATCTTACGAATGGCTTCTGACATCGAAAGCAACGCACGCTCTCTCACATACACACGCAACACTTTGGCAAAAGTACCATTCGAACGAGGGTGAGAGAATAAATCTTTTGGTAACGGCCATTCATCACCAGCATAGTTGTCTACATGCCCTTCTTCATCCATGTGCATCCAGAACATTTCATCGGATTCGATGAGTACATCTGGGCTTAAAATTGACGCATCCAGTTTCGCCAGATCTTCTGGGTTATTCTCATCTAGGAAGTGCCAAACAATAAAGGTTCCCGGATTGTTCGCTTGATAGTCAGCCAATTGTTTTTCAGACATACGCTCTTTGCCAAGCTGGAAGTTTTCTGCAGTCGAGCCCATTCGCTCACGCCACCCTTCACCTTGGAACATCGCCGCGCCAACAACCGTACTTGCTGCACCGTAGGGATAAGCGCCTACCGTAACATTAATCCCTTGTTCTTTGGCTTTCTCGACCATAGGTAAAATGGTATCGATGTCCTTGAGTGATGTGCTATTAATGTGGCACAAATGCATATGAGCCCCTGTAATCGCCGCATTACCGATGAGTTCTTTTACCGCTTCAAAAGAGCTTTGTGGCTCGGCATTACTGGCATAGCGAACGTGTGTATAGGTTGCCACATCTCGTTGCGCGGCAAGCTCCGCTAGGGCGTAATACTCTTTTTGTCCATGGCCTGGTGCATAGCCAGCATTAATACCGATGCCTAAGCCTCCTTCATCCAATCCTTGCTCGATCAGCTTAAGAATCTTCTCTTGTTGCTCAGGGGTTGCGATATCCATCTTCCAATCGTTGCGTGATTGCGCTTTTTGAAAATAGTCCGCGGTGGCTTCAGGTTGGGTACCACTAAAGGTTGCGATTCGAGCATATGTCCAGCCTGCTGCGGCGCCATAGTTCAATGGTAATCCCTTCTTGCCTTGCTCATCATACCAACTGGAAATGGGTAGCACGCCGGATTCTAACTCCAACATGGTGGTGACCCCTTGCATCGCTTGCATGCGATAGTCACCAATATTCTGCCCGTGGGCGTGAACATCAATAAAACCTGGGGCTACCACTTTTCCAGTGGCATCAATGGTTTTATCGCCGCTGATGGCATCCGTCGTGATGGTGACAATTTGGTTATCCTTGATACCGATATTGGCAATGGCATCAAATTTGGTTTCTGGGTCAATGACTCTACCATTTAGGATGACGGTATCGTAGCTCGCGGCAAGTGCAAAAGGAGAAAGAAGACTTAGGCTTATCACTGACGCTTTTTTTACAAACTGTTTTATTGGTTTCATCACAAAATTCCAGTTAGTTAACATTGATTAAAAGGTGGAAACGAAGGTTTGAGAAAAAAAACGCATCGTTTGTTACCGTTGTTCAGAAGTTGAACTCAATATAATCAGGCGAGCGAATTTTCGTAAGGTCATTTCGCGCCATTACACCTGTGTGATGTTCGAAGAGTGAAGCGCAACTCTTTCTTTTTAGTATAAGAACGTTTTTACATTATCTGCGGAAAAACGTTCGGCGAAATTCACTTAACTTGCTGTTGGTCGTCATTTTGCCAGTCAGAGTTCGACGGAGCTATCGTGATAGATAAGGTGAAATGGTAGTAAAGGTGTGGCTTGGCGTGATCTGCTACCCCACAATACCGTACAAATTATTCTCCATGCCATAGAGTTCTTTGGTGCCAAGTTGGCTAAAGCCGAGTTTTTGCAATAATCCATTGGAGGCTTGGTTGTCTGGTAGCGTGACGGCCAAAATCTGCTCCAACTGATAACGTTCAAAAGCGTTTGCCAATACTGCTTTGGCGGCTTCTTCTGCATAGCCTTGGCGCCAATGTTTTTCTAAAAACGCGTAGCCGAGATCTGGGTGTTCCAACTCTGGTCGTTTTAGCACGCCGCACATACCCACAGGCGTGCCACACGCTTTGAGCGCCACCATGCTTAAACCAAAGCCGTAGTGTTGGTAGCTGGCGATGGGGCCGTTGGTGAGGTATTGAATCGCATCTTCGGTGGTGCGCACGTTTTTATCAGCAATGTAGCGAATAAACGACGCTTGGTTGAGCAGTTGGATGATGAAATCGCTGTCACTCAGCTCAAAATGGCGAACAATCAAACGCTCGGTTTCACACAATAGTGCCATGCTAATCTTCCTCATTGTTTTTAAATGCGTTGGCACTGTACGCCTTATTACCAATAGAAAAAAGCAGTTTAGTTCTTACCAATCTTTGACAGAGCGGTACAAACGCCAAGTCGTTTTTCTTATACAATTTCGCTGAATGTTTTGGCGATTTTTGCTCGCTTGTTATCACTGAAATAAATGGATAGACCGATGAAAGCGCGTTTTCTTCTTTTGCTCCTCGTTTTAGCGGGGTGCTCTGATATAGTTCAAAGCCACTATGATAATTACCAGCATGCTCAAGCGGATCAACTCTTTGAAAGAGGGTGGCTGCCAGATGTTCTGCCTGTGTCGACCAGGCAAATTGAGGTGGCGAATGATCTGGACAACAACACCTCTCAAGGTTCGTTTGTCATTGCAGAGAAAGAAATGGCGCAGTTTCTTAGCCAGCTACAGCCTTTAGAGACCGAAAATCAATATCGATTTGAATCGGACAATAGTGTCTGGATTTTTACTCTCGGTGAGCAAGGCCATGTGCGTTATCAACTGACGTCGAATGATGACATTGTGAAGGACAGTGAAGAATAGCAGTGAAAATAAAGCAAGTAGCAGACACTATCATTGTGATTGCTTTACCGTCCTTGATTCATCGTATTGGTGGAGAGACGACAAAGCATTTGAAAAGCGTGGCGGCGGATCATGGTTGTGAACTTAAGCGCGTTCGTCGATCTCGCCATTGGCAAATTGCTGGCGAAGCCTTAGCACTTCAGGCGTTTTATGACCAAGTAAGGCGCTTGGAAGAAAACTCGGCCAGCTACTTGGTCAAAAAAATGCAATTGGCGTTGGCTTCACACAGTGAGAAGCTAGAGCCACTGGAAGACAAATTACAGCGTTTGGTGATGGAAAATCCGGCGATTACCTTGGCGGAGTTGATGTCGCAAACGCACTGCAGCTTATCACAAGCGAGGAGTGCACGCTTTTCTGCTGAGGGTTTGTAAGTGGATTTGGCGGTTAGTGCAAACGGGATAAGAGCCACGATCAATGGCTCTTTGAATCGATACCTTGGGCTGCATTTAGCAGCCTTCTTTTACCTTTAGCTGCTTCACTGGCAACGCTTCAATAGGCCCCAAGTTGGGGTACGCATCGGCAAAAATTTGTTTGCTGACCTCTTCCGCGTTGTCGTAGACATCCGTTGATAAACGTCCCGATGAATAACGGTAGTTAAAGTATGCAGTGTAGTAGGTTTTATCTGTAGCGACTTCCGGAACAAAGAAGGCTAAAACCGAACCGCCTTGGTAACAAATAGAAAATTTGTCTCGCTTATCTTTGCTGGTGGCCGGTTTGACATCCAAGATTGCGATCAATTGGTTGGGCTCTACATTGAACACGGCAAAATCAGACAGCGGTTGATCGTCATAAATCATTTTATTTGGTACGAAATAGCCATCTTTCTCTGTACCAGAGTAAACCGCTACTTGGAAGTTGCTCGGAAAAATCTGCATTGCTGCTACGGGTTGATTTGTCAATTGATGATCATTGGATAGCTGGCCAAAGGGGTCTGATGCACAGCCAGTGAGCATGACTATCGTTGCAATCGCCAGAGTAGAGGCTTTCATTTTTTTGTTTCCTTAATCGTTACTTTTTATCGAAGAATTATAAGCTTACAGAGAACGTTTGCTTGGTAAACGGTATTTTTCGATGTGCAATTGCGAGAGAGATCTACATGGTGGCAGAAGGCAATGATGGTTGAACAACGGGCGGTCATCTTGTTTAGTCGCGACAAACGGTCGAAACGACTTAAGCAATATATGCTTACGGATTTTCTATTCGTTTTATAGAGGGTTTTGAGTAGCATTTGATGGAAATCTAATATCAGTGGAGTTTGCAGATGAAAAGTAAGGTTGTAATGTTGGTATCGCTGGCTGCTCTTTGGGGGTGTGACGATGCATCCAAAGCTATTGAGCAAGCACAACTTGCAGCGAACAAAGCTGTAGATGAGATAAGCCAGCAAGTTGAATCGTTCGATTTTAGTACCTTGACCCTAGAGCAGTTCGGTGAAGCCGCCGCGACAGCGACAGAACTCGTAGCGTCAGTGGAAGATTTAATGTCAACGGACTTGAGCGATCCACAAGCACTATTGAGTGCGCAGGAAAAAATCGCAAATACATATTCCTGTCTAGTCAGTGCTTCTTCAGAAAATAGTGCGCAAGCATTATTGGACAAAGTGATGGCAACAGTTGCTGACAAAAATCTTCAACAGTTGATTGAAAAAGCCACTCAAAAAGCTGAGATGGCCACTGAATGCGTTATCTAACGGATTAAACGATCAATCGAATGAAGAAAAGCGCCGGAATGGCGCTTTTCTTTTCGGTAAACGGGCATTGGGTTGACCGCAGTGAGTGGAGAGTTAAGCACGTTGCTGTTGCAACGTTTGCAATAGTTCATCCAGTCTAGCGACGCACAAAGAGGCTTGGCTGGAAAACCCTTTGTCTTCACCATTAGTCACCAAACAAGAGGGCATTGACGCATTGAAAGCTGCTTGCAGGTCATAAAGATAATCACCGACATACAGTATTTGCTCTGGCAACAACTGCCATTGCTTCGTTAACGTGATGAGCGATTGAGGATCTGGCTTGGGTGCACCGTGCTCGCGAGTTAACAGTACCTCTACTTCAATACCAGTGTGGCGCAGTTTCAACTCGCTTGCTTCGAGGCAATTACGGGTCACAATTGCCGTACGAATGCCTTCTTTTCTGAGATAGTGAAGCAAATCGTGACAACCTGAAAGCGGGGAGGCGTGCTGCGCATCGGAAAGTTCGCGATCCAAAATGGTCTGCGCAGCTTGCTGCCTAACATCGTGGTTTTCAATCGCATCCACAAAGCTGAGTAAATCCATCTCTTGCGGGCAACCTAGTTCGGCTCTAAGTTGTGAGAAATTGAGTTCGCAGCTGACAAGGGTGTTGTCCAAATCAAACACTACTGCTTGTATTCTTTTGATTTCTAGTGCTATCGGTGTCATGTGGCGTCCATTTTATTAGCGCTCATCGCAGTTTATCCCTTTCCCGAAAATTTATATGGTGATTATTTGTATCTGCCTCGAAAATCAGAAGAAAAGCGCAGATAACAAGCACGACTTCACTGTATTTGTGGTTGGCAATCCTTTTTGATTACCGAACGATTTTGTAAATGTTGCCGTTATCAGTGGTGAAGTACAGATAGTCATCAGGGCTGATGGCAATATCACGAATCCGTTCATTTAACGCTTCAAATAGGCGGCCAATCTCTTCAAGTTTGCTGTCTTTTACACTTACCACATTGACGTGGGTGAGTTTTAACGCTCCGATAAGCAGCTTGCCGTTGAGGCTTGGGTAACGCTCACCGCGATACAGAACCAAACTGCTCGGTGCGATTGATGGTATATAGACCCAATATGGCTCTTCAATGCCCGGTAATGATTCTGCTTCGCCGACGCGTACTGGGCCCCAATACTCTTTGCCATGGGAGGTTTTCGCCCAGCCGTAGTTCTTTCCGGCTTGGATGAGGTTGATCTCATCGCCGCCTCTTGGACCATGTTCAACAGACCAGAGTTGCTGCGTTTTGCCATCGAAAAACAGCCCTTGCGGATTGCGATGACCATAGCTCCATATCTCCTTTTTCACTTCGCTATTGTTGATGAAAGGATTGTCACTGGGTGTTTTTCCATCGAGTGTCAGGCGCAAAATGGTGGCAGCGTGGTTGCTCGGATCTTGGCCGTTGTCTCGAACGCCACGATCACCGATGGAGATATAAAGGTGATTGTTGTCGTCGAAGGCGATACGACTGCCGAAGTGGCGACCGGTTGTTGACACCGCATCCGCGACAAACAGCTCTCGCCAGTCGGAGAGCGCTTTGTCTTGCAAACGGGCTGTGGCCAGTACCACGGTTGTGCCAGTATCGACTTCTTTCGAAAAGGTAAAATAGATCTGCTGACGTGTGATGGGGGATAAGGCAACATCAAGCAAGCCGCCTTGACCTGAGTCGTCGACATTGGTGACTTGATAGAGTGGGGTTTTCTGACCTTGAGTGACATCGAGCAACGAAATACGGCCATTTTTCTCGGTAATGACGGCGTTGGCACTGTCGATAAATTCCATTCCCCAAGGAATTTGATAACCCGAAGCGATTTTCGTTAGTTTTAATTCCTCACTTAGAGTGGAAAACGACACCAGCCCCAGCAGCACGGTTCCTAAACACAGACTTGTCCATTTCATTGCAACGTTCCTTTTGGCGGAATCCCTTTGACTTGATTAGTTTGAGTATATACCCAATACCCGTCGAATTCTGACCTATACTTATCCACTAGGAGAGCTGTGTTCTGTTAAATCAATCACTTTTGGGGCATAAGTATGGCGTACAAAGGAAGAATTGCTCAATGGAGCCAAGACAAAGGTAATGGTTTTATAAAAATCGATGGTTCAGGAGAAATGGTTTATTTCAATAAAGCAGAAGTTATTGGCACAGCGGCGCTGCATGATGTGGTTACTTTTGAAGTTGAGCGTAACAAGCATGGTCAAGTTATCGCAGTGACAGTACAAAAAGCGTTTGTTTTCTCTTTTGCTATTGGGGTTGCCATTATTTTTCTCACTGCTGTTTTCGCAGGAATTTGGTTGTTCAGATATCCGGCATTAGCCGTCTTACACTATTTCTTTATCAGCGCAGTCACTTTTGTGATATGCGCATTTGATGTCTCCGCAGCCAAGGAGAGCAAGCCAAGAGTACCAGAAATGTTGTTTTATGTTCTGGCATTGATTGGCGGTTGGCCCGGGGCATTCTTTGCTCATGTGGTTTTGAGTCATAAAGTGGGTAATACACCTTTCCTCGTGATGAGTTGGTTGATGGCGATGATTAACATGGCGGGCTTTGCCTGGACATTAACCGATTATGGCAAGAGCTATCTCTACTTGATGTTGGATCGGTTACCACTTCATTTGATTCCGGGTTTTGGTTAGTGCCTCGAGCATGATGACCTCTGTTTAGGAATACTCCATTTAAACGTCAATGTCACAATGAGAAAAGCGCTCCGAAGAGCGCTTTGTTCATATCAACTCGAACACCTTGAGATGATTACATTGCTGCTTCAAAAATCGCCGAGATCTCTTCGTGTGTCGCTTGTTTCGGGTTAGTGAAACCACAAGCGTCTTTGAGTGCATTGTCAGCCAAGGTTGGGATATCTTCTGATTTTGCACCAAGCTCGCGAATACCTGTTGGGATGCCCACATCTTTCGCTAGCTGCACAATTGCTTCGATCGCTGCGTCTGCTCCTTGCTCTGCGCTCATACCTTCGACATTCACCCCCATTGCTTTCGCGACATCGCGTAGACGCTCTGGGCAAACTTGTGCGTTGTAACGTTGTACGTGTGGCAACAAGATCGCGTTGCAGACACCGTGTGGTAGATCGTAGAAGCCACCCAACTGGTGCGCCATCGCATGCACGTAACCCAGAGAGGCATTGTTAAACGCCATACCTGCCATGAACTGTGCGTACGCCATTTGCTCACGCGCTTCAATATCGTCACCATGTGCAACCGCAGTACGAAGGTGGGCTTGGATAAGCTCAATCGCTTTGATCGCAACTGCATCGGTAATCGGCGTCGCTGCAATAGAAACGTACGCTTCTACCGCGTGAGTCAGTGCATCCATACCTGTTGCCGCCGTTAGTGATGCGGGTTTTGCCAACATCAGTTCCGGATCGTTCACAGAGATAAGCGGCGTGGTGTGTTTATCAACGATTGCCATTTTGATATGACGTGCTTCATCGGTGATGATGCAGAAGCGAGTCATTTCAGACGCAGTACCTGCGGTGGTGTTAATCGCAATCAGCGGTAGCATTGGTTTCGCTGATTTGTCGACACCTTCGTAATCTGCAATGGTGCCACCATTTGAAGCCACTAAGGCGATACCTTTAGCGCAGTCGTGCGGAGAACCGCCACCTAGCGAGATCACAAAGTCACAATCGTTTTGCTTCAGAAGCTCTAAGCCTGCGTTTACGTTACTGATTGTTGGGTTTGGCTGTGTGCCATCGAACACGACTGCACTGACACCACGCTCAGAAAGAAGGTCTTGCACCTGCTTGACCACACCGATTTGATTTAGGATTTTGTCGGTAACAATCAAACCTTTGGTAAAACCTTGAGCCTTAACGCTATCTGCTGCGTCTTTTAGGCAGCCAGCGCCCATTAGGTTCACGGTAGGGATAAAAAATGCACTTGCCATTTGGATTGCTCCATCGTTGTTAGTTAATAATGATTCCTCTTCTGGTTATTACTTTGTCATAGGAATGGTGAAGTTAAATTTGATCTCAAACAAGTTGGGGGAGGGAAAGCCCTCCCTAAAAGCAGGAACTGTGAACAGGATCTTGTTGCACATAAATTTCGTTATCTTATTGATAATAAAGTCATAATCGATGACTGTTAAAGCAATCGATTACTTGGTGTCTCCTTAATGCAAGCGAAAAATCACGTTTGCTTTGGTTACCAGTTGTTTGGCTTTTACTGGCTATTTGATGGGCGCTGCGTTAGCATTGCCGACCTTTTTTCGGCAGGAGGTGTTATGTACATTGGTTTCGATTATGGAACAGCGAATTGTTCAGTGGCGAGAATGCAAGATGGCGAGCCAGAGCTACTCGCTATTGAAGGATCCAGTCACTATATTCCTTCAACACTTTCCGCCCCGACGCGTGAATCGGTTTCCGAGCATTTATTTCGTCATCGCGATATCAAGCCACTAGACAAAGTGGGTGAACAGGTATTGCGCCGAGCCATCAACGTCAATCGAGAAGAGAGCATTGAGCTGCACCCTGAAGATGTGGTGTTTGGCCAAGCGGCGCTTGATCGCTATTTGGCAGACCCAACGGATCTCTATTACGTTAAATCACCTAAATCGTTTCTTGGCGCCTCTGGCCTGCATGATGTGCAACTGAGCTTCTTCGAAGATCTGGTTTGCGCCATGATGGCCAACATCAAAACCAACGCAGAACATTCGGCGCAAGCGGTGATTCGTGATGCGGTGATTGGCCGTCCGGTCAACTTCCATGGGCGAGGTGGTGAAGAGGCAAACCATCAGGCCGAAGGCATTTTACGTCGCGCGGCGACACGTGCTGGTTTTAAACGCATCGAGTTTCAATTTGAGCCGGTAGCGGCAGGTCTAGAGTACGAAGCAAGCCTGCAGCAAGACAAAACCGTGCTGGTGGTCGATATTGGCGGGGGCACGACTGACTGCTCTCTGATTGAAATGGGGCCAAGCTGGCGTGGAAAAACCGAGCGTGCAGGCAGCTTGCTTGCCCATTCCGGCCAGCGAATTGGTGGTAACGACCTCGATATTTATCTCGCGTTTCGTCAACTGATGACGCCATTTGGGTTTGGCAGCAAAGCACTGAGTGGTATTGATATGCCCAGGACGCAGTTTTGGAACCCGATCGCCATTAACAACGTTCAAGCGCAAAACGACTTCTATGGAAGAGCCAATCTAGCGGCGCTGAAGCTGCTGCACAAAGAAGCCCAAGAGCCAGAGAAACTGGCGCGCCTGCTCAAGGTTTACCATGAAACGCTCGGTTATCAGATCGTCAGACGGGCTGAAGAGGCAAAAATTGCCTTGTCGGATAGTGAACAATATCAAGTTGCCCTCAATCTGTTTTCGGAACACTTACATGTGGATGTGAGCCAGAGCGAAATGATTGAAGCAATTGAGTCACCAAAGAGCAAAATGGTGGAGCTAGTGAAAGAAGCGGTGGAACAAGGTGGCGTGAAACCGGATGTTATCTTTATGACGGGTGGTTCCGCTCGCTCACCGATCTTACGCCAAGCTGTAGAGAGCGAGTTACCGAATGTACCCGTTGTCAGCGGCAACTACTTCGGCTCAGTCACCGCAGGTCTCGCGCGTTGGGCGGAGGTTTGTTTTCGCTGATTACGTTAATGCATTACCGTTTGACCTTACCCCAAGGCAAAGGTTTATACCTATTCTAGTCGTTAATCCAAAAGTAAGGTGACTTATGGGATGTTGTAATCAAGCGCCGAAAGGTGGTGGTGGAAAACCATCCACACTATTCATTACCATTGTAGTGATGATGGTCGTGGTGTTTGCATTAGCTTTTTTCGCTGGCTAAAAAGCACAAAAGGCGCTCTGGATTGAGCGCCTTCTTCATTTCTGCTTGATGGATTATTCTTCTGGTTTGACGGCCAGCATTTCTTCAATGCCTCCACCATTTAACAGCAGCGTGTAGCCAGATTGCGTGAGGAAATCGTACGCTTGGCCGGAACGATTACCACTGCGGCAGTACAGAACTATCGGCTGGCCCTTGTCGATCTTACTAAAGCCTTTCGCCAGCTCATTCAAAGGGATGTTTACTGCCCCTTCAATGTGTTTTTGCTGAAACTCCGCCGGTGTACGCACATCCACAACGAGCGCACCTTGTTCGATCCATTCCCACGCTTCCATTGCTCGATTTGATGCATGAGCGAAGGAGGAAAAACAACTTAGCAACAGCAGGCTTAAAAATGCGCGCCAATGTGTATACCACTGAGTTTGTTGTTGGTTTTTTTGTCGCATGAAGACTCCTAATGACACCGCTAACCTGTCCGTATTCTCAACAAATTGGAGAGGATGCAAACAATGTGTCCAATCATTCTCCGAACGACAGGAGAAGTCTCGTTTTTAAGTCTAGATTGTGACTTCTATCATTTAATTGTTATTCCTAGAACGACGTTTAGCTTGGTAAGTGGCGATAGTGTTAAATATGTCAAATAGTGCGATCGAAAGTGAATAACTGTTTGCTTTCATTCTGTTTGGGAGTTCGTTAGTATCAATGAGTTGCTTAAATCACATCTAGGGATTTTACATGGGTGTTGCTATGACAGGGGTTTGTGTTAGCAGAAGTCTTTATATCGACAAACATGCCGATAAGGTAATCGATTACATCAGTGACTTTAGCACTTGGGCCAAATGGTCTCCTTGGTTGATTTTGGAACCGAAAAGCGAAGTGACGTTTAGTACCTTTCAGCAACAGCCAGGCGCTCAGTATGCTTGGAAAGGAGAACGGATAGGCGCTGGAAAAATGGAGCTCATGCACCTTTATGATCATCAGTTGGTGTTCAATCTGCACTATCTTAAGCCCTTTAAAGGCGAGGCGACTGTCTATTTCAATGTCTCTCCTGAAGGAAAAGGGGCTCGGGTAGAGTGGCAGTTTCAAGGTAAGTTGCCTTGGTATATGTTCTTTTTCCGTCAGACGTTTGGTGCATTACTCGGTATGGATTACACCCGTGGTTTACGGATGCTAAAAAGTGCTATTGAAACCGGACATGTCTACTGCAAGTTAACGGATCTTGGTGAGCGCGTTATGCCTCAGGTTCATTACATCGGTGTAAAAGGCAGCGCGACAGTCGAGCAGGTTGGGGAGTTGATGCAGCGTCATTTCGACAATCTGCATGATTACATCGCCGAATATCGCGTTCCGGTGTGTGGCGAACTGTTTAATCTCTACCATTCGATGTCGTTGAAAACGGGCATTTTTGAGTTCACTACTTGTATGCCAGTCTCTTATCCAGTTGAAGCAAAGGGCAAATTTGTCGCAGGTATGCTGCCATCGATGGCAGTATATGCGGTTCAGCATAAAGGCGAATATCAGTTTCTTGGTAATGCTTGGTCATTTGCTTCCTCCTTGACCCGGGCGAAGAAAATAAAAACCAAAGGTAAGCCGATGGGTATTGAGAAGTTCTTAAACCGAAGAAGCGAAGTGCCTCCTGAACAGTGGCTGACCGAAGTGATGCTGATTAAGAGGAGTGAATGATGAATAATTTTGCTATTGAGATTCTATTAATTGCGTTACTCATGATCTTTGTTGCATTGATCGTCACACAAGTATGGCTGTGGTTGAGGCCGTTTATCTATGATGTGACGCTTCCCATAGAGCTCAAACATCAAGTGCGGTCATTAATGAATGAGCTAGATCAGGTCAAGCCGCAAGGTGCAATCGCAATGAAATACGCAGAACAGTTTGAACTTATTAGCTTAAGAAAAACTGCCATGCCGGAGAAACTGCCATGCCGGAGAAACTGCAATTGGTCAAATCGCTGTTTGATGAAGTCAAAATGACACCGGGAGTGTTTGACAATCTGCATGAGCGAGCAACGATCGAACGCTGTGTCAACCAATATCAGGCGCTAATGAGTAGCGCGCCGTTATCATCACGTGTATTATGCTACTCAAATACAGGTTATTTCCTCTCTGCTTGTGGAGTGTGGTTATGCCAAGTTCTATTAGCGAAGTAGATCTGAGTCTTCTCTCCTCTACGATTTGCATCATGCCATTTAGCGTTCTGCTGATTTTGATTTAACCAAATTTTTCTTGCCAGTCATCGACTCTCTTCTAGACTCAATATGTAGCTTCGGAACGTTTTGGAGTAGGACGCAATGGCAGGGCAGCTTATTCAAGAGTTTCATCATGTTGTTTCAGGAACCATTAGCTATATTGTTTCGGATATCGGAACGAATCAGGCAATTATTATTGACCCTGTGGCGGACTATTGCCTCAACACTGGCCAAATAAGTTTTGAATCGGCCGATAAGATTTTGCAGCACATACATGATAACCATTTAAGCGTGGTGGCGATTTTTGAAACGCACATTCATGCCGATCACTTAACGGGGTCATTCTACCTGAGCGAGAAGCTACAAGCGCCCATCAACGTGGCTGAAGGGGCGAAGAAAGTCTATGCCTGCTGGAAAGATGAGTTAGCTCTTAAAGAGTTGTATGAGTTTGAACACTTCCTTATGGATCAAGAGCATCTAGAGTTTGGTGAGTCTGATCTAGAAGTGATCAACACACCTTGTCACTCTGCCTCGGATGTGACTTTTAAAATTGGCGAAGCGATCTTTATTGGTGATGCGTTGATTCCTGAAAGCAATTGTCAGCTTTGGGAGGAGAAAACAAACATTGATCATTTACTGCATTCTCTCTATACCCACATTCAAAGCAATGGCGTTGATGTTTACTTGGGTCATGAAGAAAAATGTCATGGCGTTGATGGAGAGTGGAACGATGAGCGTTGTGGTCATGCAGTCTGTGAAGAACTCGTTGCTTCTGCGATTAGTTATAACTTAACTGCTCAGCTTCCGTCGTAGTTCCCATACGCAGAATAGCAAAAAGCCTCATCTTTCGATGAGGCTTTTATAATGTGGCTCCTCCTGCTGGGCTCGAACCAGCGACCTGCGGATTAACAGTCCGTCGCTCTACCGACTGAGCTAAGGAGGAACTATTCTGTTGTTGTATCAGGCACAACTTAAATAAGTGGTGCCTCGAGGCGGAATCGAACCACCGACACGAGGATTTTCAATCCTCTGCTCTACCGACTGAGCTATCGAGGCAAATTGTTCAGCATTAGCTCAACAATGCAATGTGGCGGAGAGATAGGGATTTGAACCCTAGGTACGCTATTAACGTACGCCGGTTTTCAAGACCGGTGCTTTCAACCACTCAGCCATCTCTCCATGGGCCGAGATAATAGGGGGAAGCGTGGTTGATGTAAAGTGGAAAAAGTTCGTTTGCTTGATTTCTAGCCATTTCGCATTTTGTTTGCTTTAATTTTGCGCGTTTGGTCTCTTTTTTGGACACTAAGGCCACTAGAAGCTGGCCACTCTCGAGTTTTTTAGCCGACTGATTCATATCGAGAGATGATGAAAAACCAAACCGTAAGGCTCAATAGCATCAGCGACAATGTGTCGAGTTTCACTTTCCATTTTTTGTTCTAATAAGGTCTGCTTATCTGTCGATGGCGAACCATAGAGCAAATAAGCAGACCTTGGTTGTCGATGTTCTCTTAGTGAATTATTTTGTTGAGAGTCGACAATACAGTTTCTATGCTTTAGTCATAAACTGCCTAGTCCTTAACCGCTTTGGCCGAGCATCTTGGTTTTGAACGCTGTTTTATAACCGGGTGAGATAATATGTAAAATTAATATTAATTTCCATAAGTATATTCAATAAATTTTAACCAATGCGTTTAATTAGCGATTGATTAATTAGTGTTTTCATTTTTTTTAAAACAAGAGTTATGTATGAAATGATTAATCTGGTCTGGAATATAGCGGCTATATATCATGCTGGTATGGCTATTTTTCGTCAAAACGTGGTCAGTCATACCTGAGATCTTTGTCTCCTCCACCGTGACCGTCCCATCAGACATTGTCTGTGTATCCATCAGTAAGAAGGGTCTTGCACCCAATGGAATCGTGCCTGCAATACTGCCAAGCTTCTGAGGGAAATCCCAAATATCTTCATGCATATTGAGCCCATGTTTTGGCGAATTGCCAAGCATCGCACCTAAACCAAGCTCCTGAATTTTTGTTACGATGGAAGCGCCTTTGAGCGGTGACCCTATGGCCACCACATGTGAGATTCGCTGAAGGGTAGGGCGACGTGAGGCAAGATAATGTTTGATCATCAAGCCTCCCAAACTATGGCCAACCAACACATTCTCCGTCGTAGTGCTGAGCGCTTTGTCTATGGATTGGAAAACTTTTTCTTCATCAATATTGACCGTGTTGTAGGTGAGCGTTTGTGTTTGATAGCCCAATTTTTTTAGGCGCAAGCTGAGAGGTTGCATGACTAAACCATGCATATATAAACCGTGTAATATAATGATTTTCATCGCTTCACTCTCCATCCCTTATTCCCTAGCTACCTGTAATGCCAAGCTACTTGGGGCGACCTAATATCTAGATTATCTCATCAAAAATAATGGCTTACTGTGAACAGGGTACAGCAACCAACTTTTGTACCTCTTGTTGCAGTTGATGTCGGTTGGCGTCTGTGCCTTCTATCGCTTCGCCAACGTTAACGCTGATTTTCGACCAGAATCGACGTGGCAAAGAGGTGAGTGCATGCCCATGTTTATGGCTGAAAAAGGAGCCCCATAGTCCAACTAGCCCTACGGGAATAACAGCGACAGGATTGTCTTTGAGAATCGTTTCCACACCGGGTCTAAACTCGCCCAAGCAGCCGTCCGCTGTCAGGCGACCTTCAGGAAAAATGCAAACGAGTTCTCCGTTATTTAAGGCTTGAGCAATCTGTTTAAACGCATTTTGATAGGTTTTTTCACATTTTTTCGGCGAGCAGATGGGAATCACGCCTGCATGGCGGAACACATATTTCAGTAGTGGGATCTCTGCTATGCCTTTTGCCATGACGAAGCGAATCGGGCGTGGTGAAATACCCATTAAGATCAGTGCATCAACGTAACTCACGTGGTTCGCAACCAGCAGCGCTGCTCCTTGTTGGGGAATGCCGCTACGACCCTTAATCGTCACTCGATACATGATGTGACTAATCAGATAGCTGATAAATCGCTGGGTAAACTCGGGTACTTGGCGGTAAACATAAATGGCGATGGCCAAGTTCATCAGTGCCAACAAGGCGAACAATTGTACAATGCTCAGCTCTACCACAGTTAAGACGAAGATGGAGAGTGCTGCGGATGCCACCATAAATAGCGAGTTCATGATGTTATTGGCCGCAATAGCTTGCGCACATTCGCCATCCTCTGCACGAGATTGAATGAAAGCGTACAGTGGAACGATGAAAAGCCCACCGCTGACTCCCACCATAAAAAGATCCGCCATTACGTGCCAGTGCTGAGCGTTCTGGACGAAATCAGCCGCTTGCCAATAGGCGGATGGAAACTGTGCCGGGTTAGGCAGAGCAAAAAGTAGGTCACCACCAAACACGGTAAGGCCGGCAATGCCAAAAGGCAGAATACCGAGTTCCACTTGATCAAAAGAGAGTTTTTCACACAGCCATGAACCCGTAGCGACGCCAATGGAAAACAGTGCCAGCAACACAGAAACGACCGTGCTATCTGCATAGAGGTGTGTTTTTGCGAAGTTGGGGAACTGAGTCAGGTAGGTGGCGCCTAAAAACCAAAACCAACTGATGGCTAAGATCGCCATCCAGATTCCACGATTTTTCTGCGCATTCTTTAGCGTGCTCACTAAGCCAGAAATAGGTTTGAACTGTACTTTTTTAGCAGGTGTTTGCAATGGTAGTGCGGGCATTTTTTGGCTGCTGACAACGCCAAGCAACGCCAGCACCAATACTAAGCCTGCGGTAATGTAGAGCCCATTTTCTAGCGCAATCAGCACGCCTGCGGTGAGTGTGCCGAGTAAAATAGAAACGAAGGTGCCCATCTCTACCCAAGCATTGCCTTTGACTAATTCGTTGGCTTTGAGTGCTTGTGGAAGCAGGGAGTATTTAACTGGGCCAAAATAGGCAGATTGAGTCCCGGTGAGAAAGAGCAGAATCAACATCGCGATGTAGCTTTGCGTCAAAATGGCAATGGTGGCGCAGCCCATCACCAACAGTTCAATCTGTTTGAGGCGCTTAATTAATCGTGCCTTGTCCATATTGTCAGCGACTTGCCCAGCATGAGCTGAAAAAAGAAGGAAAGGTAAGATGAATAAGCCTGCCGCGAGATTCACAAATAAGTCAATGGGCAGTGGAAGCTGCTCCACTTGGCTATAAGTGACCATCAGCAGTAACACATTCTTATAGACATTATCGTTGAGGGCACCCAAGCACTGAGTGCAGAAGTAAGGGAAAAATCGACGCGATAAAAACATTGTAGCCTCCATGAGTGCGTAGCTTTACTACGTTCCAATGGCAGGCAGAGTGCCGCAAATCCCTTTTAGGCGCGATAACCGCAACAAAAGTAACGTCTGTTGTTACCCGAAATGCGATCTATTGTTACTTTTTACGCTGGCTCACGTTTGCTTCTCGTTCGGCGAATAGAGGAAAAGTCCAGCGGCGTATCGCGAGCACCAAGGATGTTCCGTGACGATCTTTGATATCCAGTTCGTTATCACTTTGGCAGGCGGCGTAGAACTCGCCGACCAGTTTTTGCATTTTCTGTTGCATTTTCTGGTTGCTGGGTAATGACATTAGCCCTGTTGCCATCACCAGCTTTTCATCCTCTGCGGAAAAATAGCTGTTGAAAAAGGCGTGTTGCACTTGCTGCTGGAAAAACGATTGAATGGGGCCACCGGCAATCCAGGCGAACTGCTTGGTAAGCTTCAATTTAAAGCGGTTGTTGGGTTGCAGTTCGATGATACCAAGACGATCGAGTTGCGCGCACTTTTGTATGAGATCTGGTTCACTGAACTGATATTGTTCGGCTATCTGTTTAAAGGTGTAGCCATTCACGACGCACACCGCGACCAGTAGCAGTGCTTTGTCGTCAATCAGCTCTTTTTCCTGCTGATAACTGAGCGCCGTTAACCCCTGTTTTGGGGCATAGGCGAGCTTAAATAACTCACTCATCTCTAGGTCGATAAGCTGGCATATACGTTCCAAACGCGCCAAGCTGATGTTGTTGCCTTCTGCCAGTAAGCGTTTCACCGAACCTTCACTAAGATCTAAGGCCTTAGCGATGTCGCTATAGTGCACGCCGTTCAGTTTGAGTTGAGTTTTTAGTTCAGCAATCAGTTGCTTCGATTCGGTCATGTTTTTTCCCGTATTCTCTGCTGAGTGTCCAGTTTGGCCTAGTATGCCCACCTCAATACAAAATTGCGAACAACAAAAAATGGCCCTAAACAGGGCCATGAGGGAAAACAAGCTTAGCTTTTTGGGGCAGAGGCGTCATCAACCAGGTAGAGAATGGATTGATAAGGTATGCCACTGTGATGCGACAAACCAATTTCACACGTGCGGCTATTGCTAAAGCCCCGCTGGCAATCACTGGGCACTTGCGCTTTTAACGGATGAACTGCGGCGGCGTTGAGTTCTGGGGTGGTGAATCCTTTATCGCCAGCCCAGCCACAACATTGAATATGTTCAGGAACAATGACGCGGGATGCGCACGCGTTGGCTAACGTTATCATGGCATTTTCCAGCCCCATGCGTCTTGAACTGCAAGTGACGTGTAACATGACGGTTTCGTTGAGTGGGGTAATGTCGAGATGTGGTAAGAGATACTTGCTGACAAAGCCTGTCGGCTCAAGCACTTCCATGGGTTGGCTAAACTGCTCAATGCTGCGTTTGGCACAAGGGCTGGTATCCATCAGCACAGGATAGGTCCCTTCTCGACTTGCCTGCCACAGTACTTCTTCCAACTGCCTGGCTTTGTTTGTTGCTAATTCGTTCATTCCTTTGCTGTCGTATGGCATGCCACAACATTGATTGCTCAATTGCGCAGGGATGATCACTTCGTATCCTGCTTTCTTTATAAGTGACAATGTCACCTCTGTCAGTGGCCGTTGATCCGTTGCATCTGCCTGTTGCCCCATGTTACGGCTGGCGCATGAAGGCATGTATACCACTTTCTTCTCTGTTGCAGTGATAGGAAATGCGCTGTTACCAAGTGAGTGTTGATTGGCAGTAGGGTACTCTGGATACCAAATGGGTGTCGACCCTTTGGTCAGTGAGCGTAAGCCATTGGTGAGTTTGCCCACCGTTGGTGCACCAATCACCTTACTCGCTAACTGGTTAGCACGTAGACCATTTCTGGCAATGGCGGTTGTGGTGCTGAAATGGTCCGAAGTCCATTTGGCAATGGGGGTAAACTTCTGATACTTAGCGGTGCGAAGCTTTTTCACCAAATCGCCAGTATTAATGCCAACTGGGCAGCGATCGGCACACAAACCGGTTGCTGCGCAGGTATCAATACCTTGATATTCAAAAACTTTCTCTAACTCGCTGGCTTGAGTTTTTTCACCTGCCCGTTCTCTGCGCTGCAATTCTCGATAGAGCACGATGCGTTGACGAGGAGAAAGCGTCAGTGTTCTCGAAGGGCAAACGGGTTCACAAAATCCGCATTCAATGCAGCGATCCACCAAGGGATCGGCAGCAGGCATGGGTTTGAGGTTTTCTATATGCGAGTGGGGATTATCATTGATGATGACCCCAGGATTGAGCAGACCTTGCGGATCGAAGATCGTCTTGATCTGTTGCATCAACTGGTAGCCCTCACGGCCCCATTCTAGCTCGACATAGGGGGCCATGTTACGGCCTGTACCATGTTCTGCTTTAAGCGAGCCTTGATATTTGACCGCAACCAACTCCGCAACCTCATCCATAAACTTGCCGTAGCGGTCAATTTCTGTTTGGCTGTCAAACCCTTGGGTGAAAACAAAGTGCAAGTTACCTTCAAGAGCGTGGCCGAAAATGATCGCTTCACCGTATTGGAAACGATCAAACAAGGCTTGTAAATCACGCACGCCGTTAGCTAAGTTTTCCACTGGGAAAGCAACGTCTTCGATAATCACCGTGGTGCCGACTTCACGTACTGCCCCTACGGCAGGGAACATGCCTTTGCGAATTCCCCATAGTGTCGCAACGGTCGCAGCATCGCTGGTAAACGGCACGGATTCAATGATGGTGTACTCTGCCAATGCATCCATAACAGATTTACATTGTAAATCTAACGTTGTTTGGCAGCTTGCATGAGACTCAACCAAAATGGCCGCGGCTTCGAGATCCAACGATGGAATAAAGCTGGGCATGCCCGCTTTGTCGGCAACAGAACGCAGGGCGCGCCCATCCATCAGTTCGACGGCTGCCACAGGTAATTTGGATAACGTCGTTACGGCACGACAGGCTTCTTCAATGGTCGCAAAGACCAACAACGCCGAGGCTTTATTGGGGTGCTCAATGACGGTGTTATAGGTGATCTCGGCAATAAAACCTAAGGTGCCTTCTGAACCAATCATCAAGTGTTCAATGACTTCAATCGGATCTTGGTAATCCACCAAGGCGTTAAGAGCGTAACCTGTGGTGTTTTTAAGACGATACTTGTGCTTAATTTTATCTGATAATTCTTTATTATCAGCCACTTGTTGGCAAAGCGCTTCGATGCCGGAGACGAGCGAAGCGTGGCTTTGCTTAAAGGCGGCGATGCTGGCTTCATCAGCGGTGTTCAGTATGGTGCCGTCACTAAAAACGATCTTCATACTATCTACGGTGCGGTAAGAGTTTTGCGCGGTGCCGCAGCACATGCCACTGGCATTATTGGCCGCTATGCCGCCGATTTTGCAGGTATTAATCGAAGCGGGATCGGGGCCAATTTTGCGCTGAAAAGGGGCCAAGTATCGATTGGCATCCGCCCCGATTACGCCAGGTTGAAGAATGATCTTATTGCCATCGTCGACAATCTCGTGACCACGCCAATCGTCGGTTAGGGTGATGAGCACTGAGTCAGAGACCGCTTGCCCAGACAAGCTGGTACCCGCGGCGCGAAACGTGCAGGGAACATGGAGCTCGCGGCAACTTTGAATGGCAAAAATGACTTCTTGCAAATCCTTGAGTCGTAAGACGATCTTTGGCACTAAACGATAAAAACTGGCGTCGGTGCCGTAGGCTAAGCGTTTGGCCTCTTGGGTAATGATCCGCTCTTGTTCAATGCGGGTAGCAAACACCGCAGCCAGTTTTTGATAGGTGGCGTTATCTAAGTTATTGACCATCATTGCTTCCTTTGTTTTGCAGCGTTTTTCGGTTTATGTTTTTACATTGCTGCGACGTATTTGCTCTTGATGTTTTCTATTTGGGCTAAAGCATCGTGCCATGTTTGTATGAAAACGTCACAATGGCTGAGAAACAAAACCTCAACGATGAGGCTGAGGTTACGTTTTTCGCTTATTGATCGGTAAGTAATAACACCACGAGTTCACTTGGTCCGTGCGCGCCATAGGCCAGAGTTTGTTGGATGTCAGCCGTTTTAGACGGGCCAGAAATCAACAGTGCATTGGTCGGCATATGATGTGCCCACTCTTGCTCCACCATGACCTCAAGGAAATTGCACTTGAGAGTCGACTGTTTGATCACGGCGATGTGCTTAGGAGGCACCAAGGACAAGGTTCTTGGCTCATATTCGCTTGGCCACAACACCAAAGCACCAGTGTCTGCAATACCGGCTAAAACATGAGTAATACCGACATCGATTTGGTTAAAAAGCTCACTTTTCCATTCTTCAATGTGGCGTTCAAATTCCACCACTTTCACTTGAGTGAGTCCGTTGCGAAAGGCGTGAATGTATTCTCCATCCGTGCCAATAGCGGCGGTTTGACATGCTTTGTCTGACACAATACGCGCGATGGTGGATTCGAGTTGCGACGCTTCTATTGTGTGCATTTCGGCGTGGCTGGCTTCCATGGCAGCGATGAAGCGGCGCACTTTTTCATCCTGAGTGACATTCTGTTCGTGTCCCCACGGTTGATAACTCAAGTGCGCAGAACTTTTTTCAATCGCGTTGGCGGCTTTGAGGCGATTGAGTATGTTGTTTTTCGCATGGCTCATGATTCACCTCTTTTGCGTTTTTCTGCCATCAATTGGTGTAAGGATTTTTCTGCCGGTTTTGGCGCAGTGCGGCATTGTGTCCAAGGGCCGAGATTTGCCGGAAGTAGGTTACGCATTTTGCTGGCGATGGCCGTGCCTGCATGGTAGAGCGAGGGATGGCTCGCGGCGTAAGCAAAGCCTTTCATTGCTGCCGTTTCCAACCCACTGTGCGCCGCGTTTTGGCCGCGAAGTGGAGCATGGTTTGGCATGGGATCATTTTTCGCTTCTCGTCGCAGGCGTTGCAACATTTCAGGAATGGGGATGCGTACCGGGCATACTTCTCCACAAGCGCCGCAAAGGCTTGATGCGGTAACAAGATCCTGTGTTTTTTCCAATCCTAGTAAATGAGGAGAGATGATCTTACCAATAGGGCCGGGATAGACGGTGCCATAGGCATGGCCGCCAATTTTGGTGTAAACAGGGCAGTGATTCATGCAGGCGCCACAGCGAATACATTGCAGCGTTTTGCGTAACTCTTCATCTTGATAAGCTTGTGAGCGGCCATTATCAAGTAGCACCAAATGCACTTCTTGTGGGCCATCTTTTTCACCATTTTTACGTGGTGAGGTAATCATATTGAAATAGGTGGTAATGGCTTGCCCGGTCGCACTACGGGTTAATGCGCTGTAGAGCGGCGGCACATCGGTCAAAAACTCCACCACCTTTTCAATGCCAGTAATCGCAATGTGAACATTCGGCACGGTGGTGGACATGCGCCCGTTCCCTTCGTTCTCCACCAAACACAAGGTGCCTGTTTCTGCAACGGCAAAGTTGACGCCAGATAAACCAATATCGGCATCGTGAAATTTTTGTCGTAAGCGCTGGCGGCCAGTTTGAATCAAGGTATCTACATCGGTTGTTGGCGTGAAGTTGTCGAGATTTTTCTCGAAGGTATCACTCACTTCCTGCTTATTTTTGTGGATGGCTGGCATGATGATGTGGGAAGGTTTATCGCCGTCGAGTTGGACGATGTATTCCCCCATATCACTCTCTAAGCACTCAATCCCCAGTTTCGCCATCTCATGGTTCATCTCAATCTCTTCGCTGACCATCGATTTACCTTTGATGATCATTTTCGCCTGATGAGCGTTAGCAATGCTGGCAATGATGCTATTGGCTTCGTCAGCATTTTCTGCCCAATGGACATGAATACCGTTGCGATAGCAGTTGAACTCAAGCTTTTCTAGCAGTTGCGGTAACTTGCTTAAGCAGCGTTGACGAATGGCTTCCGCCAGATCTCGAATCGCTTTTTCCTCGGCAGGATCGGCAAAGGCGAGTTTACGTTTGTCGCGCAGATAATCCATCGCACCACGGAAATTGGCTCTGAGCTGCGGGTCCGCGAGTGCGACTTTGGCTTGCTGATGGAACTGTTGCGGAGTTTGTGACATTAGGCTTTCCCCCCAGTTCGTTCGAGTAGAAAACTGGCCAAGTGGCGACCTTTGATCGCTTTACCTTGATATTCAAATGCCCCGTTGATATTGAGCAAGCAGCCCCAGTCTGCGCTAACGAGTGTCTCAGCGGCAGTAGCCTCGATATGGCGAGTTTTGTCTTCCACCATGGCTTGAGAAATGTTGGGATGACGAACAGAGAATGTCCCGCCAAAGCCGCAGCACTCGCTTTCGTAATCTTGCATGCGCAGTTCAACATTATTGAGTTGTGAAAGCAGCTCTGTTGCGGTGACATGCACATTCATTTCCCGACGAGCCGCGCAGGACGTGTGCATTACCACTGAGGTTGGTTGACCTTGGTCATTGAGCTTGACACGACACACATTGACGAGAAATTCGGTGAGCTCAAAAACTCGGTCACAGAATTGGCTCACTTGGGCTTCGTGCGAATCGCCTTTAAAAAGACGTCGGTAATGATGATGCATCATACCGCCACACGATCCCGATAACACAATCACGGGGTAGCTTTGCGGAAATAATTCAATTTGGCTGAGGGCAACTTGTTTGGCTTCTTCATCGTATCCAGAAGAGTAAGCTGGCTGGCCGCAGCAGGTTTGTTTTTCAACAAAGATAACGTCAATGCCTTGCTGCTCGAGTAGTGTCATGGCATCGAGCCCTGCTTCTGGGTCAAACATGTCGACGAGGCAAGTGGCGTAGAAATAAACTTTGTCAGGTTTTGCCGGATAAATACGCATTGGCAGTGCTCCCGTGTAAAGAATGGCGTAGTGGTCAGCGGATAGCGCAGTGACTACGCTATGGTTGTCGGGGTATGCGACCGCTACGCCATATTGGTTTGGCGGCAGGTTGCACCTGCCACTCGTTGTCGTTATGAATCTGGCTATCTACGGTGTCATGAGTGCATCGGTGATCTGCAAACCGTAAATCAGTGTCAAACCGATGATGCCCGTGACTACAAGGTAGTAGAAAGTGGGGATAATGGTTTTGTGTCGTGTCGTATCTTTGATATCCATCGGGCCTGTTTTTTACACAGGTAAAGCGTATTGATTTGTAACTCCGTTGTTAATGCTGTGTGAATTTACCCCTTTATTTTTTATTGATATAGGGAAATAATGAAAATCATTCTTTCCAAAAATGACATAATCCAATGCGTGCAGATGACTTAATCTTATTTAGCCAAGTGGTTGAACAGGGCAGCTTTAGTAAGGTGGCTGAAGAAAATAGCCTTACAAATTCGGTAGTTAGCAAAAGAATTGCGCGACTTGAAGAAGAAATTGGCGCTCAATTATTATATCGAACAACGCGAAAATTAACCCTGACCGAGGCGGGCAAGGCGTTACTGCATAGTGCCAAAAATGTGAAGCAAGCCACTCAGGAGGCTATGGATGCCGTTGCAGGCTTTGGAGAGAATGTCAGTGGCCATATCAAAATGTCGGTACCGACGATTTCGGGAGATTTGATATTGGCGGATGCGGTTGCCGAATTTTGTAACCAGCACCCAGGATTAACCGTCGATATGTCGTTAGATAACCGATTTGTTGACCTCGTGTCAGGCGGCTATGATCTGGTCATTCGCACCGGCTATCTTGAGGATTCCAGCTTGATTGCTAGGCACATTCTCGACTCTCAATGGGTGGTGTGCGCTTCTCCTTCTTACATTGCCAAACATGGTAAACCGCTAATCCCTTCCGATTTAACTCAACACAACTGTTTGCAGTATGCCTACCAAACCACAGGGGCGTCAGAGTGGGAGTTTAAGGGGGAAAAAGGCAACTACATTGTGCGAGTGGCAGGGTGTTTTTCGACCGACAACGCAACGGCTTTGCGCAAAGCGGCGTTAGGTGGCCATGGTATTGCCTATGTTCCTCGCTGCTTGGTGTACCACGATTTTCGTAATGGTCAGCTGGTGGATATTTTTCCAGAACAAGTTGGTAAAAAATTGGGCATCTATGCGGTCTATCCGTTCACTCGCCAGCCACCGAATAAAGTGCGTTTATTAATTGAACATATTCGAGAGCGTTACCTGACCATTTCCCACTATTTTTGAGTGTTGCTGATGTTGAGAGGCGCTGACTTTGATTGATGATAAGTAATAAATTGCGATTGAGTCATCATTTCAAGAAATGTTGCAATCTTTACCTTGAAAACCGCGTAGTAAGCCCTAAGTTAAGGGGTGAAAATTATTCTCATTACAACCATAAGCAAACCCTAAAGCATGAAGGCCATTTGGCCTTCATGCTTTTTATAGAAAGAGCTTCACACAAAGAGTCACAAGGACGTTATGCAATATATCAAAACTCGTAAAGACCCAATTGTTGATCATTACTTTGGCCATGCGGTGGCCGATCCCTATCGTTGGTTAGAAGACGATCGCAGTGCAGAAACCACAGAGTGGGTATCAGGGCAAAACGCCATCACATTTGACTATCTAGGCCAGATTGGTTTTCGCCAGCAACTCAGAGAGCAAATCGCCGCGAGTCAAGATTACGAAAAATCTTCTCAGCCTTTTGTGTATGGGGAATACACCTACTTCTACAAAAATGACGGCTTACAAAATCAAAGTGTCCTCTATCGCCGCAAAGGTGACGAAGCTGCGCAGGTATTTCTTGACCCGAACGGGTTTTCTGACGATGGCACGACCTCACTTTCTGGCGTGTTTTTCTCAAAAGATGACTCGCTGGTGGCGTACACTATCTCTGAAGGGGGAAGTGACTGGCGTAAGATTTTTGTGCTCAATGCCGAAACAGGTGAGCAAATCGAACCTGAAATCGTCGACGCGAAATTTACCGGTGTGTCGTGGTTGGGCAATCAAGGCTTTTACTACTCGCGTTATGACAAGCCGCAAGGCAGCGAGCTGTCAGCCAGAACAGAACAGCACAAACTCTATTACCATCAACTGGGCACGCCACAATCCGATGATGTGTTGGTTTTCGGCGAGGCGGAAGGCGAACTGCATCGCTACGTTTATGGACAGACAAGCGAAGACGATCGCTACTTGGTAATCAGTGGCCACGAGTCAACGTCGGGTAACCGCTTGTTTTATGTCGATCTGCAAAGTGATGAGCGCCAGATTTACACCTTGTTGGATCACGTTGACTCTGATACGCATTTGCTGGATTCGACCGATCGTGAGTTTCTTCTCTACACCAACTTGGATGCGCCAAACGGTAAAGTAGTGAGTGTGGACATTGAAAGTGGTCAATGGCGTGATTTAATCGCCGAGCAAGATCAGCCTCTCGAGGTGGTTGCGGCAGGTGGTTATCTTTTTGCGACCTACATGGTTGATGTGCTGTCAAAAGTCGTGCAGTACAGCTACCAAGGGGAAAAAGTTCGAGAAATTACGCTGCCCGGCGAAGGCACCGCAACGGGGCTCGAAGGGAAGAAAAGCCAAACCACGCTCTACTACACATTCACCAATTACGTCACACCGCCGACGATTTTCTCGCTGGATGTGAACAGCGGTGAATCGCAGGTGTTCCAAGAGTCTAAAGCGCCGTTTGATCGTCACCAATACGAATCTCAACAGGTGTTCTACCCATCGAAAGATGGCACCTTGATCCCGATGATCATCTCTTATAAGAAAGGGATTGAACTCAACGGTAAAAATCCGACGATTCTCTATGGTTACGGTGGCTTCGATGTCAGTTTGACGCCTGCCTTCTCAGGCATGGTGGCGAGTTGGCTAGAGTTGGGTGGCGTTTATGCGGTCGCTAACTTACGTGGTGGCGGTGAATACGGTAAGGCTTGGCATAATGCTGGAACGCAATTGCAAAAGCAGAATGTGTTTGATGACTTCATTGCCGCCGCAGAATATTTAATTGAACAGCAATACACCAGTTCGGACTATTTGGCGATTCGTGGTGGTTCAAATGGTGGTTTGCTTGTGGGCGCCTGTATGACTCAGCGACCAGATCTGTTCAAAGTGGCACTGCCTGCAGTTGGGGTGTTGGATATGCTGCGCTACCACACTTTCACCTCTGGTGAAGGTTGGAAATACGACTACGGCACCTCGGCGCAAAGTGAAGAAATGTTCCAGTATTTGTTGGGCTACTCTCCGGTACACAACGTGAAGGAAGGCACAGCCTACCCAGCAACCCTTGTGACCACGGCCGATCACGATGATCGTGTTGTGCCTGCGCACTCTTATAAGTTCATTGCCGAGCTGCAAGAGAAGCACCAAGGTGCGAATCCGGTACTGATCCGAATTGATGTCAATGCAGGGCACGGCGCGGGTATGCCGATGAGTAAAATGATTGATCTCTCCGCGGATATCTATGCGTTTACGTTGTTCAATATGGGAATCACCGCATTAAAGTAATCCGTTTATTCATCTAAGGGATGTAAAAATGCCGCGATATGTTCGCGGCATTTTTGTTTGTGACGCTTATTTTCAGCCCAAGTCACTATTGGGTTGGCGGCCAAGCCAAAGAACAGCCATGTTCCACTTTTTCCATTGACGTTGTAATGTGAACTTGCGAGTTGGTCCTCGTTTGAGTCGACTTAAGCGACTTCTTCAATCTGTGGCTCATCGAGATCAAACGACGCGCTGATGAGCTTTTTGGTGTAGTCACTTTGCGGCTGGTGGAAAATATCGTCAGCACTGCCTTGCTCCATCACTTCACCTTTTTGCATCACCAGGACGCGATCAGACAAGGCTTTAACCACCGAAAGATCATGACTGATAAATAGATAACCGATGTTGTATTTTTTCTGCAGATCTTTAAGCAGGTCGATGACCGTAAGCTGAACAGAGCGATCCAGCGCCGAGGTGGGTTCATCGAGCAGAATAAACGCAGGTTTGAGGATCAACGCCCGTGCAATCGCAATGCGTTGACGTTGGCCTCCGGAAAATTCATGCGGATAACGATTAATCGATGTCGGCTCCAAACGCACTTCTTTCAGCGCTTCGCGTGCCATGCTCATACGCTGCTGCTTGCTTAGCTCTGGGCGGTGAACCGTCAACGCTTCGGTGATGATTTCGCCCACTGTCATGCGGGGAGACAACGAACCATACGGGTCTTGGAACACCATCTGTACTTGTTTCTTGAGGTCGAAACGCGCTTTTTCGCTCAATTGAGCAAGTGATTGACCTTGAAATTCGATCTCACCAGTGGAAGGCAGTAACCCGATCAGCGCTCTACCAAGCGTGGATTTCCCCGAGCCAGATTCGCCGACGATGCCTAAGGTTTCCCCTTGTTTTAGTTGTAAGGAGATCCCCTTAACCGCTTCAAAATATTGGTTTCGACTCGGTAAAAAGTGAGGTTTAACGAGAAACTTAACACGAATGTCTTGCGCTTTGAGCAGCATCGGGGCAGATTCATCAAGCGCTTCTTTGCTTCCTTTAGGAATCGAATTGATCAGCATCTTGGTGTAGTCGTGCTGAGGGTTGGCAAACAACGCTTGTGTGCTCCCTTCTTCAACGACTTCCCCTTTGCACATCACCAGCACGCGATCGGCAAAGTGTTTTACCACGCCCAGATCATGGGTGATGAACAAAATCGCCATGCCCATCTTGGCTTGAATCTCTTTGATCAGATAGAGTACTTCCGCTTGCACCGTGACATCTAATGCCGTGGTGGGTTCATCTGCAATCAAAATTTCCGGTTCATTGATCAACGCCATTGCGATCATGATGCGTTGCAATTGACCGCCAGAAAATTCGTGAGGGAATTTTGAATAAGCCTGTTGCGGATTGGGTAAATGAACGAGTTCGAACAACTCCAGCACTCGGTGTTTGGCTTGTTTTTGCGTCACCTTACGGTGGCACATCATCGCTTCGGCAACTTGGATGCCCACACGCATGTATGGGTTGAGTGATGTCATTGGCTCTTGGAAAATCATGCCGATGCGATCGCCTCGGACCTTGCGCATCGCTTGCTCCGATTTCTCAAGAATCGATTCCCCTTCAAATAAAATCGATGAATCCGGATGGACAATCGCGTTATTGGGCAACAGTTTCATCAAAGCACTGGAAGAGACAGACTTGCCAGAGCCAGATTCACCAACAATCGAGAGGGTTTCTCCGGCTTGGAGATCGAAGCTAACATTCTTAACTGCATCGACGATTCCATCGTTGGTCTTAAAACTGACCGAGAGGTTGTTCACCGTAAGAATGGTTCTTGATGACATTGTAATTCCTTGTCTTAGTTAAGGACGCGAGTAGCGTGCTGTGGAGCGCTACCATGAAAAAGTTGTAGCGTTGCAAACTGCGCGTGAGCGCGGTTGACTTGATCTAACTCCAGCATCCATTGCGCATTTCGCTGTGCTCGGCAAAATGCCGTCATGTACGAGAGCAAATCATCGCAATGTTTGCTTAACATGGAGTGCACACGTTGAATGAGTTCACTTTGCTCCAGTGCCACAAATTGGAACAGAGCATAGGTGTTGTTGAGGGTAGAAAAAGCGTCTTGATAGAGCCCCATACGGTTATACAGTTCTGACTGCATGATACTGGCGTCACGTAATCCGCTGAGTAAACAAACGAGCTGACACGGTTTGAGTTCACAGTCATGCGCGGCTGCCTGAATATGGGTAGGCAAGTAAGTAAGCACTTCACTGAATAAGTGATGAGCTTCCGGCCAATGACCTTGTTCCATTAACTCTTGGGCTTTAAGAAAGCGCATCCAGCATTGTTCGATGTTCACGTTACTCTCCTGTCTAAAACGCGATTCTTGAAGTTTAAATGAAAATTATTATCAAATGCAAATTTATATCATTTGATTTTATTGATTAACAATTGCTGCATTTCTGCTCACTTACGCTGGCGTGTTGCATAAGTCACTAAAAATTCTATTAATTCCGACTAGACTTGAGGTAGTGTGGAGAAAAGAACCTCCTGAGAGCTCAATATCAGCGATGAATGGATTGAGCTAACTGGGAAGAAAGACAAGAACAAGAAACAAGGAGGCAGCGATGGCGATTCAAAGATTATCTGCAGCACAACTCTATTCTGTAGCTGAGTTAGAGCAACTGCCATGTAAGTCAACCAAGGAGTTGGCTCCGATTGACGAGATTGTAGGGCAAGAGCGAGCACAAAAAGCGGTTGAGTTTGCTATGTCAATCAAGGAAAAAGGGTACAACATCTACGCCATTGGTCAGAATGGACTGGGTAAGCGCACGATGATTTTGCGCTACTTAAACCGCCATCAACACGATGTGGATGCGCTCTATGATTGGTGCTATGTCGCGAACTTTGAAGATATTCGTACACCTAAAGTGCTTAAATTGCCACAAGGTGTTGGGGTGCGTTTTCGCAACGATATCGAAAAGTTAATGACCAAGCTTGTTAACGCGATGCCTCTCGCGTTTGACAACGAAATGTATTATTCGCGAGCCGATAAGCTAAAAAACCAATTGGTGCAAAAGCAGGAGCAAGAGCTCGAACGGATTACCAAAGATGCCAAAGAGAAAGGCATCAGTTTGACCATCACCACGCAAGGGGATTATCAGTTCGTTGCGTTGAACGGTGAAGAGCTGCATACAGAAGAGACTTTTGATGCCCTAAGCCGTAAAGAGCAGGAGTACTTTGGTGCCAGTATCGACGAGCTTGAAGTGAACCTTCGTTCGATGGTGCGCCACTTAACGGAGTGGGAAGAGTCTTACAGCGAGAAAATCAAAAAGCTCAATGACGATGTGACTCGCGATGTGATTACGCACTTTATCAAGCAACTTAAACTCGATTATTCACAATATCCTGAGATCAAAACTTATTTAACGGAACTGCAAAAAGACATCATCGAAAACGCCGATATCTTTTTGGAAGAGACGGGTGAGCAAGGTGAAGTGGCCACTGCTTCTCTTGATAAGAAACTGCCGCGCCGCTACAAAGTGAACGTGTTGGTGAGCCGCAAGACGGGTGAGTTTCCAATCGTTGTCGAAGAGACACCAAACTATCACACCTTGTTTGGTTCGATTGAAACCGCGACGTTCAAAGGCACGGTATTTACCGATTTCTCCTTAATTCGTGCGGGTAGCTTGCACAAAGCCAATGGTGGCGTGCTGTTGATGGATGCACAAAAAGTGCTTGAGCAGCCGTACGTGTGGGATGGTTTGAAACGAGCGCTTCGTTCTCGTCAGCTCAGCTTTACCTCGTTAGAAAAAGAGGTGACGTTGACTGGTGCGGTGTCACTTGATCCGGAACCGATTCCGCTCGACATCAAGATCATTTTGTTTGGCGACTATCGCACGTATCAGTTGTTACAACACTACGATCCAGAGTTCAGCGAGCTGTTCCGTGTTACCGCCGATTTTGAAGATGAAATGAAACGCACGCCGGAATCTGAACTGCAATACGCGCGCTTCATCTCCAGCGTGGTGCATGACAATGGCCTGTTGCATTGCGATAAGAAAGCCATTGCGCGCATCATTGAGCACAGCTCGCGTCTGGTGGGCGACCAAGGCAAGCTCTCATTGCATTCGGCGCACATTGCTAATTTGCTACGTGAGTCGAACTATGTGGCCAAGCAGTCTAACGCCAATATGATTCGCATTGGTCATGTGGAAGAGGCATTGAGCAATCAAGAAATGCGAGTAAGCCGCTTGCAAGATGCCGTGATGGAAGGCTTTATCAATGGCACTACGCTGATTCGTACCGAAGGTAATGCGGTGGGACAAGTGAACGCTTTATCGGTATTGAGCACCAGTGACCATGCGTTTGGTGCGCCAAACCGTATTACCGCCACCACCTGTTATGGTGAAGGTGAGGTGATCGATATTGAGCGCAGCGTGGATTTGGGTGGCAGCATTCACTCTAAAGGCGTGATGATATTGTCGGCTTATCTTTCATCGGTGTTTGGCCGCAATGCGAAAGTGCCATTGACCACCACGATTACGTTTGAGCAATCGTATGGGGGAGTGGATGGTGACAGCGCCAGTATGGCGGAGTTGTGTGCCGTCGTATCGGCGTTTTCCAAGCAGCCAAACCGACAGGATATCGCGATCACTGGCTCGATGAACCAATTTGGTGAGTCACAGCCGATTGGCGGGGTAAACGAGAAGATCGAAGGCTTCTTTGATGTGTGTGTCATCAAAGGTCGTCATGATCAACAAGGGGTGATTATTCCACGCTCGAATGTGCATAATCTGATGTTGAGACCAGATATTGTTAGAGCAGTAGAAAAAGGTGATTTCCATATTTGGGCGATTGACCATGTCACTGAAGCAATCGAGATCTTTACCGGCAAACCGGCGGGCGAGTCAACCGATGATGGCAGCTACCCCATTGACACTATCTTTGGTATTGCTCAAGCGAAACTCAATGCGCTAAGAAAGTAATCATTAATAAAAATCAATAACTTAATAATTAATTTAATCGTAACAAAGACGGCTCCTAAGGGAGCCGTTTAATGTTGAGTTATTATCATTGATATGAGAGTTGTGAGTGTGACGTTGTTAGTGAGTTCTGAAAATTCGCTATCTCTTTTCAGGTTCACTGGGTTGTATTAACACTAGTCGTGATTTTTTTAGTGCGCAAATATTCCACAATTTATTATTAAATTACTTAATATTTATGTGAGATTGATTCCATATTAATGGGGTTGAATGAAAAAATTGGCCCGATGGGCCAATTTCATCTTCAATAGCATGCATCGCGAATGTTAGCGCTGAAAAGTGACTTGTTCACGCTCTCCAAGGTGGATGTGCGTTGTCGCAGGTTGTGTTTCTGCAATCACTTTACCGTGACGAACAGAGTAACGAACCGGCACTTGGCGACGCACTGCATCAAAACCATTTTCCGCAGGAAGGATCAGTAAGCTACCAGGTTTCCCTGCTTCAATGCCGTGCTTGTCTTGAATGTTCAGCGTACGCGCTGAGTTGGTGCTGATCAGATCAAGTGAGTTGTTGATTTGGTCGTACCCCATCACTTGGCAAACATGCAGACCCATGTGCAGTACTTGCAGCATATTGGCAGTGCCTAGTGGGTACCAAGGATCAAACACGTCATCGTGACCAAAACAGACGTTGATGTTGGCATTGAGCATCTCTTTTACGCGTGTGACACCACGGCGTTTCGGGTAATCGTCAAAGCGGCCTTGAAGGTGGATGTTGACCAGCGGGTTTGCCACGAAGTTGATGCCCGACATGCGCAGCAAACGGAATAGGCGAGAGGCGTACGCACCGTTGTAAGAACCCATTGCGGTTGTATGGCTTGCGGTTACCTTGTGACCCATGTTGAACTTGTGCGCCAGTGCGGCAAGCGTTTCAACAAAGCGCGATTGCTCATCATCAATCTCATCACAGTGCACATCAATCAAACGGTCGTATTTTTGTGCCAGTTCAAACACATAATGCAGCGACTCAATGCCGTATTCACGAGTAAACTCAAAGTGAGGGATCGCACCAATCACATCCGCCCCCAATTGAACCGCTTCTTCTAGCAACTCTTTCCCGTTCGGGTAAGACAGAATGCCTTCTTGCGGAAACGCTACGATTTGGATGTCTACCCACTCTTTCATCTCTTCACGCACTTCCACCATCGCTTTTAGCGCGATTAGCGTCGGGTCTGATACGTCAACATGAGTACGAACGTGTTGCACACCGTTGGCGATTTGCCACTTGAGCGTTTGCTTCGCGCGCGATTTAACATCTTCAATCGACAGCGTCTCTTTGCGTTCAGCCCAACGCTCGATGCCTTCGAAAAGTGTCCCGGAGATATTCCAGCTTGGCTCACCCGCGGTTTGCGTGGTGTCTAGGTGAATGTGCGGCTCGCAGAACGGGGCGACCGCCATGCCGCCCTCGGCATCAAGAACGTCACCGGTGTAATTGAGTTCGACATTGTTGTTTTCAATACGCGTGAATTGACCATCCTCAATCAAAATTTGCTGGAGACCTTCCTGTCCCTTAAGCGTTGCGTTCTTGATCAATAGTGTTGTCATGATGGTTCCTTACGCTGGCAGTTCGGCCAGTCTCTTTTTATTTAGAATAGGATTGAGAATCAGGTAGCTGATTGTGCCGCCGAGTACCGCGTTGATAGGTACTACACCTGGAAGGAAGTGACCTGCGGCCACTCCAATCGCTACAGCGATAATGCCAGCCCAGTTGACGGTTTGGAACTCTGCTGCGGCGAAATTGGAATAACGTTTACGGTTGATAAAGAAATCCGCAATGATGACGCCACCAATGGGTGGAATGGCAAGCGACAGGAAGGTTAACCAGCCGACAAAGTTATTGTACAGCCATAGTGCGCATAACGTGCCGACCAAACCGTTCACCATGGAGATGTATTTGCTTGGCAAGCCTGTGATGTTAGAGAAGCCTAGACCGGATGCGTAAAGCGCGTTGTCGTTGGTGGTCCAGATATTCAAACCAAGCACAATGATCGCCGGGATAAGCAGACCTTGCGCAATCATCACTTCGGAGATGTCGGATTGACCAGTGACTGCCGCGCCCGCAGCACCAAAGATAAACATCAGTGAGTTGCCGATAAAGAATGCCACCATAGTGACCATCACCGCGCCTTTTGGCTTTCTGCCGAATCGTACGAAGTCTGCGGTCAGCGTCCCTGCACTGATGAAAGAGCCAACCACCATGGCGAGAGCCACAGAGAAGTCCAGCGGTTGCGCAGGTTGTACTTTTTGTAGTTCAGCCACACCACCCACGCTGTTTACCGCTTCTACTACCGAGTATCCGCCGAGTAACGCAATTGCGGGTACAGCAATGGCAGATAACACCATCAGCGCAGAGATACCGAAGTAAACCGTCGCTGTCATTAATAGACCAGAAATGATGATGAGGGTATTGGTATCAATGCCTGTCGCTTTGTTGACTGGAATCGCAAACATCGCCACGCCAACACCAAACCAACCGACTTGTGTACCACCAAGCAGTGCTGAGGGAAGCCAAGAGCCTTTAGAGCCAAAAGAGAAACGAGCAAGAAGGTGAGTAGAGAGACCAGTAGAAGCGCCGATGTAACCTAGGAAAGAAGTGTAAATACCGAGGATGAGGTTACCAATGAGAACAGCGAGGAAGAAATCGTTAAATGAGAGTCCAGTACCGAGTGAACCGCCCGTCCACATACTCGCGGAGAAGAAAGTGAGCCCTAACATCACCATGGTTAAAGACGCAACGCCTTTTCTGGCTGAGTTGGGAACCGGGCCCAAACTGAAGTTATTATCGGCCGCCATTTTTACCTCCACGATACAATAGAATAGTCATTATAGACCCAGATTTTGGGTAAACGGCGCGTATTATGGTGATGAAAATGTTGGTGTCAATCGCGTTTTTGATAATAAAACGTTTGCATTTGATTTTTTTGTTTTTTGTTCAATAAAAACAAATGGATGGGATTTTAATATATTAAAAAATAAAGAATGGTATCGCGTTTGCTTTATTGTTTGCTTTTATGATTTATCTAACATTAATACGCTTTGCTTGTGAGCATGGGTGAGCAGCCGCTCACCCACTTTCGATCTAGGCTGTGACGGCAGTGCAGAAACTGACATCCGCGTGCTGGGTCTGTGGATCATAGGAATGATACAGCTCAAAGCAAGGACGCTCATCCGACTCTAAGCCACGCTCGACAAGCCGTGCCATCAACTCGTCCCACGCGGTGGCATATTGCGCGTTATCGGTAATGGTTTTACGGATGAACGCGTACTCACCGCCAGGAAAGTCTTTGATTTCGATCTCTCCATTGCCCTCCGCCTTTTCACAGTTGAGCAAGCAGATGTCCGTTCGACATTTGTCCGCAGGGGTAATCTCAGGGTTATCGTGATAAATGAAAATACAGGTGTTGCCCGCCAAACCACGCGGTCCTGCCCATTGATATAACTTTTGTGTTGCTGGTTCGTAGTTTTTGCCGTACTCACCAGTGACACGAATATAGGCAATTTTACTGGCTGGGAATGTTTGAATATCCATTGTGCTACTCCATGTTTGTGATTCCCCTCCAGTGTATGAGGGTTCAGTGAATGCTTCGTGTCCATTCTTGCGCAGCGTGTGTCCTATCTTGCTCTCTTGTAGCACCAGAGCAAACTGTTCAAGCGTTTCACACTGTCGAATCTGTGAGGGCGTAAGTCCAAAATGCTGCCGAAATGCTTTCGCTAAGCTTTGCGAGCTGGAGAATCCATAGTCTAGCGCTACCTCAGTCACGCTGGGTTTACTGTAAAACAGCAGATTGGCAATCTTTTCCAGTCGAAGGCGACGCAAGTATTCATTAAGCGTCTCACCAGTGACCGCTTTAAAGATGCGATGGAAATGGTAAGGAGAAAGGTGGGCCAAACGAGCCACTTCTTCTAGGTTTAGAGGCGTGTCAAAGTGGTTCTCGAGATAGCGAATCACAGGGATCAAACGTTGTTGATAATTGGTTTTCATAAGCATGACGGATGGATTGCAATGATGGATTTTGAATAATGAATCTCTCGATAGCCTAAGAGAATTTGACAAAGAAAGGAAAGTGTTTCGTAGGGAAGTTAGAGCAGATAGATAAAAAAAGAGCCAACCGCAAAAGGTGCGATTGGCTTATATATTTGTGAACAAATCAAGTTCACTAACAACGTCAGTTGGCTAGGTGACCCTCGGCTTAATAAGGGTCAATTTTATATAAGCAGAAAGCGTGCCAACTTTGTTTTGTCTTAAAAACCGCGTTTTTAGCTGGGTTTCTGTGACAATGGTTGCTTAATGGAAAATGTCCTTTGCAAAATGAAAATGCAATATGCGAAACATAATTAAAACGCTATTGATAGGTTAATGTAATAATTGGGCAATAAATGTACTGTTTTTTCTTCACTCAATAAAAAACGGAAGACGAAGCTTCCGTTTATCAGCGAGTTGCAGGATGAAGTGCTTTACAACATGACCAAGCTGGCTGTGCCGAGAAAGGCAAAAAATCCGACGACGTCAGTGACGGTGGTCAGAATAACCGACCCCGCTAATGCGGGATCAAGCTCCAGTTTATCGAGGATGATTGGAATCAGCACACCGAACATCGCAGCGGTAATGATGTTGACCACGATAGCAAGCGCAATGGTGCCACCAATAACGGGTGATTGGAACCAAAGCGCGGCTAATCCACCGATGATCACCGCCCATAAAAGGCCGTTAATGGCACCAATACCAAACTCGTTTTTAAATAGCGCAAAACGGTTGCCTGGGGTAATTTGGTTTAATGCCATGGCACGAACCATCAGCGTGAGTGTTTGACTACCGGCAATGCCGCCCATGGAAGCCACAATCGGCATCAATACTGCCAGCGCCACCACTTGCGATATCACGTCTTCAAACAACCCGATAGTGACGGAAGCAAGGATAGCGGTCAGCAAGTTGATGCCGAGCCAAACGCCACGTTTTTTAGAGCTTTTGACCACAGGAGCAAACAGGTCGTCCCCCTCATCCATACCAGTACCGGCCATTAAACGCGCTTCGTAAATCTCCCTTTGCGTGGTAAGGGCGAACTGCCAATCCACTTCGCCAATCAGGGTTTGGTCTTCATCAACAACCGGAAGGGCTGGCAACGAGCTGTGCTCGACGGCTTCGACGGCTTCCGCCAGTGCCATCTTGCTGCTTAGCAGAATGACCGGGTCAATCACCAGATTTTTTAAAATGGTACTGCCTTCACTACGCAGAATTTCGTAGTAATTGACGACGCCACGAAACTGTTTCTTTTTGTTGATAAGATAGACTTGCTGTGGTGTATCAAAGCTGTATTTCTCCATCAACCGTCTTGCACGGTCAACCGAGATATTAAACGGGAGAGTAATGATCTTTCGCTCTGCCCAGCGGCCAAGCTCGTCATCACCATACTGGTTTGCAAGATCGAACAGCTCTAGCTCTGATTTTTCAATCAGAGAAAGGGCTTCATTGATGATCTCTTCTGGCAGAGAGTCTGCCCATTCGATCAACGATAAGTTGTCTAGCTTGGCTAGCGTTAGCTTGAGTTCAATTTCTGACAAGGCATTGATGACGGAATAGCGTGCGTCGGCACGCATGTCGGTCAACACATCAATGTGCATTTCCAGTGGCAGAGCACGCCACAACCGAACACGATCATCGACAGGTTGCGATTCTAAAATTAAAGCGATGGAACCCGATTCTAAGCCAGAGTCGATAGAGTCATTAAGCAAAACAACCTGTTCGGCATCTTCTGCTTTCGCGATCTGCTCAATCAGTAAGGGTAGATCCTGATATTCACTCACAAAGTATCCCCCGAAAAAATAAAAACGAAAAAATTATAATGTTCGATAAGGTACTGGAAAGCGCAGTGAAATCAAAGCGTACAGAGGAAATAAAGTGATTGGGCGGTGAAAGTAAGGCCGTAAAATACGGCCTTGAGTGTTTAAATGGAATAAAAGAAGTAAAGTTGTGACTTCATGCGGATAATGATGCCGCGGATCACATCGAGAAACGCGAGGAATCCGATCGGTTTTTCACCGCTGACCCATGCCAAGCCCACTGAGCCGACAGGCAAGTCGTAGCCTTCTGGTTCATCAATTTTTAAACGCACAAAGTGATGTTTGTTGGCGAGGTTTTTACCCGTGGTCATTCGCACTGAGTCATCCCAACCGAGCAGGTTGCCTTGTGCTTCTCCAGTCGCCTCGACAATGCCTTCGACTTCCGCAGAGAAAATTTTTCCGGGGTAGACCGAAGAGGCGAACTCCGCCATTTGTCCCGGTTTGACATTGCGAATGGCTTGGTGATTAACACGCATCAAAACGTATTTTTCGTTGGTGTACATTTGCAGCCTTGGCATCATCGAAACACGTTGCCCTTCACGCAAAATGAAGTTGGTGACAAAGCCATCGGCTGGTGCGTAAACCAAGGTACTGTCGAGCTCCCATTGCGCTCGCGCGACTTGCTCTTTCGCTTTGGCAAGATCCGCCGTGCGGGTTTCGACGGCTAATTCTGCTTTGGTAATGTCGAGTTTTGCGCGGCTTGCATCGACTTCTTTCTTCTTTAAAGAAGATTGCAAAGTGACGATGTTCTGTTTAGCCAGCTCCACTGCCGTTGTCTGCTTGTCGATGTCATTCTGCGTGATGGTGTTCTTCACCACTCGGTTTTGTTCGACGTATCGCGTTAAGGTTTTGGCTTGTAACTGATGGTCGGCCTTCGCTGCTGCCAGCTGACTTTTTGATGTCTCAAGATCTTGCAGCGCCGCCTCATAGCTCGCCTGAGCAATGGCGATGTCTTCCTGCGCCACTTTAAGTGCCACTTGCGCGGCTTGGCTTGTCACTTGGGCTTGGTTGAGCGCAATTTGAAAGGGGGTGTCATCCAGTTGATAGATGAGTTGGCCTTTATGGATTGCTTGATTGGGCGAAATGTAGATTTTCTCAACTTTACCGTTGACGTTGCTGGAGTCCGGGCGCAATTGAATGTGTGGCGATTGCACCACTGAGCCGCCAGAGATATCCATCGGCGTAAAGTTAATCAGCCCGACCCACACAAACATCAGCCAAGAAACACCACCTAGGTAAGCAAAAGCTTTTGTCCCTTTGTTCCAAGGCATACCCACCATGCGCAGCAAGTAGATGAACAGCGCCCATACCGCTAAACCTTCAATCATTGCGCGTTCTCCTCTTGAGTGACTTCGCGTTCAGGCGTGCCTTTCCAAGTATCACGCAGGTGAATAATCGCTTTGTCCATATCGACAAAAGCGAGGATGACGGCCAGTACCCATACCCAATGCCACAAAAATCCAATCCAGGTGAGGGCGGTAATGAGTCCAATTTGATGGTGATCTTTGCTGTGTGCTTTGTTGATCGGAAGCTCGTGAATCTTCCAAAAACCAAATCCAGCTGCAGCGACGCTTGCGATTAAAACAAAGGTCGCGACAACATGCAGTGCCGTGTCTGCGCCTGTTCCAACAAAAGGGACACTAAGTAGACTCATTCATTTCTCCTGTAATCTTTTCGCGTCATTGTGTTCAGGATTTGAAAGTCGTCTTTATTTGTGACAGATTAATTCAAAATTTAGCTTTAATTGATGCGATCTGTTTATGGATATCAAATCGGTGCGTTTCATCCGTGCTATTTCTATAGTGAACCTCTACTTCAATGCGAAGCAGAAGTATGGTTTGGACGAGGGGCAATTGATCATTCCTCACTCCGTGTTTAAGCAACCAATGAACCTGATCCCGCTTTCTGAAGTGAACCGTATGTACGCCCAGTTGGAGCAGGCGACCGAACCCGATTTCATTCTTAATTTGACCAGTGAAGTGGACATAGCAAAATTTGGCGCGGTAGGGCGTTGGCTGTTTTCAGGGCATGATCTCTCCACAACCATCCGACGCATCAACTACGGCGTTAGCTGTCTGCAATCGGGGGCGTTTTTGGCGGGCGCTCAGATTGGCGCTATCGTCAAATGGACATACGACAATCCTTTTGTTCACACCGATGTGAAAGTTCACGACAGTATTCGCATCGCGATATTTATGACCAAAGTATTGCGAGAACACCTTGGCGAAGACTTTTGCCCAAAACGGGTGATGATTTCGGGCTCACGACAAAACCGTCAGCGTTATCAAGATTTTTTTGGTTGTGAGATCGGTTGGAATCACAAGCGTACCGAAGTGTGGCTCCATTCTGACGAGCGTTTGGCGGTTAGGCAGAAAAAACCAATAGCCAACAAGCGGCTGGCAATGAACTTTGCTGATCTGGATGATTTACTCAACATGCCGGTGCCAGATGATGAGCTAAAATCGATCTACGAGCTGGTCAACTACAGCTGTCATTATGGTTTACCAACGCTTCACCGAGTTGCTGAATTGATCTCGATGTCAGAACAGCAACTGCAGCGGCGATTGCATGCACTAGGGCTCAATTTTTCGACGGTTTGTGGATATGTTCTTAGTAACCAAGCGGTAAATGCGCTTGCTCAAGGGGTTACCATTGAGGACATTTCTCGGCGATTAGGTTATACCAATATTGCTAGCTTCAACCGCATGTTTAAGAAACATCGTGGAGTGACGCCCAAAGAGTATCTACAGCGCTTCCACGATGTTCGTTAATCGTTCAATGGGGCAGAAAACCATCGTTTGCCATACGCTGATGCGTAATCCGGCGATAGAATTTGGCCCGCTTGTTCATCCACACCCACTAATGGCCCGACAACGGTTCGGTAGGGTAAAATGCCCGCCCAAACGGGACGATCGAGATCGCTGCTATCGTCATTGACACCAAATGCACTGATTTTTACCGAAGCTTCTTCCAACCCGATGGCGAGCAGTTCGGTGGCATTGAGCTCTTTTTCGTTACTTAAGCGAACCTGCTCGGTGCGACCAGGGGCAATCTGCTCAATAAAATGATTCAACAAACGATCCTTTTCTGCATTCTCTTCTATCACATTAAATTGACCAAAAACCACTGCGCTTCGGTAGTGGGCACTGTGGTGAAAGGCAGAGCGTGCCAACACCCAGCCATCAAATAAAGTAAAAGTGAGGCAGGTATTTTGCCCTGATCTCAGCGCTTTGATTAAGCGGCTGTTTCGCGCGCCATGAATATAGACTTGGTTGTCGACACGCCAAGCAAGCATCGGGATGACAATGGGTCCGGAGGCATCCGAAATGGCGATGTGAGCAATCAAGCTTTCATCAATGATCCGATGTAACTGCTCGACATCGTGTACTGCTTTACGTGCCGCTTTTTTAATTTGAGTCCTGTCCGTTGCTGACAACATACTTCTCTCCCTTTCGTGCGAAGTGCTTAGATGACACGAACAATAAAGACAAATTGGTCTAGCTATAAGGTCCAATTTTGATTTATGTTTAGATCCAATTGGAAAAGGGACTGACCATGCTACCGATTGAAATCGGCGATCTGACACTGACGCCCAAAACAGGTGTTTTACAGCAAGATCTTTACAACGCCATTCGAGAAAAAATCACGCGCGGACTTTGGAATAAGCAGGGGCGCTTGCCTGCCACACGTAAGTTAGCTCAGGCGCTCAATGTGAGCCGCAACACCGTCATCGCGGCGTACGAACAACTCAGTGCGGAGGGTTACATTGAAAGCCGTGTTGGCGCGGGCTACTACGTTACGGTTGAGCTACCAGAGCACTATCTGGGAGAGATGGCGACTTCACCAGCCCAAGAAAAGCGCATGGCAGCCTTCGCGGCAGAACCTGAACCCATCAAGATCAACCGAGCCTTTGCGCCCGGCGTGCCGGATCTGGAAAAATTCCCGCTGCATGAATGGCAAAAATATGTACAACGCCAACATTCGCGGCGCACCATCTTAGGCAATCAAATCGTCAAAGGGGATTACGCCCTCAGGTGCGCTTTAGTGGATTACCTGGCGTCGAGTCGCTCTGTTAAATGCCAAGCTGAGCAAATCATCATTACCTCTGGCGCACAGCAGGCCTTAACCATCGCGCTGATGTGCGCAAAAGAAGCAAGCGATCCACTGTTAATGGAGCAACCGGGTTACAGCCAAATGCGCAAAGTGGCCCGCTTATTGGGCATGCCGATGGAGCCCCTTAACGTCGCAGTGAGAAGCGGCATTGAGGTTGCCGATGTGCTCGCTTCTGAATGTCGTTTTGTCTACCTGACGCCGAGCAATCAATACCCAATGGGTACCACCTTAAGTACTGAGCAAAGAGTGCAGATCATCGAGTGGGCCCGAGTGAAACAGCGCTGGATCATTGAAGATGACTATGACAGCGAGTTCCAGTTTGCTCATCGCCCCTATACCAGCTTGCAAGGGCTAGCCAGCCAAATTGGTGCCAGTGATCGCGTTATGTATATTGGTTCATTTAGCAAGATCATGTTTAACGGTTTGCGACTTGGCTACCTTGTCTTGCCCCTTGAACTGGTGGATAGGGGCTGCGAAATCAAAGATGCCTTGAGTGGCGATTCGCCTACGCATACTCAGGCTGCGTTGGCGGAATTTATTGCCGATGGCGCGTTAATGCGTCATATCCGTAAGATGCGCCGCCTCTATACGCAGAAGTACCAAACGATGGTGGCGAGCATTGAACGTCATTTTTCTCAGCGCTTGGAAGTGATCAGCCAAGCCGCAGGGCTGCATGTGACCGTACGTTGGTTCCAAGGGCCTTCGGAGCATCAGTGGGCCGCCGCAGCTTTAAGCCAAGGCATTGTGATTCGACCTTTAAGCTATTATGAAAGTGAAGCCTGCGCGCCACGAGATTGGCAGGGCGCGGTATTAGGATTTGGTAATGTGGCAGAGGAAGAGATTGACGCCAAGCTCGCTCTACTGGCAAGCTTGTTTGTGCAAATATCGTCCCATCAATAAGGAAGCAAATTTATGTGTCGCTGGTTGGCCTACCAAGGAGAGCCTATCTATCTCGACAAACTGGTTTATGAGCCAGAACATTCATTGGTGCATCAGAGTCTTGAAGCAAGAAAAGCGGTCACCCGCGTCAATGCCGATGGTTTTGGTTTAGGTTGGTATACCGAGCGGGCAACGCCAGGTCAATTCCATGAGGTGCTTCCCGCTTGGGGGGATGAAAATCTGCGTTCATTAGCGCATCACATTCGCTCTCATCGCTTTATGGCGCACGTCCGTTCATCGACAGGCACTTCGGTATCCCGCTCCAACTGCCACCCATTTATCCTCGAGCAATGGATGTTTTTGCACAATGGTCAGATAGGTCAGTTTGCTGCGGTGAAGTTTGCTTTAGAGCGATTACTGCCTGAAGTCATTTATCTCAAACGTCGCGGAACCACTGACAGCGAGTTGATCTTTTTGTTGATGATGAAAAATGGGCTTCAGCATGATCCCTTAAACGCCATTCGACAGACGATTGACGAAGTGAATCAAATCATGCAGGAAAAATCGATCACAGAGCCGTTTAAAGCGTCGATGTGCATCTCAAACGGTGACGAGTTTTGGGTGGTAAGATACGCTTCGGCAGGCGACCCACCGACGGTGTTTATTCAAGATTGCCAAGATTCGATCATCCTCGCGTCGGAACCATTGGACGGCCAGTGTCGCTGGCAAGTGATTGCACCCCAAACCATCACCCACATTCAAGGTAGCGCGGTGACTAGCTATCCGATCGCGTAACTTATTGGCTGAGTTAAACCGACTCAGCCTTGTTCATTTGCTTTTTCGCTTGTAGAAAAAACAGAGCAAAAACGCTCAGTGCATACAGCATTGACCAACCAAGACAAACAAACACCAACGAGCAGAGTATCAATGAGACACCGGCAAGCCACTTAGCATGGCCATTGAGCAGTTTGAAGGCGGCCAGCATAGCAAGCAGATAGACTAAGACAAAAACGCTGTTGGCCAATTTGAGGAAAAACTCTAAATCGAGCCCAGAGATTTCGCCAACAAGACAGGCGAGTGCCAAAACCAACCCCACCACTAAGGTTGCGTTGATGGGCACACCGCGACGGGAAATTTTTGCCATTTTTCCACTCGGATTATGTTCTCTCGCTTGCGCCCAGATCATGCGTGAGAGGCTTTGGGTATAGAGATTGATGCTGGCAAAACAGGCCGAAAAGCCAATCACGCTGATCAGAGTTTTGACTTGCGTACCAAACAGTTGCTCACTTAGCCAAGGGATCGAAGCACTGTCAAACTCAGCACTACCGTAAGCGCCAAATTTGAGTATCACCACCGAGCATGCCCAGTACGTCACACCAGCGACAAAACAACCAATGACGATGGCGATGGGAAAATCGCGTTGTGGATTTTTAAACTCTTCCCCCATATGAGCAAAGGCTTCGATGCCGACAAAGCACCAAAACATCACCGCCAGTGCTGCGCCAATAGGCAGGAGCGAGTCGCTGGTAAGAATGGGCATGTGCAAATCCTCGACACTGACTTCCCCGCGCCATAAGAAAGCGCCAACAAGCGTGAAGATAGCCAGAGCAATCAGCGTTTGTAAGTGTCCGGAAGAGCGTGCGCCGAGCAAGTTGACCGCCACTAATAACGCAACGGTGATCAACTGAGCCATCAAGGCGTGATTGAGCGCGCTAGGCAGTAACTGCTGCAAAAAGCCAGCGGCGAGCGCAATCGCAGCGGGAACCCCGACGGGAATCACTGAAACAAACAGCCATGCCACCGCGCTTTCTAAGCGTTTATCAAACGCTTGGCGAACAAAATAAGCCGTACCACCGGCGTTGGGGTAGCGTTTGCCAAGTTGAGCAAAGGTGAGGGCCACAGGGCAAATAAGCACAAACAGAAACAACCAAGCCCAGAGGGAATATTGACCGGCAATACTAGCGGCGATGGCGGGGATCATAAACAATCCGGTTCCCATCAAGGTGGTGGATAACTGGCCAATTCCTGACAACAGTGTAATTTCTTGTTTGAGTTCACTCATGACACGCTCCCTGTGCCGCTTCCATAGAAAATGAATAATTATGAGAATGAAAGCGTTAACCAAGCATATCGACTTTTGCAGAAAATGGCAGCTAGCAAAGTGATGTTGCGCACCGACATTTTGACGCTTTTGTTGTTAATTGCCGTCAAAGTGACGGTTAGGGCAAGCAGAGTCAAATTGATTTTCATTGCTTCACTAATTGAGCGTTGTGAGTAGAATGGGAGAGAGATTAGGGACGCTAACCACAGAGAAGAAATGGATAAATTTGATAAACAACTCCTCACCATACTGAGAAACGATGCGCGTAGCTCGGTGACTGACATGGCGAAGGCGGTCAATCTGTCGCGTTCTGCCGTGACGGCCAGAATCAAAAAGTTGGAAAGTGATGGGGTGATCTTGGGTTACCACGCCGATATCGCGCAGGAGAAGGCCAGCGAAAAAATCGCCGCCTATCTGGCGTTGAAGTTTGATACTTCGGCTTCGAGCCATCATTGCGAAGCGTATGCCAAGGAAATTTATCTTATCGATGGGGTGAAATGGTGCCACGCGATCAGTGGTGAAACGGACATGATGCTCTATGTGGAGGTGACGACCATGACACGGCTGAACCAGATCAGAGAGCAGTTACAAGCCTTCCCAGAACTGAAACACGTTATTACTCATACGGTACTGACGGAGTTCTTTAATACCACCAAAGTGTCCTGATTATGCTCAACAACATCAATCTCAATTTACTGCGTTCTTTGCTCGTGTTGCTCGAAGAGTGTCATGTTAGCCGAGCGGCCGACAGATTACACATTACACAGTCTGCGATGAGTCGGCAGTTGGCCCAGTTACGAGAGCTGTGCTCTGACCCTCTGTTGGTCAGAGAAGGTAACCGACTTGTTGCTACGCCACATGCCGAAGCGTTACGGCCTAAATTAGTGCAGTTACTGAGTGAGTTTGAACATCTCTTTGATCATCAGGCATTTAACCCGCAAGACTGGCAGGGGCAATTGGTGCTTTCGTCGAGCGATTATGTTGCGCAGTTCATTGTACCGACGCTCTCTCGCGTTCTGATAGAGCAGGCCCCGCGTCTGACATTGTCCTACCGGCTTTGGCAGCCACAATATTTAGACAGCTTGCTCGACACGGGTATTCATCTGGCATCGACCATGTTGCCCTCTCCTCCCAAAGAGCTTTCTTACACGAAAATCGGCGAAGACTACTCGGTGTGTGTGATGCGTCAAGGCCATCCGCTGTCAGGCAAAGCGGCGTTGAGCTTGGAAGACATGCTGCGCTACTCGCACATTAAAGTGACTGGCGGCGGTGACAAGGACTCCGCGACCGATAGTGTATTAAGAAAGTTGGGCAAAACGCGTCACATTGCATTACAAGTGCCTTTCTTTTCCGCTGCGGTTAACGTCCTGATTCAAAGCGATTACATGATGGTGGTGCCTGAGCATATCGCAGTGAACTTGGCGAAGAGCCAACCTATTTGCCATTATCCATTGCCGTTTGACACGGAAATTCATCAATATTGGCTAATGTGGCATCCCAAATACGATCATGACTCAGCCCATCGATGGGTACGAGAAAAGGTCACCCGCGTCATGCTGAGTTGCGAGTATTCAATCGGTATGATTTCAAATCATGGCGATCATGATTAAGTTTGATTTCAGTTCATTTAAATATTGGCTTACTGTGAATCATCACAGGAGAAGATTATGACATTCACAGTTTGGTTATCACTTTTTACGATCTGCATTTTGGGCGCGATGTCGCCGGGGCCAAGTTTAGCGATTGTCGCTAAGCATGCGTTAGCGGGTGGGCGAGCGAATGGTTTGGCCACCAGTTGGGCACACGCTTTTGGCATTGGGATATACGCTTTCGTGACCTTAATTGGTTTGGCGGTGGTGTTACAGCAATCCCCACTCTTGTTCAAAACCATTAGTTACGCAGGTGCGGGCTATTTAGCCTACTTGGGTTACAACGCGTTGCGCTCTAAAGGCGGTGTGGCGGCCAAGTTGGAATCGGGGGAGCAAACGACAGTTTTGCAGTCGGCCAAAGAAGGCTTTTTGATTTCTATTCTCAGTCCGAAAATCGCGCTGTTTTTCATCGCACTGTTTAGCCAGTTTGTTGCGCTGGGGAATGAGTTGAGTAATCAAGTGATTATCGTAGCGACGCCATTTATCGTTGATGGCCTCTGGTATACCTTTATCACCTTGGTGTTATCGAGCTCAAAAGTGGTGGACAAAATTCGCTCCAAAGCACAGTTGATCGATCGCCTGTCAGGCGTGGTGCTGATTTTGCTGGCAGCGCGTGTGGTGATGACGGTGTAATCGCCGAGTAATCGTTAGCTACCGATGAGCAACCAGAAAAAAACGCAAGCGTCAGAGCTTGCGTTTTGTTTTGGACTTATGCGGCTTAAAGCGCTGCAAGAATCGTTTCAGCGTTACTCACTTCAAATGATTTAGGCGCTTCCACATTGAGGGTTGTGACCACGCCATTGTCGATAATCATCGCGTAGCGTTGAGAGCGAAGGCCACCAAAACCAGCGGTATCCATTTCCAAGCCAAGTGCTTTGGTAAAGCTCGCGTCGCCATCCGCCAACATCAGAATTTCTTCCGCATTTTGTGCTTCACCCCAGGCTTTCATCACAAACGCATCGTTGACAGAAACGCAGGCAATCAGATCGACGCCTTTCGCCTTAAGTTGATCGGCCAGTACGATATAACCCGGTAAATGTGCTTCTGAACAGGTTGGGGTGAACGCCCCAGGTACGGCGAAAAGCACGACTTTTTTGCCAGCAAACAGCTCTAAAACAGGGTGGTGGACCATTCCCTCTTTGGTCAGTTGGCTCAATGTAGCGTTAGGTAAAGTTTGGCCTTGAGCGATCATGTTATTGTCCTTATTTGACGAATTGAGTTCTCAAGCAGTGTAGTACGAAATCAACAAGTTAAAAACGGATGAAAAGCGGGGTTAATCGACATCTGAGATGTTTTTCGCGCCGTGTGGTTGGCAAGCTTATTGTGTGAAGGTGAAGCAATGACGAAATAAGATGGAGTTCATCGCTTGAACGGCTCGCGGGAAGCGTCGCTCAAGCGATGATAGGCAAGGGTCTTAGCGACTAGGCCTGTCTTGGTTCTCTTTTGTGTTTAGGCACATAATTCAAAATAGAAATGGGCACCGCTTTCTTTGGTGTGAATCCTTCCACTTCTCGGCGCTCAAGCAAGTGTCCGAGACGGCTCTCAATCATGCATAGGTTTTTGAAGTTATCCTTTGAAACCAATGAAATCGCTTCGCCCTTGGCATTGGCACGACCGGTACGGCCAATTCGGTGGACATATTCATCGGCAGGGAAAGGCAAGTCGTAGTTCACCACGCGTGGGAGTGCTTCAATATCGATACCACGAGCAGCCACACCCGTTGATACCAAGTATTTGATTTTTCCCGCTTTAAAATCTTCCAGCAGTTGCTCTCGCACCGCTTGGCTGCGGCCACTGTGAAACGCTTCGGCCACGATGCCTCGTTTTTCCAACTGAGAGGCCAGCTTGGCGGCTCCATGTTTGGTCTCAATAAAAATCAAGGTTTGATCCCACTGATTTTCTGTGATCAAGTGACTGAGCAAGGCCGATTTTTGGTCTTTGTCTACGGTAATGATCCACTGTTCGATGTTCGACTTTGAGGCTTGATTCGCCGCAATGCTGATCTCGAACGGATTGTGAATGGCGCTTTTGGCCAGATCACGCACTTTATTCGAGAGGGTGGCAGAGAACAGCAAATGCTGAATGTTTTCAGGCAAGCGATCGAGGATCTTATTGATGTCATCAATAAAGCCCATATCGAGCATGCGATCGGCTTCATCAAGCACTAACATCTCGATTTCTTCGAAATAGACGGCGCGTTGACCGTACATATCCAGCAGTCGTCCTGGCGTGGCGACAAGAATATCTAAACCTTCAATTAAGGCTTGTTTTTGTGCTTTTTCGTCAACGCCACCGAACATGGCCAATGAGCGAAGTGCTAGGTTTTGTCCATACTGCTTAATTTTTTCGTCGACTTGGATCGCCAGTTCGCGTGTTGGAACCAAAATAAGGGCGCGAATACGCTTTTTCTTTTGTGTTTGACCATGACGCAATTTCTCAAGCATTGGCAGAACAAAACTGGCGGTTTTACCTGTCCCCGTTTGCGCCGCAGCAATCAAATCTTGGCCTTCGAGAATGACAGGAATGGCTTGGGTTTGAATGCGAGTGGGTTTTGGGTAGCCAAGGGTATCAAGGGCGTCAGTGAGCGATGCACACAAACCGAGTTGAGTAAAGGACATAGTAAATCTCAAACGAATAAAGGTAGCTAGAATGCAAAGGGCTGCATTCTAGCATAGTCCAAGTCAAAACGCTGTTTACAATGAATGCTGATTCGCCAAAGTTTGTTCACCCATGGCGATCAGCGCATCAAGAATACGTTCTCCATCCGCACGCAGGCCGTTGTGTTCATACTCATTGGTGATCCAGGCTTTGGCGTTGGGTATTAAGGCCAAGGTTTCACGGCTAAAATCCATTTCAACAAACATATCGTCCGCGTAGACCGCACAACTCACAGGGACGCGGTTTTGCGCCAGTTGCTCTGCGTCATAGAGTGGCGTCCAATCCACTTTTGCCGCTAACAATTCAGCCGCTTGTTTGAGAGGCTGTAGGGTCGAGTATTGTTCAAACATCCAAGGAAACACCATTTCGCCAGTGAAATAAAACGCTTTGCCTTTTTGATAATTAAACGCTTCAAGTGATTGGCGCACACGATGCGCACTCCATTGAGAGGCAAAGCCTTGGCAATAAATGGATTCGTGTAATAGCGCGTAAATCGGGTTGGTGTGGAAAGATTGCTGCTGCAGCATTTGATGCAAAAATTCGTAGCGCAGCACGGTTTGACCATTGAGCTCGATAAAGGCGTTTTCCAACAGGTAATAGGTTGAAAGAAAGGTGTCACTCATGCCGAAATGAATGCCAAGCTGTTGAAACTGTTCAACCGTAAAACGCTGTCCGTTTGGCAGATACTCGTCGTTTTCCAGCAGATGATCTGCAATGCGCTGGCATAGTGCTTGCGCGTGGGGAAATTGCGCGAAAAAGGCTTGGTTTTTGTCCATCGTACGCTTGAACGTCGCCTGATAAACCTCATCGGGATGACGAGAGAGAGAAGGCACACCACCAGTGATATAACTTTGCAGCAAGCTATCTGGATACAGGGAAAGATAGGTCAGGGAGCAAAAACCACCAAAACTCTGGCCGAGAATTGCCCATTTATCGACGCCAAACTGCAGGCGAATAAACTCCGCATCACGCACGATATTGTCGGCGCGAAACAGGCTGAGGTAGTCCGATTGCTGCTCAGGCGTGAGATGAGCAAGAGTCTGGTGGCTGATGACGCTACTGTTTCCTGTCCCACGCTGATCAAGCAACAAGACGCGGTATTGCTGCAGTGCTCGTTTTATCCAGCCACTGTTGCCCATCGGCCTCCCCGCAGGAAAACCAGGACCGCCCTGAAAATAGACCAGCCAAGGTTTGTTTGCTGCATTGTCGCTATGTTGATTCACTTCTCGCGCGAAGATCTCAATGGTGCCTTTGGACGGATCATCATAATCAAGCGGAACGGTAAAAAAATGAGGGACAAATTTTAATCCTTGATGGACGTAATGAGGGAGCGAGGGCATGGTTTCTTTCCTTGTAGAGTGTCCTGACTGACAACAGCCATAGTGGCGGGAGTATAACGGAAATCGCTGCCCAGTTTAATCGTGCTCGATGTCTGATGTGTGTCAGCTTCGACTTGCTTACGGAGTCTGTGGTTTGACGTATTTTCAAAAAAAATTTGAAAAAGAATTCACTGCTTGATGGTTTTTCACTGTGCTTCAAACGCTTACAGTACTCACAACAACATTGAGTCTTAACCTATTACCGCCATTTTATCGGAGAAAAATATGACTATTGTTCAAGCTGCCCAATCCCGCTACTCCACCAAAGCCTTTGATGCTTCGCGCAAATTGCCTGAAGAGAAAGTCGCGGCAGTGAAAGAGTTAATCCGCATGAGTGCGTCCAGTGTCAACTCGCAACCTTGGCATTTTATTGTCGCGAGCAGTGAAGAAGGAAAAGCGCGCATCGCCAAAGCAACACAAGGTGGTTTTGCTTTCAATGAGCGCAAGATTTTGGATGCCTCTCACGTTGTGGTGTTCTGCGCCAAAACGGCGATTGATGAAGCGTACCTACTCGACCTTTTGGAAAGCGAAGACAAAGATGGCCGCTTTGCCGATGTCGAAGCAAAAAATGGCATGCATGCTGGCCGTTCATTTTTCGTCAACATGCACCGCTTTGACTTGAAAGACGCGCATCACTGGATGGAAAAGCAAGTTTACCTCAATGTGGGGACGCTGCTATTAGGTGCCTCTGCGATGGAGATCGACGCGGTGCCAATTGAAGGCTTCGATGCCAAGGTGCTTGATGAGGAGTTTGGTCTGCGTGAGAAGGGCTTTACCAGCGTGGTGATTGTGCCGCTGGGTTACCATAGCGAAGACGATTTTAATGCTAAGCTGCCAAAATCACGTTGGTCAGCAGAGACCGTTTTTACCGAAATCTAACGATAGGTAACGCATGATGATCCATTTAATTGCTGAAATAAAAGCGCATGCGGATCACGTTGACGAGGTATGCGGCTTGCTGCAATCGCTCTTGGAGCCGACGCGTCAGGAACAAGGCTGTTGCCAGTATGAGCTGTTTGTGGACAACCAAATTGAGGGGCTGTTTTTAATGCAGGAAATCTGGTGCTCACAGCAGAGCCTAGATAGACACATCGCCAGTGAGCATTTTCAACGGTTTAAAGACCGTATTGAAGAGGAAGAATTACTGGAATACTTGCACCTTCGCCCATTAACCTTCGTCGCCTGAATAGTCGCAGAGTTCAATGGCTGCCAGTACTGCCTTGCGCTGCTGGCAGCATTTTTGTTGGACGAATTCCTGAAACTGCCGCATTAACGGCGTGAGCGCTCGGCGATCCGTGCACATCATGTAAATCGGCACCGAGCCGCCATCCCATTCTGGTAAAATGCGTACCAATTTACCTTCCAAAATATCTTGGCTGACGTCCATCAGCGATTTGTTGGCGACCCCTTTGCCTTTCAATGCCTGTCGATGCACGACTTCACTGTCATTGGTGGTTGGATTGCCACTGACCAGAACATGCTCACTTTGCCCTTCGAAATGCAATGTCCATTTGTTGTAAATCGCCCCAGACACCATATAGCACAGGCAGTTGTGTTGCAGTAAATCGCTTGGATGCAAGATGGGGGGCTGACTGGCTAAATAATCGGGAGAGGCGCACAAAATGCGCTCATTGGAACGACAAAGAGGAATGGCAACCAGATTGGAGTCTGCGGGTTCTCCATAGCGAATCGCCAGATCGACAGGTTTGGAGTACATATCGGTCAGGCTATCGGAGAGGTCGAGTTTGATGGTCACTCGAGGGTGTTGTTCGATGAATTCGTCAATCCACTCCAGCAGCATATTGCGACCAAAATCCGAAGGAGCGGTGATGTAGAGTTGCCCAGCTAACTCGCCTCGCGCGCTGTTGATTTCGTCTAGGCCATCTTGGAGCAAACTCAATGCTGCGGTGGTTTTTTGCAAAAATAACGCGCCGTCGCTGGTTAAGCGCAAGCTTCGTGTTGAACGAACAAACAAGGGAAAACCGACTTGCTCTTCTAGTCTTTTGATGGCGGCACTGACCGCAGCTGGGGTGAGATCAAGACTATTGGCGGCCTGCGAGAAGCTACCTTGTCGAGCGGTTTCCACAAAAATATTGAGATCGTTGAGCGCTTTCATGCATTGAAGTGAACGGCGAATAATGGGGTATGACTATAGCGTATTGATAAAAAAAATGCCTCATCCAATCGAGAAGAGGCATACAAAAGAAGAGAGCATCATTACCCGCCGTTCAAGCGTGGCTTCTGTTTGCTGCCACTCTATTGGGGCAACGGGCGTTAATGCGTTTTCGTCATCAAAACGGCTGGGTAACAAACCGCTTGAAAAGAAGTGTAGCGAAACCATTGATGGTTTGTCTGTAAGTCATTGTAAGCGTTATGCCTTTTTAGCTTCGATACTGAAAATGGCATCGCGCAATACGGCGGGTAGCTGTGTTTTGCATTGGTTTTTAAAATCGAACATGACGACGGTTGCACTGCCTGTGGTGGTGACTTTACCCATCTTTTTGCTGACCACTTGATACTCCATGGTGAAACGGTCTTCCCTTACCTCACTGACGCGAGAACCAATCAATAGCGTATCCGGAAACGTCACCGGAATACGATATCGGCACTGGGTTTCGCTGAGTACCGGACCAATCTGATTGCGCTTAATTTCATCCATTAGATTGATTTTATTGAAATATTCAATCCGTGCTGTTTCGAAATAGCGAAAATACACCACGTTATTGATGTGTTGTAGGGCATCCATTTCCCCCCAAGCGACGTTGATTTCAGTAACAACCGGAAAATCTTGCAGTAGTAATTCCATATCGTTGTGATTCCGTGACCTTGATAGCTGTTTTGAGTCTTTATTCTAAATTTTATTAATAGAGTGTGTAATGATGCATTTAACGTTTTGTAAATAAAATGATTAAAAATTGTTGTTTGTTGTGGTGTTTCCACTTTACTTAAAGAGATGTGGCGGTTACTTTTTGCATAACCGTGTCAGAGTGAGAGGTAGATATGGCTGAACTGAAAATCACTGAACATCGAGATTTTGCGAAGGCCGTGGTAGAAAAGCGCACCGATTGGACGGGGGAGCTTTTTAGCCTACGTGTTACTGGCACGCATTTGGATTTTAAAGCGGGTCAATTTACCAAGCTGGCTTTGCTGGATGAGCAAGGCCAAATGGTGAGCCGTGCCTATTCTCTGGTCAATGCCCCTTCGGTGCTGAATGATTGGTTGGAGTTTTTGATCGTCTCTCACCCGCAAGGAAAACTCACACCGAAATTGCAATCGCTCAAAACTGGGGATGAGATTTACGTGGGCAAAAGCGCTCATGGTGATCTCACTTCCGACATCATTCCCAAAACCACCGAAGACCTCTGGCTTTTTGCCACAGGGACTGGCATTGGTCCTTTTCTTTCGCTCCTCGATGACATTACCCATCAACCTCGTTGTGATCGCATCATCTTGGTCCATTGCGTACGATATGAAAAAGATCTTGTTTATCGCTATCTGATTGAGCAGTTGAAAGAGCTGTATGGTGGCCGTTTAGTTTACGTGCCCATCGTGTCGAGAGAGCAAGTACCGAACACGTTACATGGTCGAATTCCGGCATTGCTCTCTTCTGGGATACTGTTCCATCACCTTGGCATGGAGATGTCAGCCAAAACCAGTTTTGCCATGTTGTGTGGTAATCCTGAAATGATTAAAGACACCTCTGCGGCGCTGCAAAACTTGGGTTTGGAAAAATACCGTCGTCAAACCGGGGGAAACATTATTTTTGAGCGTTACTGGTAAAAATCAGTGCAATGCCGCCAAGCACGAGTGCGCTGGCGACAGTGCTCACGATAGTCAGCGGTTCATTTAACCAAATCACCCCAGCAGCCATCGCAATCACAGGGACAGAGAGTTGTGCAATGGACGCTTGCAGCACCGATAACGATTTCACTGCCATATACCACACCACATAACCAATCCCAGACGCTAACACGCCAGAAAGCAAAGCCCAAACAATGCCATTGACGGATACGGATGAGACATTCAGTAGCCAAAAACCACACAGCAGTGCCAGTAAGGATGCAAAGCTAAAGCCTTGAGCGATGGCTTGTGTGGGCGATTGTGCCTGTTTGCCCAATAAGGTAAAAATCGCCCAGCAAACCCCAGCTATCGCCATCATAAACGCATCTATCGCATTGGGTGTTTGTGCCGAAGGCGACATTAAAACGATAAACCCACTGATGGATAGAGCGACGCCTCCCCATTCCAATTTAGAAGGGCGATGGCCAGAAAACAGGTGGAAGGCGATGAGGCTGAATTGCACAACCGCAAACAGAATCAATGCACCAGTACCGGTAGTGAGCCCGACGTACGCATAGGAAAAGGCAACGGCGTAACCAAACAACGCGACACCAGCCAGCACACTTGTTCGGCTTAAAAAGGTTGATTTGCTCAACAGTTGGCGCATTTGACCAGCTTGGCTAAACGATAAGATAACCAGTAAAGTGACCGCGCCTGACAACAAGCGAATGAAAGTAAAGCTACCCGGATCAATGCTTTGTTCTGCCAGTGCTAAACGACAAAAAACCGAGTTTGCGGCAAACGCGATCATCGCGATGGCCGTTAATGGGAATGCAGACATCGTTCTCTCATTTGGTTGTTTTTTCTATTTTAGTCTGGATAAGACCGAAGTGGTGGTGCTGAGCTTTCAGTAAAGAGCAAATAAAAACAATGCTGATGGAAGAAGCTTAGGTATTGGTCGTTCGAAATCAACGGCGAGCAACGAAGGCTAAAAAGATCGGGAGAGAGGGTAGAGTGGTTGTGCATGGATGGCAAGGTTAGGTGAGAAGAGGAGGTGATGAACACCTCCTACTTGCTTAAGCCATTTTGCGTGTTATTGATTGATGTAGGCTTTAAAACGCGCTTTGGTGGCCTCATCGGCTTTGTCATACCAGAAGTGCAGCATCTCTTCTGCGGTGTTATCTCCCGCCTTCACTTTGGTTTCAACGTTTGCCACTGGCTCAGTCTTGATTGTGGCCACTGACACCGCTGTACCGATTGCCGCGATACCGCCAGTTTGGTTGTAATCTGCTGCTTCACGCGCATAGTCTCGACCAATCTGCATGCCGGATTTCACCAGTTTGTCTTCAGATTTGGTCACAGCTGCGCCTTGTTCATCGACCAACTGCCACTGCATTTGTTTGATTTCCTGCTCTGCAGCACGGTGATCACGATACTTTGGCAGCTCGAAGTTGAGATCGGTATCGGTGGCTGAAAATTTCGCGATGATCACGTTACTCTCGACGCCAATACGATCATTACCTTGGCTGAAGTAGGGTTCGTATTGAAAGACGATTTGGTTTTCACCATTTGGCAATTCAATGGTTTTTGAAGAGGCAAATAGGCTGCCAGAGAGCTTGGCTTTTTGCCCGTTGGCGACAAACAGAGTGACGTCATCCGGTACATGTAGGGTAACAGCAGCAGTTGCCAAGCCGCTGATACTCATTGCCAAAATGCATGTTAACGGTTTGATGATATTCATATTTATTATTCCAGAATACGAGAGGTTGCTTCTGCTTGAGAGTGCCCAGTTCAACGAGGCATTGCAACGTCTGTATGTAAGAAGTTTGAAAAATTCATCAAACTTTCATCTCGTGCAGCACTATCAACCTAATGTTTCGCGCTTGAGCCCGTTATGCTCAAAACGAAAACTTCAGATTGTAAGAACGCGTTGGCACAATCAGTGATGTACGTTCGCGAATGAGCTCTTTACGTCGACTTTCCAGCGTTTTTCTCTGCTGTTTGTTTTCGTTATCGTTTTTGAGCATACGCAGTTGTGTATCAATATCGCTGATTTCTTTGTTGATCTCATTGAGTCGCTTTTGAACCAGATAATCTTGATAACCTTTCTGATAGTTTTCGAGAAAACGTTCGTTGTTGCACACGCCGTAGTATTCGCGGCCTTGCTTACCGACGCGGTAGCCGTTATCTGCTGAGCAGTAGAGTACGGTGCCTTGCTCAAAGCCACGCTGCCACATCTCTTGATCTGGGTAAACACCCGCATCACGACAATCTTTTACATAGTCACTGATCACCGTGGGATTGACGCCATTTTGCCCATCTAAATAGCCAATTTGTTGCCAATTGGCGCTACGACATTCTTCAGGGCTCATCGAAGAGCAGGCAGTCAGAACAAAAGGAAGGAGGAATAGCAATAACGTTTTTTTCATTTCAACAGCTCAAAAAGGAACAAGGAACAGGGCCTTGATCCTAATTGAACGCTGTTTAATTTCAATGATTCATGACAAAACCATACAAAACTATGATTGTTTTGCTTGCGGAGATGAAAGCGCAGAGCGTAGCGAAAAGCCCGTCACCATCATGGTGCCACTCAAAACCAAAACAGTACCAGCTAAGGTATTGATACCAATAGGTTCATTGAGGATTAAATATCCCCAGAGGATGCCAAATACCGGGATCAAAAAAGTCACAGACAAGGCCGACGCAGGGCCAATTTCACTGATCAGACGAAAATACATCAAGTAAGCAATGCCCGTGCACAAAATGCCAAGCGCAAAGACTGAGAGCCACTCAATCGAGGTTGGCATCGCATTCATCGGAACAAAAGGCAGCAAAGGCAACACAATCAGCACGGCAGCCCACATACTGCCATGTGCATTGGCGATGGCCGGCACTTGTGGCGCTCCTTTGGTGTAGTTTGTTGCTATGCCGTAGCAACATGCGGCCATGACGCCAGCAGTGATAGGCAGTGCGGCTTGCTGACCAAGATTGATGGCATCCCAACCCACGAGCACCACCACCCCAGTCACCCCTAACATCAAGCCGATCACCCCTTTGGTGGAAATGGGGGTTTTATGCCAGAAAAAACCAATCACAGTGCCCCAAATTGCCGCGGTCGAGTTGAGTACCGCCAGCGTAGAGGCATTCAAGGTTTGCGCTGCGTAGGCAAAGCACAGAAAAGGCAATGCCGTATTGAACAGGCCAATGATAAAAAAGTGTTTTGGATGACTGAGCAACGCACGGATGTGTTTGCGCAGGTAGAGGGAGACCAGCAGTAAACTGATGGCCGCAAACAACACACGAAGCTCAATGAGATACGCAGGACCAAAACTGTGAGCTGCGATGCGCATAAATAGGAATGAACTTCCCCAAATAGCAGCAAGGCAGACGAGACGAAAAAAGCTAGCAGCAGACATAAGTGTATTTTCTTTGTGTTGATATTGTAGTTTTTGTGTAAACGAGAGAAGTATACGCGAATGGAATAAATAAGCGATGGGATCAGCCAACGCTTATTTAGCATGGTGGTGGCAATGTTATCAGTGCAGCGCTTTTTTGTGGAAAGTGGTGATTGTGATAACCAGCAAACTACAACCCACTAATACGACTCCTAAGTGCTGTACGCGAGCGGCGAGCGCAAGGCCAAAGCCAATCAACAGATAGTACATCAGCCCAAATAGTGCTCCAGCACTGCCAGCATGCTCTCGGTAGTGAAGCAAAGCCCCACTAAGAAGATTCGGAATGGCGATCCCAAAGGCCATGACGACGCCCATCATCGGCAGTAAGAACCAAATCGAGCTCAAACAGAGAAAAACCCCAAGTGAACCAAACACGAACAATGTGGCAGCAAGGCGCAACAATGTGGTTTGAGACACTTTTCTCGCGAGCAAGCGTTTATTGATATCGCTGGCACAGAATGTTGCGAGCCCCAGCACAAGGCCACTATAGCCAAACTCACGAGCGCTATAGCCCAGTTGAACAAACACAAATCCACCGAGTTGGTAATAGGCAAACAACGCGATGTTATACAGTGCAACCAGTAGGGCGGCGGTCCAAATCTCGCCGTCTTTGACCATTTTTGTTGCCAGTGGCAGCAGTGCGGTCGAAGTTCGCTTTTGTTGAGTTTCAGGAAGTCGTGCGAAGGCAAGCGTGACCACGGCCATCGCTGCGACAAACAGGGCGATAAACACGGAGCGATAGCCCCCCAAGGAGACGAGTTGTCCGCCAAGCAGCATGCCCAACACTGGGCTAATCGCGATACCTAATCCCATCAGAGAGAAAACTTTGGCAAGCTCTTCGCCTTGAAAAGCGTCTCTCAGCATGGTTTGGGTAACAATGGATCCAACCGCAATGCCAAAGGCACTGAGGATTCTTGCGATCATTAACATAGTAAAACTGTCGGTCACGATAGCCAGTAGTGATGCGCCAGCGTAGAGAATCAGCCCAAGCAGCATGGTTAGTCGGCGCCCCCATCGATCACATAAAATGCCCCAACACACCACGCCAAAGGCAAAAGCCGCAAAATAGACAGACAGGGTTTGCGCTGCAATGTGCTCGGGCACGGCAAAAGAGGCAGAGATGGCGGTGAGCGCTGGGCTATAAATGGTTTCGACAATCTGCGGCAGCATCAGCAGTAACACCATGAGCCAAAGTGAAGGTATTTGTTTCATAAGTTGCTCTCAAAAATAACTTGGTGCCTAGTGTAGTGAGAGACTAAAATTTCCAGTTAACAACATTAAAACGAAAAATATCAACATTCGGACACATGGCCATCATTAATCATCAAACTGTATTCAATGCCGATCGACTGCCTGGCCGAGTGATCGGCATTGCCGCAGACGTTGGACAGCACGACTCTGGCATGCACCAACACCACAAAGGTCAGTTGCTTTATGCGCCAAAAGGTTGCATGAGCTTTGCCTTAGAAGGGGCAATCTGCATCTTACCGCCCACCAAAGCGGTGTGGATCCCTCCTAGGGTGGTACATCAAGCGGTGATGACCAATGTGGTGGCCTATCGTTCGCTCTACTTTGATTGCTCTGAGATAAATAGCCCAGACAAGGTAACGGTGATTGAGGTCAATGAACTGCTGCGTGCGCTGATTGAGCGAATGGCTTTTTGGCCTTGGGACAAAAATGAACAAGAGATGACGCATACGCTAGCGCTGTTTTGGGAAGAGTTCTTTGCTGCGCAGCAACACGATTATCGTCTGCCGTTGCCCACCGATCGCCGGCTGAAGAAATGGAGTCAGCAACTGGCAAGAAGTGATTTCTTAGCGCCGAGTTGTGGCGAGTTGGCGAAGCAAGTGGGCGCCAGCAGCAAAACCATTACCCGTTTGTTTAAACAAGATACAGGCATGTCGTACCAAGAATGGCGGCAACAATGGCGGGTGTTGAAAGCGATCGAATTATTATCAACACCGTTACCCGTCAGCGAAGTGGCGCACCAACTGGCTTTTTCCTCAGACAGCGCGTTTATCTCATTTTTCAAAAAGCAAACGGGGCAGACCCCGCTGGCATTTGTGATGCAAAAATCGCACGCCTAACCGAGAGATTCACGTTAGGCGTTGCCATGGCTCAGTGAATCTGCCGAGGATAAAATTCCTGCTTGAGGCGGTGAGTAAACTGCTCATCCAGCGCGCCAGTGTCAATGTGGAAGTGATCGAGCCAGTAAACATCGGCAAGCAGGTGCAAATCTGCGGCTAACAGTGCCTGATCGTTTGAGGAGAGCTCATCCAACGACTTGGCCCAACTGCGAGAAATATCCACGATGATCACGCGCGTGTTAGAGAGGGACTCTCGGTGATACCAGTCGCAGAGCGATTCTAGGTGGAAGGCATGAATCACCACCACCTTGCATTCCCCATCACCCATATCGCAAACGCGATAAGGCCGATCGTTCAAATAAATGGTTAACTCCATATTTCCTCTCATTGTTTTCAGTCATGGCTAGAGCGAGCCCTAGGGGCTCAAAAGTGAGAGGAACTATGCATGACAACCATGTGTGGTGACAGGGATTTGAGAAATTCAAATTTGCACAAAGAGCCTAAGTATATCCGCTGCGGTGGCGACAAAATTGAATTACTGTAATTCATCGTTCTTTTGGCGTACGGCCCATAACATGCGAGTTTCTAAACAGCATGACGAGAACAACAATATGACACTCAAAACCATCCAACTTTTGCTCACTGGGTTGATGATTTCTCCAATGGCGATGGGCTCTACAACCAGCGTATTTGTTAATCCACACCAGCATTACACTGGAATGCAAGTCGGTTATGGTGACGGCGAGTTTGATTTGGCATTGCAATATGCTCGCCCTCTGCAACACGATTGGAGCCTATTGAGTGGTTATGTTACCAACCACCACTTTGACCGTCATCACTTCAGCTTTGAGGCGCAAAGAGGGGATGGATTAGGTGTCTTGGTTGCCTATCTGAATGATTCTGATTTTGACGGCCGTGATATCCGAGCAAAAGAACTCTCAATAGGAAGTTACTACGAGATGCCCATCAGTCCTATTTTGAGTTTTTATCCGGGTGGCGATCTCAATAAGTTCCGTTATCGAGAGATGAGCGGCAGTTTGTACTACGCGCGAGCACATCTCGATATGGTGGTGGATAGCCAGCGCAATATCTGGTTCGGTTTGAAGCCAGAATACAATCACAGCTTTGGGACATTGAGAGAGAAAAATGGGCCAAACAAAAAATTAAGAGATTGGGATGTTCACGCCCACCTTGGATTTAGGCTCAATAGCAACAGTGCTTTGGTCTACCGCTATCAATATGATGACGGTAACAATCTGTCACTCTTCGCCTATGAAGGCGCTTTTTAATATAGCGGAAACGCTTTTCAGGCCAGTGCAGTGATGCGCTGGCTTTTTTGTTTGCCCTTATCTCGCCTTATCTCGGATAATGTGAATGGTTCGTTTGGTGAGTGGGTCGGTGGTTTTTTCTAAACAACCCTTTGAGTTTATTAGCTAATGTCAATATGCTTATTTCATCTCTCTCGCCTTTGCCTATCTTTGCTGTGATTTGCCCAGCTTTGCGGTGAACAGCAGAGCAAGGCTGGTGATGATGAACACAGGAGTGTGACATGAAAGACATAAAGGATTTAGATCTTAACTTACTCAAGCTTTTGCAGGCCGTGGTTGAAACGCGCAATACCCATGCAGCCGCCGACAAACTGGGCATTTCTCAAACCAGTGTTAGTCGAGGGATGGCAAAACTGCGGGAGACATTTGGTGATGGCCTGTTTATTCGCAAAGCCCACGGCGTTGAGCCTTCTGAGTTAGCCGAAAAGCTGGCAGAAGCCGCAGAAGAGATGTTTAACCCCATTCTAAAAGTGGTCGAGTCTTACCAAAGTTTTGAGCCAGAGGCGTTTCGCGGTGAGATTACCTTAGCGATGAACATCTATTTCCTCGAACTGTATGGTGATGGCTTGTACGCTGCCCTCAGCCAGGCACTGCCTCACGCCACGTTTAAGCTGGTGTATTGGCAAGAAGATTCGTTAGCCGAATTGCTTAATGGCAAGATTGACTACCTGATCCATTTCTCGGCGTTTCCTTTGCCGCAAGAAGTCTATACCCATAAATTACAAGACGTAAAACTCTGTTTGGTGGCGCGAAAAGATCACCCCATCTTGAGTCAAACCAGTGATTGGCAAGCCATTCATCCTTTGCCTATCGTACGTTTGGCCATCGACGGCATTAATTCAAAGCGGGTACCGATTGAAGAGCTCTACTTGGCTAAGGGTTATCAAGCCAATTTTACTTTAGTGACTCACAGTGTCCGTGTATTGAGCAGCGCCTTAAAACACTCAGATGCGATTCTTTATGGCAGCAATTTTATGAAGGTGTTTGATTCGCAAATCGGCACATTTCCCTTGCCTGCCATGCCGAAAGAGATGCGAGAAATCGCGATAAGTGGTGGCTATTTGCGTACCAAACGCGGTTTCCCTCTCTATCAACTGATTCATCAAACCGTGCAGAGTTATTTTGATGGGGTGATTCAGCCAGAGCAGAGTTTTGATCGTCATCTTAGTGATGAATAAAAAGCAGGCTCTCAACGAGGAGAGCCTGCTTGAATTTGCAACGGTCTACTTGGCGCTATTGCGTTTGCTCAGGGGTTTCGCAGCGGAAGCTATCGGCACTGTGCGGGTCTCCCTTTCCGTCCCACATGGCGACATTGGGGAAGGCGCAAATCTTACCGTTGCCGCTCAAGCCTTCGGCTGGCGTAAAATCATGCGCGATGATTTCTGTAGGGGCGTTGCCACTGTCTAACCACAGGTTTGCTTCGTCAATCCAATCGACAAGCCAAGGTGCCGCGCCGCCTGCACAGTGGTCCATACCCGGCAGCAAAAACAGCGCCACATCGTTCGCGGCTTTTGGATCGTGCGCTAACACATCTTGATAATAGCGAATGGTGCTGGCCGGCGTCACCGCGACATCGCGCAAGCCATTCCACAAGAGCAATTTGCCACCTTGTTGACGAAATGCACTCAAATCTGGGTTTACTGCACTGATCGACTCAGTCACCTTAGCGCCATCTTTGCGCAGATTATCGAAGTTGTAGCTCGCCGCATCGAATTCGCCATCAAAAACAAAGTTGCGCATAATGCCGTTACCAAACGCGTAGCCAAAGCTCGGCGTCACCGGAGGTGTCATGTCGGGGTCAATCGTCACGCCAGATTGAAATTGGCTCAGGTCATTGATGGCTAAACCGCCCGCGAGCCATTTGTTAAACATCTCCACCCCCGCACCCACGTAGAAACCTTCGGCCAACACATTGCCTTGGCTGTCACGCAACCCATTGAAGACAAGATCGAACACTTCAACCTGATCGCCAGTGAGGCACTCATCATTCTTGTCCGCACTGCATTGCAGCGCGGCAAAGTCAATGTGGCAGTTCCAAGGTTCGCTCAGCACCTCGCTGTCTCGGCCATCGCGGTTGGCACATTGTTGTGCCGCTGTACGATTCACTAACTCGATCTCTTTTGCACCCACAATCGCGAGCTGCATGTTGTCTGGATTTGGGAACATTTTGCGCGCGATGGCCGCATGCAATCCGCCCGTCTGGATGGCGTAGTCATAAGCTGGAGAGCCTGCGACAATCACGTCGTAATCCGTTGGGTAGCGCTGTGCGGCGATCAAGCCTTCACCGCCACCACGCGAGCAACCAAAAAAGAGGTTACGTTGGCTTTCTTGCTGGTAGTAGCTTGCAATAATTTGCTTGGCATTTTGCGTCGTTAAATGGGTAGCACGTCCAGCAAAGTTGGCCAAACGTTCCTCGCGATACGGGTTTTGTGCCGCCCAATTCGACTCCAATGCGTGCGCTCGGTGGCCGGAATCTGTGCCTGCGGTCGCGTAGCGTTTGTCACGAGTCGCAAGGTGAATTACGTCCACTACCGAGCCAACAAAACCGCCGCCGCCGCTTTGGGCAAACATGCCATTCCAATCATCTGGCAAGGTTACTTGGAAGTGAATTTCACGTTCAATGACGCCACGAACAATGCAGTGAGTATCGCTACGCTGAGCTTCGGTATAACGCACATTGGCCAGTGGGGGCATTGAATCGATGCTGCACTCACCCACGCGATAACTGGGTTGGTCAGCGTTTGCTTGAGTGGTGTGAGCGGAGCGCTTCTCTTGCGTCTCGTTTTGTGTGGTTGCGCTGTCGCAGCCCGCCAAAATGGCGACGGCAATCAAACTAAAGGCGAATTTTGAGGTGTTCTTTTTCAGGACAGACATTGTTGTTTACCTTTCGTAGTGAGGAACAACCAAGTGGCTTTATGCCGCTGGTTAACCGATGAGGGAATTATTCAGCGCTTTGATGGAAAAGGGCAGGAATTAGAGAAATTCAAATTTGCATGACAACGCGAGAGCTGGTTTGTTGAGCTGTATCGGAAATCATTGACGGCGCGACGTTGTCTGCTAAATAACTGTGTTATGGTGGAAAAATAACCGAAAAGCTCTGTTGCTGTTCAATCCTTTCAACGCCCATGGAGGATTCGTTATGCCCATTCACTTAAGACGACCTTCTACTCGTCGTCTGGTCCTGATTGCCGCGCTGGCTCTGCTCATCGTGCTCAAAGTTAACCTCTATTCGTCACAGCCTGTGGTGCATTGGGGGCAGGTGTCTGAAACGGCAATCGGCTATGACGATGAATTTACTCAGCCGCATACCTTGGTCAATGTCATCTTGCAAAATGGCGATACTCTTCAAATGGAAGTGCCGCGCAAGGGGCAAATCTTGGTGGGGGATCGGGTTGAGATTGTCGAACATCCCCGATGGCTAAGAAAGCCGTTGTTAACCTTTCGCGTTCATCTCGACTAGGCTTGAAGCCTTCACACGCTCGATTTTTCAAAGATTCTCATTTAGTGAGAATCTTGCGTTTCTCTTGCTGGTTTCTTGCGCTTGATCTTTTACGATTTGACCAATCAAGATCAAAAAGGGAAGGCATCGGTGATCAGTTTGTTTCTAAAATCTTTGTTGGGCGCGGCGGCTGTGGTCATTATTGCGCTGTTGTCGAAAAGCAAAAACTTCTACATTGCAGGCTTAGTGCCTTTATTTCCCACCTTTGCCCTGATTGCGCACTTCATTGTCGGCAGTGAAAGAAGCATGGAAGAGTTGCGCCAAACCGCGCTATTTGGTCTTTGGTCTCTGTTGCCTTATGCCGCCTATCTTGCTGCCGTTTACTATTTTAGTTACCGCTTCAGTCTGGTGACGACACTTTCTGCCGCGACGGTGATTTGGTTGATGGCGGCTTCGCTATTGATCGTCGCGTGGACCAAAGTGATGATTTCGGCATAAGTGACTTTTTGCATTCAATCACAAATTTGATCTTTAAACCGAGTCACCAACAGTGGCTATTTTTGATTTTTTTCTCTGCTGACAAAGGATTAGCGATTTTACTGATAAAACAGTGAACTAGGGCGACTTTGACAGCAAGGTGGCCTTGACTACGCTTTAGATTCCAACGTCAGAAAGGAGATCGTAATGGCAAGACTAAAGCAAGACATTCCAAATCGAGTCACCGTGTATCATGACAATCTAGAGCAGGAGCAGGAACTGAAAAATGCCATGCGGCCTGAAAAACCAAGATACTTCAATGGCTCACCCACCTACAAAGCGGAAAGCCTTGCTGACTTTGAAGCAAGAATTACCCAGCTCGGACTGAGCATCGATAAATAGCACCGAGTTTTTTGCTTCCTTTAATCCATTCCAAAAGCCGCCAGCGCGGCTTTTGTTGTTTTTGCAATCTAAGGTTAATGTTATTGGCATATGCTAATTATAAATCTACAGTGCGCTTGTCATATTGAGGAGGCACCGATGCCAAGACCGAAAAAGCCCCGCACCATTGGTTGTTTGCCAAAAGCCAGCTGCTTTAAGCCCAATGGGATACCTGCACACAATTTGCCGCGCATTGCTCTAGAAGCCGATGAACTTGAAGCCCTGCGACTGGCGGACGTATTGCAACTGCATCAACTTGAAGCGGCTCAGAGTATGGGGGTGTCGAGGCAGACGTTTGGCAACATCATCAAGCGAGCGCGAAACAAAGTGGCGTTGTGTTTGGTGGAAGGCAAAGTGCTGACCTTACCCAATCAAAGTCAAGATAAGGAGAAGGAAGTATGATTGCGATTCCATTACATCAGGACAAAATCTCTGGACACTTTATGAAAGCGGAGCGATTCGCGTTGATCAATTCCGTTGGAGAGGTGGTGGCGTATCTTGCCAACCCTGCATTCAATCAAGCAGAGTGCGCCAAGAAAGCGCGTTGTGTCCAGCAACTTTTAGCCGCAGGCGTGACACAACTGATGGTGAAAAATATTGGTCAGAAATCGTTAGCCAAACTACTGTCAAAAGGGGTGCGCGTTTATCAACTGGCAGGTCGTTGTTCACTGCACGAGGTGAGCAACGCAGTAAAAACGCCCATGACTTCTGCAACACAAGGCCGTGAATGTCGGTCTCATTCTCAGTGTGGATCGGCTTGTCGCCCGCAGAGCAAGGTGAACAAGGTGGCCACGCGCGAACCAAATCAAAGGGTTTGTTCACCCATATTACGCATTCGTCCAAGGGGGTAACATGGTGAATTTGTTGGTGACATTCGGCGTTTTTCTATTGGTGATTGGCTTGATGGCGATTGGTGTTATGTTCAAACGCAAAGCGATTCAAGGCAGTTGTGGTGGTTTAAATACCGTCGGGGTGGATAAAGTTTGCAACTGTGAAACTGCCTGCTCGGAACATAAGCTCTATCAAATTGCTGAACCGAAAGAACGTTAGTCAAAAGATGGCCGCGACGGTTGCTTGGCCAGCAAGCAATAAACGAAGAAGCCATTTACGTACAGACAATTTACAACGAAACAAATAAAAAGAAGCGATAAACAAGGGAGCGTGATGCTCCCTTGCGGTGTTGTTGGCTAAAAACGTCTATGGTGACTGAATTTTCCGTTTAGGACGTGGTTTCTTCACAGACTCTTTTTTGCACTGCTGGTGGGGCGGGCTCATAGTGGCTGAGCGACATGTTGAAGCTGCCTTCACCGCCGGTCAGTGCTCGCAGTTTTCTTGCATAGTCTTGCAGCTCATTGAGCGGCGATTTGCCTTTGATTAAAGTTAGGTTGTTCGCTTGTGGTTCTGTGCCCTCAATGAGGCCACGGTTGCCAGACAGATCGCCAGTCACATCCCCGACGTTATTGGTCGGAATGGTCAGCTCCAACTGAACAATCGGTTCCAATACAATCGGGTCTGCCTTCTTGACGGCATCGAGAAACGCCTTCTTACCTGCGATGACAAACGCGATCTCTTTAGAATCGACCGAGTGGTATTTGCCATCGTGTACCGTGACTTCAATGTCGCGGATAGGGTTATTCGAAATCGCCCCTTCTTCAAGTGCTTGATGGATGCCTTTTTCAACCGCTGGAATCAATGAGGTTGGAATGGCTCCGCCTACTACTTTGTTGACGAATTTGAACCCCGCACCTCGCTCAAGGGGTTTCACACTGAGGTGTACTTCGCCAAACTGACCCGCTCCACCACTTTGTTTTTTATGGCGATATTGCCCTTCAGCGGGTTTGGTGATGGTTTCAAAGTACTCAACGCTTGGCTGTTCGGTGTCTACCTCCAACTTGTATACGCTTGCCATTTTTTCCAAGGCAATTTTGAGGTGGAACTCGCCTTGTCCACTTAAAATGGTCTCATTGGTGCGCGCGCGATGCTCTAAGCGCAGCGAAGGGTCTTCACTAACAATACGATTTAGCACTTCGCCCAGTTTTTGCTCATCGCCACGTTTGGTGGGTTTTAGGCTTAAGCTGTACATCGGTTGGGGGAAATGAAGGGTTTTCAAGCTCACGTCATCTTCGTCATGTGAGTCGTGCACGATGGAATCAAACTCCAACTCGTCCACTTTAGCCAAGACGCAAAAATCACCTGCGAGTGCACGTGAAATTTCCGTGCGCTGCTTACCTTGCAATTGATACAGATGGCCGACTTTAAACGCTTTATTGCTCTCGCCGACATAGAGTTGGCTACCTGCGTTGATCTCCCCTTGGAACACGCGTAAATACGCCAATTTACCCATGTAAGGGTCCACGCTGATCTTGTAAACATGGGCGACAGTGTGTTCGAGGGTATCGCAATTCACCTTGATCATCTTTCCGTTCTTTTGCAGCAACGGAGGGTTGCCTTCGTTGGGCATTGGCATTAATTCGGCTAAGGTGCGCAGCAGCAATTCAATGCCGGCACCGGTCTGCGCGGAGGCAAAACAGATTGGCACAACGTGCCCGGTACGTAACGCTTCTTCAAATGGATCGTGTAACTGCGCAGGGGTAAGTTCAGAACCTTGCTCAAGGTAGAGCTCCATCAGTTCTTCATCCACTTCCACCACTTGGTCAATCAAGGTTTCATGGGCGGCTTCAACACTGCTTAGCAATGTCGCTTGTTGGTATTGAGGTTCAAAGAAACAGTCAACAACCTCGTTGCCATCGGCTGAAGGAAGGTTAATCGGTAGGCAATTGCTACCAAAATGGTCTTGAATCTCATCCAACATTTTCTCAAGTTGGTTACCGTGGTTGTCCAACTTATTGATGATGATCATCTGGCATTTTTTCTGCTGCTGAGCAAATTGGAACAGTTTGTCGGTCACTTGGGTCAGCGGCATTTGCGGATCCAGCACCAACACCGACGTTTCAACGGCGGGAAAGACACTCAAACTGCGACCGAGTAACTCGGACAATCCCGGAGTATCGATGATGTTTAGACGATGTTTTTGCCAGCTTAACGCGACGGGAGTGGCTTCGATACTGTGCTGATATTGAATCGATTGGTCATCGAAATCGGTCACGGTATCGCCTTTTTCAATGGATCCAAGATGAGTGGTGGCGTCGCAAGCAAAAAGCAATTTTTCGATCAACGTGGTTTTACCGCTACCAGACTGACCCACAAACGCGATATTGCGAATTTTGTTGATAGGCATAGCGCCTCCTTGCAATAGAGAGGAAGAAGAGAAGGACGATAAATCTCATGATCAGGCGGGGTTACCGCCTGGTCGTCTTCCAGGTCATTTTGCGAAGGGCTCCTTGCATTGCGACCTCATGAGTCAATGAGTACCAAATCAGTGTGCACCCATACCCATATTTTTTATGTGACTTAATTCATGCTGGTGGAGATCAAATAACCAAAAGCGGATTCGGTGTCACAAATAAAACAAAAGAGGCGATGAACGCCTCGTTTGTTGATGTGGTGCGCTGATTTGAAGTATGTCTAAAGCACTAAGGTCATAAAACAGCTGTTAGGATCGGCTTGGTAATTACCAAAGGGTCCGCAATATTCAAAGCCAAACTTTTCGTAGAGTGCTCGTGCGGGAGCAAAAAAGGCCATCGAGCCCGTTTCCAAACTGATCTGTTTATACCCTTGTTGTTTCGCCTCGGTAATGAGGTGCTGTAATAAGGTGGATGCGACCCCAGTTCCGCGCGCATGTAGGCTGGTGCGCATCGACTTTAGTTCACCATGTTGGTGCGACAACCGTTTCAAAGCAGTGCAACCAAGTAGGGTTCCTTCACGCCAGCCAGTCCAAAATGTCACATCTGGGTGTTTAAGCACGCTCAGATCAAGGGCATGAACACTTTCTGCTGGAGAGGTGGCATACATGTCTTGCAAGTGTTCTTCCAGCAACTGAATCACTTGCTGATGTTCCAAATCTTTAGTGGTTATCTTCACAAACCTCTTCCTCATTGAGCCTATGTTTTACTTGGTTTCGACCCTCATTTTTCGCTTGGTAGAGAGCCTGGTCGGCAATGTTCAAAGCCACATCAAATTGGCTGCATTGCCACAAGGTAGCGCCGATGCTGACGGTGACCACCAGGTCATCACCCAAATCAAGCGCTTTTCCAAGTAGCATCTCCGCACTGAGGCGGATCCGCTCAGCAATAAGCAGGGTTTGTGCCAAATTTGCATCTGGCAACACTAAACAAAACTCTTCGCCCCCCACACGACCAAAGAGATCTTGCTGACGTATCTCTTGGTTCACTAATTGGCAAAAAGCGCGCAGTACTTTATCGCCAGCTCCGTGGCCATACTGATCGTTGATCGATTTGAAGTGATCCAGGTCCATCATACAGACGCCAATTCTATCGTTGATCCGGCGCTGCACGTTGGCAGCTTCAATTAAGGCGCGACGGTTGAGTACTCCGGTCAAGGAATCTTGTTGAGCAAGTAATATGAGCTGTTGTTCTTTGCCCTTAATCGCCTCAGCCATGTGATTGAAGGCGTTGAACAGCTCGCCAATTTCATCTTTGCGCTCAACCAGCTCACTTTTTATTGGATTTCCCTTGGCTAAGGCCCGTGCTTGCTTGCGTAGATTCTCAATCGGGATACTGACGTAGTGGGCAAGGTATAAAGTGAGGAGCAAAAAGATAAGCAATGATGCTCCCACATAGATAACAACCTCACGCAAAATAGCGTTTTTCTCAGCATTGAGCTCATCCATGTTGATGAACGCCAGCAGGCACAACCCCAGCTCATGTTGTGCGACATTCAACCCGCTTGCACGGGTAAATCGATGGCTCCAAGAGGGGCTAATATTAATGTCTTGGTTGATGAGCATGCCACCGAGGTCAGGTCGAATCCAAGGTGCAGAAGTGTTGTTGGGACCATATTGTTTGATCCCCTCGGGAGACAAATACTTGGTTGGCACCAAGAGATTGCGCTTGAGTTTCGTTAAAATGGAGACGTCCACTTGGTTGATTTCTTCGTTGGTTAAGCTGCTTTTGATCTCGAAGAGATGGTCTTCGATGAGCGTGCGGTCTAGCACGGCACTGTAATAGCCAACTAGCTGTCCATCACAATCGAGCAGTGGTCTAGAAAGGTAATAAGTTTCGCTGTCGAAAATCAGTCCAAGGTTTGCGACGTATTCCGCTGGCATCAGTGTCACCACTGGGCGAGGTAAGCTTTTTATCGCTCTCAGCGTATTAAGTTGATTACGTAACTCGCGGCTGGTGATGGAGTTTTCTTCACCGCGAAGTTTGAGCTTTTGCAGCTGCTGGTAGAGCAGCTCTTCTTTGGCCTGATTGACGGGTGAATCGATGCCCCACTGCTGATAAGAATAAGCGAGCTGTTTTTGGGTAAAAGCGTCATAGGCATGTTGCCCATTGATTTCCTGCCGCAGAATATAGCGATTACTTTTGTTGGCCGAAAACACCGAGTCCACGATGTCACCCTGCGTATCGGTGACCAGCAGCATCGAAAATCCAGAAGTAAAACTTAATGCATCTTCCATCTTTTCGCGCATAGATGTTGAAGCATTGCACTGGGCCAGATGCCCACTTAATAGGTCAAATTCCGCAAAGCGACGATCAATGTAATGGCTGATTTCCTTTGCGCCCTGGGCGACAGCTAACTGGCTGCTCCGGCGAATGTGCTCGACCATAATATTCACTTTGGCCTGATAGTAGACGTAGCCAAATATTGCCAAAAATAGGGCAAGTGGTGACAGAATCAGGAACATCTTAAAACTGAGTCTATTCATTCTTTGGGCTTCTTTGATCCTCGGGTTTAATGATGCCTAATTTTTCAACCACCTTGAGTCTATCTGTTTGAAACTGTGCCAAGTACATTGGTAGGTCGAAATGGTGGTCTTCTCTCAACCGCACGGCATCACCACCACTGTAAAGAGTGGTACCGGGTAAATGGATCAGCAGCTGTTCTCGGTCGACACGACCACTTTTTTCAAGCGCTTCTTTTATCAAGTAAATCAGGTCGTAGTGCGCTTTACTCGAGTAAGTTACAACCGCATCACTGCCGTGAAAGCGCTGATAGTCCTGTACAAATTCTCGGGCAACATTGCTGTCCAAACTGCTGAAAAAATGCAGTGCTGTCATTACCCCTTGGAGCGCATCGCGATCAACATTGCTGAGATAGGTTTCATCGGCTGCAAACGCGACAACTTGAATCTCTCGTCCAAATTCAAAGGCTTTCATCTGCTTGAGAAAGTTGAAACCATCACTGCCTGGTAGGATCAACATCAGCACTTTGGCGCCAGACGTTTTAATGTGTTGAAGCACGGGTGTGTAATCTTTGACACCAAAAGCGGTGAATTCGATGCCGCTGATCTCGCCGTTCACTTTCTCGACTTCTTCAACAATGCGTTGCGACATACGATGAGGCCAGATGTAGTCATAGCCAAAAATGTAGAATGAGTTGCCTACGTTGTTAGCTAAATAAGGCACAATAGGCGCAATATAGTGTTCGGGTATGGTGCTGTAACAGATGAGATAAGGGGTGTAGTGACGCCCTTCATAATCGATGCCGTAGAACATGGGGGTGCGTAGCTCGGTGGCGATTTCACTCATCGCATAACGAGACGAACTGCTGACCGGGCCTAATAGCGCGAACACATCCTCATTGAGAATCAGCTCTCGACTGTATTTGACCGTCTTTGCGGGGTCCGTTGCATTGTCTCTGATCACCAGCTCAAGTGGACGCCCCAAGACACCACCTTTGGCATTAATCTGTTCGACAGCAAGTTGCGCACCTTTTACCGCTTGTTCACCATAGACACTAAATGTGCCGGTTAATGGCAGCACAGCGCCAATCTTAACCGGGGGCTGTGGCTCTGAACAGCTGAGTAGGCTAAGCAGTATCCATGGCAGCAAATAGAAACGGATTTTGCTCATAGTGAGTATCCTTGTGTGCTGAGCGTTAATTATTATTTTATTAGTAATTATAAGGGGATGCGCTCGGTAAAAGCGAGCGCATTTTTTATACAGTGTTGCTTTGTCTATTGTCGGCGATAAAGCTTAAACCAATCTCTAAGAACAGAATCGTTCGTGTGATGGCGATTAGCACTGGTCCATCTAATGGGATGACTAATGGTTGACGGATATCGACAAAATACGACGAATGACCTCATTTTCACTGATGTCGGGGTTACGGAAAAATCGAAAAATTTCTGAGTTGATCGCTTGTTGTGCAACGGGGTTGACTGCCATGGAGTCCGTCATACTCGGAACGGCCAAACCGTTAGCGGAGGCGAACTGAAAGTCGTGATAAGACTGCTGCTGACAATCGTTAAAGTGGTTGAGATCGATGTCAATGCGAACGGGAATTGACCCTTTAACGCGATTAAAACGTTGTTGGAACGCTTTGTCTGCCAGCACCCTTGACAACTGTTCCGCCTGTGGTTGAGAAAAGGTTTTACTCGCCATGAAAATGAAACTGTCCATGTTGTAGAGAAAAATTTGGTGAGATTGCGGCGCGGGGTGACAACTAATATGCTCAGGCACCGAGATGTTTCTTGCCAATAAATCGCCAAGAATCCAATCTCCGCCCAACTGAAAGAGCGCTTTGTCTTCGGCCAATGCTTGCGTTGCGCTGTCCCACTTGCTCTGTTTACTCGCGGGTGTGGTTAACAGGCTGATGTGCCTAAGTTGGCTAAGGGCGAGCCTCATTTCCGCTGAATCGATATTTTTCTTATCTAACTGTACCAGAGCGGTTTTGTAAAAGGTGACGCCACCTGCGGCAATCACCAAACTCTCAAAAAGTTGGGCGATTTGCCACGGCTGTTCTCCTATCGCGAGCGGAGCGATACCCGCTTGTTTGGCTTGTTCCATGGCGTTGAAAAGTTCTGGCCATGTTGTTGGCGTGGTTAGGTTGAGCTGCTTGAGCAGCTTTTGATTGGTCCAAAGAAGGTTGAGACGATGTAGTGTGAGTGGCAGGGCAACGTAGCCGTTATCCGTTTTGTTGATGTCGATGGCAAGTGGGTAGAGTACCTCGTCCCATTTCATGGTTTGAGCGGTGTGATTAATCGGATGCAAGATGCCGATCGCATCCCAAGACTTAATGCTTGGCCCTTCAATCTGCGCAAAACTTGGCGTGTTACCCGCCAACGCACGTGCTTGCAAAACCGTCATCGCACTGTCGCCGCCACCTCCGATCACCGCCGAAGGATGAACAGAAAGGTGGTTTTGCCTGAGATGGCTTTCAAGCACTTCCAACGCTGCACGCTCGCCGGGAGAAGTCCACCAGTGAAGAAACTCAAACGTTTGTGAATACACAGAAAGCGGGAACAGTGCGAGAGGAAGAAGGGTCATTTTCATAACGTTTCCCTCGGAAATGATAAGGTGGCACAGAGTCCATTTTGTGAGGTAAGGGTTAAGTTGAGTTCGCCACCATGGGCTTTGATAATGCTGCTCGAAATGGTCAGTCCTAGCCCGTTACCCTCAACGCGCTCACTGGCACGGTAGTAAGGCTCACACAGTTTTTCCAGTTGCTCGGGGCGCAGGTTTGTTCCCTCATCGGTCACCATGATTTGCACCCGATCATCTTGGTTTTCTAACTGGACATGCGCACGTTTTCCGTATTTTAGCGCGTTGTCGATGAGATTTTGCAACGCCCGTTTGAGAGCGAGAGGTTTGCCTGAGATACAGATATCTGTAGTGGAGTTGAGAGTAATGCGTGTGCTATGAGGGTCTAGCCCTGAGGCGATATGCTCCACTAACTTGGTTAGGTCAACAGACTCAATCTCTTCATGGATGTCCGTCTCTTTGATGCATTGTAATGCCCCTTTAACCATGAGATCCAAATCGTTGGCGATTTTGCTAAATCGCGCGCGTTCAAGTTCATCATCCAGCATGTCGGCACGGAGTTTTAGGCAGGCAATGGGGGTTTTTAAATCGTGAGAAATGGCGCTAAACAGCATTTCTCGATCTTTGATGTGACTGTCGATTCTCGCATTCATTTTATTGAAAGCGCGGATGGCGGCTCTCAGTTCTGTGCTGCCTTCTTCTTTCACTTTGGGTACCTTGAGACGGCTTGACATCAACGTGGCGGCTTTGGCTAACTGGCGGATGGGGCGAATTTCTCGTCGTACGACAAACCAAGTACAAATCAGCAGTAACAGCGCAGACAGCAGCAAGGTAAACCACTCGCGCAAGTCAAAATAATGCGTTTCTAAGTTTACGTAAGGAGCTGGTAATACGGCGGCGAGATAGAACCACTCGTTCTGTTCCACTTCAATTTGCATGACCAAAATCGGTGGATTGAGGTCACCCAGAGAGAGTGAGTAGTGCGCCCACAACATCGGCAGTTCATCAATAGGCAGTTCGTTGTTAAACACTCTCAAATCGTCTCGGCGAGTAAACTCCACTAAGGTATTAGGCGAGCCTTGAAGTTCAGCATTGAGTACGGATTTTACTTCTTCTATCACCAACGTTTTGCGCTGGCTATCCGGCAATGGTCTTACGTAAATCGGGTGATTGTTTAAGGAGACAAAAAAACGTGTGCCTCCCATGTTTCTGAGCTGATTCAATACGAGATGGCGATACTCAGAAGGCAAAGTAGAAAAGAAAGAGATGGTGGATGAAGCGCTTAGGGCCAAGCTGCGAACTGTCGTAAGTAACCCCGCTTTGTCTCGTTCACTCGCATGCTGGTACCAAATGATGCCAGCGAAAAGCTGCGCGGAAATGATCACCAGCAGTAAGAAAAGACTGGTGCGTGTAGCGAGAGAGTTTAATGAGCCACTAGCTCTCATAGTGTGCACCCGCGGTCAGCATGTAACCTTTGTTTCTTACCGTCAGAATCAGCGCTCTTTCTTTATCTTCGAGATGATGGCGCAAACGGCTGATCTGCACATCGATCCCGCGTTCAAATGGGTCTGCGTCTCGCCCCCAAATTTCTCTGGCGATATCATCGCGAGACAAAATGGATTCTGCGTGGGAAAGAAACAGTGCCAGCAAGGAGAGATCGGCACCACTGAGTTGTTTTATTGTTTGGCTAGGGCAGTGAGTGAGTTGCCGGGTTACGGTATCAAGTTGCCAGTCATCAAAACGAATGCGACGGGTGAGGCGTGTATCATGGTGGATTTGGCTGCGACGTAAAATGGTTTTTATGCGTGCTAATAACTCACGCGGGCTAAAGGATTTGGTGATGTAGTCATCGGCCCCCATCTCAAGCCCTGCAACGCGATCTGCCTCTTCTGAGACCGCGGTAAGCATGATAATGGGCACATCGGAGTGGCGGCGTATTTTCTGACAGAGCGTAAAACCGTCGTCTCCCGGCATCATAATATCGAGAATGATCAAATCAGGTTGGCATTGCTCTAATTTTTGCCACATGATTTGACCGTTTTCCGCACATTGCACCTCAAATCCCGCTTTTCCTAAATACTCTGAGAGAGCTTCACGCAGGTCTTGGTTGTCATCCACGACGAGAATCAACTTGCTGTCCATAGCGCACCATGATCGTCTGTTTTGTGTGCAATTATGATGCAACGCCTCGCAGCTGAACTCAATCGATAGTGTTGTAATTTGCTGCTTACAAAGGTGTTTTTTTGTAAGAGGTCACTTACAAACTGATAGCGCTTTGTAACCTTCACCGAAAAATTTGGCAGTACTCTTAAATGGAAATTATGAGGCCATCCATAGTGGTCATGGCGAGGATACTTGACTCCAAGTAGGAGGGATTATGTTAGGTAATGCATTTGGACAATTGCAAAAAATAGGTCGCTCGTTGATGCTGCCTGTGGCGGTGCTACCCGTGGCGGGTTTGATGCTCGGTATCGGTAACGCTGGGTTTGCGTTTATCCCCGAAGCACTCAGCAAAGTGATGCTGGCCGCAGGGGAAGGGGTGTTTGGTAACATGCAGCTGATGTTTGCCGTTGGTGTGGCGCTGGGGCTGTCGAAAGGGAATGACGGCGCAGCGGCACTGGCAGGTTTAGTCGGCTTGATCATCATGAACGCCTCTTTGGGCATTGTGACCGGATTGAGAGGGCTGGAAACCGACGCGACGATCATGGGGGTCAATACCCTGCAAACTGGGGTGTTTGGCGGTATCATTATTGGCGCGGTGGCGGCGCTGATGTACAACCGTTTCTATAATATTCGCTTACCAGAATACTTAGGCTTTTTTGCCGGCAAGCGGTTTGTACCGATTGTTACCGGATTAACGGCGATTGTTGTTGGGGCACTACTGGCGTTTGTGTGGCCACCAGTAGGCCAAGCGTTAGATGTTTTTTCTCATTGGGCGGCGTATCAAAATCCCGTGTTAGCTTGGGCAGTGTATGGTGCGGGTGAACGTTCTCTCTTGCCTGTGGGTTTGCATCATATCTGGAATGCGCCTTTCTTCTTTGAAGTCGGTAGCTATGTGGATCCACAAACCGGAAAAGAGTTTACGGGCGAGCTCACTCGTTTCTTCGCCGGCGATAAAACCGCGGGTTACTTGGCGGGTGGCTTCATGTACTCGATGTGGGCATTACCTGCGGCGGCGCTAGCCATTTATCATTGCGCAGCCCCAGAGCGCAAAAAACTGGTTGGTGGCTTGATGATGTCGGCAGCACTCACGTCTTGGTTAACGGGTATTACTGAGCCAATTGAGTTTACCTTCCTGTTCGTCGCCCCAGTGTTGTATATCATCCACATTTTCCTAACGGGCATCGCGTTTGCACTCACCGCCTTTTTGGAGATTAAACACAGTACCGACTTTGCTCACGGCGCGATCCAGTTTTTCTTGTACTATCCTATGTCAACGAACGCGTGGATGTTCTTCATTATTGGCCCGATTTGGGCTGCGCTCTACTACGGGTTGTTTCGATTCTTGATCGTTAAGTTGGATTTAAAAACCCCAGGTCGAGATAACGACGCCGTGGAAGTCAAAATTGCTGGTGCACCAGAAGCGATTGCGTTGGACATCGTGTCGGCACTTGGCGGTAAAGCCAATATCAAATCGGTCGATGCGTGCATTACGCGCTTGCGTGTTTCGATGAAGGATATTTCACACGTGGATGCCAACAAGCTCAAATCGCTGGGGGCACGAGATGTGTTGATTATTGGAGATAGTCTGCAAGCGATTTTCGGCACCCAGTCCGACAACCTAAAGACGGAAATACACACGGTACTCGCAACCGCTTAGTGATGTGTTCTAACTTGCCAGCTCCTGACACTCCCCCTGTTTGTTTTTGTCTGGTAAGCAGCCAACCTCTTAGGAGGTTGGCTATTTTCATTTTTACTCCGGCTTATGACGCTTCCAAGACGTGGTTAAAGCGTGATGGTTTGGTCAGCACATAGATAGCAAGGCTAGCAGCGGCAATAACGACCGCGGCGCTGATAAAACCCAGCTCCGTAGAAGCCATCGTACTCAGCAAGGCAATAAGTAGGTAGCTTAAGCTTTGAACTAAAGTTGAAAACATCGCCAGTCCACCATCCACTCTTCCTCTTTGTTCAATGGCGATGGTGTGGTGCATCCAGTTGGTTCTTGCGATGCGATTGAGCGCATTAAAAAAACCAAAGACGAGGGTGAGGATGATAAGGCTTAAAGGATCGTTAAACAGGCTCATGCCCATCAACGCGAAGGTGAGTGCAACCATGGCATAGAAAATGGTCGTCGCATACGGGCGCTTGGACAATAAGCGCTGAATAAACAGCCCAGTTAGCAGAGCCCCAACGCCAAACGCGATGCTGTAGCTAGCAAACCAATGGCCAGATACGTGCTTTTCGGCAAACCAAATGGGCACTAGCTTACCTAAAAAGGTGACAACAGGGTACGACAGGCAAGAGAGTAGCACGACCGCAAATAGCCTTGGTTTTGCGGCAAAAATCGTCCGGCTTTCCGTTACTTGATGCCAAAAGTGCCCACTCGAGGTATGTCGTAGTTGACGGCGATAGGGCGTCAGTGCATAACAGAGGGTGGCAATCAACGAGGCCGTGGCCGCAAAGAGCGCGAATTCTCTCACTCCCCAAAGCTCCAATAGCATCACCCCCAATCCGCCGGCACCCAAAGTGGTCGTCTGCAGGACAATTTCTTGTTTACCAGAAATGGCGGCGTACTCGTGTCGCTGATAATTTTCCTGCGTGAAGGCATTGTTACTGTTCCAACCAAGATTACTGGAAAGCCAGAAGATCAACTGAGCGGCAGCCAACAACCATGGTGAGTTCAGGCCCAAGCTATAAATCAGCGCGATGGCCGCCGCAGTGGATGCTTGAACCGCTTGATTGACCACCAAGATTTTTTTGCGTGAATGACGGTCAACCATGGTGGCGAAAATGGGCGCAAAAAGAAAAGCTACCGTGGTACAAGTTAAGGCAGTGAGCGCGACAAACGTGCCCATGTCGGGTGTTTGTAGCATCATCCATGGTAACGCCATCATAAACAGTCCCGATGAGATCCCATCAAAAAAGAGGCCGGTGAGGTAAGGCAAGGTACGATGGCGTGTTGCAGGTGGCATATTCATTATTTTCTCCATGTCGACTGACGTATTTGTTGCTACTCTAAAAGCTCAACCTAACTTGAGGTAAAGCGTTTTTTCAGCCAAATAGCAAAGGAGTCTAGGGCAGATGGAATTGAGCGTCGGAGAAGTGGCGAAACGAGCGGGTGTAAAAGTGTCGGCACTGCACTTTTATGAGCAAAAAGGGTTGATTAGCAGTTGGCGTAATCAGGGCAATCAGCGACGATACCATCGCAGTGCGATCCGCCGTATCGCCGTGATCAAAGCGGCTCAACAGGTGGGACTGACTTTAGAAGAGATAGCTCAAGCGCTGGAATCACTTCCCAAACACCAAGCACCAAGTAAAGCGCAATGGGAAGCGATGGCAACAGGTTGGCATGCGATGCTTGAACATCGGATTTTGCAGCTCAAAGCGCTGCAAAATGATTTGGGCGGATGCATTGGCTGCGGATGTTTGTCGCTAGAGAGCTGCAACTTACGAAATCCTCAGGATGAAAAAGCCTCTCACCATCTCGGAGAGTCGTTACTCACTCAACCTGAAGATGAGGATTTTGTCACTTCATAACGACTCAATGTGATGAAGATAATGGCGCGCTGTCGACAGAATTTGCGCCTTTTCTTCATCCGTTTGCTTGTACCAATTGTTCATCACCAGAGACATCCTCGGGTTGTGGTTAAATGCACTCTGGTGTTGATCGATGAAGTGCCAATACAGGCTATTGAACGGGCAGGCACCTTCTCCACTGCGTTGCTTCACTTGATAAAAACAGTGTTTGCAGTAATCGCTCATCTTGTTGATGTAGGCCCCACTGGCCGCATACGGTTTGGTGCCCACAATGCCCCCATCTGCATGCAAGGCCATTCCGCGTGTGTTTGGCATTTCCACCCATTCGATCGCATCGATATAAATACCCAAATACCACGCATCCACTTGATCGGGGTGGATGCCTGTCAGCAGGGCGAAATTGCCAGTAATCATCAGGCGTTGAATATGGTGAGCGTAGGCGTATTCTAGCGATTGCGATACGGCTTCACGCACACAGGCCATTTTGGTCTCTCCGTTCCAAAAATAGCTGGGCAGAGGGCGAGTGGCGGCTAACGCATTGGTGGTGGCATAGCTGGGCATTTCACTCCAATAGACCCCGCGGACGTACTCGCGCCAACCTAAAATTTGCCTTACAAAGCCTTCGATTTGTGCCAGTGTTATTCCATGCTCTGGGTGCTGATAGGTCGAAATTGCCGCATGAATGACCTCCATCGGCGAGAGTATCTTGCTGTTTAGAGCAAAAGAAAGTCGGCTGTGATACAAACTCCATGCGGCATTGTGCTGGTTGGTCATCGCGTCTTGAAACTGGCCAAAATGAGGGAGGCACACTCGACAAAAATGAGCAAGCAAGTTGAGGGCTTGGCCGCGATTGATAGGCCAAATCAGTGTTGATTGAGCGACACCAATGGTTTTAATCCGATGGCGTGTGAGGCGAGCGAGAATCGTCTCAACGGAGTTGGCAAATAACAGCGGTTTTGGCAAGGCGTCGAGATCGGCTGCTGAGAGTTTCTTGCGGTTATCAGCATCGTAGTTCCATTTCCCGCCAAGTGGTTTTTGTGCTTCATCGAGCAGTAACTGATGCGTTTTGCGCATGCGCCGATAAAAGTGCTCCATCAATGGTGGGTTCCCTTTTGGGAAGGACTGTGGGATGTGCTCAAACGGCACAATAAAGTGTTCGCTGTCTACTGCTTGTATCGTGGTATTAGGGATGTCGAGTTGGGCGAGTTGTTGTGCTAAGCGATACTCATCGGGACGTTGGTATTCAAACTGGCTGACCTGATAAGACAGGCAAAGGTGCACTATCCATTCGCAAAGTGATGCTTTTTCTACCGACTGATCCAAATCGATGTACTGGACCTGATGTCCTGCTTGTTGGAGCGTCTGGGCGAACTGTTCCATCGCAGCAAAGAAGGCACAGATTTTTTGCACATGGTGTGTCACGTAATCGGTTTCTTGTTTGAGTTCGATGATCAGATATAAGGTGTCATCGCTCACTTGATCGAACCAAGAGTGCTGTGCATTAAGTTGGTCGCCTAAAATGAGTCGTAGCCGAGTGAATGTCATCTTCTCCTCGCGAGTGTGTTTTTGCTGCTGTATACGATTAGCTGTTGCATACGAACCGCGGCGAAAAACGATCAAACTGGCGCTGTGCTCAATTCGGCAGTGTTTTGCAATACTCTCTCGGAGAGAGTCCAAAGCGCTGGCGAAAGCGTTGACTGAATTTATCTGGCGATTGGTATCCGCACATCAATGACAACTCTGCGGTTTTACGATGGCCTTGCTGCATCAGGCTTAGTGCATGGCTAAGCCGTACTTTTGACAACACTTCACGATATTGAGTGCCTTCCTCTTTTAAGCGGCGGATCAAGGTCGCTTTGCTGATGGCGAAGTGCTGACAAGCGTCTTCAATTTGATGATCTTTACTCGGCTGTTGGGCGATAAACTCACTCAGCTTTTGCTCAAAGCTTTGGCCTTGTGGCGCAAACATCAAATGCAGCCCCCCTCGTTCTGCCAATTGCTGATAGAGGCCGTACAGCCAGAACGTGAGCGTTTCTGTACTCAATTCGCCAAGCGGTAATCCGGCGAGCAAATTCAGCGTATGGTTGAGGGCTTTATCACAGCGAACCACAGGGTGATGAAGGGTGAGATGTGGCGTGGTCGTGCCATTACGTTCACTCAGCGACAGCATTTCTGATGTGGGTGGCAGAGAGAAGCAAAATTGGCGAGATGAAAATTGCCCAGCTTGAGGAAGATTCTCGAAATGGAGCGCGTGGTTGGCACGGCACAGTAGCAGGCTGTGAGCATCAATATCCAAGGTGGTTTCTTGCCAATAAAGGCGCTTACTGCCAGTGGTAATTTGGATAATGCTGGGAGTGAGAATCGCCACATTGCGCAATGCTTGCGTGTGAACACCACGGTAGTAGGCAAGTTGCATCAATGATTTCATTGTCACTCCCATACGAATTATCGAACGTAAGTTGCGGTTAACGTTGCTTTATCTAACGCCATCGCGTTGAGCATAAAACCCACTAGAGCGGGTGAGCTGTTGCCATCTAAGTCTAACTTGGCTTCAGGTAATGCCCAAACGGTAAATTGATAGCGGTGCATGCCATCACCCTCTGGCGGACAAACGCCGCCGAATCCTTTTGCGCCATAGTCGTTACGGATCTCCGTTGCGCCTACTTTCTTAAGGTCAACGCCACGCGGTAATTCCGATACATTGGCTGGGATATCAATGGCAGACCAATGCCACCAACCACTGCCTGTAGGGGCATCTGGGTCGTACGCTGTGATGGCAAAACTTTTGGTGCCTTTAGGCGCGTTCTGCCAGCTCAGTTGAGGGGAAAGGTTATCGCCGCTACAACCGAATCCTGTAAATTCAAAAGTTTTCGCCATACGTTGCCCTTCCATAATGTCATGGCTAGTGAGGCTAAAATCGCCAGCATAGCTGGTGGATGCGGCAACAGAGCTAAGCAGTAGTAGGGCGATAGATGAGTATTTCATGCTGATGTTCTCCTAATGGTGTATGAGAACCATTGTAAGAACCTCAGGATAGTTTTCTCGCTTGAAAGTGTCACTGTTTTTAATATTTACTTGGAAATGATTCTTTTAGTCTGTTTTCTGGTTTTTATGTAACGGTGTGATGCTGCACCGTTTGACGCTCACACGGTACGCGGAGCATCAATGCGAGCTAAAACAACCCCTCAGCTTGTAAGCGAAGTAGTTCTTTAAGTGCGGTCTTATCCGCCTCGGTCGCTGGGGCGAAGTCAGTGACCTTGCTCCAAAAGACAGTGTCCGCTTCGTGGCTTTGGATCTCACCTTGCCATTGGGTCACCACGTAATAATGCAGCAGCTGCAGCTCAGAGGTTGGATGGTAGAGCGAACAGAGATAGTGATACGTCAACGCATCGACGCCAAGTTCTTCGCGGATCTCTCTTAGCAGAGTCTCTGTTTGGCTTTCTCCGGTTTCCATATGCCCACCGGGAATGGCAACCATATCCGGATCGCAAGATTTCTCTTTGCTACGTTGCTCAAGCAACACTTGATCTTTATTCACTAAGAGAAAAGAAACACATTCATGAATGGTGGTCATTGGTCTTACTCGTGTTAGGGATAAGCCTGATCGGCGTTTTGGGAAAAAGGTCAAGGACGATGGAAACAAACTCAGCCACAGAAAACGAGTGTTTTGTCGTCAAACTGTGCGGCTTTTCACTAACTGCGTGTGGCAGTGTGTATCGATGATGGTTTGTAGGGCGTCTAAGTTGAAGGGTTTGGCTAACAGATCTTCAAATCCAGCTTGACGATACTTTTGTTGGTCTTCTTCAAAGACGTTAGCGGTGACGGCGATAAAGACAGTGTGATGACCGAGTTGCTCGGTTTTAATCACTCTCATTGCTTGTAATCCATCCATCACGGGCATTTGGATATCCATGAGCACTAAATCGTAACGGTGTTTCCTTAAGTAATTAAGCGCCTCTTCACCGTTGTTGACAACATCGGGTGTAATACCTAAGCGAGAGAGAAAGTGCGTGGCGACCAACTGATTAATATGAACATCTTCCACCAAGAGCACGTGCAGCTCTGGATAGGTTCGATGAGGCACTTTTAGCGGTGTGAAGGTTTGAGTGACTCTACCTGCCAGTAGATCAAAGAGGCGATAAGAGACATAGGGCTTACTCAGGTAGTGGACTCGCGAGTTCCTATCGACGTTTTCTTGCTGTTCAATATCTGTAATGACGATGATCTTTCTGCCTTGTGCCTCTTCGTGCAGTGTGGGTAGCACATTACTGATTAAACGTTGATTAGAGTGATAGTAAATAAAGTAGGGTTCAGAGTGCTCTGCCAAGGCAGCCAGACGGTTGATATCGTGTTGAAGTATAGCGCAGTAGTCACTGCCATCGTTGTGGACCATGATGTCGTGCGGAGAGGGTGGTTTGGGCTCAATGTGTGGTGCATGCAACAGTGGTAGCGTTAGCGTTAGGCTAATTTGCGTGCCACGATTTAGCTCACTTTCGATACGCAAAGAGCCTTGCATCAACTCCGTGAGCTTCTGGCAGATGGCCAAGCCAAGGCCAGTACCACCATATTTGCGCGTGGTCGAATCATCCGCTTGGACAAATTCATCGAACACTTTTTTTAACTGTGCGTCTGACATCCCGATCCCAGTGTCTGAGACTAATATCTGTAGCACAGAGTTGGGTCCACGGTTTTGTACCGCGAACTCAACTTTAATATGTCCTTGATGGGTAAACTTGATGGCATTGGAACAGAGATTACTGATGATCTGAAAAATGCGCAGCGCATCGCCATAAAAAATCATATCACTCTCTTGCGGAGTCAGAATAAAGCTCTCCACGCCGGGATTATGGGTTCGTTCATGAAAAAGGGTGCGTGTATCGTCGATCATGTCTTTAAGAGAAAATTCAGTTTGGTTCAAACTCAGTTTGCCTGAATCAATTTTGCTGACATCAAGAATGTCGTTCATGAGGGCGAGAAGGTGCTTCCCTGAACGGTGAATCAAGTCGATGTATTCACGTATTTGTTCGCTTGCATTGAGGTAATGATCGGTGTCACTCAAGCCAATAATGGCGTTCAGGGGGGTTCGCACTTCATGGGATATATTTGCGAGAAACTTTGATTTGATGTCTGCACTTGCCTCTGCCGCTTTTTTCGCCTCTTTCATCTCAAGTGCTTGTTCTTGAGTGAGTTTGGTTAGGTGTACTTGGTCAATGTAGAGCTTAAATACCAAAGCAATGATCAAGATAGAAATGGCGATGATGGCAAGGTAATACCAATGTTGGCGGTGGTAAAACTGTTCGCGTGAGAGTAAGAAATCGCTTTGATTGTGTTCCACCCGCAAAATAACATTAGAAGTATAGCTATTCCACCGATCGTAAAGCTGATCTATCTCTTGGATGAGACTTGGCATCTGCTGTTTGGCACTTTCTACATCCTGCAACGAGGTGACGGCAGTCGTGAGTTGCTGTAGTCCTTGGTTCATGGCATCGAGTTGAGCAAAATCACCATAATCGGAATGCAGCTCTATGGTCGCGTGGCTTTTAAGATCATTGATGATACTGGCGCGCATGATCCGCGTGCGAGTTTGGGTTCTACCAAGGTTAGATGGGGTTGGTTGAACCAGAAAGTCTTGCAAGGCACTCTTGATGTGCAGCAGTTTGGTTTTCGCTCCAAGATTATTATTCACGATGGAAACATAGGGTGCGATCGCTTGGCTTGTCATGGTCTGATAGGAAAAAAACGCCATGGCGATCAATAAAAACAGCCCGCAGGTTAAGGTCACAAGCAGAATAGCAATAATGGGCAGCCGGCTGATTTGCTTCATTGAGTGTTTCTCTTATTCCACTTTGATTTCGCGAACTTGCCAAACCGAGCGATTGTAATAGAGATCAAAACGAAGCTCGGAATGGTCAGTAAAGGGGTAAACGACAAAAAGTGGCCCTTTATCGTCTAACGTCATCTGCCGGCCATTTTCGTGTGTGGCGAGAATCACCGGATAGTTCGTTATGTCGTCAATGGGAATTGTGGCGACATAATCATCCCAAGCAATCACAATGATATCTCGGCTCTCGGCAGTAATGCCGGCGTAATTGAGCAAGTCAGACAGACGTGGCCCTCGATAACTAAAAACCGAGGCGATGACATGGTTGTCGGTGTTGATGGTCACTTGCTCAAAAGACTCGATTTTGTCTCTGTCAAACAGTAAACCGTTGGGCGAGTTTTTATTGTCGATTTTACCACTGATAGTCAAGATCACTTCGCCTTGCGGAGGTGGATAGATTTCCGCCAAACTCATGTTCGCGTAAAAAACTATCGAGAATGCCAAACCAGCGATTTTTACGTTCATCTCTGTCTTGCCTCATCATTTGCTCATACCTTTGAAAATAGGCCATAAAATCGCCCCTTTCAAACTGAACTGTCGGAAGGTTTACCGATTTTCTGTTGTTTAATGAGCATTCCGCAAAGAGACTTTTTTGTCGCATGTCGTTCCATGCTGTTTTAACGAGGTAAATATCACCGATGGTGGGTGATATTTACCACTTCAATGTAAGATGAAAACGCTTTAAATTTTAACTGTATGATAAGTATTGAAAATGTTTTTGGCATAAATTTTGTTACAAAAGGGGAATTTTGAATTATTTGCGTGGTCTATCTCTGGGTCTGCTGGCATCATGTTTTTTAATGTGCAATGGCAAAAAGTCGTTTTGATTTGCTTTGAACCGTAGGTAAGAGCGAGACGTCTAGGTCACAACTGGTCACAAGTTGTCACAACAACTTAGTCGAACAATTCGTTAATATTTATTCAACTTACCCATTCAACGTCAGTTTGTGGCGAAGGATAAAAACTCAGATAGGGATACTCATGTTACACAATGTCGCACGTTGGATTTTACCTATTGCTTTGCTTGGAGGTGGTTATGGTGCCTACCAAGCGGTCGCTGCTTTGGGGCCTGAAGCTGAAGAGAAAAAAGAGAGTGCTGCAGAGCCAATGGTGGATACTATACCTCTGTTCCCAACAGAACACCGAGTTATGATCACCAGTCACGGTGAGTTGGTGCCATTTGAAACCACACGTTTATCGGCACAGGTGTCGGGAGAAGTGATCGCTTGGCATCCTAATTTTGTTACGGGCGGGATCGTCAAGCGTGGCGAGGTGTTGTTCTCGATTGAAAGTGAGAATTACCAAGCGTCGGTTTTGCAAGCGGAAGCGCAATTGGCTTCTGCCAAAGCCGCGTTAATTGAGGAAAAAGCCAAAGCTAAGGTTGCTGAGCGTCAAGCGAAGGCCCTAAATGATAAGCAAGTCTCGGATCTTTATTTGCGTAAGCCGCAGTTACTGAGTGCAGAGGCACAAGTGAAATCCGCTCAAGCTTCGCTGAAACGTGCTCAGCGAGATCTCGACAACTGCAAAGTGCTAGCACCATACGATGCTTTGGTGGTTTCCAGACAAATTGGCGTAGGGCAGTTTATCTCGGCCGGCAGTGAAGTGGCACTGCTCAATAATATTGAAGCGGCGGAAATCCACATTCCTATAGCGGGTTTCGACAGTGCGTTTTTGCCTGATCAACTGGCAAAGATAGATGCCACCATCCGTTTAGAGGGAATCCGTAAGGTTGTCAGAGAAGGTAAGATTGACCGTGACTTAGCAATGATCGACACGGCAACACGCATGATCAATGTTGTGGTGCGCATTGATGATCCCTATGGAGTCAATAATAAACAGCCTGCGATTAAATTTGGTTCGTATGTTGAAGTGCAGTTCGCGGGTAAAGAGCTCAAGCATATTTATCGCTTACCTCAAGAACTCGTCAACAATCGCACGGTATGGGTAGTGAACGAAGAGAATCAACTCTACCCAAGAACGGTGAATGTCTTGCGTGCGGAAGGTGAGTTTGTGCTGATCTCTCAGGGAATTGAGCAAAGCGACAAGCTGGTACTCACTGTGCCTGAATATCCAGCCAAAGGCATGTCGGTGAAGTTATCCCAACAGGACGCTGCTAAAAACGACACGCAAGGATAAAGGAACGGGTTATGGAATCAACACAACAGCGAGGGCTGATCGCCTACTTCGCGCACAATACCGTAGCGGCTAACTTGTTGATGGTGTTCATCATCATTATGGGCATTGTGAGCTTCTTCTTTATTCAGCGGCAGATGTTTCCAAACATTGAGGTCAACTATATCAATGTGAGCGCCAGTTATCCCGGTGCATCGCCGCAAGAAGTTGAAGAAAGCATTTTGTTAAAAATGGAAGAGTCACTAAAAGATGTGACGGGAATAAAAAAGGCAGTTTCAACGGCGTCGCGTGGGAATGCACACATCTCTTTAGAGATCGACGTTAAAGCCAACATCAAAGAGGTGTTGGATGATGTCAAACAGCGAATTAGCACCATCGCCAGTTTTCCGAAAGGGATGGAACCGGTCAACATATACCAGTATGAGTTTCGACAAGATGTTATCGAACTCTCTTTGGTTGGTGACCGTACGCTGGAAGAGCTCAAACCCATCGCAAAGAAAATTGAAGATGAGTTACTGCAGTTGCAAAATGTCATGTTGGTGGAGATGAGTGCACCACAAGAGGAGATTGCGATTGAGGTCGATCCTTTGGTGCTGCGCAAATACGATTTGACGTTAAACGACGTAACCAATGCTATTCGCCGCTATTCCGCCAATTATTCTGCTGGTGAAGTGACGACCAGTGCAGGAATGATTGCGGTACGGATTGAGAACCAATACTACAAAGGCGAAGAGTTCCGCAACATTCCGGTGAAACTGGGCGCTAATGGCGCCAAAGTGCTGCTTCAGGATATTGCGACGATTAAGGATGGTTTCACCGAAGCTGAGCGTTATTTCCAGTTTTCGGGGCAAAATGCTATCTATCTGTCGGTAAAAGCGACCAAAGATCAGGATATTATCCCCGTTGCCGAATCGGTGAAGGCGTATATTGCACATAAGAATGAGCAGCTGCCTGATGATTTGCAGATCAAAACGCTGGTGGATATGACCTACTACTTGCAAGGTCGTCTGGACATGATGCTGAAAAATTTGCTCCAAGGGGCTGTGTTGGTGGCGATCATGCTCAGTATCTTCTTACGAGTGCGTTTGGCTCTTTGGGTGATGATCGGCCTACCAGTTTGTTTCCTTGGTGCCGTAATGGTGATGCCATTTATTGGTGTGACGATCAATATTGTCTCTTTATTTGCTTTCATTATGGTGTTGGGTATTGTCGTTGATGACGCCATCGTCATCGGAGAAAGCGCCTACAGTGAAATCGAAAAGAATGGTGGAGGGGTAAAAAACGTTATTGTTGGGGTGAAGAAGGTTGCTACGCCAGCCACCTTCGGGGTTTTGACCACCATTGCGGTGTTTGCGCCCTTTTTGATGTCTTCAGGTATAGAGCGCGCATTCTTTGTCGGTATTGCCTCGGTGGTCATGCTCTGTTTGATCTTCAGTTTGATTGAATCAAAGCTCATTTTACCCGCACATTTATCGCACACCACATTTAAACCCATCAAACCCGATGGTTGGCGCGCCCGTTTCAACGCTCGTTTTTTTGGTTTTGTGAACGGTCCATATCAACGATTTGTGCGTTTTTGCACGCATTGGCGTTGGAGCGTGATGGCGTTTTTCATCAGTTTGCTGGTGGTCAGTGTGGGCTTGGTTACGTCCAATCACGTGCGCATCATTATGAATCCCAAAGTGCCGACAGATTTCCCAGCGGTCATTTTGAAAATGAATGACAACGTATCCAGTGAGCAAACTATTGCGGCTTTGAAGCAAATAGAACATGTGATTAAAACGGTAGAAGAACAAACCATTGCTGAGTTTGGACGGGGAATGATCCGCGATATGCTTTCGTACAATCGTGGCCGAACGGAAGGGCGTATAGTGGTTCCATTGGTGGATGAAGAACTGAGACCGTTCAATACGTTCGAGTTGTCGCGCATGTGGCGAGAGCAGCTGCCTGTCATATCTGGGGTAAAAAGTCTCACCATTAACGATGCGACGAACAGCAGTGATGGCGGCGATGAGTTTGGTTACCGATTGTTTGGCACGGACATCGAGCAGCTTAACGCTGCGGGGCGGTATTTGATCACGCGTTTGCAAGATCAAAATGGCTTGTTTGATATCTCATCGAGCATGGATTCTGGTAGTAAAGAAGTATTGCTTTCTCTTGCGCCTGTTGCCTACGACCTTGGGTTGGATCTGACTATGATCGCTGAACAAGTCGGCGGCAGCTTCTATGGAGGTGAAGCACAACGTTTCATCCGCGATGGAGAGGAGCTGAAGGTGATGGTGCGTTATCCGAAGTTGACGCGCGAGGCCTTTGCATCGCTTCGTTACGCGGTGATCACTACACCAGCAGGTAAGAAAGTGATGTTGGGTGATGTAGTGAACATAGAGGAACAGGCAGGTATCACTAGTATCCGACGCGAGCAAGGCTATAAAACCGTCTACGTGTACGGCTCCATTGATGAGGAAATAGTGGAACCAAATGAAGTGGTTAGCACGATTCAAAATTCCCTCTTGCCTGAATTAAAAGAGAAGTTCCCGGACGTGAGAACGCAACTGGGTGGCAGTATTGAAGAACAGCAAGCGCAGCGAAATGAGCAAGTCATTTTCTTTGTCGCTGGGATGATCATTGTCTACATTCTGTTAGCGGTGCCTTTAAAAAGCTATACCCAACCGTTGATAGTGATGTCTGTGATCCCATTTAGCCTGACGGGGGCAATCTGGGGACACTTCTGGCTTGGCTTGGACATCAGCATGATGTCGACCTTTGGTCTGATCGCGGCGGCAGGAGTGGTGATAAACGATTCACTCGTTATGACCGATTACGTCAACCAAGTGCGCAGAGAGGGGCTCTCAATCAAAGAGGCGGTTGTTGAAGCTGGTTGTGCACGTTTTCGCGCTATTTTACTTACCTCGATCACGACCTTCGTAGGGGTGTTACCTATCATGTTTGAAACCAGCTTGCAGGCTAGATTCGTCATACCAATGGCGGTGGGGCTCGGTTTTGCCGTGCTTTTTGCAACAGTTTTGACACTGGTGCTGGTGCCATGTCTTTACTTGATGCTGGAAGACATCAAACATTTGTTGGCGAAAATGGGGCGAGGTATTCGTTATCCATTGCAACGCTTAGCTCAAGTAGCAAAGGTACGCACGTAAAGTAAGGCAGTTGTGAAAAAGCCAAACAGCTCGATGAGGTGTTTGGCTTTAACAATACGCTTAGTGCGGTCGGTTCAAAAGCCTTAGGCTTCTGGATGACGATATTTACAAGTAGTTTGCGTCGGCAAGATCGCTTGCCAATGCGTTTTTAACTTCAGCACGCGCTTTTAGCCACTCGAGCACGGCAACACGTTGCTCTTCGGTTGCACTTTGGTAACGTTCTTTAGCGCAGATAAAGCCTTCAAAGTGTTCAAGACCGCCACCGCCAAAACAAAGCCCTTGTGCGTCAATAAAATCAATAAAATCATCAACGAACACATCGTAACGTTCAAAATCATGAATATCGGTTTCACAGCTGATCTCGAAACCGAGAATAGAGAACTCACCTAAAAAGAGTTTTTTGCGTAGGCGGCGATTTTTGTTTTCCACTTTATCTAGTTTCATGATCTTCTCTCTATGTTGTATGACTGAAAGGAGCTTTGCCTGTTTGCTTGTCACTCAGAACCGATTGCAGACTGAAATAACAGTGCTCTGAAGCAAAGTCGAGCCCTTTATACTCTGGTTCGTCGATGAAACCAAATACAATCGAGTCAAAACTCAAGGAATTGACCAGCTGACAACACAAATACAACAAAACCGCCATAATGTTAGCGCGTTTTTGTTATTTCTCACCGCGCGTGAGAATGCACTTTAAGCAAGTTTGTCTCGCTGTTCTCTGTAGAAGTTATTTACTGACACCGCTTGGGTTTAGAGAAGCGAGTGATCACGAATAAACTGCGCAAGGTTTGTCGCGATTGTGTTGTGCTCTCGGACTGTTGGGTGCCAATGACAGCCTTCAAATGGGGAGGAAAAAGTATGGCTATAGACCTGACTTACTGCTTGTTGATTCAATCTGTTTATGGCGCCATTAGTCGCTGGAATAATGTAGTCATAAGGGTAAGCAGGGCGTGGTAGGATAAGAGTGCCGGCGAGTAAAAGAGGTTTACGCTGGTTGAAGGCATTCTTCAACCAGAATAACTAGTCTTCTACACAAACCTGATTACGTCCATTTGCTTTCGCTTTGTACAATGCTTTATCTGCACGATAGAAAGTGCGTTGCGTGTTTTCTCCATCTCGATGAAGGGTAATACCAATAGAAACGGTTAATCCGCGCTCACCGAGGATCTCTTTCCAGCCAAACTGATAAATCCGTTCACGATAATTCTCCGCATGCAACTCGGCTTTGGCCAAGTCGGTATTCTCTAATATCACCAAGAACTCTTCACCGCCGAAACGCACGCATGAGGCGCCCCTAAAGCGAAAATACGCGGCTAATTCAGAAGACACGTTGACGATGGCTTTGTCACCGACCAGATGGCTTAACTCATCATTGATCGATTTGAAATGGTCAATATCAATCACCATTAATGCAAAAGGAGTGTCGTGGAGTAGAAGATCTTTGAGTTTAACGTCGAGCCAACGGCGATTGTGAAGGGCAGTCAGCGGGTCGGTAAAGACATCTTGCTGCAACTGCGCAACCGCATTTTTATGTTGCTGTGTCGTCTCTTTCAGTTCTCTGTTCTCGATCTCTGAGAGAATCAGTTTTAGTTGCAGTTCAAAGCGTGAAATTCTTCTCAGCTGAGAAGGGCCAAGTTCACCGATGGGGATATGCCTCATCAGATCACTTTCAATCCGAAATCCTTTCCTTTCAAACGTCAACGCTTCTTTAAAGTGCCCTTGAGCGGCGAGTACTTCACTCATCGCTTGGTAAAACTGTTTAGCAATGATGGGTGACGTTTTCATCTCTATATTTTTAGACGCGCTATTTAGCAGCAGATCAGCGAGTTCTTTTTTGCCGATGGCGCAGAGCGAGTAAGTCATTTCAATCCGATTCATCACTGACAACCAAGTCGAATTTAGATTGCCATAGATATACTGTACTTTTGAAAGTGACATCAGCGCCGCAGTATAGTCTTGCTCTAAGCGGGAAATTTTCGCTTGGTAGAGCAATATTTGACCTGAAAGGATTTTGTCACTCACTAAGATACTGAGCTCTTCACACTCTCTCATGAGATCTTTTGCCGAGTTTATCCTGCCCAAATTAATGTAACAGGACAACATGTAGAGCTTGTAACGTAAACGCAGAGAACGGCTGCCAATGGCGTGATCGATACTATCAATTTTCTGGTAGTAACGAAGCGCCCGCTGATGATCACCATAGGCATCACATAAGTTGCCCATCCCTAGAACTGCGGTGACGTACTCGTCTAGAAAGCCATGTTCAACAGCGAGATTGGACGCCGTGACATATTCGTGTAGTGCACCAGCATAATCGGCACTATCCATGAGCCGTTCACTAAGGTTGGCTTTCACCGTCAAAATATCTTCGGCATCGTTTGGCAAACTGAGGAGTGAAAGTGCTTGCTTCAATTCGTCAATGCTGAGCTGTAACTGCTTGAGTTTATATCGGTATTCTGCACTGATGATATAACAATACGCTTTCTCGCTATTGGTTGAAGCGATATGCTGTCGAACGTGGTTCCACAAGATGATGGCTTCTTCACCAGACACTGAAACTGGATCAAAACCCGCATCCGTTACTTTGTTTATCAGCTTCTCCATGCTCATTTTTTACCCTTACTATTTTTTGAGTCTTCTAATTGTTCCAGTGTGAAAGGGAAGGTGAGAATATCTTGGAGCGTAAGCTTAGGCAGCGATCCATTTAATCCTCTACGCTGCCATGGATAGAGGGATAGCATGGTTGAGACAGTTTTGAATAGTGCTTCCGCAGATTCACCTTTCTCGCTGATTAACATAGCGACTCGGTCTTTGCTCAATCGAGAAATGAGATCTTTCGGCGTTGAAAGGCTATGAGCCAACTCGGTGCAGACTTCAAGGTAAGCCGCATCTGAGTGCTGAATCATAATAATCGAATGATTAGCGTCTTTAAGTTCCGTTTTGAATAGAACCAACTGCTCCCACCAGTAAGTCTCTGAAACTACGTTTGAAAACTGTCTTTCAGGATCGTATTCATGTTGAGCTCGAATGCGATTGATGAGCTTACGCGCTCGTTGTTCCAGTTGCCGTTTGGAACTGCGTGCTTTGTCTAGACCCACGCGATTGGTTTGCTCTTTGAGCATTTGCAAAGAGTATTGACGATACTTTTTAAACGCGATGTAGGCTGCCTCATACTGCCCTTGTTCTTCAGCCACTTTTGACTGTTGAAAGCAGATTTGGCTAAGAAGTTCGCCATTATCGAACTGTTGTGCAGACAACTCTGCTTGGTCCAATAGTACAGAGGCGTTGAAGGTGTTTTTTCTCAGCAGTTCAAGACGCGCTCGGCTAATAAAAGAGTGCGCTTTCATCCAAGTCAAATTGTGTTCAACTGCGAGGTCGTGCGCTTTCTTGGTCGCCTCATCTGCCGCATCAAGACGCTCTAATCCCAATAGCGCCAAGCCACGGAAATCCCAAATTTCCGCTTGCCATGTGTTGTCGTGATGGTCTCTTAACACTTCGGTCGCACCGTCCAAGACCGTCAGCATTTCGACATAATTGTTCAGTAGGTAGTAATCCCAAGCGAGCAAAATCCGCGCTTTGCCTTCAGCCCAGTTAATACGGGCGCTGTTTGCGACTTTTACAGCAAGTTCGTGGGTTGAAGCGGCTAACTTATAATCATTGGTGATGCGCCAAACATTGCCAAGCCCAATGAGTGCCTCAATCTGAATTTCAGTTTCATCAATTAAAGCGGACTGTTCGAGCGCATTGATCCAAAATTGCTGAGCGGAATAGTATTTCGCTTGCCCCCAATATTGGAGTGCATAGATATGAAGAATCTGCGGGAGTCGATCATCGTTATCGAGACGGTTTTGTTTGTTGTGCGCGTCTTTGATGAGTTTCAGACCGCGCCGGTAATCCATTAAACACCAGCAACAGTGGGACTGGATTAGTAGGGCCTCAATTTCGCCTTCAGGATAGACAATCTGCTCTGCACGCAAGTAGCATTGCTCGGCAATTTTAAGTACCTTGGCTGGCTCATTATTAATGAGAGCTTTGATTTGTCTAAGTTCAGCATCTAACTGAAGGTGGCTCTTATCCAAAATTTACATCCGTGCGATTCACTTGGCGTACAACACACTCATTATATTGACGTTTCGCATTTTCGCATCATCCGTTGATTAAAATTCGATGATGGGATGGTAAGTGAATATCAATATTGGGTGTCGTTTCACATTCTCAGCCCTGATTAGTGAGACTGCATTTAGGACAAAAGCTGTTTAATCGTCAATGGGCTTTTAGTAACACCTAGACGCTGCGCTGGCGTTTGTCCATGTTTATCTTGGTAGCACAAATTATGCCAAGCTCGGAAAATGTCCAGTAATGGCAAGACGCCTCCGGGCCTTAACTTTCTCCTTGGCTCATTAACGAAACCTTCAAAAAGCAAATGAAAACGTGACTGATAGAAAGAGATATTTCGTGTGGTTGCACTATTAAACCACTGTTCTGGTAAGTTTTTATTGCCAGCTAAATAGCAGATACCTTTCAATTTTCTGCCTTGATTGGCGATAGCCCAGCGATCTCGCCACCAACTCATGTAGACAATGTCAAACTTTTCGTATGGCTGATCACGGTCCCAGCCTTTGTCTTCTTCAACATAAAGTAGGTCAACATTTTGACTTTGAATTCGAGGGAGGCAAACACTCAGTGCCGCAGAGCGCAATAGAGGATCTTGTGGCATGTAAAGTGAGACGCGTCCGGCTTCATTACACATGTCCAGCACATGCAAATAATGCGCATAAGAGGTGTAAGGCGGACGAACTACGGCTCCTTTCGTCGGGTAGTTGAAGGTCGCCATATTTCCCATAGGATCTTCAACGTTGCCGCGGGCCAAAATGGTTTGGTATTTCTGGTCAATACGTTCACGCAGATAATCAGACGGTGTGTTTTCAGGCTCTTTTGCCTCAGCGGTATACTGCGGCGAAACAAAGCGTGAAACCGCTTCATAGGGGTTGTGATCAACCGTACCTAATGGCTCTTCTTTGGCAGAGTAGTTCACATGTTGGCAAAGAATATAGCCAGAATGCGCATCACCTGTAGCCATCCAATACACACCATTGTCGCTATTGGGTTGCAAGCGTTGGTAATGAGATGCGAGTTCGTAATTGAGCGCATGATTGACCCATCGCGCATCAATCGTTGCCAATTTACGGCGGCAACGGCTGGCAATGTGTTCAACATGGTCATAAAACGTTTTTGGGTTGATGGCCAGTTTACGGCAAATCTCGCGTACCGAATAACCGGTGAACAACAGGCCCATCAAGTTTTCTTGAAACTGAAGCTTTTTGTTGGCGCCAGACCACTTATCGACAAACGTTGATTGACAGGATTTGCAGCGATAGCGTTGGCGATCACCACTGTAGCCAAAGGCATGGTAGAGATGCTTGTGGGTGTGAACGGAAAGGCCAAAGTTTGCGCAGTCATCGTTGCGACACGCTGGCAAACCATCACTGTGAAGTTGACGTAAGCGATGCAGCTCATTCAACACTTCACGGTTGTTAAGTAAGGGGGGGAAAGCTCCACATTCACGACAGACCATCGCTGGACGCTTAGGATTCGCATGTTGCAAAACATACCGTTTTGCATCGCTCAGACCAAAGTTGTCACACGCCAATGTTTTACAAAAGTTGAGTTGTAACCCATCTGCGTCTTTTGGCAGTTCGCCGTTAGACACGATCGCCCCCTCAGGATTATTCGGATGGCTGGGCGAACCCAGCCTAAAAACTTATAGATTGATTGCTGTTTCTAGAGCAACTTTCATCATGTCGTTGAACGACTTTTGACGATCTTCAGAGCTTAGTTTCTCGCCACGGATGATGTGGTCAGAAACAGTCAGAATAGTCAGTGCTTTGGCTTTCAGATCCGCAGCCACACCGTAGATGCCCGCCGCTTCCATATCCACACCTAAGATGCCCAGTTTTTCCATCTTCTCGAAGATGTCTGCTTCTGGTGTGTAGAAAAGATCCGCTGAGAAAACGTTACCGACTTTTACTGGTACGTTTTGCGCACGTGCTTGTTTCACCGCTTCTTCGAGTAGACCGTAATCCGCCAGTGCAGCGAAATCGTGATCGTTAAAGCGGATACGGTTTACTTTAGAATCCGTCGAAGCACCCATGCCGATCACAACGTCCATCAGGTTAACGTCGTCGCGCACCGCGCCACAGCTACCAACGCGGATAACATTTTTTACGCCGTACTCAGCGATCAGCTCGTGAACATAGATACATGCAGATGGGATACCCATACCGTGGCCCATAACAGACACTTTTTTACCTTTGTAAGTGCCAGTGAAGCCGAACATGTTACGAACGTCACAAACTTGTTTTACATCTTCCAAGAAAGTTTCTGCGATGTACTTAGCGCGTAGCGGATCGCCTGGCATCAGTACGGTTTCTGCGAAATCACCTGGTTGTGCGTTGATGTGTGGGGTTGCCATAGTATTCTCCAATATTTCTATTGAGGTAATTGTCATCAAAAACAGAGTCAAATTACCAATTCTGTTGAAACTGTTTTCGTTCGTTGAGGCAATACTAGCTAGATAATTCGCCATTCCATGAGAGGTGGCTCACAAAAGCTCCTGATTATACATTTATAACCCCTATTGATAACTAAAAATGTTGAAACTCAATAGGCAATCGATTTGCCTTTTCTCACCCTTGGTCATCAGTGCATTGTAAAGCTTTTGTATGTCGCATTTTTATCCTGCTCGTTACAACTTGCTAACTAATGACATGCTTTAGTAACGCTAATTGTGGAAATTTTGCATGTGTTGTACGAAAAAAATATTTGTACAACTCATTTGTGAGTGCTATACCTATACAACAAATATTTTTGTACAAGGTGATTGCGATGAACTCTTCAGGAATTAAAGTTGGAATCAGTGCATGTGTGCTCGGTAGCCAAGTTCGTTTTGACGGCGGCCATAAGCAGAGTCGGTTTGTGGTCAACGAACTGATGCCTCACTTTGAGTTTGTATCTGTCTGTCCAGAAGTCGGTATGGGGATGCCTGTGCCTCGCCCCACGATTCGTCTAATTTCGAATGAAGAACGAATCTCAATGGTAGAAACAAAGAACCCTGACAAAGAATACACCCAAGAAATGCTTGCCTATTCAGAACAGCAAGTCGACGCACTGCAAGCCCAAGAGTTGTGTGGCTACATTGTTTGTGCGAAATCACCGACCTGTGGCATGGAGAAGGTGAAGATATACAAAGCCCATGGAGCGGAGAAAGAAGGTGTTGGTCTGTATACGCAAGTGCTGATGCGCAAGATGCCTTGGCTTCCGGTTGAGGAAGACGGTCGCCTGAATGATCCAGTATTAAAAGAGAATTTTATTACTCGAGTCTACTGTCTACATGATTTCAACAGCAGTGTCATGCGTCACTTATCACGAAAGAGCGTGGTAGATTTCCACTCTAGGTATAAGTTGACTCTCATGGCGCATCATCCAGAGTCTTACAAATCCTTGGGCCGTTTGGTCGCCAAAATCGCTGATTATGATATCAACGAGTTTGTTGTTGAATACCGTCAAGGGTTGATGGCCGCGCTAACCCATAGGGCAAGCCGCAAAAACAACACCAATGTGTTGATGCATGTTCAAGGCTATTTTAAAACGGCACTGAACAAAGAGCAGAAAAGCGAGTTGGTGCAAGTGATACAAGATTACCGCACAGGTATCTTGCCGCTGTTGGCACCATTAACTCTGATTCGCCACTATCTCAATACCCATCCTGATGGCTATTTGGAAAGCCAAAAATACCTCAAACCTTATCCCCAGGAGTTGAAACTGCGTTATGGATTGTAAACAACCAATGGACAAAAAACTGTATGCCATTCGCGAAGTGTCAGAGCTAACTGGGGTAAAACCCGTGACGCTCCGAGCTTGGCAAAGACGTTACAATTTGGTCCAGCCAGAGCGTACTGAGAAAGGGCATCGACTCTACAGCGAAGACAATATTGAGATGATTCGCGAGATTCAGGGTTGGCTCGCCAAAGGCATTGCCATCGGCAAGGTGAAAGATCTGCTGGCAAATCCCGACGCCGAAGGCGCGTTAGCGGTGGAGAGTCGTGAGTTAGATGAAGTTGAACGAATGTTGTCGGCTCTGTCTGTACTGAACTCAGGTAAGGCTGAGTCGGTGTTAAATACGGTGCTGAAAGAGTATCCATTTACGGTGGTTTGTGATCAGTTCTTATATCCGGTCATGACGGCATTGGAGCGGGTTAAAAGTACCACTCGTAGCCTACAAAAAGGTTTACTTCGATCGATGCTGCATACTCGTCTCACCTTTATTGTCGAAGCGGAGCGGAAAGCGGCCAAGAAAGGCAAGTGCTTACTGCTTTCCTATGAAGGCGGAGATTTTATTGCAGGATGGATGGAGGCGGTGACGTTAAGCGAGCAAGGTTGGTATGTCACTTTGATTGATGGAGTGGAAGATCTTTCTGGGCTCGATTTTGCCGATGTCGCCGAACACTATCAGCGTGTGCATATTTTCTCGCATCGAGCGTTGCAAGAGAAACAACTCAACATGGTTAAGTCCATGCTCGATAACAACAAAGTTACGTTGAGCGATGTTTTGGCTCGACTCCAATTTGGGTAGGAATGGCAATGAAGCTGGTTTGGTTACGCAGAGACTTGCGCAGTGTGGACAACACTGCGCTCAATCATGCCATTGCGACATCACAAGAGGTGGTTGCCTGTTTTGTGGCCACCCCCTTGCAATGGCGTGATCATCATATGGCGCCCATGCAGGCCGATCTCATTGCACGGCGTTTGGCGGTGTTGGCGGAAGAACTCAACGCGCTCAACATCCCGCTGTTGTACGACGAAGTGGATGACTACGCACAAAGCGCAACACGCGTTGCGAACTGGGCTGAACAATTGGCGGTTAGTGAAGTGGTGTTTAACCGCGAATATGAAGTCAATGAGCGTGTTCGTGACGAACAGTTAATCAATCAGCTCGCATCATCAGAGGTTGGTGTCCTAGATGTTGAAGATAAGTGTGCGCAGGCACCTGGCTGCGTGTTGAATAAACAGGGGGACTATTTCAAAGTCTTTACACCGTTTAAAAAATCATGGCTGAAATCGTTTGTTCCTCCACAGATCATCAAAACCTCAGCGGCGCAGCCGGTTGTATTGCCTGAAGCGTTGCAATCATCACTTTGGCATGAGCAGGCGCCGTTTAGCTACCCACGACAAAGCAGCGAGGCATGGTCTGTTGATTCTCAACAGATTCGTGAGACGTTAAGACGCTTCTGCCATGAGGAAGTGGATCGCTATCATGAGCGGCGAGATTTCCCTGCCACTGCTGGCACGAGCGTGCTGTCCCCTTATTTGGCGATCGGTGCCATTTCGGTCAGGCAATGCATTGCACGACTGTATTGGCAGCAAAGTTATCTGTCGAATGGTCGTGAAGTGTGGTTGAGCGAGCTTATTTGGCGTGAGTTCTATCATCACCTGATTCATTTCGAACCCAAGTTGGTCAAAGGGCAGGGCTTTGTTGAGTGGGAAAAACATCTGCTATGGCCAGCAAAACCGGACTGGTTTGAACGTTGGTGCCGAGGGGAAACAGGCTACCCCATTGTGGATGCAGCGATGCGGCAACTCAACCAAACGGGATGGATGCATAATCGCTTGCGCATGATCGTGGCCAGTTTTCTCACCAAAGATTTGCACGTCAACTGGCGGCTGGGCGAGCAATACTTTATGCAAAAACTGGTGGACGGTGACTTTGCGGCGAACAATGGTGGCTGGCAATGGTGTGCCTCGACAGGGTGTGACGGTCAACCTTATTTTCGGATCTTCAACCCAATTACGCAGGGAGAGAAGTTTGACCCGAATGGCGAGTTTGTGAAGCATTGGCTACCAGAACTAGCAGAGGTGCCGAATAAGTTCGTTCACCAACCGTGGAACTGGCCAGGTCACAAGCAGCTAGATTACCCAGCACCAATGGTTGATCACAAACAGGAAAGAGAGATAACCTTGTCTTTGTATACCCAAGCCAAGGATTGTCTCTGAATGAAAATGCCAAAACCCACATTGATGACGCTTTTCTGTGCGGCATTGATGAGTTGGACGAGCGACGCTGCGACTTATGATCTTCCCGCGGAAGGCAGTCGGTTGATTGGACGCATCCAGCATCATGTTGTTGAAAAAGGCGAAACCATGGCGAACATCGCCAAGCAATATGATGTGGGTTTTCTGGCCTTGATGGCAGCCAATAAAGGAGTCGACCCATTTCTGCCTCAGGAAGGCTATGTGCTTTCCATCCCTAGTGAAATGGTGCTTCCGCCCGTGGAGTACCAAGGCATAGTGATCAATTTAGCGGAGTTAAGGCTTTACTACTTTGAGCCTGAGTTGGGTAAGGTGCACGTTTTTCCAGTTGGAATCGGCCGAGTCGGGCGTGATACGCCAGAAATGGTCACGTCAATTCGTGAAAAGCGACCGAATCCAACTTGGACACCCCCAGCTTCCATTCGTAAAGAATATCGAGAAAAAGGCATCGAACTGCCTAAAATTGTCCCTGCTGGACCAGACAATCCGCTGGGTGAGTACGCCCTTCGCTTAGCGTATGGCAGCGGTGATTATTTGATCCACGGAACGAACAAAGATTTCGGTATCGGTTTGCGCGTCAGTGCTGGCTGCATTCGCATGGAGCCAAAAGATATTGAATGGCTGTTTTCTCAAGTGGACAAAGGACAGAGAGTGAAGATCATCAACCAACCGGTGAAAGTGTCCCTTGAGCCGGGGCGAATTGTTTACCTTGAAGCGCACGAGCCACTCACCAGAAGCAATGGGGTTCAGGATGAGTTAGTTGTGCCAATAGAGTTGGATTGGTGGTTGAGCGAGTTAAATCTGAATGATTCGAAAGCGAAAGCGGTGATTGCGGCACAAAATGGTGTGCCAGTAGAGGTAGCTGCGCCAGGTTTTGAATAACCTGACGCAGATTACAGCAATTACTTGGTGTACGACTGAGCGATGTTGTCGATACGCTCGTTCGCACGCTCTGCTTCTTCTTGAGCGGCCATCGCTGCGGTTGCAGCTTCTTTGGCTTTCATCTCAGCGTCCGCTTGATTGCTTTTCAGTGCTGCCACTTCTTTAGACAATACTTCCACTTGATTTTTAAGATCTTCTACCTGCGCCATGGCTGCTTTGGTTTGTTCATCTGGCCCCGATGCACAACCGGCAAGTAAAAGAACAGAAGTAGTAGCAGCTGCAATTAGGATCTTATTCATAAAAACTCCTTGTTCTATAATTGTCTGTCATTATTGACACTAATGTCATATGACTCTTTGATTGTAGCGACAATAAATGACATCAGCGAATTAAAAAGTGAGCAACGCCCACATATTGAAGGATTTTTACGTAGCGCTAACAAAGATGAGACTTTTTTATCTGTGATGAATCGAAATCAGAGGGTTCCAATCTTGACATAAGAGCGCTTTCAGTGCCCCTAACGCTAAGTTAGATGAAAACTGGAATAATTTTCTGTGATCTCTATCCTTTATTATGCCGTTTGAGGTATCATTGCGCGTTTTTTATGATTCCTTCGCAGCCGCCAAAATGGCGCTCAAGATAGCTAGAAATAGTGGAGAAACCTTTGCAATTTAAAGATTTAGGCCTAGATAATCGTCTACTGAAGAACCTACAGCACTTAGATTTTAAGAAAGCGACAAAAATTCAGCAGCAAGCGATTCCAGTTGCGATTGCTGGTAAAGATTTGCTGGCATCCTCAAAAACAGGTTCTGGCAAAACGCTGGCGTTTGTTTTACCTATGCTTCATAAGTCTTTAAAAACAAAAGCATTGTCAGCTCGTGACCCGCGTGGTGTCATTCTTGCGCCTACTCGTGAACTTGCAAAACAAGTGTATGGAGAGCTTCGTACCATGCTGGGCGGTCTTTCCTACGACGCAACCTTGATCGTGGGTGGTGAGAACTTTAACGATCAAGTAAAAGCGCTGGCACGCTATCCTAAATTCATTGTCGCGACTCCAGGACGTCTTGCGGATCACTTAGAGCACAAATCTCTGTTCTTAGAAGGTCTTGAGACCTTGGTACTAGACGAAGCGGACCGTATGCTCGATTTGGGCTTTGCACCAGAGTTACGTCGTATCCACAACGCAGCGAAGCACCGTCGTCGTCAAACTTTAATGTTCTCTGCTACGTTGGATCACGCAGAAGTGAACGACATCGCATCAGAAATGCTGGATGCACCAAAGCGTATCGCGATCGGCGTATCGAACGAAGAGCACAAAGACATCACTCAACGTTTCTACTTGTGTGATCACTTAGATCACAAAGAAGCGCTTCTCGAGCGTGTGTTGAGCGAAGCAGAATACCGTCAGGTGATCATTTTCACGGCGACACGTTCGGATACCGATCGTCTGACTGAAAAACTGAATGAGAAAAAGCTGAAAGCGATCGCGCTAAGCGGCAGTTTAAATCAAAGCCAGCGCAATACCATCATGAGCCAGTTTGAACGTACCGTGTTCAAGATCTTGGTGACGACAGATGTGGCATCGCGTGGTTTGGATATTTCAACCGTGACGCACGTGATCAACTTTGATATGCCAAAGCATACGGAAGAGTATGTTCACCGTATTGGTCGTACTGGCCGTGCTGGTAACAAAGGCGATGCCATCTCCTTGGTCGGCCCGAAAGACTGGGATAGCTTTAAGCGTGTAGAAGCTTACCTTCAGCAAGACATCGCTTTCTCTGAATTTGATGATCTTAAGGGTAAGTTCAAAGGCATCAAACCACGTAAACCCGATTTCCGTGGGAAGAAACAAGACACGACGAAGAAAGCACGCCCACAGAAGAAGTCTGTGCCGAAAACACCAGCGAAGCGCGATAAGAGCTTCTACCAAAACGTTGCAGTGGGTGATTCCGTGTTTATTCCTAAGAAAAAACCGGCCGCGCCAACCGAAGAGTAGTATCAACCGCTCGCAGTAAAAAACCGCCAACGCTGGCGGTTTTTTACGGTTACGCCTTATTGGATTTGATGCGTGCCATGTAATAGGTATTAATGAACTTACCTTCTCGGAAGCAGGCATCGGTCGCTTCACCCTCAATCACAAAGCCATGTTTCTTGTACAGTGCTATCGCTTTCTCGTTATCGACGTTCACTTCGATCTGAATTCTTCTCACATTGAGCCAGTTGTCTGCCAGTTCCGTGACGGTTTCGATCAACTTGCTGCCAATGCCTAAGCCGTGAAAATCATCGTGTACGCCAATGCCAAATGAAGCACAGTGCGCGGTTCTTGGCCTTTGTGAGTGCTGAAATCCAATATTGCCGACCACTTTCCCATCAACTATTGCTACATAGCTATACACACCCGCAGGTATGCTCGATAGCCTTTCCTTCCACATCGCCACTGACGGTTTTGGGAGCTGCAGGGTCTCACGTTGCGCCTTAGGTTGAGAATAAAGCTCAACGAGTGCTTCGGCGTCCTCGATTGAGGTTGGACGAATAGTAATCTCCATGCATTTCTCCTTGTTTGTTGTTGTTTTATCAATCTAACGGCATTTGTTAATGAAAACCAGATTTTTATTAACAAACTGAGTAGGTTAGAAATGGCAATAGTGAATAACCCTCAGAGCCTTATGGATTAAGGTGTATTAGTGAGTGCTGTATTAATGTTCAATCATTCACTGGTCCTATTTGATTTTTTGATGGAATTTTTCCCTGTTATCTATAGTCAAAAACCTGTATAAAAAACAGTGTTTGATTCATTCAAGCTCATTCTTATTACAATAACGCAAGGAAAACGGATGCGAATTCAACGTTTTACTGCCAACTCGATTGCATTGGTCTTACTGGCCAGTCTTTCAAATCTGAGCTTAGCTCAAGAAAGTGTTGCTACAACGACCACAAACTCTCAACCCACCTGGTTGCGAGACATCGCTTTATCGCCAGACGGTCAACGAATCGCGTTTACCTACGCAGGGCAGATCTGGCTTATCGCAAGCAAAGGGGGAGAAGCCATTCCTCTCACTTCTGCTGACAGCTACAGTGAAAATCCCATTTGGTCACCGGACGGGGAATCCATTGCGTTTACGACCGATCGCTTCGGGCCAGGTGACGTTTTTTTGGTGAGCGCGAACGGCGGAGACGCAAAGCGACTGACTTACCACTTTAGCAAAGATGTTCCTTACGCTTTTAGTCCGGATGGACAAGAAGTCTATTTTCGATCGTCGCGGATCGGTGATATCGAGAGCAGTGTGAACAATGGCTTCGCGGGTAGCGCGTCAGCGCAGATCTACTCGGTGGATGTGAGTGGAGGGCGTGAAAAGCTGCTGCTTGCCAATCCAATCAGCAGTTTGTCGATTAATGGGCAAACAGGCGAGTATCTCTATACCGATTTGCCGTCACCGATGGAGCAAGAGTGGCGTAAACGCGATGTCTCTGACGCCGCGCGCGATATCTGGCGCTTTGACCCTAAAACGGGTAAGCACACAAAACTGACCAATTATCGTGGTGAAGACCGCAATGCGGTGTGGGCTGAAGATGGCCGCTCTATGTTCTATTTGTCTGAGCGTTCAGGCAGCTTCAATGTTTGGCAACGTGTGTTATCCGACTCTTCGGTTGAACCCGTACAGATAACCCAACACGAGTTTTTACCCGTGCGTTTCTTATCGATTAGCCAGCAAGGTGATCTCGCCTATGGCTACGATGGCGATATTTGGTTTAAAGGCAAAGATGAAGCGGATGCTAAACCATTACAGGTGACTATTCGGCAATCCTTTCTCAGCAAAGGGAAGCGATTTGTTAACCTCAATCATGAAGCGACTGAAATTGCGGTTTCGCCGGTGGCGCCAGAAGTTGCCATAGTCGCCAGAGGTGATGTTTATGTGGTTTCTTTGCTCTCAGGAGCGACTAAGCGCGTGACCAAAACCCCGCAAGCAGAGCGCTATCTTTCTTTCTCAAATGATGGTCTTTCATTGCTTTATGCATCGGAGAGAAATGGCAATTGGGATGTCTTCCACAGCTACATTAATGATACGGGCAGAAGCTTTTCCACTTCGTTTGATGTGGTGGAAGAACAGCTTTCGGATGAAGCGGTTGACCAAACTCAGCCGCTGTATTCTCCAGATGGGACCAAGATCGCCTATCGCGAAAACAGCAATTCGATCAAGGTGTATGACATCGAAAACGACAGTTATCACGTGCTGTTAGACTCTTCGCAACTCTATTCCTACGTCGATCAGGATCTGAGTTATGAGTGGTCGCCAGATAGCCAATACTTGGTGACCCGTAATCGTGCCTCCTACAACGCTGATATTGTGCTGCTAAAAGCGGATGGCAGTGAAAAACCATTGCAAATTACCAATACCGGTTTTATTGAGGGTGAGCCGAAGTTTAGCCACGACGGGCAGATGATCTATTGGAGCACTGATCGAAATAGCTTGAGAGAGATCGATAAGTGGGCGGTGCAGTCAGACATCTATCTGACGGTTCTCAACCAAGAAGCGGATTTCAATTGGAAGAAGGACGATGAGCAACGTTGGCTCGAAGAGGAGCGCGCAGCGGACTCCGGCGAAGAGCCAGGTGAGCAAGCCCCACAAGAGACCGTGGTGGAGAGTAAAGGGCTCAAACATCGTACCTATCGAGTTACGCCGTATTCCATGACGCCAATTTTCAGCTACCTTTCTCCGGACAATCAATCCTTGTTGGTGGCAAACTTGGTCGGCGATGAAGTAGAGTTCACCGACATCAATACCCAAACCGGGGAAACGAACGTTCTGTTTACACGCAGCAGTGAAGATGTTGCTGCGGTGAAGATGGAGCCAGATATCGAAACCTTGGTGATTATCGGTGCGCACGGTATTGAAGAGTTGCATCTGCCAAGTGGTGAGGGCAACCATGTCGATTACCAAGCAGACGCCAATTATGATTTCCGTGCGGAAGTGGAATACATCTTTGATCACGCTTGGCGTCAAACGGATACCCGTTTTTATGACAAAGGCATGCATGGCGTGGACTGGCAAGGCTATGGCGAGGCATATAAACGTTATCTGCCAGGGATTCATCACTACCAAGATTTTGCGGAGTTACTGAGTGAAATGTCGGGTGAGTTGAATGCGTCACACACCGGAGCAAGTTACAGTAGCTACCATTCAACTTGGTCGGAGCCTGCGTCACTTGGGTTGTTTTATGATGACCAATACCGCGGCAAAGGCGTTCGTGTTAAAGCGGTGATTCCAGGTGGTCCTGCGGACATCTACCAATCGCCGATCAAGGCGGGCAGTATCATCTACTCTGTGGATGGCATAGAGGTGGCTCCAGAAATGGATATCTATCCGCTGCTGGATAACAAAGCGGGTAAACGCGTTCGTTTAAGTGTGCTCAAACCGGGTGATAAAGCCGCGCAAAATGTGCTGCTGGTGCCGACGTCGCTTGAACAAGAGGCTCAGTTGGCTTATGAGTTGTGGGTTGAACAACGCAAAGCCCTAACCGAGGAACGTTCGCAAGGCAGACTGGGTTATATCCATATTCCTGAGATGGGACCAGCGTCTTACGAAACCTTAGTCAATGAGTTATTTGGTGAGTACAACGACAAAGAAGGGGTCATCATCGATATCCGCTACAACATGGGCGGGAACTTACATGATCAACTGATGGAAACCCTTTCCGGTACGCGCCATAGTGCTCAAGTGACCCGTGATGGCTATCAACTGTCGACATTCCCAGAGCGCCGCTGGGCAAAACCGAGCATCATGCTGGCAAACGCCGCTAGCTATTCCGATGGCTCGATTGTGCCTTATTTCTACCAGCGTGAGGGCATTGGTCAGTTGGTGGGTGAACGAGTGCCGGGTACTGGAACGGCGGTGTTGTGGGAACCACAACAAGAGCAGAGTTTGGTGTATGGCATTCCGCAGCTCGGCTTCAAAGATGACCAAGGTCGATGGTTCGAAAACCAAGAAGTGGTGCCTGATGTGTTGGTTTATAACTCACCAGAAGACATTGCGAACAATTACGATCGCCAACTGAAAGTTGCGATTGAAAGCTTGTTAGCACAATTAGACAAAACGCAGTAACGCTCTAGGGTTATCGTTACCAAAGGCTCAATACAACGAAGGTGGTATTGAGCCTTTGCTTTTTTCATCCCGATGGTTTCTTGAAGTGCATCTCATGGGTATGATGGTGGCATAACAATGCTCTTACCTAACGCAGAACTAAGGATAGCCCATGCGTGCACATCGCCATCGCTGGCAAACACCCCAAAATTTTTTATTACTCATTTCTATCATCGTCCCTATCGCATTTTCGACGTGGATGGCGCTGCTCAATAACTTTGTGATTGAAAAGGCACAGTTTGATGGCGCCGATATTGGTTTGCTACAAAGTGTTCGGGAAATCCCGGGTTTTCTTGCCTTTACGGTTGTGTTTGTTTTGCTGTTTGTACGAGAACAGCGCTTCATGCTGATCTCACTGGCGATGTTGACGTTGGGGACGGCATTGACGGGATTCTTTCCTTCGCTGTTTGGCTTGTTAGCGACGACGTTACTGATGTCGACAGGCTTCCACTATTTCGAAACGTTGAAGCAATCGCTGTCATTACAGTGGTTAAGCAAAGAAGAAGCACCGGAGATGTTGGGTAAACTGGTCTCGATTGGCGCATTGGCGTCGTTAGTCACTTACGGTGCGATTTGGCTACTGCTTGAGGTGTGGCAACTGAGTTTTCAAATGGTCTATCTGCTGGCAGGTGGGGTTGGCTTTGTGCTGGTGATGGTCATGGCGTTTGCTTTTCCTCAGTTTCAAACGACGGTGGTGCAGAACAAGAAGTTGGTACTGCGAAAGCGTTATTGGCTCTACTACGCGCTCACCTTTATGAGCGGGGCGCGTAGACAGATCTTTACTGTTTTCGCAGGGTTCCTCATGGTGGAGAAGTTTGGTTATTCCGCTGCCGATATCACCTTGCTGTTTTTGGCAAATTACCTGTTCAACTTTTTGTTTGCCAAACGTATTGGCCGTTTTATCGGTGTGGTGGGTGAGCGCAAAGCATTGACGTTTGAATACGTAGGTTTGATCTTTGTCTTTGTCGGTTATGCGCTAGTGCAATCCGCCGAATGGGCGGCCGCGTTGTACATCATCGACCATCTCTTTTTTGCCTTGGCGTTGGCGATTAAAACGTACTTTCAAAAGATTGCAGACCCTGCGGATATGGCATCGACGGCTGGTGTCGCCTTTACCATTAATCACATTGCCGCGGTGGTGATCCCCGTAACATTCGGTGTGATTTGGCTCGTCTCGCCTGCCAGCGTGTTTTACATTGGCGCGTTTATGGCGGCGATAAGTTTACTGCTTTCTTTCAATATTCCCGCCAAACCGGAAGAGGGCAACGAGACTCGGATTCTCAAGTGGAGTTAACAGGCTTGTTCTATTGGGGCAAAAACAAAGGGATGCAGTGTGCATCCCTTTGTGATCATCAGAATGGGTACCAGAAGAGCTGAGGCTCGATGACACGTTTGGCAATGGCCAGTGTCACGATAAGCGCAATGCCCATCATACACAGCTTATCGGAGCGACTCAGCGGCTTTAAGCTGTACCAAGTGCGTTGGTTGTGACGGCCAAAACCACGCAGCGTCATCGCATTGGAGATTTGATCGGCACGATCGAGACTTGAAAAAATCAGTGGACCAAGAATTTTCGCGACGTTTTTCATGCGCGTGAACAGGGGCGCTTTTTTACTCAGTTCGACCCCTCTTGCTTGTTGTGCATGCATGATATTGACAAAATCTTTTTTCACTTCCGGCAAATAACGCAGTGTTAAGCTTACTGCATAAGCAATTTTGTACGGCACGCCTAAACGGTTCAAACTGGCGGCAAACTCGGTTGGATGGGTTGTGAAAACAAACACCAACGCAATCGGGAACATGCTGAAATACTTGAGCGTGACCGTCAGTAGATAGAACAAGGTTTCCTGAGTCAAAGAGTATTGACCGGGCAATGGCAATAAGACTGTCGTCGAGCCCATGAACTCACTGCCTTGCTGTGGTGCGAGGGCAAACATAAACAAGGCATTGATCAACAATACGCTGGCGGTGCCGAGTAGCAATGGCTTGTAAACATGAAAAGGCACCTTGGTCATTTTGAGTAGCCCAAGGCCAACGATGATCAACACGCTGATCAAGCGCAGGTCGAACGTGGTTAAGACGACCGTCACCCAAGCGATGAACAGCAAAAACTTGGTGATGCCGTTAAGCTTATGCAGCGGAGATTGGGTATCGATGTAATTGATACCAAACTTCATTTTGTTGTCTTTCATGCCACATTTCTCTCAACGGTTTTCTCTAAGCGAGAAGCTTTTTCTACATCAATAAAATGCTGCATAAAGGCGTTGGTTTCAGCAATGTTTAAGCGCGTCGCAAGCTCATACAGGCTGGTGGTGGTTAGGTTTGCTCGGTCTAGCAATGCAGGGTTACTGAAAACATCCGTCATCGGCGCATCCGCCACAAGCTGGCTATCTGCAATCACGATTGAGCGTGTGGTGTATTCCAGTACCAAGTGCATGTCATGAGAAATGATCACGACGGTGATGCCTAGCTCTCGATTGAGTTTTTCAATGAAACTCAGCATTGAGGTGTAGTTGCGGTAATCCTGACCTGCGGTGGGCTCGTCGAGGATCAACAGTTCAGGCTCTAAGGCGAGAATCGAAGCGATAGTGACGCGTTTCTTCTGGCCGTAGCTGAGTGCTTCAATTGGCCAATGACGATATTTGCTGAGACCACACAATTCGAGTACTTCAAGCACCTTGTCGTTGACGTGCTGCTCGTCCCAACCTCGATTGCGCAGGCCAAATGCGACTTCGTCAAAAATCATATGGTGCGAAATCATGTGGTTAGGGTTTTGCATCACCACACCCACTTTTTGACTGCGCTCGAAAATGGTCAGCTCGCTAAGATCTTGGCCGTTTAAGTACATCGCGCCGTCATCGGGTTCAATGACACCCATGATCAGCTTGGTGATGGTCGATTTACCGGAACCATTTTTGCCCAATATCGAGACAAATTCACCGCGTTGCACATTAAAACTTACTCCTTCTAATGCGTTTTTCTCACCATCGTAGGAGTAGGTTAAGTTGCGCACGTCAAGCAAAGTCTCTGAACGAATGTGGTTGTTTGTCGTGTTCGCTTGGTGAAACCAATCTGCCATTGCGTGCTGATAATTGGCCAAGGGTAACTCGCTTAAGCTTGAGGGGTGATCGTCTAGCGCAAGATGGCAACCAGCGGATTTTAGCGCCGTTAAGTAAAGCGGTTCGCGAATACCATATTGTGCCAATAATGGCGAAGCAAGCAGCTCGTCTGGCGTGGCATCAGCAATGATCTCACCACCTTCCATCAGAATGATGCGGTCGACGTGACGATGCAGCACATCCTCGAGACGGTGCTCGATGATGACCACGGTTTTGCCTGTCTTGCGATGGAGCTCATCAATGATTTCAATGGTGCGTTTGCCGGTTTTTGGATCGAGCGCTGCCAAAGGTTCATCAAACAGCAGAATATCGACATCATCCACGAGAATGCCTGCCAGTGAAACACGTTGTTTCTGTCCGCCCGAGAGATCGTGTGGCGAGCGTTGCAACATTTGCTCAAGGTCCACCATCTTCGCGGTGGCTTTCACCAGCGAGTACATCTCAATATTGGCGGTGAGCTGGTTTTCAAGTGCAAACGCGATGTCTTCACCGATGCTTAAACCGACAAATTGGCTGTCGGTGTCTTGCAGCACTGTCCCCACCTGTTCGGTGAATTGGTGCATGGCGAACGTCGCCGTTTCTTGACCGTTGATGGTCAAAGAGCCGGACACTTCACCTTTGATTGCGTGGGGGATAAGCCCATTTAAACACTGGCCAAGGGTAGATTTACCACTACCACTTGGACCAATAATGACGATTTTCTCTCCTTTCTCTATCCTTAGATTGATATTTCTTAGCGTCGGTTTGTCCAGCGACTCATATCTAAAAGAGAAGTTAGAAAATTCGATTGTCATTCGACATTAAGCCTCTGTTAGGTTGCGGCTTTGTTTATTGCGTTTCGCTACCGATTTCAAAATGAAGTAGCCAACGATAGCGATTAATACGGTGTTACCAGAAGCAATGATGGTGAGCTGCGTGAACACTTTAGTGAACGGTTCTGCATACAAAATGGTGTCGAGAAACGCGGAACAGCCGTAACCAAATACGTTGCCAAGCAGAGCGAGCACAACAAAGAGAGAGAAATCTTTGAGATTGAATTCGCCTTTCTCTAAGCGATGACGAGTAAGAGAAGGGAATAGACCAATGATAAGGCCGACAATGCCCGAACCAAGAACCCAGGTTAGCCAAACGCCCCAGCCGGCAAAAAGATCCGTGACCCAGTGGCCAATAAAGCCCACCAAGAAACCGACTAAAGGACCAAACAGAACCGAAAATAGGGCAAGAACCGCCATGGCTGGTTTGAGGGTGGTGTTTGCAAACACGGGGATACCAAACATGGGTAACCCACCAATACCATAAAGAGCAGCACCGATGGCAATCACCACAACGGTTTTAGCGGAAAGATTCATAGATAACCTCAGTTCAATTGTCTAAAGAACGTAACTTGCTGTTTTCGTTATTTCCTTCAAGGCTTTAACCAAGAAGTGGCACGATGTTGCGCCTTGGATTATTTTTTCAGCAAGTGGAAAAATAAGGCGCGCATTATACAGAAGAAACCCTCAAGTGGGAATGCTATCTGTCTGGATGTCTAGAAAGCAATCAGGGGCTTAATGTCAGCCCCTGATTACAATAAAACGTAAAATTAATGATCGAGATAGAGGTAGTTTTGCCAGCTCTTCATACGAATAAGCACTTTACGCATGATGGAGACGTGGGTGAAACTGTCTGAGTACACCGCCACTTCCACCGCAGTGCCCATTGGCAGATGATACTCGCTCAAATCATCGGTGATTCGCAACGTCGCAAATACGCGGCCACTGGTGCGCAGCGCTTCCGTGCCGAGTAGTGCGCCACGAGCTTGAAATTGGCTTTCACCAATGGCTGGAAGCACCTCAATCACTTCACCTTTAAAGACTTTACCTGGCAAGGCGCGGAACATGAATTCGGCTTCAAAACCCGGTTGTAGGCGTTGAAGTGAGTTCTGACGAAATGCCGCCGTGTAGATTTTCTCTTCACTGTGGACAAACGTCATCACAGGCGCCAGTGGTAATGGCACTGACATTACACCCGGGCGCAGCGCCAATTGGGTGACATAACCGTCGGTCGGAGCGCGCACAACGGTCTGCTCAAGGTCAAACTGTGCTTTGCGCAATTCCGCTAATAGCTGTGCGACCTGAGTGTTTTCACCACCGACTTCGGAATCCAAAGCAATCTGCGCTTGCTCTTGCTTCGATTGTGCGACTTCAAGAGCGGCTTGCGCAGCTTTGAACGCTTGACGAGTGGTGTCCATTTGCTGCTCTGTGAATGCGCCTTTCTCGTAGCCACGCTTATAACGTTCGTATTCGCGTTTCGCTTTATCACGCTCGGCGATGGCTTTGATAACGGCCGCTTCCGCTTCCTTCAGTGTGGACTCCAATCCAAGTGCACCTTGGCTGGCTTCTTTGACTTTAGCTTCGAGCTTGGCCACTTCTGCTTCAAATGGGATAGGATCAATACGGAACAGCACATCCCCTTGTTTGAGCGGTTGGTTTGCTTGAACGGGCACTTCAATCACGCGACCACGAACGCCCGACACGATTGGAGTGGTTGAGTAAACTTGGTTGCCCAATTGAGTGAATGGGTGGTTATAGTTCATCAATAAAATCAGTGTACCAATGAGCACCACGCCACCCAAAACCGCGGTAGGTACCGTCCATTTATTCAATGGGATCTTAAAAATCTTAAAAATCGCAATACACAATGCGGTGTAAGTGAGGATCAACAGTAAATCCATTATTGCTTCTCCTCTTCACTGGTAACGACGGGCGTGGCAGGCGCACGTTGCGCATTTCTCAATTGATCCACTTCCTCACGAAGCTGTTTGACTTCATCAATTAATTGATCAACACGATGGTGCATGTCGTGCTGTTCTTCTTCGAGTTTTTGGAAGCCCCAACCGCGCTCTTTGCGCCATAAAGTTGCCCAGATCCAAAGGAAAGGCCAAATGGTGTGTAGAGTGAATAAACTTACCCAGCCTGCGTAGTGAATAGCGTCTTGATGTGGGTGTTCACGTTCTTTAGCGATTTCGTAAGGGATATCGTGAATCACGATGATGCCGTAGAAAATGACCAAAGCGACGAAAACAAGCAATCCCAATGCGAAATAATCGAGAAACATCTTACTTCCTTGCGTTGATTGAATGGTGGAAAAGTGTTAACAATTGGTAAAGTCAATCGGTGAATTATTGGTGAAAATCCCTTTATATGCAAGGGGATAATGCAAAACGATCCAAGGCGTATAGAATGAAATAGTGACACCTCCAGAGGCGATCACTATCGTTTCAGGAAACCGACTGCTAGATTGCGAGTATGGCCTTGTTTCTAGAAGGCATCATTTGATGCGGATAAGTCTGTAGCGCAGCCTTTTCAATCGTTCTCTTTATGATTCTTCGGCGAGTCTCTGTGACTGTTTTTAAATAATTCCCTCAATTAATTTATACAATTCAGTGTATAAATTAAAAATATTAATAATCATTGGAGGTGGTTATGATTTTTCGTTCACCTACTAACTGTGCTCTGGTTTGTTTTTGAACAATATGTAACTAAATATTTCATCTTTATTAAAACACACAAATATTTCCTTGAGAGAATATTCCTACAAAACCATATGTCTTTATTTTGTTTTCATCGTATCTATTTGGATAGATGATGAATCGTTATTTTTTCTTTCTTAGTATAGGAACTGAGATCTAATTTTTAATCTAAAATTATCTAGGGTGAGAAACCGTTTTGTTGAGAAATAAAACCTGTATTTAATTTTTATTGAAATACTTTGTTACATCGGCGAAATGAAATAAATGGATGAGCGATTCATATAATGGATATATCTCAATGGTTTCAAGATTCTGGGTTCAGAACGATTTTGTTTATATTAAAAGAGTATGATTTATTCAACCATCTAGTGATTGAATGGCAAATTCATCCTATGTTCTGAATCAAACATCTTGAGGCTATTTGGGTATGTAAATTATCATCACTAAATAAGTTGCCCAATTATGAATAATAAAGCTCTAAGGTTAGTGCCTACTGTCCTTGCGCTCGCAGTGAGTATGGCTTTTCCTGTCGCTCAGGCGGCAGTAAATAGCGAAATTTCAATTGTTGGTTCTGAAAGCCAATGGTGGAACACATACAAGGTGAGCCTTACCAATACAGGATCGAAAGCGATTGAATTACGCGATGCCAAAATAGTGTTTGATTCAAACCTAACGATGTCCTCGCCTTCTTGGTCAGCGGCTGGAATCAGCTACCCCAATATGAGTTTCAGTAGCAATGCGCAAGGAAACGTGTTCAAAAACACGCTGGCTTTGGCTTTTGATAACGGAAGCTGGGTGAAATCTCAACTACCTGCTGGTCAGCGCATTGAGCTAACGCTGGGTGTGAGCGGTGTGCTGGATATGACTCTGCTACAAGATACGATTCGCTTGATTGCTGACGATGAAGTGGGGGAGCCAGAGCTTTCTCTGAAAATCGCCTCACCAATGAATGGCGCGGAGTTTGAAGAAGGCCAAGCGGTTACCATGCTTGCAAACGTAACCGCAACCAACACCACTGTTAAAGCGGTGACTTTCTTTGTCGACAACACACAAGTCGCACGCGTAACACAAGCACCTTTCCAAGCAAATTGGCTGTCAGCTGGTGTGGGTCCACACACGATTAAAGCGATGGTGGAAAGTAACTCTGGTCTAACACAAGAACAAGCCGTCAGCATTACGGTCAAAGAGAAGCAGGTTGAGCCACCGCTCGATCCTGTCGTGCGTGAATTGACATTTGTGGCACCAACACAAGGTCAAACCCTTACTGTTGATCAGGCGACAACAATCCAAGCGCGTGTTGACGGTGATTTGATTTCAACTCTTGAGTTTTGGGCAAACGACCGCAAGCTAGGTCAACGTAGTATCACTTCAACCCAAACGACGTACTCGTACGCTTGGACGCCGAGCGAAGTGGGTAACGCAACCCTCAAAGTGGTGGTGCTAGGCCAGGATAACCAAGTGGTTGAGCAGCGCAGCATTGCGGTTTCTATTCAAGATGAGCCAAGCTTTGTAAGCCCGGAAGTGAGCTTTATTTCGCCAGCGAATGGCTCTAAGTTTGAAGACGGTAACACCGTTGCGATCACCGTTCGCGCAACGGACGCTGATGATGATTTGTCGCGCGTTATCGTAACAGCAAACAACCAGCAAATTTGTGAGTTTAACGCGTCGACGGAAAGTCAGTACTCATGCAATTGGACGGCATCTCAAGTGGGTGATGTCACGCTTGAAGCGGTGGCCACCGATGCGCAAAACCTCACATCAACCGCTCGTGTTAGCATCACCGTTGAAAAAGTAGAAACACCGACCCCTCCGCCAACCGGTGGGTTGTGTGCCGATTTCAACGTGTACCCAGATTGGACTCGTGGTGATCACGCAACAGGCGGTGACATTATGGTGCACAAAAACATTGCTTACTCAGCGGTTTACTGGACGCAATCTGTTCCTGGCAGTGATAGCTCGTGGTCATTGCACCTAAACTGTGACGGTACAGAGCCGGGTACTGCGCCTGCACTATCATTGCGTAACCCAATGGACCCAGTGCGTCTAGAAGTGGCTGGCTGGCCAAACACATTCGTTGTGGCGAGCCCATCAACGCAAGCTCCAAATACTCTGACGGTCGAAGCAAGCAGCAGTGATGCGCTAACAGATGTAGAGCTGCTTACACGTTCGTTTGTCTCTGTCCTAGAGCAGGCCGAGAACGCAGGCTCAGCATCTATCGTGATTCAATCGGATGTTCTGGATCTTGCCACGCGAGACAAAGGTGCGTCGTTTGGTACCGTTGCGGTTAAACAAGCCCTGACGAACGCCATTGATATCACGGGCAGCCGTATTGATATTGATGCGATCAACGCACTGAGTGATGACGTGAAAGGTTGGGCGCATGCACACAACTTGATCTTCACGACACTTGCCCCACAAGCGACATTCGGTTGGTCATTGAGCATTGGTGAGTTCGCGTACGATACGCATTCTGGCCGTCAATCGGTATGGGATGAAGCGTCGATCTTATCTGCGGATTTGCTGGATAGCTTCGAGCTTTACCAAGCGGATTCTGTAAATAAAGCGGACTTTGTCGCGTTTACTAAGTCGAGCGAGACGGCGGCGCTAACCAGCGCGCAGTGGCATCACGCGCTCGAGTTCGTCAAACAGGTCACAGATTACGTTGAAGCACCGGCAATGCTCGCGAACATGCCGACAGAGCAAACCGCGAACTACTTCATGGGCAATACACAAAGTGAGCAGCAAATTCGTAAAGCGGCTTACAGTAACGTGTTTGCACTGATGTTTGATCAAGACTCACCTGCACTCACCAGCAAGATTGAACTGTATCAAACGGCGAAAGTGCCACTGTACTACGTGGGTGAAGAGCTAGAGAAAGGTTCATTGACTCGCATTGAAGCGCTAAACCAAGAGTTAGCCAACGCTGAGAGTGTAATGAACAACGAAGCTTTCCTATACGAAACGCCACAGTCTCAGTGGGTTCCGTCAACGGTGTACAAGTGGAACGACTTCCTCGATGGCTTGAACGCAATGCACAACATTGGTGTGGCGGGTAACAAGTTCTGGCTGATGGACGACGAAGTCGATGATGCGACCAACATCAAATACGCGAAAGTCGCGATTGCTGCGTTCCTTGCACAAAGTATGCAAGAGACCATTCGTTACAACGCGTGTGATGAAAACAACTGGTCTGAAGTGAAATACGGCGCGCCAACGGATTACCCAATGACCGCTAGCTGTGGTCAACTTGGTCAGAAATACGCAGATTACGGTGTCAACCCAGTCTCTGGTCTGGATCATGCGTACTCTTGTCCACGCGATGCCAAGATGGAAGTGAGTGCTCTGACGCATGCGAAATGGTATGGCGCACCCGCTCCTGTCTTCGCAGCGCCTGATGCCGTGCTGGAAGAGCGCGGTTTATTGGTGAACGGTGCGGCAGGTCGTTGGACCAACAACGGTCACTGTAACGATGTTCCTGAAAACGTGGATACGTCAAAACAAGTATGGGAACGCGACGAATGTAAGACTTACGTTGGCCAGAAAGCCGGTAAGTTCATTTGGGATGGCAGCAGCCAAGAAAGCGTAGAAGGCTGTGGCTGGTGGGGTCGTGGCGTTATCCAAACCACAGGTCGTCAAAACTTCGGTACGCTCAACCACTACCTAGGTCGCTCGCACGTTGATCCATCAACCATTGGTAAAACGATTGACGGTGTCACGGTAGAAGCACCACCAGAGAACCCACTCTATGCAGAATTGGATTTCTGTTCTAACCCAGGTCTGATTTGTAGCTCGGAAGAGAATAAAGAGATCAAGTGGATCGCAGGTCTTTTCTACTGGGTAACCTCAGTACAAGCCTACAACGATGAAGGTGGTCAATACGCGGATTGGAACTACTACAATGAGTTGAAGAAGTACGTGGACAGCGGTCTGCAAGGCTCTCAATTTATCGATGACGTCTCAGGTATCGTTAACCGTGGTTGTCCGGATTTGACCTGTTCGACAGGTGATGTTCACAACGTAAAAGAACGTCGCGAGAACTTCAAACTGGTACTGCAAAAGCTGGGTCTTGATCCTCGATAATTGCGACCGAGTCATGTCGACAAGCGAAGCCACCACTGAAAAGTGGTGGCTTTTTTTATCAATTCTCGATACCCGTGCGAATGACAATTTCCGTTTCAAAACCATCAATACTTTGCTGATTTTTCTTGCGCCAATAGGCCTCAATGCCTTCTTTGCCTTGTTTCTCTGACCATGCCGCCAGTTCGTCTCGATCACCTTGATAATCAAACAATGGAACCGACATTCCACAAGAGGATTGCACTAGGTTGATGTCCAACACAAATAGTTGCCGCGTAGCGACGCTGGCCGGGAAAAGGGCAAGGTACTTTTGCCATAGTGGGTCAGTTTGATGAAGTACGGTGGCGTTGCCGTAAGTGCGAAGAATCAAGGGTGCGCCTTCAAACGCACACCACATGAGAGTCATGCGTGGGTTTTTAATCGTATGAGCCGCGGACTCGTTACCACTGCCCGTTAAGTTTTGCCAAACAATGGTTTTATGGTCGATAACTCTTAGCGAGTCTCCTCCTTTTGGGGAGAGATTGACGCTGCCTGTTTCCGCGGCGGTTGCGACGAAGAAAATCTTTTGCTGTTGAATAAAGTCGATGTGTTGCGGCGTTAACTCCAAATACTGTTTTCCCATCTCTTCTCCTAAAAAATTGGCATTGCGATAGCATTACTTTAGAGCAAAAGATAGGCAACGAAGAGGGGAAAAGTGAGAACGCGGCTAGTTGTCGTCAAAAAAGCGACCGAATAGAACATTTAGCGGCTAAATGGCCGAAAAGATGGAAATTTTTCGGCCGAAATGTGATGCAAGATAGGCTTTTCAGTGTGCTTCAAACGCGAGCGCTTTTTTCTCTACCTGGCGGAAAATCAGCGTCATGATGGCGTTGATGGTGAGATAAAAAGCACCGGCCACACCAAATACCGTCAAGGTATCGTACGTTTGCGCATTAATGCGTTGCGCGTATCCCATCAGATCCATGATGGTGATGGTGCTCGCTAACGAGGTACCTTTGAACACCAAAATGACTTCGTTGGAATAAGCTGGTACGGCGCGGCGCAGTGCGTAAGGTAGCAACACCTTCAATGTCACGAATTTGTTCATCCCAAGCGCGCGACAAGCTTGCCACTGCCCTGATGGAATCGCGTTGAATGCGCCTTTGAACAATTGGGTGCTGTATGCGGCCGTGTTTAGAGCCAGTGCCAGCATGGCACAAAACCAAGGCTGGCTTAGCCATTGCCAAACAAAGCTGTCGCGAATGGCGTCAAACTGGCCTGGGCCGTAATAAATCAAAAAGATCTGTACGAGCAGTGGCGTGCCGGTGAACAAGGTAATCACGCCGCGACTGAACCAGTGTAAGAGAGGTGTGCGTAGAATAAGCGTCGCGGTCATCAGCAACGATAAAATACAGCCCACCAATAGTGAAACCGCTGTCAGCTCAAGGCTGGTGACTAAGCCTTCTAACAGTTGCCAGAGATGTTGTTCTTTCATGCTTTGGCTCCTTGATCAAGACTCAGTCCTTGTGCGGAAAATTTGGTATCGATGATTTTTACTGCGCGCTGGGTTACAAGCGTGATGACTAAGTAAATGGCCGCTGCGGTGGCATACCAAGTAAAGGCTTCATGAGTGGCCGCCGACGTCAGTTGCGCTTGCTTGAGAAGATCCGTCACGCCGATTAATGACACCAACGCCGTGTCTTTCAATAACACCAACCATTGGTTGGTGAGTCCCGGCAGCGCATGGCGCACCGCTTGGGGTAACACAATTCTAAAAAAAGTACGACTTTTGCTCATGCCTAGAGCACTGGCCGCTTCACGTTGGCCTTTATTAACGGCTTTCAATGCGCCGCGAATGGTCTGAGAAGCGTAAGAAGCAAAAATCAAAGAAAGGGCAATCACACCAGAAAGAAACGGGCTTACCTCGATAAAATCGCCAGTCAGTAGAAACAGAACTTGTGTTGAGCCAAAGTAGATGAACAGCACCACCAAAAGCTCAGGCAAGCCGCGTAGCACCGTCACCAGCGCAGTAGTTGGCCATTTCACTAGTCGGTGGCGAGTCATCTCGCCACCGGCGAAAACAACCGCTAACACTAAACCGACGGCTAAGCTGACCAGCGCAAGCTGGATGGTCATCCAGCTTGCTTGGGCGAGAGAAAGAGAGTAACCCGTTAATGCCATATTAGTTACCGAAGTACTTGTTGAAGATTGCTTGGTATTCGCCGTTTGCTTTCACCGCTTTTAGAGCGGCATTCAGTTGGTCGACCAAGGCTTGGTTGTCTTTGTTGACCGCGATACCAAAGCCATTACCAAAGTATTGTGCGTTGGTGACGTGCTCGCCGACATAAGCGAGATTGTTTTCTTTCTTGAACCATTCAGCCACAACCGCGGTATCACCAAACACGGAATCGATACGACCATTTTTCATATCAAGAAACGCATCTTGATAGCTTGCGTATGGTACGGCAGTAACGCCAGCCATTTGTTCTAGCAAAAAGCTTTGGTGAGTAGAGCCATTTTGTACGCCTACACGCTTGCCTTTCAGTGCTGCTTGGTCGGCGACCTTGCCTGCAAATGACACGAAAGCCGCTGAGTTGTCGTAGTACGCATCGCTAAAAGCCACTTGTTCTAAACGTGCATCGGTAATGTCCATCGCTGAGATTGCTGCGTCATAACGTTTGAATTTCAGAGCAGGAATCAAGCTGTCGAAGGCTTGGTTATGGAAGGAACAGCTTGCGTCCAGTTGCTTACAAAGTGCGTTCGCTAAATCGACGTCGAAACCTTGGATTTGATTATTCTCATCCATGTATTCGAATGGTGCGTAGGTGGCTTCCATCGCAAATTTAATCTCTTGTTGCGCTGCTGCATTGGCAGAAACAAGGCCGATAAGGGACGCCAGTAAAATCTTTTTCATTGCAATACTCCGTGTCTATCTGTGCGCTGACGTCAAAGACGAACAGTCAGCTTATCGTCATTTCCGTTCTGTTCAGGTTTGGCGTGATTTGTCGCCATCAAACTAAACCGATTGGATGGGTTGTTAGTGTTTTAAATATTCGGCAAACGCGCGGGTTTGCGGTTCGCTGAAAGCTTGTTTGGTGCCGTGCTCAACGATATGACCTTTTTCGAGATAAAGGACATGGCTAGCGATTTTCTTAGCGAAATCGACTTCGTGAGTAACGACAACTTGGGTGATGCCAGTATCACTCAGGCCTGAAATGATCTTCACGACTTGATTCGTGATTTCAGGATCCAAAGCGGCGGTAGGTTCATCAAAAAGCAGCACTTCCGGTTTCATCATTAATGCTCTCGCGATCGCAACACGCTGCTGTTGGCCACCAGAAAGTTGCAACGGCCATGCATCCGCTTTATCCGCTAGCTGCAAGGTCGCCAAAATTTCTCTTGCTTGCTCAATCGCCTCTGCTTTAGCGACGCCCAGTACTCGTATCGGCGCTTCAATCAGGTTCTCAATCACAGTGAGATGTGGCCAGAGGTTGTATTGTTGAAACACCATGCCGACTTTTCGACGCAGCAGCAGGCCATCGGCTTCACTTGGAGAAGAAGCAAAATCAAAGGCTTGATTCGCGATGGTCAGTTGGCCGTTGTCTGCGGATTCAAGTAAGTTCAACACACGCAGTAGAGAACTCTTACCCGCACCGCTTGGGCCAAGTAAAACCAATGTTTCGCCTTTCGCACACTCAAAGCTAATGTTGTGCAAAATTTGGTTGGAACCATAAGATTTATTAACGCTTTTTACTTGAATAGACATGCTACTAATCTGCATCGGTTGTCATTTTGGCTTATGCTAGCATTTTTGCGGATCTATGCAATAAAAATGTATAAAAATTTAGTTTGTTAAATTATTGTTCACTATTTAATCGCTTTAGTAGTGTCTCCTACTGGTGTGAGCAGTTGGCGTTTTCTTGGCAACACAATATTGACATTGCAGAGAATTTCTAACCGGAAACGATCACAGCATGACTTTCTATTGACGTGAAAATTGAAAGGCTCGCTACTATAGAGTGACAGTGATGGATATGGAGAATATCAAATGAAAAAGACAATGTTAGCGTTAGGTGGTGTGGTGATTCTTTTAGCGGGCTGCCAAGATGACAAGCAAGCACAAGCCCCTGCAGCCACGCCTAGCGAAGAGACACAAGCTGTTGTCGTGGTGGAGCCTAACCAATCTGCGGATACGGATGTTGTGACCACTGAAACGTTTGTCGATAGTGCGCACAATGCGAAAAACGCATTGGACTGGAATGGTACGTATACCGGTACTCTACCTTGCGCCGATTGCAGCGGTATCGATGTGACCTTAACATTGAACAACGATGGCAGTTACGTTTTAGAAGAAACTTACCAAGGCAAACAAGATGGTACGTTCAAGTCTGAAGGCCACTTTAACTGGGACGAGAGTGGCAGTGTGGTGACATTGGAAGGAGAGGGGTCACTGAACCAATACTTCGTTGGCGAAAATGTGCTGATGATGCTCGACATCAACGGTCAGAAGATCACGGGTGATTTGGCTGATTTCTACCGTCTTAAAAAGCAATAAGCAAAGGTGAAACGGATCCCCTATCAGGATCCATGTTGAATGCTCTAATCTAGTCCGAGGGTGATAACCTTCGGACTTTTCTTTCTCTTGATGTGTATTGATTTGATGTTGCTGATACCGCCTAGATCCCAGCATTTTGAAGTCACTAGGGTATATACTCTCTATTCATTCACCCAATTTAAAACCAACATCACCCATCGTCACGACAATCTTTGATTCGCCAAGCGTTACACGTTGAAGCACGTTAAAAGTTGATGATAGAAAAAGAAACAGGAACACAGAACATGAAATACGGACTTTTAATCATTTCTCACATCGCGATGTTGGTTTGTGGTATTGGGTTAGGGATTTATCTTCTGCCGATTTTGATTCAACCTACGAGCCCCTCTCAACAGGCGGTTGCAAGCGTCATGCTTGCCCCAAGTTATCAAGGGGAATTTAGCCGCGATCGTGCTGACAGCGATTTCTTACATTGGGGAGAAGGCAAGCTTGTGATTGATGCGCAAAGTATTGCTTTTTCGGGTGAACTCGCTCCAGGTCCCGACTATAAGCTTTATCTATCGCCAACGTTTATTGAGACAGAAGCTGACTTCTTAGCCAACAAAGAGCAGTTGGTCCGTGTTGGAGATGTCAAAACATTTGACCGTTTTATTCTGCCCATTCCAAGTGATGTGGACGTGGCAAACTACACAACGGCGATTGTATGGTGTGAAAGCTTCGATCAATTTATCTCGTCAGCCAAATATCGTTAACACCGCGTTGACTACGGTGACACCAACAAGTGTCAAACGATGGCGGGATTGACTGATTTTCCCAAAAGTTAACGTTTTTATCACTACCAATTTCCATTAATGTCGGTTTTTTTATAGAGTAGCGCGCTAAAGTACAGAACATCATTTACACACCGGGGTTTTAGAGTGGAAAAAGTACAGCTGATCATTGAATTCTTATTGCAGCATAAGCTTTTCTTCACAGCATTGATCATCATCTTTGTTGTTTTAGTGAGACAAGTGATCTTGGCTCGTATTCGTGGCGAAGTGGCCTTCATCACGGAAAAGCAACGTAGCTGGATGTCTCGCACCAAAAACGGTGCCTTTGCCATCACCAGTTTAATTCTGTTTGTTTTGTGGCAATCGGAAATCAACCAGTTTGCGCTATCGGTGACCGCCATTGCGGTAGCGATTGTGGTGGCGTCAAAAGAAATTATTCTCTGTTTTACTGGTTCGATACAGCGTGCTAGCTCACGCTCATTTCGCGTAGGGGATTGGATTGAAGTAGGAAAAATATCAGGTCAAGTGATTGATCATAATATGATGGCAACGGTGATCCAAGAAATAGACTTAAACCACGGTCAATATCATTACACTGGAAAGACAGTGACATTGCCCAACAGTATGTTTTTTACTTATCCGGTGAAAAACTTAAATTTTATGAAGCGTTATGTTTATCATAACTTTGCCATTGTTGTGCCTGACTTTGTCAATCTCTATCCAATGTTAGAAGAGTTGGAAAATAAAATAGAAGAACATTGTCATTATTTTTCGGACGTTGCGAAACGTTATAATGCCATGATCGAAAAACACGCAGGTGTAGATTTGCCTGGTGCGGAACCACATATTCACATCTCGAGTGCGCCAGCAGGTGAGCAAGTCGTTAATTTCATGATTTTTTGCCCAACAGAAAAAGCAGTACACTTAGAAAGTCTGATAAGACAAGATTTTATGTCGCTCTATCAATCCCGTCATCCTAATGCGATAAATTGAAAAATTCTATCGTTACGATTGTATTTTCAAATGGTAATTATCGAGTTTGGGGCGTATTGTTCACGCCCCAAGATTCATGCTAATGATAATTTGGGTTTATTTGTTTTAATTTAATATTATTTTTATTTCTATGATTGGAAATAAAAATATAATCTTGCCTAAGTTGAAAGAGCAACTTTCTTCTGTCTACAGTTGAACTCAAATGGAATTACGGTGTGGCTAATTTTTCTAAATAAGTCATGGTATTTATTTTAATGATGATTTGTAATTTATGGATTGTTATTAAGAATGCAATGGCTTGATGTTTGAAATCATCTGGTCTAATGAAAAAATTACCCTTACTCTCGTTACTAACAAAATTATCAAGCAATGCTTATTTAAATGGTCTGTGTAATACCTTTGTTGTTTTACTACCAATTTCCCTCATCTCTGCGTTTAGCACGCTGATCAGCAATCTTCTTGGTTTGATTGGGTATGACGATGTCGCTGGGCAAGTGTTACGAGCCAGCGACATTGTGTGGCGCCTTTTTCCCATTCTTTTACTGGTCTACTACAGCTTATTTTTAGCATCGCTGCACAAACTTTCCAAAGTCACCGTTATTACCCCTGCGCTGCTGATCTATTTTTTGGTCTGCCACAACTGGGGTTTGCTACAACAGGGCACGATTGTGCCGAGTAACTACCCGCTGGCGATCATCATTCCAGTATTAGTGAGTTTGACCATTCGCTGTGCTACACAGCGTGGCTGGTTTGTAAATTCTGGTTTACCGAATGTGGTTGATCAATCACTTAATCTTGTCGCTTCGACATTTTTGTTGGTGGTGCTCTACAGCATTCTCAGTTTCTTGTTAAGCACAGCCGTCGATCTCACGCAGGTCTCTGAGTGGATGCTACCGTCGCTGACCTTGGATTGTTTAACCCATGGCGTTGTCTATGAACTGGCGAGAAACTTGTTTTGGAGCTTGGGCATCAATGGACACATTGTGCTTGCACCATATAAGGCTGAGCTTTATGAAATGACGCAGGCGGCATTTCACATTAGCGCTCAAACAGGCGAACCGTTGCCAATTTTAACCAGCAATTTCTATGATATTTACGCTGGCATCGGTGGGGCTGGAAACACCTTGAGCTTAGTGATTTGCATGGTTTTACTGACGAAACATAAAGCTTACCGTTCTTTAGGTTTGGCGGTATTGCTTCTTAGCGTGTTTAACATCAACGAGCCGGTGATTTTCGGCTTGCCCATCATGTTCAACCCTATTTTGATTGTTCCGTTCCTATTGGTCCCTGTGTTTGGCTTGGTCGTTGCTTACTACGCTACGTTTTTCGGATTGGTGCCACCAATCTCTGCGGTCATCAGTTGGATGTCTCCGCCGATTTGGAGTGGTTACATTGCCACTGGTGGTCATCTGTCGGCGGCGATTTTGCAAATCATCATCATTTTGGCGGGGATCCTGATTTATTATCCATTCTTCCGTCGCATGGACCACATTGCCAGTACGGATAGCACCTTGTTTAAATCCGCTTCGGACGATTTTTTTGACTATGAAGCTATCGAACAAGGCCGACGCACAAGCCCGCTTTTTCCCAACATGATGGAAAAATTCTCAGCTCAACAACGGGTGGCTCAACTGAAGGCAACTGGCAATTTTGTGTTGTTTTATCAGCCTCAGTTTGACTTGGAGCATCACAGGATTAATTCGGTAGAGGTGCTGATTCGACATCAAGATCATGATGGAAAAATCTCCCCCCCTTATTTTCTCGATGATTTTCGAACGCTGAAGCTGACGACAGAACTGGATCTGTGGGTTGTCAGGACGGCCTTAATCGAGGTGTCACCGTTGGCGGTGAACTGCTGTTTTAAAGTGTCGATCAATATTTCTCCAGAAACGTGCTTGATTCCCAACTTCGCTGAACTGGTGATCAGCATGATTGAAGAAAGCGCATTAGAGTTTACTCAAGTGGAACTGGAAATCACCGAAGAGTTACTGATTCAAGACGCACAAAGTACGCAGAGGGTGCTGAATGCGCTTAGAGAAAAAGGTGTCAAAATCGCGCTGGACGATTTTGGCTCGGGCTATTCCTCGATTGGTTATCTCTCCAAGTTTGAGTTTGATAAAGTCAAAATCGACCGTTCATTGGTACTAAACCTCGACAATCCAAAAGGGCAAGAGCTTTTTCGCTTAACCAGTGAACTGGTTAAAATCACTGGCGCAGAGATCGTCGTCGAAGGCGTTGAAACGGAAAACGAGTTACGTTTTATTGCTCAGCAGGGCATTCAATTGGTTCAGGGGTATTACTTCTACAAACCGATGCCGTTTTGTGACGTCGCAAAACTTGCCTTTAACGACCGCTGTTAACGGTTCTTAAGATGTCTAACATTTCGATAAAGCGGACACTATTGCTCATTTGATGATGAAAGCCCCTCTACAAACAATGTGGGGCTTTTTATCGTAATCTCTTCCCAGGATAAACAACAGCGGTATGGTTGACGTTGTTGATAGTCCCGTAACCGCCGCCAATCAATGCTCTGGGCGGGCTCATAAGACTGTATGCTTCGACCGCTAACCAATAACACCAAGTTTTCTTAGTATGATATTGATTTTTTATATCTATTAAGAATGAATCTATCCCAAAATCCACTTTTGCTACTGCTCAAATCCGCAAAGTAAGCAAGAATAGACTTAGAGTGTAAACTTTTAAGTTTACCTTTTGCATTTTTTAAATAAAATAAACTCGTAAGTTTACTTTTGGCTGTATAACTAGGTGGAAAATGGCTGTGGAAAAAACGTTTATGAGTGGAAGGCGAAGCAAAGCACTGTTGGTCTCAATGATTTCATCAGCGATGTTAATGGGTTGCAGTGAACCGGCAGCGGATGTGATCAGTGTGCCTGTTGTTCGTCCTGCGTTGGTTGAGCAAGTTGCATCGCAACAGGCACAAACACTGAGTTTCAATGGTGTTGTGCAAGCGGCAGAAAGAGCCGATCTCGCCTTTCGTGTTTCTGGTCGTTTGACACAGCTGTTGGTCAACGAAGGAGACATGGTGAAGAAAGGTCAATTACTGGCCCAGCTTGATGCTCGCGATGCGCAAACCGCGCTTGCTTCCGCTCAGTCAGAGTTTGATAACGTGCAAGTTGAATATGCCCGTGCTAAGGCGGTGTTTGAGAAAAGTCGCGCCATCACCCAAAGCGACCTAGATGCGTTAAGCACTCGCCTTAATTTGGCTAAAAACAGGGTTGAAGAAGCGCAGCGTAAGCTGGAATACACCAGTCTTTACTCGCCATTTACTGGTGTAGTGGGGCTAAAGCAGGTTGACAATCATACGCAGATTCAAGCCAATCAACCGATTATCACGTTGCACAACCTGCATCAGCTCGAGGTCTTGGTCAATATCCCAGATACCGTGATGCTGACAGAACGTCATCGCACACGAGCGTTTGCCGAACTCGCGGCGATTCCGAAGCACCGTTTTCCTTTGACCCTGAAGCACTATTCGACTCAAGCCGATGCGGCAACACAAACTTATGCCGTGACGTTGTCTTTTACTGATGTCAGTGGCTATCGCGTGCTTCCTGGGATGACGGTGAAAGTACGGCCTGATCGCACAGAGTTTGATCAAAGTGCAATGGGTGTGATGACTTTACCTTTAACCGCGGTGGTGTCAGATAACCAAGGGAGCCAATACGTTTGGGTGGTGAACAATGAACATCAAGTGCACAAACGCATTATTGAGGTGGGAAATTTGCAGCAAAATCGCATTGAGATTAACGCCAACTTACAGTTGGGGGAAACCGTGGTGATAGCGGGCACGAGCGCCTTGAGCGAAGGAATGGAGGTACGTCCTTATACTGAATCCGCTCAAGGAGCAATGTAATGAATATTGCCAGTTACACCATTGCGAAACGCACCAGTGTGTGGGTGCTGATTGCTTTAATCTTACTGGGAGGGTACGTCAGTTACCTGAAACTGGGGCGTTTTGAAGACCCGGAGTTTGTTATTCGTCAAGCCGTGATCAACACGCCGTATAACGGTGCCACTGCGCAAGAGGTCTCTGACGAAGTGACCGATCTGATTGAAGGCGCAGTGCAATCGCTTCAAGAATTAAAAGAAGTGAAATCGGTCTCTAAGCAAGGGATGTCGGAAGTCACTGTCGAGATCAAACTCGAGTTCGCTAAGAGTTCGGCGGAGCTCCAGCAGGTTTGGGATAAGCTACGTCGTAAGATTTCCGATGTACAGCGTCAACTGCCTCCGGGAGCTGGGCCATCGATTGTCAACGACGATTTCTCAGATGTTTACGCCCTTTTCTTTGCCGTAACCGGTGACGGTTTTTCTGATAAACAGCTGCAAGATTATGTTGATACATTGCGCCGTGATTTGGTGCTGGTGCCTGGTGTTGCCAAAACCGCGACATTGGCGGAACAACAAGAGCAAATTTTCGTCGAGATCTCTTCGGAGCGTTTGAAACAGTTGGGCATGTCGCTGGATAAAGTGACTCAAGTGCTGCAAAAGCAGAACCTGATTACAGTGGCGGGTAGCATTGAAACCGATGCGATGCGCTTACCAGTGATTCCCGATAGCTCGATCCGCTCTTTAGACGACATTCGCAACCTGCAAGTTGGGCTAGGAAGTGACAGCAAAGTGATTCGCTTAGTTGATATCGCTGAGGTGACTCGTGGCTACAAGACGCCAGCAACAATGTTGATGCGTTACAATGGTGAGCGCGCCATTGGCTTTGGTATTTCCAATGTGATGGGGGGCAATGTGGTGGAAATGGGCGATGCGGTGAAAGCACGCCTAGCTGAATTGGAAAGCCAGCGGCCACTGGGGATGGATCTTCATCTTATCTCGATGCAATCGGATTCGGTACGTGCCTCAGTGGCTAACTTTATCGACAACTTGATTGCTGCTGTTGCTATCGTGTTTGTGGTGCTACTGCTGTTCATGGGGATGCGTTCGGGCATCATCATTGGGTTTGTGCTGTTGCTGACGGTAGCAGGAACGTTGTGCATCATGCTCATCGATGACATCGCGATGCAGCGCATTTCACTCGGTGCTTTGATCATTGCGTTAGGGATGCTGGTGGACAACGCGATTGTGGTGACTGACGGTATTTTGGTGCGATTGCAGCAAGAGCCAAAGGCTGACAAGCTGACGATCGTCAATGAGGTGGTGGATGCGACTAAATGGCCACTATTGGGTGGTACGGTGGTGGGCATTTGCGCCTTCAGTGCGATTGGTCTTTCACCTTCCGATATGGGGGAGTACGCAGGCTCATTGTTCTGGGTGATCCTCTATTCCATGCTGTTAAGCTGGGTGTTTGCTGTCACAGTAACGCCGATGCTCTGTCATGACTTCTTGAAGGTCAAAACGGTGCCGAGCGATCAACCCGTTGGCGGTATGATGAGTGCGTATCGTGGGTTGCTCCGATGGGTGTTGCGACATCGAGTGGTGAGCGTGATGGCAATTCTTGCCATGCTGTTCACGTCGCTATGGGGCATGAAATTCATTCCACCTGGTTTTATGCCGGATTCACAACGTGCGCAGTTTGTCGTAGATGTTTACTTACCTCAGGGATCGGATATTCGTCGAACCGAGCAAATGGTTGCAGACATTGAGCAAGATGTGGCAAGCAAAGAGGGTGTCACAAACATCACCAGTTTTATCGGTGGTGGTGGTTTGCGCTTTATGCTGACCTACTCACCAGAAGCACGCAACACCAGCTATGGTCAGTTGTTAATAGATATTGACGACTATCAAAAGATCGCGGCGCTGTTACCCGATTTGCAACGCGAGTTAGACGCCAAGTATCCCGATGCGTCGATTAAAGTGTGGAAGTTCATGTTGGGCCGTGGTGGTGGCAAAAAGATTGAAGCTGGCTTTAGAGGCCCGGATAGTGCGGTGCTGCGTGGTTTAGCTGAGCAAGCAAAATCCTTGATGATGGCAGACAATGATCTGATCGCGGTGCAAGATGATTGGCGTCAACAAATGCCAGTGGTGAGACCGGTTTACTCAACCGAAAAGGCGCAACGCTATGGTTTAACGAATCAGGAGATTAACCAAGCGATCAGCCAAACGCTGTCGGGCAAAAATGTGGGTGTCTACCGTGAAGGAGATGACTTAATTCCGATTGTTTTGCGCGCACCGCAAGAAGAACGCCAACACGCTAGAGCGATTGAAAATACGTTGGTGTTTAGCCATTCAATTGGCCAATCCGTGCCCGTTAGTCAACTGATTGAATCGGTGGATGTGGTGTGGCAAGACGCGATTTTACGCCGCATCGATCGCGTACCAACGATATTGGTGCAAGCCGATCCTGCGCCGGGAGTCATGACTGGCGATGCGTTTAAGCACATTAGAGCGAAAATTGAGGCGATTCCTTTGCCTCCGGGTTATGAGCTAACTTGGTATGGTGAGTACAAGGCTTCGAATGACGCCAATGAAGGTTTGGTGATATCAGCACCATATGGGTTCTCTGCCATGATTCTCTCGGTCATCTTTATGTTTAACGCCTTGAGACAACCGCTGGTGATTTGGCTCACTGCACCACTCGCCGTGATAGGTGTGACCATCGGCCTAATTGTCTTTCAAACCCCGTTCGAGTTCATGGCGATTCTCGGTTTTTTGAGTTTGATCGGTATGATGGTGAAAAATGCGATAGTTTTGGTGGATCAAGCGGATGTGGAAGCTCGATTGGGTAAGCCAGCATTCCAAGCCATCATTGATGCTGCGATGAGCCGAGCAAGGCCAGTATTATTGGGCGCATTGACCACCATCTTAGGCGTTGCGCCATTGCTGGTGGATCCATTTTTCAAGAGTATGGCGGTCACCATCATGTTTGGTTTGTTGTTTGCAACCCTGTTGACATTGGTGGTTATCCCGCTGTTTTACGCCATCTTGTTTCGTGTTAGACCCCTGGACGGAAAAGAGACACAGATGGCGTCACCCGCGAAAATAGTGACCCACGGCTAAGGCAAAGACAAACGCTATTCAACAGGGTAGCGTTTGTTTTTTCAGCTTTTTCTCACCGATTGTATGCAACGGATGCCACTTCACAGAACCTTTTACAAAAGTAGTTAAACTTAAGTTACCCCATCGTCAAAGGAGTCTCTTATGGATTTCAATGAACTGGTCAGTGGTCAACATCAAGTCTGGAATGTCATTATCGCTTTGTTGCTCGGTGCCATCATTGGTACACAGCGTGGCTGGGTAATGAGAAACAGCGCCGAAGGCAGTCGTGTTGCTGGAATTCGGACGTTCTCTTTGGTGGGTCTTTTTGGTGGTTTAACCACGCTACTGGCCAGCCACACCTCACCGTTTGTGCTTGGCTTTGCCCTTATTGCGTTGGTTGCGCTTGCCTCTATCGCCTTCATCATTCAGCAGAAAAATAGCAAAGACATCAGTATTACTGGTGTGGTGAGCCTGCTCGTGACTTTTGTCATTGGCAGCCTTGCGGTTGCTGGGGAAGCTGTGTTGGCAGCGTCTGCCGCCGTAATTACCGCGGTGGTGCTAGACAATAAAAAAGAGCTACACCAAGGCCTACAACGATTGCAAGAATACGAGCTAGACGCCGCATTGCGGCTCATGATGATCTCCGTGGTGTTATTGCCTTTGTTACCCAATCAAACTTATGGTCCTTGGAACGCCCTTAACCCTTATGAGATTTGGTGGATGGTGGTGTTGATCGCTAGCATTTCATTTGTCGGTTACTTCGCGATTAAGATCGGTGGTGCGAAACGTGGCGTGCTGTTCACCTCGGTCTTTGCAGGCTTAAGTTCTTCAACGGCATTAACCTTACAGTTCTCCAATCTATCGCGGGAGGAGCCCAATATTAGCCCTTTGCTGGCGAGTGGCATTTTATTGAGCTGCGGTACTATGTTTCCTCGTTTACTCATTGTTTTGTCTGTGCTCAATCCGGCTTTAGTGGCTCATTTATGGCCGATTGTCTTGGTCATGATGGCCGCGCTTTATCTACCAGCTTGGTGGATATGGCGCTACAGTGAAGTGGCGTTTAACGAACAACCTGGCAAACAGACTAACCCGTTAGCGTTACAGTCGGCGTTGTTCTTTGGTGTCATTTTGGCGGTGATCATGTTGCTTTCACATGCGCTGTCTGATTGGTTTGGAAGTGCGGGCACGCTCATGCTGGCTGCGCTTTCGGGTATCACCGATGTGGATGCGATATCGCTGGCCTTGGGGCGACAAAGCACACAGGGGTTAAGTGTTACCACTGCAACACTGGGAGTTTTTATCGCCGCATCGGTGAATACGCTAGTCAAAGGTGGCATGGTGATGGCCATTGGTGATCGCAAACTCTGGATCCGTGTTGGGCCTATTATGTTGTCCAGTGTGGTGATTGGCGCTTTGGTTTTTTGGCTGACGAACTAAACGAAAACCTGAACAGCCGTGTTGAAACAGAGGCCCAGCATGAGCTGGGCCTAGGACATTATGGAAGGTTGACAATATGATTCTGCTAGTTTTGGTGAACAAAAGGCCCCGCAGTGGCGCTTGAGGTGACATTACCAGCAGCATCATAGACTTTTGAAGTGACGTAATATTCGTAAGCCACCCCTTTTGAACCATTGAAGTTATACGAATGACTCGTCACCTGTTCATTTTTGACGTAGGTTCCACAGCAGCTGAACGTCACTTCAGTTGAAGAAGCCACATCGGTTTCCCAACTAATTTGGAATTTCACTCCTTTGATGGTGCGGCTACTGACATTGGATATCGCGATATCACCGCCAGTGCCGCCTGAACCACTACCGCCGCCACTACAGAGGGTTTCAGTCACCCCCACTTCATTCCAGGCAGCCAGAACATTTGAAGAGTAAGTTCCAGAAACCGCATCGGTCGCACTGCGCGCCAAGCAAAAATCGGCATTGGGAGGAAGGGTAGTAAAGCCGCTGAAGACAATTTGCGTTGCTGCGCTCAAACCAATGCCAGAGACATCCGTACCAGAAGCAAATTGCCCATCGGAATTTTGTCCTCCGTTGACCAATAAGTAATACCAGTGATTAATGATCCCGCTGTTGATGTGGACGCCTCCATTGTCCCCTGTTCCGGTGTAACGTTCGTTGTAGTGAGATGGGTCGCCATCTTCTCCCGGATCGGCCATATTGCGGATACCATTGGTGCTAGGGGTAATGTCTTCACCGATCGTCCAGTTGCCGCTGCCATAGAAGAACTCGATATTGGTTCCCATGATGTCAGAGAAAGCTTCATTTAATGCGCCAGATTCGTTTTGATAGATGAGATCGCTAGTGGCGTCGGTCAGACCGTGTGAAAGCTCATGTCCGACCACATCTAAATCACCAGACAGATTGACGAAGGTGACGCCGTCCCCATCACCATAAGCCATTTGAGAGCCATTCCAATAGGCGTTGTTATAGTTGTTGCGGACGTGAGCCGATGAAACCATGCCCTGAGCGTAGTGCTCTACCCAATCAAATAAAAGAACCGTACGGAAATAGTGATCGGTGACGTTGGCAAAAAAATGCGCATCGACGAGTGCTGCTTGGCCTGGAGAAGTGCGACCGGGCGTTACCCAATTGTCATCATCGTCGGTGGCTAGAGTCCCGGGCAATCGGCTTCGCCCACCGGCATCGTAGGTGGTCACACGACCATCGCTCGAAACCATCTCAAACTTGCCACGATTATAGGTCGTTAGGCTGGTCAGATCTTTGGTATCACCATGAACGCCGGTGCCGCTGCCAGTGGTGAGACCGTCATAAGCATTGAGGACTTCGCCCGTTTCCGCATCAATCCAATAGTGCCAACGACTGTCGACACGTTGATTTTCGACGATGTAGAAAAATCGGCCGTTATTGGGGTCAATGTAGAGTTCGACGTGCCACTTTCCATGCCCACCGATCTTCATCATCACGATGCCCTTCGCTGCTTCGGCTTTGAGTTGAACCTCGTTGCTCGACAACAGCTTTTCGTAAGGACGACCGATTACAGCGGCGGTTTCTCCACGGGCATTGACGATGACACTGATCTCTCCACCAAACACAGTCGCATTTTCAAAACGTTGCTGATATCGATTTGCCTGCATACCATCAGCATTGAGTGAATAGTTCTTTATCAGCGTGGCGTGATCGGGCAAGCGAAAATGGGCTGCGGCTTTGCCTTTCAGTACGTGTGCCTGTGCAGTGTGAGAAGAATCATTGGCCGCAGAGGCAACCTGTAGCGATGTTGCAACCACAAATGCGGCAGCGATAGGGACGAGTTTCATTCTAACCTCCGGATGAGGAGCCGTTATGTCTGTCCGCCAGAGATAAGAAAGTCGGCCAGAGTTAAGCGAGTAGAGCAACGGTCATGGTTGCAATAACCTTTACTTCTAAGCTTAGGAAGGAAAGTAGGTGGGATCAAACCTCATTGCGGAGTTGATAATAATTTATCTGAATAATGAAGTGGATATATTGTTAATTGTGTTATTTATGAGACGAATGGGAGAGAGTGATTGATGTGATAAATAAATGAACTATAATCTCAGCGAATTTTTCTAAGATGTCCCATAAATCAGTTTTCTCTACTTGTGGTTTTGTCACTGGATTGCTTACTTTGGTAGAGTATAAACAAGGAAGTCAGTTTTAGACGTCTTAATCAACCGAAATAACAAGTTGGCTTGTATTGTATATTTGGACTGATTGAGGTTTCCGCTTTGTTGTCTATATCAAACTTATTTTTTTCTTCGTTAAAGTGTAGTGCTTTAGCGGGGTTACTCTTGGCATCCGCAAGTTTTTCGGTCGCCGCCACTTCTGAAACTCGTATTCTGACGCCTGATCAAAACTGGATGCCAGTGACCGACCTCAACCTACCCAGGCAAATGAAAATCGGTACATTAGACAACGGAATGCGTTTTGTTGTCATGCCTTCGCGAGCGGCACAAAACGCCCTTTCTCTACGTTTCGAGTTACAAACCTCGACCAATCAAACTTGGTTGGTTGCGCAAGAAGCGGATTTGTCGCAAACCCAGTTGAAAGAGGGGTTGTTGCAACTTCGCGAGCAAATCGAAGTGAACGGCAAGCTCCCATCGACACCAAACAGCACTCAAACCCTCATCTTGGTTGGCGATGTGAATGTAAAAGATGCGATTGACCAAATCGACATCGTGTTTAGTTCGGCGGAGATGTCTAATTCAGCGCCTGTAAGCCTGTTTAACCCTACGCCAAAAGCGACAGAGGAAACACAAGCTGTCGCCGTGCGTCTTATTGCCACGAGCGCTCATGATGAGATGGATGACGACAGTAAAATGTATCGTAAAGAAGCCACTAAGCGTCATTTGGCGGATGATGTACTTGTCGCTCGTGTTGAGAAACAACTGATCGATGCCAACGTGGCTGTTGTATCTGTTAAAGCAACAGAGCGTTGGAATCGTGTCCAACTGATCAGCAGTATTATCGTAGAGCTAAATGATGCCAGTCAGATCTCACAAGCAAAAGAAGTGCTCTCTGCTGCACTGCACAATGCACGCAATGGGAATGTTTCTGCTGATGAGTTTGCAGCTCAAGTTCAGTTACGTCATGAACGATTGAAAAGAGAACTGAAGTCAACAACGGCTCAACAAGCCGACGAGATCGCCAAAGCAATTCGTTTCAATCGAATCTATGTTCAACCATCGGATGAGTTGCGTTTATTCGAGTTTCACATTGCTCACATGACAGAAGCAGACGTCAACGAAGCGATGATCATTCATTGGTCTCAACGCACACAGCTTCTCACGCATATCACGGGGAATTAACTCCCTTGAATTAGAAAAAGCCAACTTGCTGTTCAAGTTGGCTTTTTTTGATGTCATTCTCTCCAATTTGGCGCGACTTTTGCTTAAAGAATACATTGAGTTTGGTTTGCCATGAAAAACGTTGCCGTGAGTTATCAGATTCTCAAATTGAGAATCGATTTGAGATACAAGACGGCGTTTTTGATAGGTAACACCGATACAGGGAGGCAATCAGTATGCAAAACAATGACGATCAAAAGCGAAAGTATTACCGACTCAAATATCCACTAAAAGCACTACCTCGTATTCGCATTAATGGAGATGTTTACAATGTGAACGAAGTGTCAGAAGGGGGCTTACGGGTTACGCTTTCCAGCATCCATCATTTCCATCAAGGTCTACTCATTCGAGGTACCTTGCAGTTACTCAACTGTGTACTGGCCATTGAGGGGCGAATTCTACGTTTCGATCAAGATGAATTGGTGTTAAAACTGTCTAAAGGGCCGAGCTTTAAACACATGGCCGCAGAGCAACGATATCTTTTGCAGCATTTTCCTACTCATGTCCGTATGCTGCGTCGAGCTTCTGCTAATCAAGTTGCTTAGTATAGTGCTTAGTGATGGGTTGAAGCGTGCTATTTCCTTCAACCCGAGATTGATTGTAGCAAGGGTATCATTGATGTCGGTTTGCTTAGGATCGACTAATTCTTAAGCCATTCAATGGCAGATTCATAATCTGAAAATGACTTCATTTCGCCAGATATAAACCAGTTGCCTATTTTGGCTGCAAGCTCTTGCCAGTTTTTGTCTCCGTAAATGGCAATTTTCTTGATATTTAAACCCATTTTTAAACCAAGCTGAAAGTCATCCCACGCAGCGCGGGGTTCCCAACCTGAAAACTCGGTGATGTCTGCCAACATTTTCATCTGTTGGGGATCAATGCCTTGAAGCGCATTGTCCAGAATTGGGGTGATCGCCTGATAATCTTGATGGGTTAATGTGCCAGTCGCCTTAAAGACTAATATGGATTCAGAGCCGATACGATTTACACCAAAGGTTATGCCGTGACGCTGAGTATTCATAGTTCTTATTCCTTATTGTGAATTTTAACTTCAGCATAGAGGACAATCGGGACAATCACGAGGATTGTATTTAGAATTTCAGTGGCTCAAGGCCTTTCGATACCGTCAAGCTCGATACGATTCTGATCGACTCGCTTTGCTGACAAGCGTAAGTAAATGGTGAGAGGGGGTGATTGGGAGCGAGATAATATCCCTGAATAAAATGTCACTAATGATTCACCGAGTCGTCATAAAAATTTCATCTATTTATGGATTGTGTTCCAGTGAAGACATATCAATACTGTCAACAGGATGTGAATAAACAGTAACGTGAGGAGTATGGATATGCAGCATCAAGAAATGGTTCAACCCACTCATTTTGGCGTTATCGGCCGAACTTGCCTTCTCGCTCTGGGTGTCGTTGCTGGTTTCCTGCTGTTTATGTGAAGAGCGACGAAGCGAGCGTTTGACCTGAATAACACGCAGTGTAATGCAAAGATGTAAAGGGGTTGGCAGCAATGTCAGCCCTTTTCACGTTTGAACACCATCGATTTGTCGGTTTAAACGTGGAACAGAGTCAGCACTTAGTTTGTTATTGGTCGTGTAATTATTAATTTACACTCTGTGTAAATTGTAAATTTAACACTAAGTTTGCTTTATTTTTAAAAAAGTGCTTGCGGTAATTGTTCTCAGCCGATAAGTTACTTGGCAAAGATAAGAAAAGCGAACGGGCACACAAAGACCTATGGTACGTACTGTTGCCCCACTCAATAGTGATAGGAAGAAGCAATGTTTCAAACTGATGATGTAAGAATTAATAAAGTAAAAGAGTTACTTCCACCAGTAGCTGTATTAGAGAAGTACCCTGCAACAGAAACGGCTTCTTCTACAACATTCCAATCTAGAAATGATATCCACAATATTCTGGTTGGTAACGATGATCGTTTACTGGTTATCGTGGGTCCGTGTTCTATCCACGATCCTGCCGCTGCGGTCGAGTACGGCAAACGCCTTAAAGCATTACGTGATGAGTTAAAAGGTGATCTTGAGATTGTAATGCGTGTTTACTTCGAGAAGCCACGTACAACAGTAGGGTGGAAAGGCCTGATTAATGACCCGTACCTTAATGACACCTACAAGCTCAACGACGGCTTGCGTATGGGAAGAAAACTATTGCTGGACTTAACCGACATGGGTTTACCAACGGCCAGCGAATTCTTAGATATGATTACACCTCAGTATGTGGCCGATCTGATTAGTTGGGGAGCGATCGGAGCACGTACGACAGAGTCTCAGGTTCACCGTGAGCTTGCTTCTGGCCTATCTTGTCCAGTCGGTTTTAAAAACGGTACCGATGGCAACATTAAGATCGCCAGTGATGCGATTCGTTCAGCCAGCTCTTCTCACCACTTCTTGTCAGTCACCAAATATGGCCATTCTGCGATTGTAGAAACAACGGGCAATCCTGATTGCCACATCATTTTACGTGGTGGCAAAGAGCCTAATTACAGTGCTGCCCACGTTTCTGCTGTCAAGGAAGAGCTGGCGGCGGCTGGCTTGCCACAAAAAGTGATGATTGATTTCAGCCACGCAAATAGCTCCAAGCAATACAAACGTCAAATGTTGGTGGCTGATGACATTTGCGAGCAGCTTGCTGCGGGTGAAGAGGCCATTTTCGGTGTAATGATTGAATCTCATCTTGTTGAAGGGCGACAAGATCTTATCGATGGAAAAACCGCCACTTATGGCCAATCTATCACTGACGCCTGTATTGGTTGGGACGATACCGAAACGGTGCTGCGTCAGCTTGCAAGAGCGGTTGCAGATAGACGAGCGCGATAACTTAACGAATGATGTCTATATTGAAAGCCAGCGTTGCTGGCTTTTTTACTTTCTCAACAACCCTTCTTCTTAATAGCCTCGCTAAGATTATGAATAATAAATGGCGCTTTTCGATTTGTGTTACAGAGCCGGTTGTTTTGGCAAAAGTTATATTTTATAAATGAGTTAACGTTTTTGAGTTTAAGGGAACAACATGGAAGAAGTAGGGAATGTTCTAATTGTCTTGATCATCTTCACTGCCATTTTTGGTAGTGGCATGCTGAAGATCTTTTTGAATCACCGGGAAAAAGTCAAAGCACTTGAGTTGACGAAGTCGGAAGGTGAAGCGACAAAAGCGCAACAAGCGATGCAGCAGCAGATCGACAAACTCACACAACGCGTCATTGTGCTAGAGAAAATCGTTACGGACCAGAAATACCAGTTGGAAAAAGAGATCGCTTCTCTGTAACCTTCAACCATGCCGTTTTCGCGGAATCAGCAAACATAACGTTGAAGAGGTCGGCGCCTCTTCTTGACATATCTGTGTTTATCGTTCGTCAAAAAAGTCTTTGTTGCGAATGTATTTACTCATCAAATGATAGGTAAAAGGCCTTATCAGCCAACTCAACACAGAACGTCCCAAGCGTTCATAAGTGGGTGTGTTTTCGTAAATTCTGCCGTTGTAGAGCCATAGCAGTTTTCCGCTGTGTGAATAAACAAAAGGTATCGGCGGCATAAAGGTGACAATGTCGAGATCGCAGCAAATTCGATAGGTTTTATGCGCCAATGAGTAGTGTTTTGCAAAACGCCAATCGCCAATTGCGGGTTGACCAAACGTGACCACGCGTTTGATGCTTTTGGGGTATTTTCGCTCAAAGTAATCGGCAAACACACAACCAATCGCACCTCCAGAAGAATGGCCAGTAATGGCGATCCTTTTTCCCTCAAAAAGTCGTTCAAGCAAGGTTTGTTCGAGTTTCTCAAGCACGCTCATGCCAAGCTTGTCTTGATTACGTGATGGCTGACTTTCTTGCATCAGTAAGTGATAAAAACCCGCATGGATTCGATAGGGTAACCCCAGTTGTGTGACGCTTTGAGTCCATAGCGCGAAGTTAAGCAGCCAATCACTCAGGCTATGTGAGCCTTTAATTACGACCACCACTTCATCCGATTCTTTACTCCAAAGCACCCGAATCATGGTTTTGCCAAACTGATTCTTAATAATGCGTTGTCCGTTGGGATCAAAACCATAACGTGTCTGTTTAAATACTCTTGGATAGGCGAGGTTACATAAAACGGCGTAGCGTTCATACTGGTATCGTTTAAGTGGCTTCACGGATTTGATTTCACTTATTTGATTTGGAAGAGCGTATTTGATGGCAATTGTGCAAAGTGAGTGTGAAGCTAAAATGACGATGTGTGTCTCTGTAAAGAAAAACCACAGAGCGCATTGCTCTGTGGTTTGAGAAGGTGAAAGCGAGACGATGTGCTTTACCACAGTCCGAGCACTTTCCACCACATTCCTCCAACAAAGATAAAGACTGGAATCACAATCAGCGAGAAGACAAAGCCAATTTTCCACCAGTTTTGTAGGGTGTGGAATCCTGTTCCAAATAAGATGGGCGCAGGGCCAGAAGAGTAATGGGTTGTCGACATGTACAAGTTACTAAAAATACCCAGCACGATTGCAGCGAGCATCGGAGGTGCGCCTGCGGAGATCGCAATGGCAAGGAAAGCGGAGTACATGGCGCTGATGTGAGCCATAGCACTCGCCATCAAGTAGTGGCTGTAGTAGTAGACCAACAGCAATAGAATCACGGTGGTTGCCCAACCAAACCCAGATAAAGATTCCCCAATGCCATTACTGAACCACTTGATAAAGCCAAGTTTATTCAGTTCAGAAGCCATCATAATGAGTACGGCGAACCAAGTGATGGTGTGCCACGCTTCTTTCTCACTAAGTACTGCGTCCCAAGTAATGGTGCGGCTAAGTAGAAGGAAGACCAAGCCCATCAGCGCCGTCACCGTGGCGTGAATCCCTAGCGTTGGGCCAAGTACCCACAATGTCACCATGCCGATAAATGTTACGCAAACCATGATTTCATCACGACTCATCGCGCCCATTTGCTGTAATTTTTCTCTGGCGATAGCGCGCATTTCGGGCGTCTTTTTCAACTCAGGTGGGAAAAAGAGATACATCGCTAAAGGAATAAGGAAAAGGCAAAGTAGACCAGGGACAATCGCGGCGGCGGCCCAACCTGCCCACGTAATTTCTACTCCTTGCTCTTTGGCGAAGTTAGCGGCCAGCGGGTTACCAGCCATGGAAGTTAAGAACATGGCACAAGTAATCGCGTTACATTGGAAAATACACTGTACTAAAAATGCACCAATACGGTTTTGTGTTCCTTTTTCTGGATCAGAATCGTACGCGCTAGCGACTGAACGAAAAAGTGGTGCAATGATGCCGCCACAGCGAGCGGTGGTACTCGGAGTAGCTGGAGCGAACAGGAGATCGGTCAGAACTAAGCCATAGGCCAACCCCAATGAGTTATGGCCCAGTTTTGAGATGAACCAGTAACCAACGCGGCGACCAAAGCCAGTGCTGATAAATCCGCGAGAAATAAAGAAAGCGGCCGCAATCATCCAGATAGTTGGGTGGGCAAAGCCGCTTAACGCGGTTTTAATTGGCAGCACACCAGTTAGGGTCGCCGCGGTTAAACCCAGTAATGCCATTGCCCCTAGTGGCAGTGGTGCGAGAATCAAACTGAGTACCGTAACAACGAAAATGACCATCATTTGCCATGCAGGCTCAGAAAGCCCTTCAGGGACGGGTAAAAACCACATCACCACGCCCAGAACAAACAGAACGAGCAGTTTTAAGTTGGTATTATTCATATTAAAACCTCCAAATAGTTACAGCGATAATAGGAGGGCGTGGGTGAGATAAAGTGAGCAAAATCAATTTCATATTACTATTGATAAACTCCGTTTTGATTCTGTCGGTGAGCGAATAGTTGTCCTGAAAAAACGCTGAGATTAGAAACGTTAAATAAATAAAACTCATAAAATTTAATCTGGCGATCAGCGTCATGTTTTGGTCTCAAGATCAGCTTTGACGCGCACGATTCGGTTTATTCTTTGCCTCGTTGGATTTTTCTTTGGTAGGTCGTCATGACGTTATCTTTTACGCGACAGTTAGCGTTTATTTTGAGTTGTACCGTTTTGATCGGGATTGCCGCTTGGTGGAGTTACAGCGCCTATCAATTAGAGAATGTCCTTAATAGTCAAATCGCGTTGCGAGCTCAGGTGCAATCTCAGCAATTGGCCAAACTACCGAGTTTGATTGAGGCGGTAGAAAGCAACAACAGTGAGCGAGTGTCCGAAATTATCTCAGTCGTGCAGCTAGTCAGTGATGCCGATTTTATTACGGTGAGTGACGAGCAAGGAATTCGTTTGGCACATCCCGTCAGCGACCGTGTTGGCTTACCCGTTGTGGGTGGCGACATTCAACGAGCATTGACGATTGGCGAAGCGTATCTCTCACAAAGTGTCGGTTCACTTGGCCCTTCCGTGCGTTTCATTTCTCCGGTTTTTTCTCCAACAGGGGAGATTGTCGGCATGGTCAAAGTGGGCTACCTGCTGGAAACGCTTGATCTGTGGAATCGTGAGAAGTTATGGCCATTACTGCTGTTTGCACTCACCGCTTTGACGCTTTTTCTGTTGTTGTCGTGGCGATTTTCTGGCTACGTGAAACGGCAGATGCAACATCTTGAACCTTGGCAGCTTAAGCAGGCACTAAAAACACACCAAGGCGTACTAGATGCGACTCATGAAGCGGTAATAGCCGCTGATCCACTCGGTCAAATTTACGTCGCCAACAATGCGGCTAAACAGATATTGGGGCATTGCTCTTGGATTGGCACCTCTTTGGATCTGATAGAGGCAACACCGAATTTGTTTGCTTTACAGGGGGATGACTACCTCGACAAAATGGCGCAGGTCAACGGCAAGGCGGTGATCATCAATCGTGTGACCATCTACACCTCATCGGGTGAAAGAGCGGGAGCCGTGTTTACGCTGCGGCAGCACTCTGAGTTGCAAGCCCTGTCCGATCGTATTAGTCAGGTTGATAAATATATGGAAAGCATGCGAGTCACACGCCACGAGTATCAAAATAAGCTCTCAATCATTTCAGGCCTACTGCAAATGGGAGAGTATGATAAAGCGCTAACGGCCTGTTTGGCGCAAGCGCATCAAAACCAAACGCGTATTGATTCGTTGCAGGGTATTAAGAAACTGCCGCAACTGACGGCGTTACTGTTGGCAAAGTTGAGTAAAGCGCAAGAAAGCAACGTGGTATTGAATATCGCCTGTCAAAGTGAGCTGGAGGGGATCACCGATCGCCTCAGCGAAGAACAGCTTTGTACCTTGGTTGGCAACCTGGTCGATAACGGCTTAGAGGCGTGTTTCGGCCAAGAAAAGGGGACGGTGAATGTCAACTTCAGTGCTTTCACCAACGAGTTTGTGTTGACCTTTGCCAACAATGGTCCTGTCGTTGGGCAAGACCTTGAAACGCTCTGTCAGTACGGTTTTTCCTCCAAAGCCAGTTATGGCGAGCGTGGCATTGGTCTTCACCTTGTGAAAAGTATTGTGCAACTAGCTGGTGGGCACATTGAACTCGACAGCGATGAGCAAGAAACCCTTTTTACCGTCTATCTGGCCAAGGAGACATCATGATCAAAGTGATGATCGTTGAAGATGAAACACGAATTGCAGAGCTTCACCAATATTTCGTGACGCAGATTGACGGCTTTGAAGTGATTGGCGTGGCGGCCACCCTGTCTCTTGCTGAGTCACTGATAGAGGTCGGTAAACCGGATTTAGTCATTATCGACAATTATTTGCCTGACGGTTTGGGTGTCGAGCTGGTCAAACATTGTCTAACACTAACCCCCAAGCCCGAGTGCATTTTGGTCACAGCAGCAAATGACGCGACCACGGTCAATCTCGCTCATCGTTACGGTGCGTTTGATTACTTAGTGAAGCCTGTCAACTACAGTCGTTTGCAAACCAGCTTGTCACGTTTGTTGAAGATGAAGCAGCTGCTTGCTGCGCAAACAACGGTAAAACAGAGCGAGTTGGATGGTATTTTCCACAATATTGAAATGAACAGTGACGAAAACTTAGGCGTGGATGAGTTTACGTTGCAACAAGTGATTTCCCTATTCCCACATGCCCACAGTGAGCATACTGCGGCAAGTGTCGCTGAGCTGTTGGGTGTGAGCAAAAGTACTGCCCGGCGTTATTTGGACAAAGCGGTGGAACGGGGGGATTTATACGCCTTCCTTGAGCATGGAAAAGTTGGCCGACCGACACGTTGCTACCGAAATAAGCCATTAAGTCCATGAGTTTAACAGTGGAAATTTTGCAATCTGCTTCTCTGTTTTTATTGCACAGAGTCAAAGTGCTCCTGCGCATCTGTTAGAGTGAGTGACCGTATTGATGAGTGTTGATTGACGGTTTTTGACTCGCCTACCTTAGTGATCGAATCACTTTTAAATGCATGTATTGATGGAGAGAAAGATGAGCGTAAGAGAGCGGATGCATCAGCAGAAGATCTATTTTTGCGATGATGAAAGCGTGGCGTTGGAGCAGCAAGCCTGCCTTGAAACGCTGTATGACTTTAATCAAACCCGACCATCAGAGATGGCGAAACGCGAAGCAATATTACGCGATCTTTTCGCGGAGATGGGCGATAACTGCTACATCGAACCGCCGTTGAGAACAAACTGGGGCAAGCACACACATTTGGGTAACAACGTTTATGCCAATTTTAACTTAACGCTGGTGGACGATACGCATATCTACATTGGCAACTCAGTGATGATTGCACCAAACGTCACCATAGCAACCGCTGGCCACCCAATCGATCCAGAGTTGCGACGAAAAGTGGCGCAATTCAACATTCCTGTGCACATCAAAGACAATGTTTGGATTGGGGCAAATAGTGTGGTGTTGCCGGGCGTTACTATTGGCGAAAACAGCGTGATTGGTGCAGGCAGTGTGGTCACCAAAGACATTCCCGCAAACGTAGTCGCGGTGGGAAATCCATGTCGAGTGTTGAGGCCAATTGGCGAACACGATAAACGTTTCTTTTATCGCGATAAGGCGATCGACGATTTACCCCAATCCTAAAACGAATAGGGGTAGTAACGCATCCACCTAATTACCTCATCGATGGATGCGTTCAACTCGCTAGCCATTGAGTGGAATGCGTGAGAGTGGAGAAGGATCTCGCAGTACAAAGTGTTGCCAAACGTGATCATACAGCGCTTCCTGCCCCGGAAACTCGGCCAACGATTTGGCTTGTTCTAAATCACACCAACAATACTCGGTATGCTCATCGTTGAGCGTAACGGTTTGATTATCATCGCAATAGACCACAAAGACAGGGATGTTGACGATGGAGTTCGTTGCAACTTGGTAAAATTGCTCGAGATATTGGCCGTTATAAAGCGTTGCCACTTGAATCCCAGTCTCTTCGGCAAACTCTCGAATGATGGTCTGCCAACCTGCCTCACCGTCTTCGATACTACCGGCCACATGGCACCAATAGTTGCCTTTTGTACGTTTCATCATCAGAATCTTGTGCTGACCATCAAAACGGGAAAGTGCTACACCCGACACAGCATGGGATTGAAAAGGGATCATATCTGTTCCTATACGTTAGTGGGAAGAGTTGGAAAACTCTTGTTCAAGAGCTTGTTTTTGCGTTGCTTTCACGTTATCCCAGTCGCTGCCGGATTCGATGGCCGCGACACGTTGGTCGTATTTCAAATGCGCTCGGCGTAAAATAGAGTCCAAGCGAACATCCGACTCTTTTTCAAGGGCAAGTACGGCGTTCAGGTAATCCCAAAGCACATCGGCAAGCTCATCTTCTAAGTAGCAAGTACGTGCTCTTGGTATCTCTTCAAGCACCTCATCCACTTCTTTTTTAAGTTCATGGAGATAAGTCTGGGGGCCCAAATACCAAGTGTTACTCTGGTCGTATTTTGCTTTGCGTCTCACGACTTCGAGGAATTGTTCAAATTCATCCATTGTTTGTGCTCCATGTTCGAGGGGCGGAAGTGTAACGATCAAAGGTGTTTTTTTGTAGCGATCTAAATAGCAGTTTTCTGAATTTTTTGATGAAAAATCATTAAGTTTGCTCAGTGTGATTCACGATATGTGAGGTCACTGGATCCAAGTCAAAAAGAGTGACTTATGCTTAGCTAGCATAAGTCAAAGAACTGGGTGGCATTTCGCTCTACACTGTGCGGCAAAGCGTTGAGTGAGTCAGTGAATTTTTATGAGTAGAGAATCCATCCAGCAGGTTATCGCGAGTTTTACCGCCATCGAACAGGCTCTCGACTACTTTGATATCGGCTACGACAGCCATTTCATTGAAGAGTACCGCAGCGAACTGGTCAAGCGCTTTAATGGCTACGTTATTTTAACTAAACCCGACGATTGGTTTTCTGCACGTCGCGCGTTAAAAAACGCTTATTGTAAAGTGCAACGTGGCCGGCTAAACCCGCACACGCGGCAAGCGTGCCGAGGATGCACATCATGCCAACGTCGCTAGCGGTAGACGGTGAACTAGCCCTAGAATTTTAAGCAGCATTGGAGAGCAAGGAATGGATACCTGTGGCAAATGCCGGCATTTTTGCCGAGCCAAAGAGAACGTGAAAGATCTATGCGGAGCGTGGGAGCAGCCTACTTTCGCTAAGCGCGAGGCTTGTGGTTTTTTCATGCCCAAAACACGTCATGTTTCTCACGCCCCCCACCATAACGGCATCGACAGAGGGACATCATCCTCATAACGTTCTGCCTCCCTATAATCGTTAATCAGCGGTGTCAGTATGTCGATCTGCAAGGCTCGCCGTTGGCTCTGTGCTTAGAGTGAGAGTCAACACAAGGTTAAAAGTTTGTGTCTGGTTTTAATTTAACTTGTTGAATATCAAAAGATGAATCTGTATATTGCAAACGCGCATGATAATTTATCTCATTTGGTATTAATGTTAATGTACTCAATTCTGATCAGAGAGAGGTAACGTTTGAAGAGGTTACTGTTCACTCTCATTTTACTTTCTATCGCTTCTCTGTTTGTTGGTGTGGGTGATTTAACACCAAGCATGTTGTTGTCTGGAGATGCTCAGGCGTGGCACTTGTTCTTTACCAGTCGATTGCCAAGATTACTTGCTATTTTGCTTTCTGGGGCAGGGTTGAGTATCGCAGGTTTGATCATGCAGCAGATCAGTCAAAACCGCTTCGCCGCACCTTCTACGTCTGGCACCATTGAGTGCGCGATGTTGGGGTATATTGTCAGCTTGGTCTTTTTAGGCAAAGGAGACAGCTGGCTGCTCATCTTTGGATTTGCGATGGCAGGCACCTTGCTCTTTGTCAGTTTTGTCCAGCGGATCCAGTTCAAAAATGCGGTTTTCGTTCCTTTGATCGGCATTATTTTCGGCAACATTGTTGACTCGTTAGCGACGTTTATTGCCTACAAATATGATTTGCTGCAAAACCTTTCCTCGTGGTCTGTAGCGAACTTTGCCAACTTGTTACAAGGTGACTATGAACTTCTTTATATCGCGCTTCCGGTGGGGATTTTTAGTTACTTATACGCAACGCGCATTTCTGCCGCTGGCTTAGGCAAGGACTTCGCCACCAACCTAGGATTGAACTATCAGCAAGTGATTGTAATCGGTGTTGTGCTGGTTTCAGTATTGTCGGCCAGTGTGGTGATGATTGTCGGCCAATTACCTTTTCTTGGCTTGATTGTGCCCAACTTGGTAAGTTATTTCTACGGCGATAACTTACGTAAAAACATCCCGCTTACTGCGATTTATGGTGGGTTGTTGGTGCTCTCTTGCGATCTTATGGGGCGCCTGATCATCTTTCCTTATGAAGTGCCCATCTCAATGGTGATTTCGATTTTGGGCGGTACGGTGTTTGTGTACCTCATCGTTGGAGGAAAGCAACGTGTCTAATCGAATTAAGTTATTGATCCTGCTGATTGTTACCCTGATTTTTGCCACGCTATTTTTGGTAAAAGGGCTCACGCTGGACAATTATCAATACTTTTTATCACGCCGAATACCCAAAGTGTTGGCGATGATCTTGGCAGGAGTGGCGATATCGCAAGCGTCCCTGCTATTCCAAACCGTTACACACAATCGAATCTTGACTCCAGGAGTTCTCGGTTTTGATTCTCTCTATCTGTTAGTGCAAGTCATCGTTGTGGTGGTGTTTGGCGGTCTCAGTCATTACGTGTTAAATGCTTACCTCAATTTTTCCATCATTGTCAGCGTGATGGTGCTGTTTTCCATCCTGCTCTTTGGATTCTATTTCCGCGGTAAAGAGAAGAATTTGATCACGTTATTGTTGGTGGGATTGATACTTGGCCAGTTGTTTTCCAATGTGGCTTCATTTTTTGTGTTGGTAATGGATCCCAATGATTACGCCTCTGTTCAGGCCAACATGTTTGCGAGTTTCAATAATATCGACACCCAATTGGTCTATCTTACCGCGCCGTTGTTGTTGATCGCCTCGTTCGCTATGTATCGTATGCACCACATCATGGATGTGTTCTGGCTGGATAAAGATAACGCGACCAGCCTTGGTGTCGATGTTCGCAGTGTCACTAAAAAAGTGCTGATTTTGAGCGCAGTGTTGATTTCGATTTCAACGGCACTCATTGGGCCTGTGCTCTTTTTCGGCTTGTTAGTAACCAATTTAGCGCGTGAAATGTTTAACACCTACCGTCATTCACTGCTGCTGCCTGGCTGCGCTATCTTGGGAGTCTGTTTACTTCTTGTGGGGCAGTGGCTGGTGGAAAACGTATTGGCGTTTCAAACCACGTTGAGTGTGATTATTAACTTTGTCGGTGGCGTCTATTTTCTTTCGATGTTGCTGCGAAACCGTATTGTGTAGGTAAATCATGATCATTTTAGACCGCTTAACCAAGCGTTTTGGTAAGTTTGAGGTTGTGTCAGCAGCGAGCGGCCAATTTGAGAAAGGCAAGGTAACATCCATTATCGGCCCGAATGGTGCGGGTAAGAGCACGTTGCTTTCAATGGCGTCTCGTTTAACGCAGCGAGACGGCGGCTCCGTTCTTATTGACAGTAAAGAGCTTCACGATTGGGATAATAAAACCTTAGCAAAAAAATTGGCGGTATTGCGTCAAGCCAATAGCATCACCATGCGCTTTACCATTCGAGAAATGGTTGCTTTTGGTCGTTTTCCTCACTCGTCTGGTCGCTTGACTGAGCAAGATAATGCTGAAATTGACAAAGCGATTCGTTATCTCGATCTGCAAGAAATTCAAGACAAGTATCTCGACGAACTCAGTGGTGGGCAAAGACAGCTCGCCTTTATCGCCATGGTCATCGCACAAGACACGGATTATGTGTTTCTAGATGAGCCGCTCAATAACTTAGACATTCGCCACTCCAAACAAATTATGCAGACGGTTTGCCGATTAGCGAGAGAAATGAACAAAGCGGTTGTGGTCGTGATTCACGACATCAACTTTGCAGCTTGCTACTCTGACCACATTATTGCGTTGAAAAAAGGCAAAATTGTCGCCAGTGGTCGAGTAGAACAGGTGATTGAAGAGCGGACGTTAGAAGAGATATACGAAACGCCTTTCAGAGTGATAGAACAAGAAGGCAAACGTATGTGTACCTATTTTTAGGACGCTCTGTTTAAGGTATTTCGTTACAGCACGCTTGGTTTTCCATCGCCGATTCTCAAATTGGCGATGGAAAAGCTTATATGACGCGTTTATTTTGTCAGTTCATCGATAATCGGGCAGTGGCTATCGGCGTTGCCGGGGCAAGAAGATACCCAGCTTTCCAGCTGTTTCTTAATCTCGTTGAGATGAGCGAGCTTTTGCTCGATCTCCGCCAACTTCTCCTTGGTCTTTTCTTTTACTTCGCTGCTTTTCCGATTGGGATTTTGCGCCAGTTGGACAAACTCTTTACACTCTTGCAGCGAGAAACCAGCATTTTTGGCCCGAGAGATCAGATTTAGTTCAACAATGTGTTTTTGCCCATATTCGCGATAGCCCGCATCACTGCGTAATGGTGGCGAAATAATGCCTTTTTCTTCGTACATGCGAATGGATTTGGTTGATAACCCAGTTAGTGTTGAAATCGCACCGATGTTCATACTCACCTCACAAATCTCTGTTTGTCATGATTTTACGCTTTGCCACTCGCTTAGCAATGCTTTGTTGCTTGATGCTGTTGTCTTAGAACTCTTGATTCATCTTCTCAAGACAAGAGAGCAGCAGTGCTTGCTGCTCTTCGTCGATATGGCGTGTGAGCTCGCGAACCAAATCAAGATGCAATTGATTGTGCTGGCGATGAATCACTTGTCCTGTTTCTGTTAGCTTGACCACGATGGCACGTCGATCTTCTGGGAGTGCGCAGCGCTCAATCAACTCCGCTTTGACCAGTTTTTCTATCTGCACCGTCAGTGTGCCTGTCGTGATGCCAAGCTTTTCTGCCAGCTCTTTCATTCGCAACGCGCCGTGACAGCCGAGCACTTCAATGGTGTGAATTTGCGCCAATGAGTAGCCGGTTTCTTTCACGACCGATTGCTCCCACGAAGACATCTTGTCGTAGAATTCAGTCAGAGTTTGATTGAGTTTTTCTAAATTTCGCATTACTTGGCCGGTTGCAGTTCCAACGTGAGGTGGTGAATCTTATCAAATTTTTCCAGCATGTGTTTATATTCCTCATACGGGGTTTTGCTGTGATCCACCAAGCTGATGATCGCGCCGTAATGGTGGCCGCTGATCCGCCACACATGTAAGTCGGTCACGGTGGCATAAGGGCTTAACGTTTGGTTAAGCTGCTCGATGTAATTCGATTCAATGCTTTCATCAAGCAAAATGGGCGCCGTTTGTTTCACCAGTCCGAAGGTCCATTTACCAATCACCAGTGCACCCACGATGCCCATCAATGCATCGAGCCAAATCCAGCCGTAGAATTTACCAATGATGAGCGCCGCAATGGCCAAGATTGAAGTGAGGGCATCCGCCAAAACATGAAGATAAGCGGCGCGCAGATTGTGGTCGTGATGGTGCTCATGCGCATGTTCATGATCATGTTCGTGGTGATGTTCATGATGATGATCACCGTGATCGTGATGATGGTGATCATGCAGCAAGAACATACTGGCGACATTGACGGATAATCCAACCACCGCCACCAAGATCGCTTCATTAAATTGAATACTTTCAGGATTAAATAGGCGATGAACCGATTCCACCACCATCAGCAAGGCGACGATTCCTAAAGCAATCGCGCTGGTAAAACCACCAAGCACGCTGACTTTCCCCGTGCCAAAAGAGAAACGAGCACTGTGCGCGTGCTTTTTCGCATAGCGATACGCAAAGAGGGTGATGCAAAAGGCAGCTGCGTGCGTCCCCATGTGCCAACCGTCAGCCAGTAGCGCCATGGAGCCGTAAAGGGTGCCCGCAACAATTTCCGCCACCATAGTAAAAAGGGTGAGTAAAAGAACGTAAAAAGTGCGTTTTTCACCCTGTTGATTGTGTGTGGTAAATCGGTGGCTTTGAGAGCAAGCAGACATAAAAGAAAATCCATTTGTTTGATAGTCAAAATATTTGAAAGTAAATTTAGTTTGATTGTCAAAGTAAGTCAACGATTTGTTGCGTGCAGAAAACGCAACAAGCCACACAGTGTGGCTTGTTGGTTAGGTTATCGGTGGTAGATAGGGTGTTATTTGCTCGAAATTGCAATAGTGATGACTTTATTATTTTCATATAGCTGCGTGTTATCTCCAAAATTTAAAAAATCTGATGACTTTGAATTTATTGCTAAATGTGATTTGTTTATGCTGACAAATATCACAGATTAGCGAATCCTTTGGAGGGTATTTTGTAATTTGAAATTTTAGGTATTGTTGGAACAAATAAGAAAAATAATGTTTATGATGTGAAAGTTATACAAGCACTGTTGAATGTCTACGCTCGGAAAAATGCAAGAAAAGTATTGGACATTACAGGAAAATGTGATGATGAACTAATTTCTAAACTGGTCGAATATCAAAATAAACATCTTAATAGCGCTATGCCAACATATTACGTAGAGCCAAATGGAAAAATAATAAAGTCGCTTAATGACTTAGTTCGCTCTGTTTTTAAACCTTTGTCTATTAATCCTCCCCTCCAAGGTGTACTTACGTGGAGTGCTGAAGGGAATGAAGGAGGAGCATATCATAGTAGAAAGCTACATGTTCCAAGTGATAGTTCAGGTGTTACTGTGGGACGTGGGTATGACTTGAGGATGAAAAAACTTGCTCTCGCTCGTAAAGATCTTGCTTCTGCTGGCATCAGACCAGATGTCATATCTAAATTGGTGGGTGCAATAGGACTACAAGGTAAGCAAGCGAAACAATTTATCATTGATAGTGATTTGATTGACTACCAAATATCTGTAGATGCCCAACTAAAATTATTTAATATTAGTTATGCTTTTGAATCTTCAGAAGTGAAAAGGATTTGCAATAAAGCGGATGTAGTTAAGAAATATGGTGCTACAGACTGGGCTAACTTAAATGAAAAGATTAAAGAAGTTACAGTAGACCTGAAGTTTCGAGGAGATTACACATCAACAGCTAGAGAGTATCTACAAGAAAGTATTGCTAATAATGATCTTGGAAGTTTTAAAAAAATCATTACTAATAAATCTCTATGGGCAAGAGTTCCAGCGGATAGATTTGATAAGCGAGTTAAGTATGTTATGTAAATTTTTATTCTCAAGTTTAAATATGAGAAATTTAATAGTTATAGCAAGCATTATATTAATTTATTCTGTTCATACACATGCTACGACATTACCAGTATCGATAGATAGAGTTGAAACATATAGAATTAACGAATTTCTTATTCGAGTAGTAAAGCATAATATGGAAGTCGAACCATTATTAGAAATTGATAAAATAAGCACGCCTGAATTTAGAGTTATTGATAGTATAGAAATAAGATCTGTATTTATCGAAAATAAAGAGTTGAAATTCAATTCTTCATCTGGAGTTTTTATTGAATCAATTTCATCAAGGAATAGTGAATTATTGTTTTCTTTAGAGTATTTTTATCTAGATGGGGGGAGCGACTATATAGATTGTACTATTTCTATTAATACAAGCTCTATGTCCACTCCGACATGTATTTATAAAGAGGCTTTGTTGCGTAATTCAGCACAAAAGTAAAGCGACTTCATTTTGCGCTTTTTTTAGCCAATACGACAAGTTTTAGGCATACCTAACCCTGTAAGCTTGTTTAACGCTTTTATCATGGCATAAGTCTCACCAACCTGAGCGTTGTAGTCTCTCATACTTAATTTTCCACCTAGCAACTGCTTCACCCTATACATCGCTGTTTCTGAGAGAGAACGCTTGTGGTAACCATACTTCTGTTTCCAGTGTTTATTTGAACCATACAATTTCTGGCAGGCCACACCAAGATTTCGGGGGTGACCTCGCTCCCAGAATGCGGCTCCGTCTCGTGGAGGAATGAGTGCGACTGCTCGCTTTATACGGATAGCTTCGTAACAGGCCTTAGTGTCATAAGCACCGTCACCTGATATTTCAACGATCTTTCTGCGTGTTTGCTTAAGTAGATTTGGCAGCACTTCAGCATCAGTCACGTTCGATAAACTCAATTCCGCAGCGATAATTTCGTGGGTATTCGTATCAACGGCAAGATGGAGCTTTCGCCAAACTCTACGCTTACCGTCTGTGCCATGCTTTTTGACTTTCCATTCCCCTTCGCCGTAAACCTTGAGACCAGTAGCATCGATGGCTAAATGCCTTATCACACCAGACGTTTGAGGTTTGAATGACACTTCAACCTGTTTAGCTCGGCGACTGATACAGGTGTAATGTGGACACTGCAATGGAACACGAGCAAGCAGAAATACGGAGTCAATGAATCCTTGCAGAGTTCGTAACGGCATTGAAAAGATACGCTTCATCATCAACGCAGTTGTGATCGCCAGGTCGCTAAAGAAACGAGGTCTTCCACGCTTTTTTTGTTTGCTTTGTTTCCACTCTCTTATCGCTTCTTCATCAATCCAGAAAGTGAGTGAACCACGGTTGATTAAGGCTTTGTTGTACTGATTCCAGTTCGTTGTTTTGTAGCGAGGTTTCGGCATGAGACTAGGGGAATGAACTTACTTAACCGATCAGATCGTAACCTTCTGATTTAGTTCCCTCGAATTACGCAACAAAGCCTTATAAAGAAGGAGTTAATAGTGAATAAAATGCATTCAAGAGGGTGTAATGTCGCCTAGCACTCCCAGCTTACGCTTGGCTTGCTGGCTAAGGTGCGATGCAGTCACTTTGGTCGCGTGTGCCTGCATCCTCCATGTGTGGCTTTAGCCGTTATCTTCTAACCACCAGGGTTTGAGTGGTGATTCTTCATTAAGCACAAGGCGCTGACCAATCTCTGGGCTGATCATCTTCACTCCTTTTTCTTCGCTGATTTGTCGCGCTTTTTCCATCGGTTCATGCCAATCGTGCATTGCTAAATCAAAGGTACTGTTGTGAATCGGCATCATTTTCTGGCCTTGCAAATCAAGATGCGCTTGAACGCTCTCTTCAGGGAACATGTGAATGTTCGACCACAAACTGTTGTACGCGCCAGTTTCGATCATGGTGAGGTCGAACGGGCCGTATTTTTCCCCAATGGTTTTGAACCCATCAAAGTAGCCAGAGTCACCACTGAAGAAGAGGTTTTTCTCACGGCCACGAATGACCCAACTTCCCCACAAGGTGCTGTTACTGTCGGTTAATCCTCGGCCTGAAAAGTGCTGGGTAGGCGTGAACACGTACTCAATTCCGTTGACTACGTGGCTTTCCCACCAATTAAACTCAACGATTTTGTGCTTGTCCACGCCCCATTCTTGCAAGATCACGCCCACTTTCAATGGCACAAGAAAAACGCCCACTTTGCTCGCCAGGGTTTTGACCGTGTTTTTGTCGAGATGGTCATAGTGGTCATGACTAATGAGAACCACATCGATGCTTGGCAGCCCATCAAGCTCAATTGGAGTTGGGTGAAAGCGGGCAGGGCCAAAAAACTGTACAGGTGAGGCGCGTTTACTGAATACCGGATCCGTCATTACCAATTGACCGTCCAACTTCATCAGCACACTTGAGTGACCAAGACGATAGAGCACATCTTGCTGCTCCTCAAGCAACTGTTCTGTCGTGATGCTATGCACTGGCAGTGCAAATGTGGGTTTCGGTGCAGCGCGTTTCGTCGTGAAGTACGCTTTGACGATTTCAAAGAGGTCAGAACCGCCATTGAAATTGGGGTCACTATTACGAAATGTCTTTGGATAAGGGGATTTCTCTGCTTCAGCAGTCGAGCTGGCGGTGAAGATCGAACTCATGGCAATAGCTCCTAACACAGTCAAAAAAGTGATTTTGATAAGTCGTTTGTTCATTGTGTTTTCATCGTCCTTCTCACCACAAAAGAGAGTGGTTTAATGTAAACTACTCGGTGTAGTTTACATTTTGGGCGTGAAAAGTAAACTACTTGGTGTAAAATAATCACATCTTTCGACAACCTGAGCAGTAACACCATGATTGAAAAGAAAAAGACGCGAAGTAAAGAAAAGCGAGAGGCGATACTCACGGCAGCGAAACAAGCGTTTTTGGAATTTGGTGTACAAAACACCAGTATGGATAAACTGGCTGCGTTAGCAGGGGTGTCGAAACGAACCGTTTATAACCATTTTTCCTCAAAAGAAGCCTTGGTGATGGAGCTGCTATCCGTTTTATGGAAGAGCACGATCACTGAGGATGAGTTGGTTGCACTCAGTAAACGACCTTTGCAGGAACAACTGGTGAGTTTGCTGTGCCAAGAAATCAATGTGATTGCTCAGCCCAGTTATTTAGATATGGCGAAGGTGGCATTAGGCCATTTCTTGTTTAAGCCAGAAGAGCTGAAAGCGCAAACCAGCAGCATGTCGAAACAAGACACCGCACTCTACACGTGGCTAGCAGAGCAAGATAAAAAAGGACGTTTGAAGCTAGAGAGCGTGGAACTTGCTCGCACCCAGCTTCACAGTTTGATCAAAGGCAGCGCCTTTTGGCCGCAGCTTATTGGCAGCGCCGAACCGCTCACGGCTGAGCAAGGAGAAGCGCTGGCAAAAAACACCGCAGCACTGTTTTTAAGTCATTATGCGGTGAGTGAAGAGCACGGTAAGTAAAGGCGAGATTTCCGCAAGTTAAGGCGGCGATACGATCGCCGCAGATTCATAGGGTCAGCAGACTTTAGCGTGTACGCCGTGTTACAACGCTTTGGCGATCTTTTGGTAGATCGTCTCTGCCAATTGATGGCTAGCGATATTCCGTTCCACAATCTCACTGGCCAGTTGACCACGCTCCACCACCTTGACCCAATCTCTGAGCATCGGTGTAAAGCCTTTACTGGTGAGCATTGGTGTCCAATCTTTTAACGCCAATTTGGTTTGCTGGCCTTGCTGCCAAAGGTGGCCTTCACAAAATGAGTCAAATTCAACGGCGCGGTTTTGGTAGCTAGCCACCACACGTTCTGTGGTGACGCCAAATTGACGGTTCATCGACGCGTGTAACAAGGTTTCTCCAGCTTGCCATTGCACATCCACTCGCGCGAGTTGAATGCCCGCCATTTGGTAGGTCAGGTAAACATCTTGCAGATCGGCTTGGCGACTGAGATTCACGCTGTCGAGAGGGTGGATGAAATCATCAAACAGAAAAGTACGCAGCTCACCTGGAAGATCGAGTCGATGTTTTTCCCAACGCAGCGAACGCAGTACCTCAAATCCCTTGCCTACTGTATTTGTGGTGTCGAGTTCAGGGATGGTTTGATTGAAGAGAGGAATATGGCGACGGTTAAACCCGACATATAGAGGCTGGCCGTGCTGATGGGCGATTTCATACAGCGTTTCAACATCGTGAGCGTTGTCTGCCAGTGGCTTGTCGACAAACGTTGGGATGCCCTGCTTAAGAAAATAGCTTGCAATGTCGGCGTGCACGCTGGTGGCCGCGTGAATCATTACCGCATCAATGCCCATTTTGGTGAGCTGACGGTAATCACTACAATATTCCGCAATTCGGTATTGTTTGGCCAATTGTTTAAGCAGCGTGCCATCGCGAGTGCAGAGCACAAGCTCAATATCCGACATTTGAGTGATCACGGGCAAATACGCTTTCTGCGCAATATCCCCTAAGCCAATCATTGCAATTTTCATGGTAATCCTTGTTGTTGGTCGCGGTCGTTATAACGAGGGGAACGAGCGCCCCTCGTGACAATTGAACACCATGTCGCGTATTAATCCAACGATTTCTTGAAGCGAGTTGAGGCTATGATCAGCCCAAGCAGAGTAAAGCCAATCATCCATAAAGTGTCGCGCCACAGGTCGAACAAATCAGCGCCTCGCAAAACAATGCCGCGAATCATCCGCATGAAGTGGGTGGCGGGGAGCACTTCGGCAATCCATTGGGCCGCCACGGGCATGCCCTCGTAGGGGAACATGAAACCCGAAAGTAGGATGGAAGGCAGCAAGATGAAAACCGTCATTTGCATGGCTTGCAACTGTGTGTTGGCGATGGTGGAAATCACCAGCCCCAAGGTAAGACTCGCGGCAATAAACAACAAGGTACCCAACAATATTTGCGCAACGGAACCATTGATAGGAACGCCAAAAATAATGTGTCCAAGCCCTAAGATGATGAACACCTGAATCAAACCGACAAAAATGTAAGGGACGATCTTTGCCACCATCAGTTCAAACGAGCGTACCGGCGTTGTGATCAACAGTTCCAAGTTTCCACGTTCTCGTTCACGCACAATGGCGGCGCTGGTGAACAAAATCATCGTCATGGTGAGAATGACCCCAAGTAGCCCGGGAACAATGTTCACTGCTGAGCGGCGGCTTGGATTGTAGTACAGCGCCACTTCAAAGGTTTGTGTTGGTTTCGGGCGGATCTGAAAATCAAAATCTGTCAGCGGCATCGTTTGTAAGCCAAGAATCGCCGCGCTGATCATGGTATCGGAACCGTCGACAATCCATTGACCTAACGGACGGCCTTGCGCCATGCGTTGCGTTAAATCGTTCGGTAAAATCAACGCCGCACGTACGATACCATCTTGAATCGCTTGCTCGGCTTCTTCTGCGGTGGCGTAGCGTTGAGTGACGCTGACTACTTGCGTGACTTTGACCGACTCGGTAAGAATACGCCCTGCAGTACTTTCGCTTTGATCCACCACCGCGACAGGAATGTCCCGAATGTCGGTATTAATCGCATAGCCAAACAATAGCAGTTGGATCAGGGGAATCATCACCACCATGCCAAAGGTAATGCGATCGCGCGAGAGTTGGCGAAATTCTTTGACCATAATCGCTTTCATTCGATAGAGCGCATTCATTGGCGGCCTTCTCCTGTTACGGACACAAACACATCTTCCAAACTTGGTCTGGCAAGGTTCATCTCTGCGTTTTGTAAACGAGGAAACGTGGCTCTTAGCCACGCAATTGGGTCTGTCACGCGTTGGTCGATCAAGACGCGTAAGCGAATGCCCAATTGCGCTGCAGAACGAACTTCTGCCAAAGGCAATAACTGCTCTTTTAACGAACGTAAGTTGTCTGCTTTGACCTCAACAATGTTAACGCCCATTTGCGCCATGAGCTCTTCAGGGGCTCCATCTGCGCGAATCAATCCCGCCTCCATAATGGCAAGTCGGTGACAGCGTTCCGCTTCATCCATGTAGTGTGTGGTTACCAAGATGGTGGTGCCTTGGTCGCAAAGATCGAACAACTGCTCCCAGAACTCGCGGCGGTTTTCGGGGTCAACCGCTGAAGTGGGTTCATCAAGAAACAGCAACTCGGGTTTATGCATGGTCGCTGCGGCCAGAGAAAGGCGTTGCTTTTGGCCGCCACTCATCCCAGAAACCCGTTGTTTGCGGCGTTGATCCAAGCCATAAGTGGCGAGCTGTTCATTGATTCGCTGAGTTAGGGTTTTCTTGTCCATACCAAAAATCTGGCCAATGAACTGCAAGTTTTCTTCCACCGTGAGGTCATCGTAAAGAGAGAACTTCTGCGTCATGTAGCCGATCTTCAAGCGGAGTTTTTCTGACTGTTTGGGAATCTCCAAACCGAGCACATCAACGTTGCCTTCGCTTGGGCTGAGTAGCCCGGTGAGAACACGGATGGTGGTCGATTTTCCACAACCATTTGGGCCAAGAAAGCCGTAGATGCTGCCTTTCGGCACGTTCAGCGTGATGTTGTCGATGCCAGTGAAATCGCCAAATTTTTTCACCACGTTTTGCGCCTGAATTGCGTATTCAACCATGGCTTACTCTCCGTTGAGATCGACCTGTGCTGGCACGCCGGAAGGGAGGGCGCGCGCAGCTTCGGTAAGATCCACTTCCGCTAAATACATCAAGCGTGAACGCTCTTCCTCGGTGAGGGCGTAATAGGGGGTGAAAGAGGCTTCGTTCGCCACCCAACGCACCGTGCCTTGCAGAGGATCGCTCACGCCATCGACATGGACAGTCACTTGTTTGCCGGGCACGAAGTTCACTCGATAAGTGGCAGGCACATAGACGCGCGCATAAGGAATGCGATTGGCTTGAATGACCGCCACAATGCCACTGACAGGCACGCGCTCCCCTAGGTTATAAGGCAGATTGTCGAGAATGCCATCTCGGGTCGCGACGATGGTGAGTTCGTCGAGTTTCTGCTGCTGTAAGACCACATCGGCTTGAGTGGCGGCCAGTTGCGCCTTGGCTTGTTCGATATCTTCTGGCCGTGAGCCTGCGGTCAGCTTGCTGAACTCTTCATTGGCGGAATCCAGTTCCGCTCTTGCCGAATCTCGCTGTGCGAGAGCGGTGTCTTTTTCTGACTGACTGATGAGCTTTTTCGCCACCAGTTCCGATTTACGTTTGAAGGTTTTCTGCGCTTCGATTAACTGCGCTTCGGCGCGGGCAACGCGAGCTTGTGCTGAAGCAATGTCCTCTGGTCGTTCACCGTTAGTGAGCTTGAGTAGATAGGCTTGCGCTTTGCTTTGTTCAGCGAGGGCACGGGCTAAGACGGCTTGTTGATTTTTGCTATCGAGCTTAACCAGCACATCGCCTTGCGAAACCATCTGACCTTCCTTGATGGGAAGCTCTCGAATGATCTCATTGGCGGTGGCGGTAAAGGTGACACGGTCACGCTCAAGTGTACCAAGTGCTTGAGGCGTGGATTCGGTCGTGCAAGCGGTGAGGGCAAGAAGAGCCCATACGCAGATCAGTCGGTTTCGCATGCGATCGTCCTAACAGTAACGGTAGTGGTTAATCAATCAACAGTGTAACGCTGGGTGTGGTTGCTGCTCTAGCAACTTAATTCTGCAAATATTCATCAAGTGATGAATTAAACAACTCAGTTTGTTTGAGTATAGTAAGTGTTTGATTAAGTGGAAGTAGATTGAGTTCTTAAAGTGAGGAAAGAAGCCTTTTGTTTAACAAGATAAGAAAGGATGTGAGTGCCAAGATGGTATTTGTCTTGAGGCAGAGAGATGTCTGTCGGCAAATTTAGAGTAGGTTCAAAGTTATTCACGAGTTGAGTTCCTTCTGTATTGATATATTTGTCTTGTTTTAATTAGCTGATAATCATAGGGAAATTAAAGTGATCAAGAATACGTTGGTAGTAGCAAGTTCTGTTCTTCTCTTTGCCTGTGGGGGCGGAGGCGGTGGTGGCTCAACTGCAACGGGAGAAAGCGCTGATGGGCAAGGAAAGTGTGGGAACATGCCGGAGATGGCATGTACATACTCGTTGGCTCAGTTGACGTCAGAGGTGACGTTTTCCCACGCGCCTGATCCTGTAGACGAAACGGGTGACAGATATAACGTTTATATCGATATGAAGGGTGGTGGTTCGAAAATTCAGTTGCCTGACGATCATCGCTTTGAACTGATGGTGGACGGTACCAAATATCCATTCCAACAGAACCTGCACCAAATTCTGTTTGTGGCGACCGATGTTCCCGTGAATGGACAAACATACGAAATATCTTGGTACAAAGGCGATGTGCTGGTTGAAAGCAATGCGCTACAATCTTTAGCCAAATCAGTTAAAGCCAGTTTAGATTCTTATGCGCTCAATGAAGTGCAATTACGAGTATTAAATTGGCAGCCTGTTGAGTATACCTATGAGGCAGATCCCCTCTCTGTGGTTTGCGTTGATAGCAACAACGTAAGTAAGATCTACCCTCTGAAACAACCGAAAATTTTTCCGTTAGACACCGGAATCATGACATTTTCCCTACCAGAGCACTACGGGCTAGAGTACAACCAATTATCTTCGAACTACCAAAGTTGTCAGTTGGATGTAAGGGTTCATGCTGAAAAAAAATTACAGCCAAGAGAAGCCATGAAAAAAATGAATCTGATCAGTAGCACTGATATTCTGGCAGAGCATACATTGTTCTAATACTCTGATGGTTAGAATGTTGTCTGTCAAAATCATGATTGACGTACATTGCAATAAAAGCTCAGCTTAGTTTGCTGGGCTTTTATTGCGTTTCAGTTCTCTTTAGTCACCCAAAGGCTGCCTATCACCGCCGCCGCGATGCGAGTCTAATGCCACTTTTAAGCGGCGCAGTTTGTCACGTGAGCGACGTTTATTTTTCACCGCTAACGCCATCGAAAGCACATCGACAAGGGCCAGCATGGCGTAACGCGAGGCGGAAGGCTTGTAGATAAAATCCGTTTCGTGATGCTCTATCGGCAAAACCACGTTCGCTTGTTCAGCCAATGGGGTGCCTTTTGGGGTGATGGCAATGATTTTCAGGCCGTAATCACGAGCCAGTTGCGCCGTTTCAACAATCACAGGGGTGTAGCCTGTCGCTGAAATCAACACCATGACGTCATTAGCATCAGCGGTGGCGGCGACCATGCGCGTCATCAAACCATCGTGGTAGGCAACAATGGCAAAGCCCAAACGAAACAGGCGATGTTGCAGTTCCTGAGAGGCAATCGTGGAACCACCACCCATGCCGACACTGATGATTTGTCTTGCACCATAGAGCCACTCAACGGCTTGATCAATATCTTGTTCATTAATCAAAGCACGGTTGATATCGAGTGATTGTTTGATGGATTCGTAAATCACTTGATAGCCACTTTGATCAGGCGGTTCAAGAATAAATCGTTGGCCCACGGTGAGTGATTGCGCCAGTTTGATCTTCATTTCGCGCACATTCTTACAACCAATCGCTTTGGCAAAACGCGTAATGGTGGCCTCGCTGACATCGGCGCTCTGGGCCAGTTCAGTAATACTCGCATTGGCGGCGGTTTCAATGTCATCCATCACCAATTTGGCGACTTTCTTTTCTGCCTCGCGTAATGCGCTAAAACGTTCGGTAATTTGAGAAATAATATCGACTTCTAAACTCAAGGGATTGTCCTACGTTGCCAATGACCGCAGTAAAACTGCGGTCGCAAGAATAGCGTAATTTGCTCTAAGTTGCTGCTTTCACATCGCATAAATTCATCAGAAGCGGGTTTCTACCCAGTGGCTCACGTGATAGTGATCATCGCGAATGGCCAACGCGCGCCATTTGTCGATGGTGAGGCAAGGGTGAGAGGTGGAGAAAACCAGAATATCGCCGACATCGAGTTCGCACTCTGCCGGGATCTTGACAAACGTGTGTTGATCCATGATCGCGGTTGATGTCACGCCAGCAGGTATTGGCAGCGGCTGACCGTCGCGAAACGCGTGTTCTAACGTGGGCAGGCCTGCATCAAATGCCACATCACGCTTACCCATGCCAACCACAAGACGCGTTGGTTCTGGGCGAGAAATAACATGTGCCCATAGCTCAAGCGCAGAGAGCAAATCCCCACCAAGATCGCACGCGACGCCCTGATTTTGTTGGGCTCTTTGCATCACTTGTTGCTGTGCGGTTTGGTAAATCCCTGTGTCATGGATAGCGTAGCAGCCAGGGCGAATGACAGGGGTGAGATCGGTAAGGCCGCTAAATTGCTCCGCCACAACGTCATACCAAGCTGAGCCCGCACCAGTAATGATTGGCTGTGATGCGATCAATTGAGCGCTTTTGAGCTTGCGAGCTAAAGAGATCGCATTCTGCAAGAAATGGCGAATCTCTTCCTCGGCATTTTCACCATGAATCACCCCTTCGTACACCTCGATGCCTGCCAACGCCAAATGAGGCAGTGAGTGGATTTCGTTAGCGAGTGAAAGCACTTGTGCTTCGCTTCGACAACCACAACGGCCGCCATTCACTCCCAATTCAATGAAAAGATGAAGTGTTTGCTGGCGTTGGGCAAAAAAGTGCGAAAGGGCGCGAATGTTCCGTGATGAATCCACGCAGCAGTAAAGGTGAATCTCAGGATCTTCGATGAGTTGACTGATGATGGCCATGTTGGCTTTGCCCACCAGTTGATTCGCGATGATGATGTTTTTCGCCCCAGCCATGGCAGCCACTTCCGCCTGCGCCGCGGTGGCGACGGTGATGCCCCACGCACCATGTTCGAGTTGTTGGCGGAAGAAATCGGGCGTCATGGAGGTTTTGCCGTGTGGTGCCAGTTTCACGTGATGGTGATTGGCAAACTGCTGCATCCACTTAAGGTTATTGTTGAGTGCAGACGCGTGAATCACCGCACTCGGCAGGCTCACTTCGTCCAACGATAAATTGCATGCTTGAGGTTGAATTGCTTGGCTTTTTTCACCAGCAGCGGGGCGTTGAATAACAAAGTTATGATAGTTTCTATCATGATTTTCATAAGGTTTTTTCATGGCTATCTACTTCTAACATGGTTTAAGTGATTGATATTTTGAATTTCTTTGTTTCCAAAATAGATCTTGTGATAGAAAGTATCAAGCTTTTCGTATTTATTTGTGTGTTTTGTCACTGATTAATTTTTAGCAAGATTTACTATGGCATCAGGTTAAAGAGTTGAGCAGTAGAGAGACGTAGAGTGTTCGATACCATAATTCGAAATGTAGAAATTTTTGATGGCACCGGTGGGATGCCATTTGTGTCTGATGTCGCCATTCAAGGGCAGCGAATTGCTCAAATTGGTGATAGTCAACATGCGACTGCGGCTTGTGTGATTGATGGCCAGGGTTTGGCGCTCGCACCGGGATTTATCGATGTTCATACTCATGACGATACCAATGTGATTCGTTATCCTGAGTGTTTGGCTAAAATCAGCCAAGGGGTGACGACCGTGATTGTGGGTAATTGTGGCATCAGTGCCAGCCCGACGATTTTAGCGGGTGATCCGCCTGACCCTATGAACTTGCTTGGTGAGCAAGCCGATTTTAAATACCCGACTTTTGCTCATTACGCCGAGGCGGTAACACGCGCACAACCTGCTGTGAATGTGGCGGCGTTGGTTGGCCATACGACACTGCGTAACAATGTTATGGATGATTTGTTGCGCACCGCATCCGATGAAGAAATCGAGCAGATGCGACAAGCGCTGGCTTTAGCGATGGAACAGGGGGCGTTGGGGCTAAGTTCTGGTTTGGCTTATGCCAGTGCTAAGCAAGCGACCGCCGATGAAGTGATGCGCTTAGCACAAGTGCTCGGCGAGTATGAGGGCATTTATACCACTCATATGCGTACCGAATTTGAAGAGATACTCAGCGCGATGACGGAAGCCTTTGAAACGGGCCAGTTTGCTAAGGTGCCTGTGGTGATCTCCCATCTCAAATGCGCAGGCGCGGGCAATTGGGGGCGCACGGTTGAAGTGGTGGATCTGATGGAAAAAGCCGCTCAACATCAAGATGTCTCTTGCGATTGTTACCCTTATTCGGCCAGCTCTTCCACTTTAGATCTGAATCAAGTGACAGAAGAGATCGACATTTTTATTACTTGGTCGAAAAGCCAGCCACAGTTTGCCGGCAAGATGCTTAAGCAGATCGCCAAGGAAATGGGGTTACCCCTCATGGAAGCAGCCAAAGCGCTACAACCTGCTGGAGCGGTGTATCATTGCATGGACGAACAAGATGTTAAGCGAGTGTTGAAATACCGCTTAACCATGGTGGGTTCGGATGGGTTGCCGAACGATCCTCACCCACACCCGCGCTTGTGGGGCACTTTCCCGAAAGTGCTTGGGCACTATTGCCGAGAAGAAAAACTTTTTTCCCTGCAAGAAGCAATTCACAAAATGACGGGAATGTCCGCTAAACGATATAACCTCACTGGGCGAGGAGTGATCAAACAAGGTGCATTTGCTGACTTGGTTTTATTTAATCCGAGAACAGTGAAAGATACCGCAACTTTTGAAAATCCCATTTCGTTAGCGCAAGGTATTGAACGGGTATTCGTGAATGGAATGCTGGCTTATTTTAATGGTCAGGTTTCAAAACACAGAAACGGTGTTTTTATTTATCGAAATAAATAACGTTTTAATTCAAATAAAGTTATTTGATAAATATTAAATTGATGAAATTAAGTAAGAAAGTAATGGAGAAAAATAATGTCAATTAAACGATATGGTGTAGAAGGCGGCGTGGGTACAGGTGGTCAGCATTTACCCTTTGCACGAGCAACCGAAGCGGGTGGTTTCCTTTACGTCTCTGGCCAAACACCGATGATTGATGGTGAAGTGGTTGAAGGTGGCATTGTTGATCAGTCTCGCCTTGCGATTCAAAACTGTGTCGACATCATGAGCGAGGCGGGCTATACGCTAGAAGATGTAGTACACGTTAAGGTTGTGTTGACCGATGCACGCTATTTCCAGTCGTTCAATAAAGTGTTTAAAGAGTTTTTTGGCGAGCATCCACCTGCGCGTATTTGCATGGTGTGTGACCTTGTGGTGGATGTCAAAGTGGAAGTCGACGTAACGTGTTATCGAGCCGACCGTCGCTGATCGCCGTCTCATCCACTAAGTAGAACGAGTTTCACATATTTAGGCTACCGGCAGCGATGATACCTAATACCCACTTAATATTAATGCCTTACCCGCAAAACGTTGAGTTAAGCGAAGGCAAGGTGACGCTGGATAAAGCGTTCAGTATTTATATCAAAGGTTACGACTCACCACGCGTGGCGTTTAATGTTAAGCGCACCATGGAGCGGCTCTATCGACAAACTGGCTTGCCGATGCTGAATTGGCAGGCAAAATCCGAACAAGAAGCAACGTTGGTGATAGATATTCAACGTGCCCCAAGCAGTGCGGTGCAAAATATCGACAGCGATGAGTCATACCAATTGAAGGTTGCCAATGGCAAGATTTTGCTTTCATCCACTGAGCCTTATGGCACGTTTCATGGCTTAGAAACCTTACTGCAACTGGTTTCGACGGATGCCAATGGCTACTTTGTTCCCGCCGTTGCTATCTCTGATGCGCCGCGTTTTAAATGGCGTGGGGTGTCGTACGATACTGCGCGTCATTACATCGAACTGCCGGTGATTTTACGCCAGTTGGATGCCATGGCCTCAGCGAAAATGAACGTCTTCCACTGGCATATCTGGGATGACCAAGGCATTCGTATTCAACTGGAAAACTACCCTCGCTTGTGGCAAGCCACCGCGGATGGTGATTTCTACAGCAAAGATGAAATTCGCCAAGTGGTTGAGTACGCGCGTAATCTCGGTATTCGTGTGATCCCTGAAATCTCGCTGCCTGGCCATGCTTCGGCGGTCGCGCACGCCTATCCGGAATTGATGTCTGGCCTTGGTGAACAGTCTTACCCTCAGCAGCGTGGTTGGGGTGTGTTTGAACCTTTGATGGACCCAACCAATCCAGAACTCTACACCATGTTGGCAAGCGTATTCGATGAAGTGGTCGAGCTCTTCCCAGATGAGTATTTTCACATCGGCGGGGATGAGCCGAACTATCAACAGTGGCGTGACAACCCGAAAATCCAAGCGTTTATCAAACAGCATCAATTGGACGGCGAACGAGGGCTGCAATCGTACCTGAATAGCCGAGTCGAGCAGATGCTGAACCAGCGCGGCAAGAAAATTACAGGCTGGGATGAAATTTGGCATAAAGATCTGCCCAAATCGGTGGTGATTCAGAGTTGGCAGGGGCATGACAGTATTGGCCGAGCGGCGAAAGAGGGCTATCAAGGCATTTTGTCGACGGGTTATTATCTCGATCAGCCTCAACCCACCAGCTACCACTATCGTAATGACCCGATGCCGAAGGGGATCACCGTCGATGATCAACTGCATCAAGGGGAAAAATTTGTCACCTACGATTGGGTGAAGCCTCGCAATAAAGGAGGCCCGCGCAAAGGGAATCTCACCATCATCGAGGGTGCTGACGGCAAAGTGCGTGCGTTTACCGATTACAATGGTAAATCGCGTGAAGAAGTGTATGTATTGGAATACGTGCCCGGTGTGAAGTTCCGCGGCCACTTTGACAACTTCATGTCTTACACCGAGTTCAATTATCAGTTTGCTGGTGATCAACTAAAAGAAGGCAGCTATCAGCGTATTGGTAATGTGCGTTGGCCGGCAACTGGCAATCTGGTGGCCTCCAGTGAAGGAGAAGTGAAGAGCATTCCGAAGCCTAATGGCGGTTATCCTGCTCAACTGACCAAAGAAGAGGAACCGTTGATCCTCGGTGGCGAAGTGACCATTTGGGGTGAAAATCTCGATTCGATGACCATAGAACAGCGCTTATGGCCACGCAGCTATGCGATTGCCGAACGACTTTGGTCAAGTGAATCGCTCACTGATGAAGCCAGTATGTACCGTCGAATGCGCGCGTTGGATAGTTGGTCGGAAATTTCTCTTGGCCTGCGTCATCATGCCGATGCTCTGATGATGCTACAGCGTTTAGCCAATGGAGCAGATGTTGCACCGCTCATCACGTTAGCCAAATACACGGAGCCTGCACAATATTATGCAAGGCACTGGGAGAAATGGATTTCTACACCAAACAAGGGGGATTTGTACAACCAATATGAACGCTTAAATCGGTTCGCCGATGCCCTCGTGGTAGAAAGCTATGCGGTGTATGACATGGAAGCGTTGGTGCGTGGCTATCAGCCAAATGGCAATGCACAAATTCCGCAAAGCAAGCAGGCGCTTGAGGAGCTCTCTGAGCATTATAAGGTAGTAAAAGGTGCAGCGCGTCAATCTCGTGGGATTTTTGCTGCCAATGTGGCCTCACGTGAGAGTGTGGCGATCGCAGATGCAACCATAGCGCTAGCGGAACTGGGTCTTGAGTTGGTGGAAAAAGCGCAACAGGGACAAGTGCTTTCAGCTGCTGAGCGAGCGACTTACCAAGCGATATTGGATAAGAATGCGGTCATTTTTGATGAAACCATTGTGGCGATAGTAAGACCAACCGAGCAGCTACTTCACAAAATTGCACCTTAGTGTAGAAAAGCCGTTGCCGCCTGTGACGACAGGCGGCAAGGTATTGAGATAGCTTAAGGAAAAGGAATAAAAGACAAAATGACAGTTGGCCGTTTGCATTTTTACGTTGGTACCTACACCGATGAACCGAGTATTAGTGAGGGTGTCGTACAGCTAGAACTGAATACAGAAACTGGGGAGCTCATACCGTTTAATGAGCTGGTTACCTTACGTAATCCTTCCTACCTCACCCAAACCTCCAAAGGCCTCTACACCTTTAGCGAAGTTGATCTGCACGATCAACCTCAACTTGTGCAAGTGGGTTGCATTGACCAAAGCACTATCGCTATTGAAGGGAGTTACCCCTGCCATATCGACATCGATCCGACGCAGACGTTTTGTGCCGTCGCAAATTATGGTTCAGGCAACACCTCCATATATACGCTCGATGTGTTAGGTGCGCCGTCAGAGTGCATTGCTGAGCTTTATGTGGAAGGTGATGGCCCAAATCGAGAGCGACAAACATCACCACACGCGCACCAAGCAACTTTTCTACGCCATAGCCCTTTTTTAGCCGTGGTGGATTTGGGCACCGATCAGGTGCATTTCTATCAAATTGACGCTCAGCAGCAAGCCTTTACTTTGCATCAGTCACTCAAGCTTCCAGCAGGCAGCGGCCCTCGTCACTTGGTCTTTAATCAGGCGGAAACTCGCGCCTATTTGCTGTGCGAGTTGACCGAAACTTTGTTAACGCTAGAACGAGCAAACGAACGTTGGACGATGGTTTCAGAGCAACCTTTGTTGCCGGGTGAAGAAAATGGTGCTGCGGCTTCTGCCATTCGATTGTCTTCCGATGAGCAATTTCTCTATGCATCCTGCCGCCGACAAAATAAAATCACGGTTTTTGATGTCAGCCAAAGCGAGCCGAAATGGTTAGAGGCGGTGGATTCTCTTGGAGATTTTCCGCGAGACTTTGTGTTGTCGCGCAATGGCAAATGGTTGTTGGTGGCGAACCAGCATAGCCACAATGTGGTCAGCTATCGTCGCGACCGCGACTCGGGCTGTTTAACCGCAACGGGATTCAGTTGCCAAATTGGTAGCCCAGTTTGCTTAGTCGAGCATCAAGAACCCTTTTAATAAAATCAATCCGATAAAGAGAAAATACGATGACAATTCACCGCATTAACCCATGTAAACGCTGGTCTGATATTACCGTCTTCAATGGCATTGCGCATTTTGTGGAAGTGGCTGACAGTGATACCAACGCGGACATGAAAGGGCAAGTGGAGCAGATTTTTGCTCAAGCAGACGCGCAATTGGCGAAAATTGGCAGTGATCGCTCGCGTATTCTTTCGGTGACTATTTACGTGACTGATTTTGCCAACTTTGATGCGCTCAATGAAGTATGGGACAACTGGTTCCCAGAAGGTTGTGCGCCAAGCCGTGCTTGTGTCAAAGCAGAGCTTGCTGACCCAGACTATTTGGTTGAAATGACCTTTGTCGCGGCCGCGGGTGAAGCATTTCAGTAACTATTTGAACGCGTGCAGAATAGTTAACGGTTAGAAAATTTAAAAGGGGCGATGATTTCGCCCCCTTTTTTTGCTCACGCATTTCTCTTTGGGTTTAGTTGCTGGTTTGCAGTTCTTTCAATACATTGTTAAGTGATGGACAGATCCGATGGCCAAAAGCGATCACTTCATCGCATGGCTGTACCAAATCAGGAATTTGATAGGTGATCATGTTCGCAGCAACGGCAGCACGGACACCATTGTTAGAATCTTCAAATGCTAAGCATTGCGCTGGTGGAATCGACAAACGGCTCGCAGCCAGTAAGTAGATTTCTGGATCTGGCTTGCCATGCGACACTTCACATCCTGTCGTTATGGAATCAAAGTAGTGATCGAGTCCGGCCAACTTGAGTTTCACTAAGGCGACATCTTTTTGTGTTGAGGTGGCGACTGCGGTAGGGATACCGCTGTGTTTGAGCCACTTCAGCAGCTCTATCACCCCTTCTTTCACCGGAATCGCTTCGTGCAATACCACTTGGTTGTAACGCTTGCGCCATTCTGCATGAAGACGGTCTAAATCCTCACCATAGGCGGACCGCAAAATGGTATCGATACCCGCAGAGTTGCGGCCAATAATAGATAGGTAGGTGTCTTGGTAAAAAGGCAGATTTTGTACATCACAAGCTTGTTTAAAAATACGCATACAAACGCGTTCAGTGTCGAGCAAAAGCCCATCCATATCAAAAATAGCAGCGTTAAATTTCATCAGTACAGCTTTAATCAGACAAGTAGAGTGAAAGACATTGTGACACAGGACCCGTGAAAATGGCAGGTTAAGCTGCCAAGGTGAGGTGCTTGAGTTCTTTGCATACAGATCCAAGTATTTGTTGGGAAAGTGGATATAGCAAGTAAGTAGTGGTTTCAGTTATCATGCCTATTCACGAACACAAGGTCATTGGGGGAAAGATGGAAGTCAAAAAAGTCGCGTTTATTGGTCTGGGAGTGATGGGCTACCCAATGGCGGGCTACTTGAGCAAAGCGGGATACGAAACGCATGTATACAACCGTACTTTTGCCAAGGCTCAAAAATGGACAGAACAGTATCAAGGGGAAGCCTTTGAAACGCCACGTGAAGCGGCACTTGGCTGCGATGTGGTGTTTGTTTGTGTTGGTAATGATGACGATGTACGCAGTGTCGTTTATGGTGAAGACGGAGTATTAGCAGGGTTGGAACCGGACTCGATCCTGGTGGATCACACCACAACTTCTGCCGAACTGGCTATTGAACTGGCGGATGCTTGTCGTAAAGTGTCTAACCATTTTATTGATGCGCCAGTTTCTGGCGGACAAGCGGGCGCAGAAAACGGCGTGTTGACGATTATGTGTGGCGGTGAAGAGGCCATCTTCAATACGGTTTCATCCGTGATGGAGGCTTATGCAAAGCAAATGACGCTGCTGGGCGAAAATGGCCAAGGTCAACGCTGTAAAATGGTTAATCAAATCTGTATCGCGGGTGTGCTTCAAGGTCTTAGTGAGGCCATTTTGCTTGCGCAAAAGTCAGGTTTAGACATCACACAAGTGGTAGATACACTGAAGCACGGTGCGGCGGGATCTTGGCAGATGGAAAATCGTGCGCTGTCGATGGCGCAAGGTAAGTTTGACTTTGGTTTTGCTATTGATTGGATGAGAAAAGATCTCGGTTTTTGCTTGAAGGAAGCACAGCGTGTCGGGCTTGAGTTGCCACTGACAAAGCAAGTGGATCAGCAGTACGCAGAGCTTCAGCAACAAGGACAAGGACGGATGGATACGTCAGTGCTGATCAAAGCCGTCGCGAAACAGTAAGTTTAAACGGTAATTCAAGTATCAATAACCATGGGAGCTAAGAAGCTCCCACGTTTTTTCTAGCAAGAAAGGATCTTTGCTTGCCACTCGGATTTTGATATCGCATACACGGCGTGGTCGAGCACTCTATTTTGAACTCTCTCGTTGCGGCGAATGATCCCCTCGAGTTGCATGCCGAGGCGTTCAGCAACCGCACGACTGGCATGGTTTTCTTTGGCTGCGCGAAGTTGCACCAGCTCCATCGACAAAGTATCAAATGCATACTCTATCAGCGCTTCACACGCTAAAGTGACAATACCTTTGCCTTGCATCTCTTCTGAAAGCCAATAACCGATACAAGTTCTTTGAAGATGGTGGTTGATTTCGTGAAGACTGATGTTGCCGACGAGCTTCTGTTGATAAAAAATCGCGCAGGTTACTGATTGACGATCTGCGTATTCGTGCAGTGAACGTTGAATAAACTGCTTAAAATCTTGCTTGGTTTGGCAAAGTGGAGGCCAAGCCAGCCATTGGGATAGGTAGGCTTGTTGCTCTGCGACCAATGGAACGTAAAGTGCAGCGAAAGAATCTTGAACCAAAGCGAGTCTGATATCAGGGGAGACGTCGAGTGTAAACATCGGCAATCCTTTGAATTATTGTTGTTTTGGCAACTTAGGATAGCAGGATAGTGAGTGAGTATTAAGCGAGTTCTAGCGTAATACGAACAAATTGTTCGTCTTGATATTGAACGGAATAGTGAAAGGTGTTGCTTGCGTAGATGGCACCGAGAAACAGTGAGCGTTGACTCATCGGGCCGCGGAACAGCATAGAAATGGGTTCGATCAGCTTGTTGCGTTGATCGAAATGCTGGTTGAGGTTAGTGGTCAACACGCACAATAAACAACCATGTTCATCATGTGACAAATCCACTGCTTCTGGGCGAGAGAGTAACACGGTGGTACCGAGTTTCTTTTCGACTTCATTGATCAGCAATAGGTAGCTATCTAGATGTGGTTGAACAGGGGCACTTTCCGCTCCTACACATCGCTCCAATAATGCTTCAAGGTTGCCATTTTCGCCTTTTGCTTGCTGAGTTATAGCTTTAAGCGGTTTTTTAATCAACTTATAGCGATTGCTCTTCAGCTTTGGTTTCAGCCATTTTTGCAGAATGTCGTTACTTTCTTGACGAGAGAGTGAGGAGTGTGCGGTAGCGAGGCGGCGAAATTCCAGGTGCAACAAAGCGTGAACGGCAAGTTCACTTAGCAGTTGGTTTGCATCTGCATTGGGTTTCGCGGGCTTAATACCTTGCATCACATTGATTTTATTTATAAAGGAATGGTGCCGAGAGAGGGACTCGAACCCTCACACCATAGGCGCTAGCACCTCATGCTAGTGTGTCTACCAATTTCACCATCTCGGCACAGGATGTTGAAGCTAAGCTTCAAATTTTGATGCGGTTCATTTCAAACCGAAGCGAATTATATCCAAAAATTACTGGAAGGCGAGTATTTCCTTTACTTAAATTGGTGATTTTGGTTCGTTTGGATAATTATTATCCATCTAAGTGGTAAAAATCATCATTATCCCCATTTTGTGTAGTGATTAGAGTGTGAAATGCACGTGTTGATTAAATTATGAGCGCTTGAACGTTTGCGTGAATAAATGTGATGAATATCTCTTTTTGTTGTCTATACTAGCGACCCGTTTAAGCGGGAAATAGGGTTTATCGTTCATAACCCTTACCCATACAAGCCGTCACAAGGAAACAAATCGTCCAATAGTTTGGCTATTTGAGTGAATGACCCCAAGGACCGGACCAGCTGACTTTTGAAAGCTTGTATAAGGTAAAAAAGATGTCGAACTATTCGTTCAATTTCATTCGTGAGTCTTGGTGTCAGTCGTCACCGCTTCATACCCCTTCTTCTTTTGCTGGTTTTTTCAGCTCCTCCTCCATTTTTAAGTTTTAACTAGGTCGTTGCTCATGAATATTTTGTTAAGTCTATTAGGTGTGGTTGCGCTCATTGGTTGTGCGTTTTTGCTGTCGGAAAGCCGTCGCTCTATTAACTGGAAAACGGTATCGCGAGCTTTGCTGTTGCAGGTGGGGTTCGCGGCGTTAGTCCTTTATTTTCCATGGGGACAAGCGGCGCTGGCGGGAATGAGCAGTGCGGTCTCGGGATTGCTGAGTTTCGCTGATGAAGGGATCGCCTTCTTGTTTGGTGATTTGGCATCCTCTGGTTTTATCTTTGCTGTCCGTGTTCTTCCGATCATTATCTTCTTTAGCGCTCTTATCTCTGCCCTGTATTACTTGGGTATCATGCAAAAAGTGATTCAATTTATTGGTGGTGGCATCCAGAAATTCTTGGGTACCAGCAAAGCCGAGTCTCTTGTCGCAACAGGCAATATCTTCCTTTCTCAAGGTGAATCACCTCTGCTAATTCGTCCGTTTTTGGCCAATATGACTCGATCAGAACTGTTCGCTGTGATGGCAGGCGGTATGGCATCGGTTGCGGGTAGCGTGCTCGGTGGCTATGCTGGTTTAGGTGTTGAGCTGAAATATTTGATTGCAGCGAGTTTTATGGCGGCACCAGGCAGTTTGTTAATGGCAAAAATCATCGTGCCTGAGCGTGCGACGCCAAGCGACTACACCAACATTGAACTCGATAAATCTGACCAAAGTAACGTGATTGATGCACTGGCAAGTGGTGCGATGGGCGGCATGAAAGTGGCTGTTGCGGTGGGCACTATGCTGATTGCGTTTGTCAGTGTGATTGCCATGGTGAACACGGGTTTAGAAAACTTGGGTGAGCTATTCGGTTTCACTGGCGTCACGTTGCAAGCGATTTTTGGCTATTTATTCTCTCCATTGGCTTGGTTGATCGGTATCCCTTCCAATGAAGTGCTCGCAGCGGGTTCTTACATTGGCCAGAAGATTGTGATGAATGAGTTTGTGGCGTTCATTGACTTTGTCGAGCACAAAGCGCTGCTTTCTGAGCACAGCCAAGTGATCATCACGTTTGCTTTGTGTGGTTTTGCTAACATTGGTTCGATTGCGATTCAACTGGGCTCCATCGGTGTGATGGCGCCAGAGCGTCGCAGTGACGTAGCAAACATGGGTCTTAAAGCGGTTGCTGCGGGTACGTTAGCCAACCTAATGAGTGCATGTTTGGCTGGGATTTTTATCTCCCTATAATTCTGACAGCCTCAGCAGACGTCTTCTTTGCTAGCGAGAAGAAATGCTAAATGAGAACAAAAATGCCCTGTGAGAACAGGGCATTTTTTATGCGTTAGATTTACAAAAATTAGGGTTGAGCTGGTTTATCGGCAATCAAGCCATAAGGCATTGAGGTGAACACTTTAGGGTTATGTTCCAGAGTTGGCGCTTCATTCACCCTTTGCCAATCGAGCAGCATGATAGCCAGGACGTTACGATGTTCACCCGATTCCATGTCAAAGTCACCAGAAGTAGAAGGGATCATGCCACGTTCCGAGTCGATTGAGGCTTGAATAGCTTGGCGTGTTTTCTCAACAACAGGGTCGTCTTCTAGTCCTGCCAGTAAGAAGCTGATACCTACTTCTGCAATGACATCTTCTTTTGCTCGAAGCAGAATGGTATCAATGTGCTCTCGGAAATAGTCAAAAATCCATTGATGTTGCTGTTCACTCACTTGATGCTGGTAGTATTCCGAATCGGCAAAAATGATGTGAGTCATCCCATAGATTTTGTTGCCAAACTGCTGGCCATTAAGCGCTTTGTCTTTTTCGTCGGGGTAGGTCTCTTTAAATGCTTTGATAAAATCATCCACCACGTCTTGTTCACCCAATTGGCGCAGCCAGTAGACTTGATTAGCCAGTTGCGCAGCCCACGCTTCAATCATCTCTGAATTGGTCGCGTATTTCTTAAAGTCAAAGCGTCGAATGACTTCACGTAGTTTCGCATCTTGCTTGTGCTCTAGGCCATATTCGTTAGCACGAGCCATCGAACCAAGCAGATCAACGCCTAGATAGAGATACTCTGGCATGTGTTTGGTTGCGGTGTAGCGACGGATGCTACGCTCATCGGTATCCCCAATGTAACCTGCTAAACGCTTTTCCGAATATAGAATCACTTGTTCTGGTGTGTTCACCTCAGCAGCAAAACGATTCAAACGGCTTGCCACTCTAGCGAGATCACTCCAAACGGCTGCAGCGTATTTCGGATCCAGTGTTTGTCGATACATTCGCAAGCCATAATGACCTTCTTTGAACGCTGGCAAGGTATAAAGTTGAGTTTCATAGGTACTGCGGATTAACTGTGCAGATTCTTGGTAGCTCGGTATGGTGACGTCTTCACTCGCCAGTGATGAAAAAACCACACCCAGTGATAATAGAGAAACGAGTGTCCGTGTCGCGATGTTCATGACTGATTCCAGTATCAAGGAGATAAATCGAAAGGTACCAGCTATTGTCACGGTTTATGTAAGCGTCAGGTCAAATGGCGGTAGGAATTATCTTTCGATAGGTCAAGTTGATCCTTTCTGACTTGTTTTTAGCGGTTTTCGGTACACAATGTTGCCAAAAATGTTGAGTTGTACCGCCCATCACCAAGAGCGATCCTGATGTTAACTCAAACTCGATTTTTTGCTTGGTGACTTTGTGTTGGAGAACAAAACGACGTGTTTCTCCTAAGCTGAGGGACGCAATGATTGGATTGCTCCCCAGTTCAGCTTCATTGTCTTGATGCCAGCCCATTGAATCTTGACCGTCACGGTAGAGGTTGGCGAGCACAGAGTTAAACGTAGTGTCTGCTGCCAGTTCGCACTGTACTTTGAGCGCTTTTAGCATAGGTGTCCACGGCAAAGGTTCCATGGTCAAACCAGAGTAATGATAACGCTCCTCGCCGTACCAAGCTTGAAGCCGAGGTTGCAGAACTTGCTGACCAAACATACGAATGTATTTTTGCTCCCATGCCAAGCTATGCATCAGTGCTGCAAAAACTTGATTGGCTTGTTCTTGGTCGAGAAAGTTGGGCCGCCACAGTAACTGGCCGTCTTCTATGTCGAGCCAATCTGAGGTTTCAAACAAAAACAGTGAAGATGACATACACTTACCTAGTAAATATACAAAATAATGCTTAACTCTGACGATTGGATTGGTTTATTCTTATACTTATATTAAGTTTTTTAACAATAATAACGATTTATCCATTGCTTAACCTATTTTTTAGAGCTGGAAACTGGGGATTCGATGAAGTATATGTCTGGAAAACGATGGAGTGTCAACCTGTTGTTTGTCCTGTTTCTTATTCTGTCTGTCGGCATTATTGAGCTGCTCAATCAGGAGCAGAAAAAAGTCAGATTAGAGTATTTTCAACGGGAGGCGAAAGAACAGTTGTCGTCTATTCGTTCCAAGTTAGAAGCCGCGATAGTGTCTGATATCTATATTGTCAGCAGCTTGGCTACGTTGGTTTCGCTTCACCCTAACAGTAACAAACAAGCGCTCGATCAAGCATCAGATAAAATTCTTCGAAAAGGCAAACATATCCGCGTTATTGGCTTGGCAAAAAATGATGTAGTTAACTACGTCTATCCACTGCTGGGTAACGAAGGTGTACTTGGGTTGGATTACAAAACAGTACCTGAACAATGGGAATCCATTAATAAAGCGAAAACGATTGAAGAAATTTTCATCGCAGGGCCAGTTAATCTGGTGCAAGGCGGTAGAGCTTTGATTGCTCGCGTGCCGATTTTTAACGATCCCCCACTGAACTCGCAATATTGGGGGGTGTGCAGTGCAGTACTGAACTTTGATTCACTGATTATGGAGGTGGGGCTAGCGAGCTTTGCCTACCAGCATCGTGTTGCCATTAAGGGATTTGATAGTGAAGGGGAGAGAGGTCAAATGGTGCTTGGAGAGCAAGCCACTTTTGATCAAGCTTTTGTCAAAGAGCGTGTTAACTTCCCTTATGGCAGCTGGGTGCTTGCGGTGGCGGAAGACGATCGTTTGTTTGCGTCATTGCCTTGGTATCAATTACAAGCGGTTCGGCTGATTGGTTACCCTTCGTTGATTTTTTTCTGCTTGATCTTTTTTGCCATCTACCGGCTCTACAGAATGGCACATAGCCGTTCTCTGCACGATGAACTGACGGGACTCCCTAATCGTCGATACTTTATGTACTCGCTCGAACACCATTTTGAGCATGCAAAAAAGCAGGATCGTGATGAAACCTTTGCAGTGATCAATTTGGATTTGGATCGATTTAAACACATCAATGATACCCTTGGGCACTCAGCCGGAGATAAAGTGTTAATTGCGTGTGCGGAGAGACTCAAAGCCACGCTACGCTCAACTGATTTGGTTGCGCGAATAGGCGGGGATGAGTTTCTAGTGTTGTCAGCACGGATACTGCGTGAAGAAGACATGGAAGTGTTGATCAATAAACTCAAGGTAGCACTTTGTTCTATGCCAATCGTTTATGAGAGTGAACTGATCTACCTCAACATCAGTATTGGTTATTGCCTATTTCACCATGACATGAAGGATTCAGAAGAGATGTTAAAGCAGGCAGATCAACATATGTACGCGGAGAAAAAAGCCAACAAAACGCGCTTTGCAGTCGTGAACTGATTGAAGTGCTTGTTCTTCGATGTAAGGCATCAATCGGTGAGTTGCTCGCCGGTTTTACTCCTCGTAAAACAGTTGAGCATCTCACATGGCGTTGGACAGTTCACTAAAACCAGTGTTGTCATCCCACACACGTTGGAAGAGCATATCAGGATACGAATGAATAATAAGCTCTGCTGTTGTATCAACAAAGCTGCCTTCTAACAAATGCCCACCGTATACACGTCCTTGTTTATCCGCGACAGAGATGTGAATATGTTGATGTTCAGGTGTTAATGTCGCTGTGATAGAAACAATTTCAAAGGGTTCGCTAACGCACAATGTGTTTTGCGCACCGGCTAATCGTAGGTTGATACGTTCTAAGCAACCAGTACAACCGGCAATACTGCCTGCGGAAATTTGATGCTTTTTGACGATATCGGCGATCGATGTTTTCAAATCACAGCCCCGAGTGAGCCTTTCTACAATCACGTTGATGGTCATTCGTGTTTCTCTGTCTTAATAAGTACCAACAATGCGTTAAGTGCACAATCGAGGTCATCATAACGTTTGGCTTTTCCAAGTACGCGCATCCCTTGCATTTGGTTCAAGATAAGCTTTGCTATGTGTTCTGAGTGAGTTGAGGTGATCACTAGCCCTTGCTTTTGCGCATTGTCAATTGCCGACTTTAGCACCGTTAGCAAATGGTCAAAAAGACGGTTGCCTTTCTCTAACACGGTGCAGTCCTCTCCAGCATGTTCTACCAGAGCATTTTGCATGAAGCACCCACTGGTCCCTTTTCTCTGTATCTTTGCAAACTGGATTAGAAAACGCTCAAGCTCAGGCATACTGGCATCTTTTTGAGAGAGTTCGTTTAGCGAGGGAAATGAGATCGTTTTTAGATAAGTGTCTAGCGCTTCGTAGTAGAGATGTTGCTTATCTCCAAATGTGTTGTAGAGGCTAAATCGATTGATTTTAAGCCCGTCAACTAAGTCCGAAATAGCAGTATTGGCATATCCTTTCTTCCAAAAGAGTGCCATGGCTTCTAGCAGTTTTTCATCACGACTAAAGTTAGCTTTGCGTGCCATAAGAATTCCAATTGAGCAAAAATATTCTTGACTGAACGTTTAGGAAACAAGTAGAGTTTAACCTAAACGATCGTTCTGAAAAAGAAAAAGGACTAAAAATGAAACTGTATGAAACAGAAATGACTCCTAGCTGTCGCCGAGTAACGCTATTTTTGGCTGAAATTGGTGCAAGTGTTGAACGCGTTCAGCTCAACGTAAGAGAAGGTGATAACCTCAAACCCGAATTTTTGCAGAAAAGCGTCAATGGTAAAGTGCCGATGCTTGAACTGGACGACGGCACAACGCTGTGTGAAAGCGTGGCAATCTGTCGTTATTTTGATGAGATTCATCCGAATGAAATGGCGTTGTTTGGGCGTAACGCTTTAGAAAAAGCGCAAGTCGAAATGTGGCACCGTGTTGTCGAGTTTCAAGGGCTCTACACTGCATTCCAAGCTTTTCGCAATATCACGGCAATATATCAAGACAGAGAAACGTGTGTGGAAGCATGGGGCGTAGAATCTAAAAAACGTGTTGAGGCATTTTTGCCAGTATTGGAAAAGCGCCTTTCTGAAAGCAGTTATGTTGCGACAGAACACTTTACGATTGTCGACATTACCGCGTTTATTTTTGTTACGTTTGCTGTAAAAGGGCTTGAGCTTGCGGTCTTTGAACATTTCAGCCACATTCAGAAGTGGTATGAACAAGTCTCCAGCAGAGCGGCATTCCAGCCTTTGTAATTCAGTATACCTATACTGAAACGGCCAAAGCGGGTGACGCTTTGGCCGTTTTTTGTCGTCGCCTTAGCCTCTAAAGTCGGTACTGTCGACTTGCTGCAGAAGTTCGTTTGCCTTTTTCATCGCGTTTCGCGCACTGACTGATTGGCGTTTTTTCAGCAGCATATCAGAAAACTTTAAGTATTTATTGGCCGTTTGAAAACGCAGATCCGAAATGTTTGGAATGTCCATGGGGAACTCTCGGGCTAACTCTTCAATATCCACTACCACTTGATCCAGTGCTGATACAGTAGCAGCCTTTTCAAGGTTTTGATAAATTTCAGACAATCTATCTCCGTACAGTATTATTACTGCTTCAGATGGGTATTTCACTTTGTCACTATTGCTTGGCTGCTTTTGCCAACTATCTATTGCGATCACTGCTTCGTTGAACACACGAGCGTTTTGTAGTTTTTTACGTGATATTTCATTGGTACTGAAGAAGGTACCACCTACGGCCAAAAGCTCAGTGAGTCTATTGGAATCCTTCACTGCGATGGCCTGATCAATGTTTTGGTAAAACACCTCAGTGGCTAAAGAGGAGGGTGTTAGAGGATAGTTTTGTTGAATTGAATGCAAATCATTGTGTAAATCAACGATCGATTTCCCATCCTGTTTCGCATCGTATTGACCTTTCTCGAGTACAGAATTGATGTGTCTTTCAATTGACAGCAACGTTGAACGCTTGCTCGAGCGCATGTCAAGGTTGAGCAATTCAAGCTTGTGGGAATCTGGGTAGTAGATGGCCGCGTGCTTCAGGACAGATTCGACTTGATCGTAATCGGGATACTCGTTATTGCTTTGGTTGAGAATTTCATCAATCTGTTGCTCGAATGTCGCGAGAAGCGTTTGCTTGTGATGTCGCAGTAATCCGGCTCTTAAAACCGGATGGATGGTATCGGATGCGCTAAGTTCGAAGACTGACTCAGGTTGGCTATTAATGATCTGTTGTTGTGTTTGTAGCGAATGAGCCAATTGGCGATTGGCCTTTTCCAACTGCACGATCTGCGAGTTTAAGTGATACGCAATACCAAGAGAGGTGGATAAACCTAGAACAATCAATGCAGCTATCGCATATTTTGAGCGATTATTTTGGTTGAGTCTCTGTTTCAGTGACTCGGCACTGAGCTTGTACTGACCGCTGGTGTCGGTGAGAATCGTTTTAATATCGGGCCATAGGGTATTTGGAAAACCAGAGGGTTTCTTTAGCGGAATCGCATTTTTCTTAGCCAAATCGATAGGGGTTCGATTATAGGGATGCTTGCAAGAGAGTAGTTCGTATGCCATGCAGGCAAACGCAAACAGATCGTCCTGTCTGCATGGCTTATTACCGCTAATAATATTGAGGGATGCATAATTTGGTGTATATCCCAATACTTGATGATCATCGACTTTACGCTTGGCGGCGTACTGATCTTGTTTGAGGCGTTCAGTTTTTGACACACCAAAGTCGAGCAATTTTACCGTACCGGCTGAATCGATCATGATGTTAGCGGGCTTCAGGTCTGCGTGTACGATATCAAGCGAATGAGCATATATCAGAGCATCGAGTATTTGGTTTAGTAGGACTTTGGCATTAGGAAACGCTAAGCCATTGGGTCTGGAACGCTGAATCAACTGTTCGATGGTCTCACCATCTAAGTATTCCATCACAATAAAATAAATTTTGTTATCGACGCCAAAATCAAAAACACGAATGATGTTGGGGTGGCTCAAGGTTTGAGTATGCTGCGCCTCTCGGATAAGCATTCGCGCAGTCTCTGGTTGGTCGATGTATTCGTGCTGCAATACTTTGAGTGCGACAAAAGGACTAGCAACTCCAGATGATTCAAGAACTTTATCTTTGGCTCGGTAGACGTCACATAGGCCACCATGCCCAATTAGGCTGTCAATCACGTAACGATTTTTGACTAAATGGCCTTTCTCTAGAGTTTGATAACCGGGAGAATTGTTTTCCCCCGTCACAGCGGTGTTTACCTCTGTTCTTGTTGAGGGGTGAGCTGTTTTTGATTCGGGTCTTTTAGTGTGAGATTTGTCGTTTCTATTGTCTTCTTTATTTATTTCTTTAACACTAACTGGTTCTATTTTACTTTTTTCTACATTCTTTTCTGGACCGATTTTTTGTGAACGCGCAATAAATTTAGTCTTGTCATTTTTCTCTTCTTGCGTGTTTTTCTTCTCATTATCAACTGACATATACAACCCCTAAAACGGTAAAGAGTGACATCATATACTCAAAAAAGTTTGATTTGGCTGCGAATTAAAAGCTTTCGTACTAATTAACAGAGGACTAATTCTTTGTAACATTGGTTATCACTAAAAGTTTGAACTGTGTTCTATATTTGTTTTGTTGCATGATTTTGGCTTTGTGTTAAATCAGCAAAATGCTCATTATCGCAAGCAATAAATATATCTAAAGTAGTAGTGCATTCTAATACTGAAAACAAAATTGAGTTTGCATTTTGGTTTTTGTTGATAAATGCATTATTAATAAAGTGGCTAGAGGATGTTATGGGAATAGTGCTTTCGATTACTAGTTTCCACCGTTTTACACCAGAAATAAAAAGTGTGTATTCAATACCAACCAATGAAGAACACTTTTGTATGAAATTTGGTCGCTCTGAGAGCTGTGATTGGGTATTACCTGATCCTGAACGAATTATTTCTGGTGTTCATGGTGAAATAACTAAGTTTGGTAATGATTATCTACTTAGAGATCTCTCTACAAATGGTATTTTTGTTAATAAGTCAGTCAGCCCAGTAGGAAATGGTGTCGAGGTGGCTTTAAATGACAAAGATGTGATTAATTTTGGAGATTATGAAATCGAAGTATCATTTAAAAATAGTGAAAACCATAACGTAACTCAAAGCCAAATCCACACTAATACTCTGTCACCACGTGAAGTAAATAAAGAGCCTGTCAGTGGTAATGATAATTTTATGGATTTTGGTTTTGATGCAAACCTATTTTTGGCAGAAGAAGAAAAGCAGCAGCAAAATCTATCGCCAGAGCTAGGTGATTTGGATGACTTTCTTGATGCTCCCATATTAAGCCCTCACATAGAGCCGACTTTGAAAGAAGAGAGAGCGACCGACTATCCTCGTGATGAGAAAGTGGCTAAGCGATGTGAGCGTGTTGACTCGGATTTGAACGCCTTTCTCAAGGGGGCTGGCATCGATTTAAGCTTAGTTCCAGAACAGGAAAGAGAGCAATGGTTTAATCGATTAGGTCGCTCTTATTCTCTCATGTTAGAAGGCCTAATGCAGACACTGCATAATCGTGCAGAATTTAAACAGGCGAACAAATTAAACCATACATCTTTTCAGAAAAAGGAAAATAATCCTCTTAAGTTTTCGGCTAATTTAGAAGATGCAATTCACAATCTATATAACAGACGCAGTGCGAGTTTTCTCTCACCGGAAGCTGCCATTCAATCTGCATTCAATGATATAGAAGCTCATGAAAAAGCAATGATAGAAGGTGTTCATGGTGCTGTATCTGGGGTGTTACGACTGCTTGAGCCGAATACCATATCTGGAAATGTGTCTCAAAGTGAAAAAAATGGATTGACATCAATATTTTCGCAACTCGATAAAAAACGATGGAAGAAGTATGAAAATATCTATTTTCAAATAAGAAATGAAATTGACATTGATGAGAAAGGGTTTTATTTGGAAGACTTTTCCAAATCTTATGAATCGGCAATAAGAAAAGTAGGGAGAGAATAAATGAAAGCCATGGTAAAAATAATTACCACAATAATAGTGTTTTTATTAGTGGGTTGCAGTGCGGCAAATATGGTTGTTTCTCCCTATTCAAATTTGGAAATAAAGACGGGATTCAATGTCAATCCAGATATGAATGGCAGACCTTCACCTGTCGTAGTTTATGTCCTTGAACTCACTTCTGATACCTTATTTACGAGTCAAGACTTCTTCTCTCTATATGAAAATACAGCCCAAACGCTAGGCCCGGATCTAGTGAACAAAACAGAATTGTATCTCTCCCCAGGCCAAAAAACACTTTATGAATCTACGATGAAACCAAGTGTTGAATATATCGGCATTGTAGTGGCATATCGAGACATCGAAAATGCAAATTGGCGCAAGGTGATAAAGGTCGACCGCAAGGGCTATAACACCTACGAGCTTTCACTAGATGAATTGTCTTTGGCTATAAAATAATAACAACGTTGGCAGGATATTAAATGAGTGTTTATTCACCGATTGTTTGGAGTGAAGGGATGTTTCTGCGTCCTCAACACTTTCAGCAACAAGAGCGAGCGTTGTCTCATGAATACAAAGGTCTAACGCGTTTAGTGGGTTGTTATGCCCGAGGAATTGAATCGTTTTCTCTCGACAAAGAACAGTTGAAAGAAGGGGTTGTATCGCTAACTGAGTGTGTTGGAATTTTCTCCGATATGACATTCGTTAACATACCTATTAAAGAGCAGCTTCCTGAGCCACTCAAAATTGAACCAGGGATTGAAAATACTTTGGTTCAGCTTGTGATACCTGCAGAAAAATCCCAAGGCCAAAACGTTTCCCATTCCGAGACTTCAATGGTAACGCGCTATAAGGTGGTTGATCACACCTTAACCGATAGCGTGTCTGGTGATGAAGAAGTACTTCAACTCGCTGCGCTTAAGTGCGAGTTAAAGGCAACCAATGACAATTTGCCGGGCTATGTCTCTTTGCCTCTGGTGAAAATTCGTCATGTTGGTAGCGAAGGTCAAGTCATTCTTGATGAAGAGTTCGTACCACCTTTCCTTAATGTCCACCATAGTTCGCTGCTTACTCGTTATCTGAATAACGTTTTAGCCATGATCAAAATTAGGGCAGACGCCATTGCAAGTCGTCTCGGACAAGGCAAGTCAGCGTCTTCCTCTGCAGTAGATTTCATTATGCTACAGATGCTGAATCGTTATGAGGCTAATTTAAGACATTTATCGAAAGGGAGTGAGCTTCATCCACATGAGTTAGCGACGGCCTTATTGAGCTTAATTGGTGAGCTGTCCACTTTTTCGAGTAAAAATAAGCGAGTCCCTAAGCTTCCCGAATACCAACACTGTAATTTGGGGCCTGTCTTTTCTGAGATGAATCAAATCCTCAGTCAATATCTGAGTGTGGTATTGGAGCAAACAGCGACCAAGATGCCCTTGGATATTCGCCAGTTTGGGATTCGCGTTACGCCATTACCAGATAAAAGTTTGCTTTCACTTTGTCAGTTTGTATTGGCCGTTAAAGCCGATGTCTCTGCCGATGAAATTAGAAAAAAGTTACCAGGACAAATCAAAGTTGGACCCGCAGAGAATATTCGCGACCTTATCAATAATCAGATCAACGGTATTGCCGTTTCGCCACTGAATGTGGTGCCAAGACAGATGCCTTACGCAGCAGGCTACGTCTATTTTGAGCTGGTTAAACAAGGCGCTTATTGGGCTCGTTTAAATGAAAGCGGGGGAATGGCATTTCATGTCTCTGGTAATTACCCAGGGTTAGAAATGGAGCTTTGGAGTATTAACCAATAAGTGAAGCTATGGACGAAACGATTGTAAAACCAACCCCTGGGCGTAAAAAAGCACCGCAGTCGACACCTGTTGCATCGCTTGAAAGCGATAACACGGTTCTCTTTACGCAAAATAGTAAAGAAACGCGTGAAACGAGTATCGTCGCGTTTGGCAATAACGTACTGCTGGCAGAAGCGAATGTCATTGTTTCCTTGCTTGGCCAAATTAGAGCGACGGCCACGCACAGTGATGTCAAACAGTTACGTGAAGCATTTGTGCAAAAAATGCGTGACTATGAAAACCGGTTGAGATTACAAGGCGCAAATAGTAAGCAGATCGATATCGCACGCTACTGTTTATGTTGTGCTATCGATGAAGCAGTCCTAAATACCGAATGGGGAAGCCAATCCGTTTGGGGACACAACTCGCTATTGTCGACATTCTATTCCAATACTCAAGGCGGTGAGCAGTTCTTCATACATCTCGATGAAAGCCTTGCCGAACCCAATAAGCATTTAGATCTGCTAGAAGTCATGTATATCTGCATGAGCTTAGGTTTTTTGGGGCAATTTCGAGTTCGAGAAAATGGAATCGAGCAACATCGTTCCTTAAAAAACCGCGTAATGGATGTCCTTAAATCGCACGGTCGGGACTACAGTCCTTCACTCAACGATGATGCGTTAGCCAAAGTATTGGTTGGTGAGCAGATCGCAGAAAAAGCACCATTGTGGGTTGTTTTATCAATTACCGCGGCTGTGTTAGTCAGTGTGTACATGTACTTAAGTTATAGCCTAAACGAAAAATCCGATCAGACCTTTAGTCAGTTAATGAACTTAGTGCCGAGCAAAGAGATAGAGAACCAGAGTGCGGATTATATTTCGTCTCTTGCCGTAGCAAATCAAATCCAACGTTCGTTGGCAACGGAAATAGAAATGGGTTTGCTAAAAGTCGATGCATTACCCGATAGAGTGCGTATCACTTTTCAGTCCAATGATCTGTTTGAATCGGGCAGTGCGGAGCTTGTCGCGCATATGTTCCCTGTGGTTTCGAAAGTGGCCAGAGCACTCGAGGCGACCAATGGAAAAATATTGGTTGTCGGACATACCGATAATAACCCCATTTTTACCAGTAAATACCCTTCTAACTGGCATTTATCTCTCGCCAGAGCGACAGCGCTAACCGATCGCTTAGCATCAGCAGGCAAATTGAGTGGGCGTGTCATTCCAGAAGGAATGGGAGATGCGAGACCTTTGGTATCAAATGAAACCGCAGAAGGAAGAAGCATCAACCGTAGAGTCGAAATCGATCTCCTAGTTCAAACCCAATCAAAAATGGATGCAAACAATGGCAAAGATTAAACGTTTATTGGGGCAAAAATGGCTGATTAGCTTGACCGGGCTTGGGGCAATTTCTATTTTTATTTGGTTTGTCGGACCATTGATCGCGATAGCAGGCATAGAGCCACTGAAATCAGACTTTAACCGTTTGTTGGTTATTGTGGTTTTAGTCTTCATTTGGGGCGTGACGAATGTTGTCCGTCAACAGAAGGAGCGAAAGGAACAAGATGAAAGCATCCAAAGCCTATTAGAGGTGGATGCCCTGACCGATAAAGAAGCGGCGGCAGAAATAGACGTCATGCGCGAAAGAATTGAGAAGGCGATTCAAGTCGTGACGAAAGGTGGAAAGCGTAAGAGTCATCTCTACCAGTTGCCTTGGTATGTACTTATTGGTCCTCCTGGAACAGGTAAAACGACGGCATTAAAAGAATCGGGTCTCGAGTTTCCTCTATCAGATTCAATGGGCGTTGACTCGGTTTCTGGTATTGGCGGTACGAGAAATTGTGATTGGTGGTTTACCAATAAAGCGGTGTTGATTGATACAGCTGGCCGATACACCACGCAAGACAGCCAAGCTCATGTCGATTCAAAAGCATGGTATGGATTCTTAGGCTTATTGAAGCAATACCGTAAACAGCGTCCCATTAATGGTGCGATTGTTACCGTCAGCATCGCAAGTATGCTCACACAAACTCGCACCGAACGAGGCATGCATGCAAGAGCGATAAAAAATCGGCTACAAGAACTGAAAAATCAATTGGGTATGCAGTTCCCAATTTATGTTGTGTTGACAAAGGCTGATCTCATTGCGGGTTTTAGTGAGTTTTTTACGGAACTGACCAAGGAAGAGCGAGAGCAGTTATTAGGATTTATGTTTCCACCTTCAACAGAAGACGAGCGAGGCGTCATCTCTCTATTTAACAAAGAGTTTCATGACTTACTGGAGAGACTTGATCGCCGCATGATGCAAAGGCTTGAAACGGAGCATGACCTTGACAAGCGATCTTTAATTTTTGAATTTCCAAAACAATTGCGTTGTCTTCAAGCGAATCTAGACGAGTTTCTGAACGACATTTTTGCCCAAAACAAGTTTGAAGAATCTTCAATGATTCGCGGCGTCTTTATTGTGAGTTCATTGCAAGAAGGCACGCCGGTTGATCGTATCATGTCTGAAACATCCCAAGGGCTGGGGTTGGGCAAACCTCTACTGCGGTTAAGTTCCAAAGAATCAAGCAGCTATTTTGTAAAAAACTTGTTTGAAAACGTCATCTTTAAAGAGCAGTTTTTAGGGACGGTCAATCGTCATCATCAAAAGCAAAGTGGCTGGATTCGAAAAGGCGTCTACTGCTCGTGCATGGCACTGTCTGGGGCTGCGATCACACTGTGGATGATGAGTTATCAGTGGAACAATCAACTCATTGATGAAACGGATCGTCAAGTGACTGTGGTGAATGACTTACTTGCTAAGTCTGGTCTGGACTTCGAAAATGACTTGATCCCCTCGATAAACATTCTCAATCACATCATGCGTTTCCCTATGGGTTATAGACAGCAAGATGACGAGAGAGATCGTGTGACATCGTTTGGTTTGTTTCAAGGTGAAAAAATTGGCCAATCAGCTAAGAGTGCTTATCACCAAGCACTGACAAATTACTATTCATCCTATGTTGAATCGGTACTTCTCAGTGAAATGAAGAACAATGAACAACACCGAGAATATTTGTACGAAACACTCAAAACATATTTGATGCTCTTCAACGATGACAAATTTGAGAGTGAACATGTTCTTGGTTGGTTCAATTATTTCTTTGAAAGGCAGTATCCCGGTGAACTGAATGAAGAGTTAAGAGAGCAACTCTACGCTCATACCGAGAACTTTTTGTCGCAGGCAGACAGAGGCTTATATATCAACAACGATTCAGTAACCGCTGCCAGATTGGTTCTAACAGAAATGTCGTTGTCGGAAAGAGCCTACCAAAGAATGAAACTGCAGTTCCTTAAAAGTCATGTGCCTTCATTTCGTTTAACGGACGTTCTAGGGGCTAGGGGAGTTGAGCAGTTTGAGCGAAAAAGTGGCAAGCCATTATCGATGGGGATTTCCGGTTTCTACACGTACAACGGTTTCCATAGCATCTTCCAATTGCAACTGGGTCGTATGGTAAAAGCCTTGATGGAAGAAAACTGGGTGTATGGGGATGAGATTGACGCCCAAAACATCGACCATGATCTCGCTTTGCAAGGTGTGAGAGAGCGCTACTATCGTGACTATGTCTACGAATGGAAGACACTGCTCAATGACATCCAACTCAAAGCGGCACCAAGTTTGAAACTAAGTTTAGAGCAGAGTATGGCATTAGCGGGCTCTGAGCGACCAATTGAATCGCTGCTTAAAGCGGTACAAAAAGAGGTGGCATTAACGAAAATTTCGCTAAGCAACAACGAAAAAGCGGCAGCTGAAGTCGCTGGCAAAGTTGCCAAAGTGAAATTTTCAAATACGGCGGACAAACTTGATTTATATCGTCCGGAAGAGGGCAATACGTTTGATATTGCGCTTCCTGGAAAAGAAGTGGAAGCCGAGTTTGACGATCTTGTTAGGATGACAGACCAAGACTTTGACGATATTCATCTCGCACTGAGTGGTTTAAAAAGTTATTTGGCCGATCTCTCTAGCTCAGGAAATAATCAGAAAGTCGCCTACAAGAGCATCTTAAATGGCACCGTGACAGGAGAAGTTGCCGCGTCAATTGAACATGCTAAACAGCTTTTACCCGCTCCGTTCAACAACTGGCTAGGTGAACTTTCCGAGGAATCGGTCAAGTTAGCGGAAAAAGGATCGCGATCTCACCTTAATACGCTATGGGTTAACAAGGTTCTTAAACCTTATGAGCGCAGCATCAAAGGCAGGTATCCGTTTGAGCCAAGAGCGAAAACAGAAGTGACGTTAAAGGACTTCAGTCGATTCTTTGGCTACGGCGGAACACTTGATGCGTTCTTTGTCGAATACTTGGAACCGTTTGTCGATACGTCGAGAAGTGTGTGGCGCTTCGAGAAGGAAATCGGTGTCAGTCAAGAAACACTCGCCGTATTTCAACGCGCAGATCGCATCCGACAGTCATTTTTTGAACTCGACAATACACTGAAAGTCGATTTTGCAATGAAACCGATATACCTAGACCAACATATAACCAGCTTTGTACTGGAAGTTGGGGGGCAGAATCTTGCATACCGACATGGGCCAGCAAGAGTAAAAAATCTGTCTTGGCCAGCTAAGCGTTCAGCGACAAGAGTGGTTTTCACACCACCCGATTCGATTCGTGAAATTGCTTATACCTATGAAGGTGAATGGGGCATTTTTAAGTTGCTTGATCAATCTCTGAAAGCAAGGCCGCAATCTCGCAAAGACAACATCGTCATGATTGATTTGAAAGGCAACAAAGTTCAACTGGAATTGATTCCTAAGAGTACGATGAACCCATTTTGGTCGAGTGATATGGAGAGTTTCCGATGTCCGCAAACGCTATAACACCAAGCTGGGGCTTTATAGGCAAAATTCCTGCGAAAGGGGATTTTATAAAGCAAGACTTGCCGAAACCTTTTGCGGATCTTTTCCACGACTGGCAGCAGGCGATTATCGCCGTTAGCAAAGAACAGCTACAGGAAACATGGCAAAGCCATTTTCTAAACGCGCCAATTTGGCATTTCGCATTGGACAGTGGTGTAACCAATGACGCCACGATCATCGGAACGATGATTCCTAGCGTAGATGCTGCTGGACGGTACTTCTTTTTTACATTAGCCAGGCCCGTTCTTGGTGATGCCGTGAGCTATTGGAGCTGTCGAGATTGGGCCAATGAATCGCAAGATCTGGCGTTAACCGTGCTGGACGACCATTTTACCTTCGACGTTTGGAGTCAGAATCTACAGTCCGGCACAGAGTTAATTAACGCTATTTCGGCAGAAACGTTACCGGTTTCCCAAAAGAAACTGAGCGGAGAAAACCTCTTTATTAAGGAACATACAGAAACCAATGTGATGAGTTTGCTCTCTCATGTTGTTCGACAGCAGTTCCCTAAGCCGTGCTACTGGTGGACGGATGGTAATGATGCCATCGAGCCGATGATGCTAGTCATGGATGGTTTACCTCAAATTGGCAAATTTGCCGCAATGTTGGATGGGCAATGGCAGAAATGGAATTGGTAACGGTGATCGAATGAGTTGGAGTTTATTTACATTTTCCAAGACACACGCAGGTAAAGTCCGCCCTTACAACGAGGATGCGTTGTTGGATATGACCGCAAGGCGTGTATGGGTTGTTGCAGATGGCATGGGTGGGCATTCAGCTGGCGATGTTGCGAGCCAAATGCTTGTCGATCGCATTGAAAGATTTGTTCTCGACACACCCGATTTCGGCATCGATGAATTGCGTCAGATGATCGAAGTGGCCAATAGGGAAATTTTCCAGTACGCCCAAGTTCACCTCGATGGCAAAACCATGGGTTCCACCGTTGTGCTGTTGTTCCTACAGGACGGTTATTTCCATTGTCTGTGGGTTGGTGATAGTCGCATTTACCTACTCAGAGACAATCACTTGGTACAAAAGACGCGAGATCACAGCCAAGTGATGGAGCTAGTTGAGCAGGGACTGCTAGCGGAAGAAGATGCAGAAAAGCATCCTTTAGCCAATGTAATAACGAGGGCGGTTGGCGTCGAAGAGACGGTGAGAATTGACCAACAGTCGGGGCAGTTGCTTCATGGCGATCAGTTTCTCCTTTGCAGTGACGGTTTGACTAAAGAGCTTAGTAATAGCGAAATACATCAGATTATGTGTGCAGACTCGGTTAATCAGTCTGGTCTTGCACTTCTTCACGCAGCGTTAGTGCGGGGGGCAAATGATAATGTTACGTGCGCATTGATCAAAGTGGCCAAAGAAAAGCAATTGGTTCAAGAGGGCGTGTCTCATTCCTCTGATGCAACGGTGCCAGTCTATGCAAGAAGGAGGGTGTAATGAGTCATCACTATGAGGAGTTCACTTGGTTTGAGCCGGCCTTACTGCCAATTTCTGCCGAGCAGCCAGCAGGTGTGGATCCAAGAAGTGACATTACACCTCAGTCACTCTATTACCGACTGAAAGACCAGAGAATGCAGGCGAGAAATATTGAGCGAAATGCCATTATTGAAGAAGAGCCTATTCTTAACTATGCCAACCTTTGGCAAGTGTTTCTTGATGAAGTTCCGCAGGCACTGGCGTCACAAACCAAAGATCTAGAGTACGTGGCATGGCTTATCGAAGCGTTAACTCGCCTTGATGGTTTTAAAGGAATGGCGGTTGGCTATGAGCTGGCCACCTACTACTTAGAAAATTATTGGGCAGATCTGTATCCAATGCCGGATGAAGATGGCCTAGAAACAAGAATTTCGCCCATCATCGGCCTGAATGGCATTGATAATGAGGGGACGCTCATTTTTCCGTTATCGTGCATACCCATGACCGAAGGGCTGTCAGAACAACCTTATGCGTATTGGGAGTATCAACAAGCTTTGGACTTGGAGCGCTGTGATGAGGATAAGAAACGAGCCAAACGCGATCAGGGTGTCCCTGAGTTATCTGACATTACCCAAGCCGTCAAATCGTCGAGCAGTCAGTTCTACCAAAGACTGATAGAGGATCTAAATAGAGCGATAAGTTCTTTTGAACGATTTTCGCAGGCTTTGGATAGTGCGTGTGAAGAAGTCACCCCAAGTTCCTACATTTCTCGAAAGTTAGATGCAATACACTCGGCAATTATGCATTTGGCGAGTGACAAAATGATCAAGGTTTCAAAAGAAACGAATTCAGATGAACCATCGCACTCTGCTTCTAGTCACGAAGGCGAGATCGATGGACGAGGGCAGGGCGAAGCTAATTTTCAGTTATTGGCCGCTAACATGCACTCTCGTGAACAGGCCATAGTGCAGTTGCAACGAGTGGCTGATTTTTTTCGTGAAACAGAACCACATTCACCCGTTTCATACACGATTGAACAAGTGATTCGATGGTGTGGAATGTCTTTGCCAGAACTCCTGGCAGAGCTTATTTCCGATGGAGACGCCAAGAAAGGCTATTTCCGTTTGGTTGGCATAGCAGACAAAAATGAGTAATTAAAGGGAGAACGATATGACTAGTATCCACTCGAAATTATCGCGAGTACGGAAGCCACGTGTTCATATTACCTATGATGTTGAAACAGAAGGCACATCACTGAAGAAAGAACTTCCGTTTGTAGTGGGTGTGATGGGGGATTTTGCTGGCCAAAATACTGAAGCCCTCAAACCACTAAAAGACCGTCGTTTTATTCAAATTGATCGAGACAACTTTGATGATGTACTCAAGAAAATGAGTCCATCAGTGGAGTTTAAAGTGAAAAACACGATGGTGGATGACGGAACTGAATTTGCGGTCAATCTGCAGTTCCAATCGATGAAGGATTTCGAACCCGCCTCGATTGTTAGACAAGTTGATCCGCTTCGTCAATTGATGGACACACGCAATAAATTGCGCGACCTAATGACGAAAGTTGACCGTTCAGAAGAGCTAGAAAACGTGCTTGAAGCGGTTTTGAACAACACCGACAACCTATCTAAATTGGCTGATGAACTCAAGTTAGGCCAAGAAGAGAAAGCGGAGTAAGGGACTGCACAATGACAACACAGCTTGAAACCCAATTAGACCCCACCGTTGAAGGCCAGAGTTTTTCCTTCCTCGAACAAGCGATTGGCGCGACCAAACAAACGGAAGCGTCGAGAGCAGAAGAGTTAATCAAAACATTAACAGAAGAAGCTTTAAAAGGTACGGTAACGTGGAACAAAAACCTAACCGTGACGTTTCGTGAAGCCATTACTGCTTTGGACAAAAAGATTTCCGAACAGCTGTCTGCGGTGATGCATCACCCTGAGTTGCAAAAGTTGGAAGGAACGTGGCGTGGGTTGAATTATTTGGTGATGAACTCGGAAACAAGCTCCACGTTAAAGATTCGTATGGTGAGTATGACCAAGAAAGAGCTGCACAAAGATTTAAGTAAAGCAGTGGAGTTCGATCAAAGCCAGGTCTTCAAAAAAGTCTACGAATCAGAATTTGGTAGTGCTGGTGGTGAGCCATATGGTGCGATCATTGGTGACTATGAATTTACGAATCATCCAGAAGATATTGAAACGCTGCGTCTTATGTCGAATGTTGCGGCAGCCGGTTTTTCTCCATTCCTTTCTGCAGCCTCACCTGCGTTGTTTGGTTTTGACGAATGGACGGAATTGTCGAAGCCTAGAGATTTAGAGAAAGTATTTGAGTCGCTCGAATACACTCAGTGGCGCGCATTCCGTGAAAGCCAAGACTCACGCTTTGTCAGCTTGACGATGCCGAAAGTCCTTGCTCGACTTCCTTATGGACAAGCGACATCGCCAGTCGAAGAGTTTGGTTTTGAAGAGTTTTCCGTAGACGAAACCACCGGAATTGCGGTGAATGCGCAGCACAACGACTACTGCTGGATGAACTCGTCGTATGTACTGGGAGCGAAGCTCACTGACGCATTTGCCAAGTATGGGTTCTGCACGGCAATTCGTGGTGCTGAGGGCGGTGGCCGTGTCGACAATCTGCCAACGCACTTCTTTATGAGTGACGATGGCGATCCGGATATGAAATGCCCGACCGAAATTGGCATCACTGACCGTCGCGAATCCGAGTTAGGTAAACTGGGCTTCCTGCCTTTATGTCACTATAAGAATACCAACTACGCCGTATTCTTTGGTGCGCAAACCTGCCAAAAACCAGCCAAATACGATTCGCCAGATGCCACTGCGAATGCTGCAATTTCTGCGCGCTTGCCTTACATGATGGCGACCTCTCGTTTTGCGCATTATCTCAAGGTCATGGCGCGAGATAAGATTGGTAGCTTCATGGAAGCAGAAGACGTTGAGTCATGGCTAAATCGATGGATCCTTGGCTACGTCAACGCGTCGGAAGGCGGTGGTCAAGAGATCCGTGCGAAATACCCGTTGGCGGATGCGCGAGTGCAGGTCAGAGAAGTTCCTGGAGCACCGGGTGCTTACAACGCGGTAGCGTGGCTTAAGCCTTGGCTGCAAATGGAAGAGCTTACAACGTCTCTCCGTTTGGTAGCGAAAATCCCTCAGTCTGGCGGATAAGAGAGGCTAGGGACTGGCATAACAAGCCAGTCCCTCATATTGATATGAATTTCATCGAAATTGAGCAACTTTCCCACGATTTACCGACACCAGAGTCTGCTTTGGAGAATGGTATTTGGATGGCGCATTTTCTTGATGCCAAGACGATGACGCAGATGGTGAGCTATTGGGTTGAGATTTCTGGAGCGAAAACGAAACAAGAGTTTGTTCACAGCATCATCAGTGCCATTGAATCGATTGACAGGGAAGTGAGCGCTCAACTGGATGAGATTCTGCATCACCGACAAATGCAAAAGCTTGAAGCGACCTGGCGAGGCTTAAATTACCTTGTGCAGCAGAAAGATCACAATGCCGGAGATCTCGTAAAGGTCAAAGTCCTATCTTGTACGTGGGAGGAGCTGAAGAAAGACAGTGAGCGAGCGATAGAGTTCGATCAATCCGCACTGTTTAAATTGGTCTATCAAAACGAATACTCGATGCCAGGGGGAGAGCCGTTTGGTTTATTGATTGGTGACTATTATCTCTGTGGTGGTCAAAACGCCATGGTGGTTGAAAGAGAAATCAACATATTAAGGAAAATTGCGCAGTCGGCAGCAGCGGCGTTTAGCCCTTTCATTATGTCGGTCGAACCGAGTGTTTTTGGTTCAGATTACTTTGAAAACATCGCGTCGATGACGAACGTCTATGCCCAATTTGAGCAAAACGAATACGTGAGTTGGAAACGACTACGAGCCGAAGAGGATGTTCGGTTTATTGGTTTAACGCTACCCAACCTTTTATATCGTCAGCCATATCAAAGTGACGGCTCGAGATCGGATTCTTTTGTTTATAACGAACGAATTCGAGATTCGCACCAAGATTTGTTGTGGGGAAATGCCGCCTATTCCTTTGCCGCGGTCATTGTTAGAGCATTTCAAGAGCATGGTTGGTTTACACACATACGTGGACATAAAACAGGGGACTACTCTCAAGGCATTATCCAGCCTCCTTCTTTATGTCAGGTTGATTTACCAGGAAAGGGAGGGCGATATCGCGCACCTCTCAACTTAAAAATAACGGAAAAAAGAGAGCAAGAGTTGGCAGATTGTGGATTTATCCCTCTGTCTCCCGTCGCTGAAACGCCGTTTGTTAGCTTTACTTCGAACATCTCTTTACACAAACCTCAGCAGTTTGCTTCCAAGGGAGCCAGTGTAAATGCACGTTTGTCTTCGATGTTGCAATACACCTTATGTGTTTCAAGAATTGCTCACTATTTAAAAGTGATGGGAAGAGATCGGATTGGCAGCTATCAAGATGCCCAATCGATAGAACGAGATTTTCAGGCGTGGCTTCATAAATATACCACTGCGTCTGATGAGGCTTCGGATGAACTGAGAGCAAAATATCCGCTTAACGAAGCCAAAATAAAAGTCACTGAAAAGCTAGGTAGCCCAGGAAAATATTATTCGGTGATCCACCTACGGCCCCATTTTCAACTGGATCAAATGGTTTCATCGATCAAGTTGATTACGGAGTTGTCTCCTGAGCATATTGTATAAGGAAATAAACATGTCAGATTGGCAAGACCACCTCAGTCGAAGCGAGCTCGAACTCGCCAAAGAAGCGCTGATTAAAGAAATTAAATTGGCGCCCAAAAACGCCACTATTCGCAGCAAGTTTATTGAACTGCTATGCATTATGGGCGAGTTTGAGCGCGCGGATGAACAGTTAATGCAGTCCATTAAGTTGTTCCCTGAGTATTTGCCCGGCGCAAGCCAAATTCGTCATCTGGTTAAAGCTGCTCAAGCAAGAAAGGACTTTTTTGCAGGCGCCGCATCAGCGCAATTCATAGAGGGTACCGAAAAACTGGGTGAAACGATTGTTCAGTTCATTTTGGCGCAAAAAGAGAACAACCATGAGGAACTGATCTCGGTGTGTGAGCGTGCAGAGCAATCCCGTCAAGCACTCCAATTTGAAATTAATGGTGTGCGCTATGATGATGTGAGAGATCTCGATGATCGATTGGGGGGCTTCATTGAGCTCTTTTCTTCCGCAGGTAACTATTTCTTAGTTCCGATGGACGATATCCATTACTTGGAACTCAAACCCGCCACCAACATGTTGGAAACACTATGGCGACCATGCGAGTTCGATATTCAAGGACTTGGCGAAGGTGAAGCTCATTTCCCAATGACGTACGTAGATTCCGAAAGTGGCAACCAAAAACTGGGCAGAGAAACGGACTGGAAAAATGTTCTAGGTACGGATCACTGCATCGGTCAAGGGCAAAAGATGTGGTTAGTTGGTGACAATGCGCTTGCTTTGAGCCAATTAGAACGAGTCGCCTTGGCTGTGGAAACCACGATTGAATGAGAGAAACAGGTCTAGTCCCATCCCTCATGGATAAATTGACGGACAGTGATCCTCTGAGCAGCATTGATAGAGACTTTCCATTAACGCGGCATGCGTTGATGGATTCACTCAGACGAGATCTTGAATCATTACTCAACAGCCGTATCAACTGGATGACGTTGTCAGATGAGCTACGTGAAATACAGACGTCTATCTTGCGATATGGTTTGCCAGATTTCTCATCAATGCCATTTAGCAGCGCGGATGGGCAACAGGTTCTGTGCCAACGAGTGAAAGAAACCATTCAACAGTATGAACCTAGGCTCAACTATGTGTCGGTCGCCATTGCAGAAGACAAAAATCCGTTAGATCGAATTTTAAAACTCAGAATCAAGGCGACCTGCATGATTGATAATAACGAGCAGGAGTTGGTTATGGATTCGGAAGTTGAGCCCGTCAGTCTAGGGATAAAACTGAGTAGAGCGAAATGAGTGAAGATTTTCTGAAATACTACAATCGAGAACTCGCGTATTTGCGTCATAAAGGCCATGAATTTGGGGAACAATACCCTAAGATTGCCGCTCGATTGCGAATGAATGATGAAGTCGTTGAAGACCCTCATGTATCAAGGCTTCTCGAAGGGTGTGCTTTTCTCTCTGCTCGTATACGACAAAGCTTGGATAACGCGTTTCCACAGCTAACCGAAGCGTTAATTGGGCAGCTATTTCCCGATTTTCACGCCCCCATTCCGTCAATGTCGATTGTGCAGTTGAAAGGAACGACCTCTTCGTCGGCGGCGTTTACGGTGGCCAAAGGAGAACGTGTCACGATCACGGCACCGGGATACCAAGAGTGTGACTTCAAAACATGCTGTGCCACACAAGTTCATCCTTTTGATGTCACTGACGCCCAGTTTGAAAATGCCCCTTTTAGTGGCACAGAATGTCGTATGGAGCTCGCTGCCAAGTCAGTGCTCAAACTCGAAATTCAATCGAACAATGCTGAGTTGAGCCTATCCACTCTGGATGATTCATGCCTGCGATTCTATCTGAGTGGTCAACGACAAGCCGCTCTGCAGCTTTACCAACAAATTTTTCAATCCTGCATTGGCCTAAGCTTGGTACAAGGAGGTCGATGCAAAAAAGAGCTCACGCCACGTCACATACGTTCATTGGGCTTCGACGACCAAATACAAGCGGTTCCATACAGTAAGCGTAGCTTTTCTGGCACGCGTCTATTGATCGAGTACTTGCACTTCCCCGAAAAATTTCTCTTTTTTGAGCTGACAGACTTAGATCTCTCAGTTCTCGCTAGCGAACAAGGGAAAGCGGAAATCTGGCTCTATTTTGCAGAGGGCAACGACTGGTTGGAGAAACAAGTCTCTGTCGAAAATATCGCCTTAGGAGCAGTTCCGGTTGTCAATCTTTATCAAGCGAAAATGAAGCCAATGAGGGTGCAAGCCTCTGAATATGAATATCAACTGCATCCAGAGCACTGCGATCCAGAGTCGAGTGAAGTGGTCAGTATTGATGACGTCACTTTAAGAAACTGGAATAAGGTCTTCGAAAACTTGCCCCCTTACTATGCGGGGACGCATACCCACTATCAAACGCAATATGATCTGTTCTGGTTAATGCGTAGAGAAGATAGAAACTGGGCTGGTGGTTTTGATGAACCCGGGCGGGAAGTGTTCGTATCACTGGTTGATCGTAAGCACCAATTGTTTGCTCCCGATGCGAAAGAAAGTTGGTTGATGTCGATCGACACGTGGTGTTGCAATCGTAATCTCCCCGCCAAAATTCCGTTTGGTGGAGGGCTTCCTTTGGTCACATTGCCTGAGAGTCAGGACAATTTTAGTCGCGTTCGTTGCTTGACCACGCCAACCGAAACCATTCGCGCCGAAATGGATGAGACGACTCGATGGCAGTTTGCAAAACTGATTACATTGGATCATTTCTGCAATCAACAAGGAGCGGAAACGCTCAAGCAAATCTTGAACTTGCTGGCTTTTAGAGGTTCGCCAGAAACCAAAGCAATGATCGATTCAATTAAAGGTATGTCGACAAAGATGACGACTGGGCGTGTGGTACAAAATGGTCGGGTCGGTTTTTGCCACGGCAGCGAAATCACCTTAACGATTTCCGATCAGATTTTGTCTCGAGAACAGATCTTTTTGTTAGGAAACGTGCTATCGAGTTACTTCTCACAATTCGCTGAAGTCAACACGTTCACACGGCTACTGATTAAGCTCTCCTCCACTGGGGCGTTATTCCATACATGGCCATCGATGGCGGGAGAGAGAGAGCTGTTATGAAAAGTGAAGATTTTCTCGCTGAGATTGAATCGCTACCTCTCTTTACCGCGATACATTTGATCGAGACTCATCTACTGCAGGCAGATAGTCATCTGGGTTCTGATGCGTTACCAAAGAATGAAAAAATCCAGCTCACAGTCTCGCAACGTTTAGGTTATGAGGCGCGAGAGCTGATAAATGTCGTGTCAAATTGCCAGAGCAATAAATTAACCTTACAAACCAACATCATCGGTTTAACCGGTGAGCAGGGGGTACTGCCGAGTCATTACAGCGAGCTGGTTATGCAAAGGGCGCGTGAAAATGACACGGCTATGAAGGATTTCTTCGACATTTTTAACCACAGACTGCTCTCTCTCTACTACCGGTGTTGGCAGTCATACCAATTGCCCGCACAACTGCGAACGCAAGATAAGAAATCAGCGGCGTCGCCCATTCAGACCGTCCTCTCCTCTCTGACTGGCAACCAGGACGATGAAGCGATTTTCTTTGGCGGTATGTTTACGTCAAAGCGTCGAAGCCGTGCATACATCAAAAGCGTCATTGAGTTTTATACCGGATGTGATGTGCGTTTGCATGAGTTCAAAGGTCGCTGGTTTGACATTAGTGAAGCAGAGCAAACTCGCCTTTGCAGCCGTGATAGGCCGGAAGGGCAGCACGCACAACTGGGATTGGGGGCCATGCTTGGTAAGCAAAGCTGGAACATGAGTTCTGGATTTGATGTCGAGTTGATTGCAAAGGACCCTGATTCATTAGCGGCGTTGCTCCACACCGAACGATTGGGTGAGACCAAGCATTTGATGTGCCGCATGTTGGGGACGAGTAAGCGTATTCGTTGGACTTTAACCGCTCGTAGAGCACAACTTCCTAGCGCTAACTTAGCAAAAGGAAGAGGTCGATTAGGCAAAGGCAGTATCTTAATGCCGAGCCTATCGAACGCAAATAAACAAATAACGATAACAATTTAAAAAGGATTTAAGAATGGCATCTCTTTCACTATCCGCGTTAGTTGACAAGTTAACCCCTGAAGCGAAAAGAGCATTAGAGCAAGCCGCTGCTTTGGCGAGCTCAAGAACCCACCACAGTATTGAAATGACACATTGGCTGCTTACGCTAGTGCAAAGTGCTGGGCCTGATGAAATCGAACTGTATCGTTCGTTTAAGGTTGATCTGAACCAACTGCAGACAGATTTCACTTTGCAATTAGAGAAGTACAAAACGGGCTGCCAAACTGTACCGGGGTTGTCATCCCATACGGTCACCATACTACAGAATGCGTGGATGACAGCGACGATTGCGTTTGAAGCAGAAAAAATTGCTGCTGTTCATTTGCTTCATGCCTTCCTCTCTGACGACACGCTGTTTGCCCTATCTTCGACAGTAAGCAAAGAGTTAAGCAAAATTCAACCTAGCGCGTTAATCGAATACGCTCAGACTCATGTTGAACTGGCTAATCAAATTCCCAACCACAGAGCTTCTACACAAGCGTTGGATCAATTTACGATAGATCTGACAGAGCAAGCAGAGCTGGGGCAAATTGATCCGGTGATTGGTCGCGATGATGAAATTCGGCTGATGACGGATATTCTTCTGCGACGCCGTCAAAATAACCCTATCCTGACGGGTGAGGCGGGGGTAGGTAAAACCGCCGTTGTCGAAGGACTTGCGCTAAAAATCGCTCAAGGGGATGTGCCTCCCGCGCTTAAAGCAGTGAGAATTAAATCGCTTGATTTGGCGCTACTCCAGGCCGGTGCTGGTATGAAGGGCGAGTTTGAAAATCGATTGAAGAACGTGGTCAAAGAAGTCAAAGAGTCAGCGGTGCCTATCGTACTGTTTATCGATGAAGCGCATGGATTGATTGGTGGAGGGGCGCAGGCTGGTCAAGGTGATGCTGCGAACATACTTAAGCCCGCCTTAGCCAGAGGGGAGCTACGCACGATCGCCGCAACCACATGGGCTGAATACAAAAAATATGTAGAGAAAGACGCAGCTCTGACCCGTCGTTTTCAAGTGGTTAAAATAGAGGAACCCTCACCTGAATTGGCGATAGAGATGCTGCGTGGCCTCGTTCCTGTCATGGAAAAACATCATGGCGTCCACATTACTACCGAGGCACTCAAGGCTGCCGTCTTTCTTTCTTCTCGCTACATTAGCGGCCGTCAGTTGCCAGACAAGGCGGTATCAGTTTTAGATACCGCGTGCTCTCGTGTTGCTTTGAGTCAAAACTCGATACCAGGGCTGCTTGATCAGAAATACAAAAAACGCCAAATGATAGAAGCTCAACAGCTTCAGCTCACCAATGAACTTGCATTTGGTCATTCTCATCAAACAGCTCTTGACGAACTTGAGAGCAAGTTGTCGCTCCTTCAAAATGAAATTCACCAACTAGAGACAACGTGGCGAGATGAAGAAGGCGCAGTCAAGCAGGCCAAAGTGCTCCGTGATTCCATTTTGGCAGAACCATCTGCAGAGAAAGCCAATCAGCTGCAATCCATTGAACAGCGGTTATCGTCTAACCCGATGCCTTTGGTGTTTTCGCATGTTAACGAAGCCCTAATCGCTGAAATTATTGCAGGCTGGACAGGCATACCATTAGGCAAACTAAAAAGCGATGAAATAAAAGCGATTCTAGACTTACAGCAACATCTGCAAGAGCGAGTGGTCGGCCAAGATCACGCGTTGAGTAAAATGGCGGAAGTGATCAAAACCGCGAGAGCACAGCTCAATGAAGAATCAAAACCTAACGGTATCTTTTTCTTGGTAGGCCCAAGTGGTGTCGGTAAAACGGAATCTGCGTTGGCCATTGCTGAGCAAGTGTATGGTAGTGAAGAAAACATCACCGTCATTAACATGTCTGAATTTAAAGAAGAGCATAAAGTCTCGTTACTGCTGGGCTCTCCTCCGGGCTACGTTGGGTATGGCGAAGGTGGTGTGCTAACGGAAGCCGTGAGAAGAAAACCTTACAGCGTCATATTGCTTGATGAAATGGAGAAAGCCCATCCGGGTGTACAGGATATTTTCTATCAAGTGTTTGATAAGGGCATGATTAAAGACGGTGAAGGGCGAGACATCGATTTCAAAAACACCATCATTATCATGACTTCCAACTCTGGGACGGAAACAACAATGGAGTTATTCCAAGATCCAGAGCTTGCTCCGGATCCGGAGGCACTCAAAGAAGCGCTACGAGACGATTTGTTACAGGATTTCAAGCCCGCTTTTTTAGGTCGAGTGAATGTCATTCCTTATATCCCTTTGCACCGTGATGTATTGGAGAAAATCACCGCGCTGAAACTCTCCAAAATTCAGAAGAGGATAAAAACAAACTATAAAGCAGAAGCGGTGATCAACGATCGCTTAATTAATAGTATTGTTGACAGCTGCAATGAAACGGGCAGTGGCGCGCGTGCTCTTCAAAATGTGATTGAAAATAAGGTGCTGCCTAAAATATCTGAATCCGTATTAAATGCCATTCTTAATGATATAAGAATTAATAAAATTGAGATAGAAGGTGAAGTTGATGACTTGTCTATCTCAATCGTCTAATACTTTTTTATGATTTTTAGTTAATTGAGAATTGCATCTAACATGTTTAACAGATGTTCGTTATTCACTACAAAATAGCGAGCATCTCAGTTATAAAAGTGTGTATTTAATTTTACCTATTTAATACATTTATTATTAATTCTAAAGTTCTTATTCTAGTAAGAAAATCTGACTCTTTTTTGAGTTTTATTAATCAAATGCTATAGGAGACTAGCATGCAGTCAAATACCTACCTGAAATATGCTGATATTAAAGGTGAAGCTACCGCAGAACAGTACAAGGATATGATTACTCTTCTTTCAGTTGATTGGAGTGTAGGTCGTGAAATTTCTTCTTATACTGGTACCGCAATGGATCGTGAAGCAAGCTCTACTCGTCTTTACGATATGACCATTACCAAACTTCAAGACAAAGCATCCCCAGATCTGTTCAAAGAAGCCACGATTGGTAAGGGTAAACCCGCTGTATTCCATATCACTAAGCAGGGTGAAAAAATCGAAGAAATCATGAAAATTCAACTAACGGATGCCATGATTTCTAACTATGCAGTGTCAATTCAAGACGACCGTCCAATTGAAACAATCACCATTTCTTACACAGAGATGATGATGACGGTGACGCCTACTGATGACAAAAACAACACATCTGCTCCGTTGGTATACGGTTACAGCGGTGTTAAAGGTCAACAAATGTACAGGGCGGGATCGCACTTTGTTAACAAATATGATCTAATTGTGCCAAACCCTCAGCAGCACAGTCATTTTGAACCTTATTGAACACTTATCTGTTGTAGAAGATACTCGCTCGGACATCAACCAAAAACACGACCTTATCGATGTTATGTTCCTTGTTATTAGCGCTATC
>NZ_SZTO01000006.1 GCF_013369385.1 Vibrio sp. 05-20-BW147 | reverse complement strand
GAAGAGAAAGCAAACCAAATCATTGCAGATCTTCAAGCAAACCCAGCGAACATCGCATCACGTAAAGCATCGCAAAACGCGCTAGAAGCGTTTGGTAAAATGCTGCCAGAATTCATGGGCGGCTCAGCTGACCTAGCGCCTTCTAACCTCACCATGTGGTCGGGTTCTAAATCGCTAGAAGCAAACGACTTCTCTGGTAACTACATCCACTACGGTGTACGTGAATTTGGTATGACTGCGATCATGAACGGTATCGCACTGCACGGTGGTTTCGTACCTTACGGCGCAACATTCCTAATGTTCATGGAATACGCTCGTAACGCAATGCGCATGGCGGCGCTGATGAAAGTACAAAACATCCAAGTGTACACGCACGATTCTATCGGTCTTGGCGAAGATGGCCCAACTCACCAACCCGTTGAGCAAATCGCATCGCTACGTCTAACGCCAAACATGAGCACATGGCGTCCATGTGACCAAGTGGAATCTGCAGTGGCATGGAAACTGGCGATTGAACGTAAAGATGGTCCATCAGCACTGATTTTCTCTCGTCAAAACCTAGCACAGCAACCACGCAGCGCTGATCAAGTGGCAGACATCGCCAAAGGTGGTTACATCCTGAAAGACAGCGATGGCAAACCTGAGCTCATCCTAATCGCAACAGGTTCTGAAGTTGAGCTAGCAGTGAAAGCGGCTGAGCAACTCACGGCTGAAGGTAAGAAAGTACGCGTGGTTTCAATGCCAGCTACTGATACTTTCGACAAGCAAGACGCGGCTTACCGTGAAGCAGTGCTGCCATCAGACGTAACGGCACGTATCGCTATCGAAGCGGGTATTGCTGACTTCTGGTACAAGTACGTTGGCTTCGACGGTCGTATCATCGGTATGACGACTTTCGGTGAATCTGCGCCTGCTGACCAATTGTTCGAAATGTTCGGTTTCACGGTAGAAAATGTGGTGAACACAGCGAAAGAACTGCTAGCGTAAGCTGAAGAGGATAAAAGAAAAACCGAGCGTCAAAGCTCGGTTTTTTTGTACCTATTCAAACTCGTTGCCCCAGTTATCTTTCTCTTTCTGACCACATACTTTGCATGTGACGTAGCGATCCATATCATAATAGTGACCGCCATTAATCAGTGTGTGAGCCCAGAGCTTTAGAGTTCCTAATACCGTTTTATCAGTATCATAACGGCTTGGCTTTCTGACGAGAATTTCAGAGTGAGCCGTTTCTTTATTGCACGCTTTACAAAAGTGAGTCGCGGGGTAACCAGACATACGCATTTCCTTTGGTAATAAAACGATAAACTAAAATGCCAACGAAATGCCTTCAATCAATCTGAAATATATTCATAACCCAAATGATAATAAAAGGGAAGCCACAGATTAACTCGACTGAGATCACTTACTTAATGCGCTTAGCTCGCATATCGGGTAGTATCTGTGACACGAATTTTTTGGTGAGGCGAGGATAGATGCTAAAAGTTGCGATCAATGGATTTGGACGTATCGGTCGTAATGTTCTGCGCGCCGTGTATGAAAGCGGTAAGCATCAACAAATTAAAGTGGTCGCGGTTAATGAGCTTGCTCAGCCAGAAGCCATGGCTCACTTGCTGCAATATGACACCAGTCACGGTCGATTTGGCAAGAGAATCTCCCACGATCAAGAACATCTCTACGTACATCATGACGCTTGCCCTCAAAGTAAGGGAGAATTCGATGCTATCCGTATTCTGCACCTTTCCGAAATCAATCTGCTGCCTTGGCGTGACCTTGAGGTCGATCTGGTTCTCGATTGTACGGGCGTATTTGGCTGTCAGGCCGATGGGCAAGAACACATCAAAGCCGGAGCGAAGAAGGTACTGTTTTCGCATCCAGGTGCCAGCGACCTCGACAACACCATCATCTATGGTGTTAACCATGAAACTTTGAAAGCCGATCACAACGTTGTTTCCAACGGTTCGTGTACCACTAACTGTATTGTGCCGATCATAAAAGTGTTGGACGAGGCATTTGGTATTGAATCTGGCACCATTACCACCATTCACTCTTCGATGAATGATCAACAAGTGATTGATGCCTATCATAGCGATTTACGTCGTACCCGAGCTGCAAGCCAATCCATCATTCCAGTTGATACCAAGTTGCATAAGGGAATTGAAAGAATCTTCCCGAAATTTTCCAACAAATTTGAAGCCATTTCAGTGAGAGTGCCGACAGTAAACGTCACTGCAATGGATTTAAGTGTCACGATTAATACAAATGTGAAAGTTAATGACGTAAATCAAACCATTGTTAACGCATCTCAGTGTACATTACGTGACATTGTTGACTATACTGAAGCGCCGCTCGTTTCCATCGACTTTAATCATGATCCCCATAGCGCGATTGTCGATGGTAGCCAAACTCGAGTCAGTAACGGGCATTTGGTGAAAATGCTGGTTTGGTGCGATAACGAATGGGGCTTTGCGAACCGTATGCTGGATACTGCGCTCGCAATGCAAGCTGCCAAATAGTCGTATCGGTAGCCTCGGAGATAATTTATTTTTAGCCTTGAAATAAATTTGTAGTGACTCCATATCAATAACCAGTTTGAAGAATTAACAGGCTTGGCAGGGTTGCCGAGTTTTCAAAAACTTTATTTTTAATATTTGAGAGGACACATCATGTCTGTAATCAAGATGACTGACCTGGATCTAGCAGGTAAACGTGTATTCATCCGTGCTGACCTAAACGTGCCAGTAAAAGACGGTAAAGTAACTTCTGATGCACGTATCATCGCATCTCTTCCTACTATCAAGCTATGTCTAGAAGCTGGCGCGAAAGTAATGGTCACTTCTCACCTAGGTCGTCCTACTGAAGGTGAATACGCAGAAGAGTTCTCTCTACAACCAGTTGTTAACTATCTAAACGACGCGCTAGATTGCGAAGTGAAACTGGCTAAAGATTACCTAGATGGTCTTGAGCTAAACGCTGGTGAACTTGTTGTTCTTGAAAACGTTCGCTTTAACAAAGGCGAGAAGAAAAACGACGAAGAACTTTCTAAGAAATACGCGGCACTATGTGACGTATTCGTAATGGATGCATTCGGTACCGCTCACCGCGCACAAGCGTCAACTCACGGTGTGGGTATGTTTGCTGAAGTAGCGTGTGCTGGTCCTCTACTTGCTGCTGAACTAGAAGCACTAGGCAAAGCAATGAGCAACCCAGAGCGCCCGCTAGTTGCTATCGTTGGTGGTTCAAAAGTGTCTACTAAACTAACGGTTCTTGAGTCACTATCTAAAATCGCTGACCAACTTGTTGTTGGTGGTGGTATCGCGAACACATTCATCGCAGCTGAAGGTCACAATGTAGGTAAGTCTCTATACGAAGCGGATCTTGTCGAAACTGCACAAAAACTGATGAAAGAGTGTGCAATTCCTGTCGCGACTGACGTAGCGTGTGCGAAAGCATTCGACGAAAACGCAGAAGCGGAAATCAAACATGTTTCTGAAGTACAAGACGACGACATGATCTTCGACCTTGGTCCAGACTCAACGGCAGCACTAGCTGAAATCATCGCAAACGCGAAAACTATCCTGTGGAATGGCCCTGTTGGTGTATTCGAGTTCAAAAACTTCGAAGCGGGTACAAAAGGTATTTCTGAAGCGATCGCTCAGTCTCCAGCATTCTCTGTAGCAGGTGGTGGCGATACTCTAGCGGCTATCGACAAGTTCGGTATCAAAGCGGACGTATCTTACATCTCTACTGGCGGTGGTGCGTTCCTTGAGTTTGTAGAAGGTAAAGTACTTCCTGCGGTTGAAATGCTAGAAGCACGCGCTAAGTAATTAAACGAAGGCGGGGGTAACTCTCCCGCTTTCTTGTTTGCGGCACATCTCATTTTTGCTAGAATAGCGCGAGTTGTGAGCAAACGTTTGCAAGAATTTAAACTTAACGAGTTTTATTTTTAAAACGACAGATAAATAGGATTACATCCATGTCTAAGATCTTCGATTTCGTAAAACCAGGTGTTATCTCTGGTGATGACGTTCAGAAAGTATTTGAAGTAGCAAAAGAAAACAATTTCGCTCTTCCAGCTGTAAACGTAGTAAACACTGACTCAATCAACGGTGTTCTTGAAGCAGCTTCTAAAGTGAAAGCGCCAGTTGTTGTTCAATTCTCTAACGGCGGTGCTGCTTTCTTCGCTGGTAAAGGCGTGAAACTTGAAGGTCAAGGCGCTCAAATCCTTGGTGCTATCGCTGGTGCGAAATACGTACACGCAGTTGCTGAAGCTTACGGTGTGCCAGTAATCCTACACACAGACCACGCTGCTAAGAAACTTCTACCATGGATCGATGGTCTACTAGACGCAGGTGAAGAGTTCTTCGCTCAAACTGGTAAACCTCTATTCTCTTCTCACATGATCGACCTTTCTGAAGAGTCTCTAGAAGAGAACATCGAAATCTGTGCTAAGTACCTAGCGCGTATGGAAAAAATGGGTATGACTCTAGAGTTTGAACTAGGTTGTACTGGTGGTGAAGAAGACGGCGTAGACAACTCTCACATGGATCAGTCTGAGCTATACACTTCTCCAGAAGACGTTGCTTACGCTTACGAGAAACTGATCCCAATCAGCCACCGTTTCACTATCGCAGCATCTTTCGGTAACGTGCACGGTGTTTACCAAGCAGGTAACGTTGTTCTAACTCCAACTATCCTACGTGATTCTCAAGCTTACTGTTCTGAGAAATTTGGTATCGCTCCAAACGCACTAAACTTCGTATTCCACGGTGGTTCTGGTTCTTCTGAAGCAGAAATCAAAGAGTCTATCAGCTACGGTGTTATCAAAATGAACATCGATACTGATACTCAGTGGGCAACTTGGGATGGTATTCGTCAGTACGAAGCGAAGAACCACGATTACCTACAAGGTCAAATCGGTAACCCAACTGGTGAATCTGCGCCAAACAAGAAATACTACGATCCACGTGTATGGCTACGTGCTGGCCAAGAGTCAATGGTTGCTCGTCTAGAGAAAGCATTCGCTGACCTTAACGCAGTTGACGTACTGTAATTCTGAACAGAATGATTTGCAGACAAACCCGCTCTCTGAGCGGGTTTTTTTATACTGCTCGCTAATGGATAGAAAAACTCTGGCACAGTTTGAAATAATTGCTTACTCTTGATCTGCGATATTAAAAGGAGTGTAAATCTCTGTTTTGACAGCTTTTGCAAAAACCTGACTTTGCAAAATGTCAAAAATAAGATATCGTGCCAAAATTCTGACGTATATTCAGATGACTAACAAGAACGGCGTATATGTCGCCAGTACCATTTTTAAAGTCATAACTTGAGGAATAACATTATGGCAGGTGAAACAGTGGGGATTGATACCTCATTAGTGGATGGTCTAAATCAGGCTGAAACTTGGCTAACTAACAACTCCGATCTACTGATTCAGTACGGTGTGAACATTATTTCTGCGATCGTCATTCTGTTCATTGGTAACATCATTGTGAAAGCCGTTGCGAACAGTGTGGCGAAAGTTCTCAATAAGAAAGAAATGGACAAAGCGGTAGTGGAGTTTATCCACGGTTTAGTTCGTTACTTGCTGTTTGTTATCGTATTGATTGCGGCTTTAGGTCGTGTTGGCGTTGAAACTGCTTCTGTTGTTGCAGTGATCGGTGCGGCGGGTCTTGCTGTTGGCCTTGCTTTACAAGGTTCTCTATCAAACTTTGCTGCTGGTGTTTTGATCGTTGCATTCCGTCCGTTTAAATCGGGTGACTACGTGGAAATTAGCGGTGTCGCAGGTTCTGTTGAAGCGATTCAGATCTTCCAAACGGTATTGAAAACGCCTGACAATAAGATGGTGGTAGTGCCTAACTCTGGCGTTATCGGTGGTGCGATCACTAACTATTCTCGCCATGCGACACGTCGTGTCGATCTAACTATCGGCGTTTCATATAAATCAGATCTGAAAAAAACCAAGCAAGTGATCCGTGAGACGCTAGAAAAAGATGCACGTGTTTTGAAAGATCCAGACATGACGATCGGTGTTGTTGCACTTGCAGATTCATCGGTGAACTTTGTGGTTCGCCCATGGTGTAAAACAGAAGATTACTGGGCAGTGTATTTTGATTCGATGCAGGCTATTAAAGAAGCATTAGATGCAAATGGTATCGAGATCCCATTCCCACAAATGGATGTCCATCTAAACAAAGTCGACTAACGATTGTTATCGAAAGCCACTCAAAGCCACGATTTATATCGTGGCTTTTGTGTATGTCTCGAATAAACAGTTAACATAAAAAAAGGCACTAAACAGTGCCTTTTATGCTTGAACTCTCTATAGACTATAGAGATTCAGTAAACGTACGAGCAATGACGTCACGCTGTTGTTCTGGTGTTAGTGAGTTGAAACGCACAGCATAACCCGATACACGGATGGTTAGCTGTGGGTATTTCTCTGGGTGCGCAACTGCATCTTCTAGCGTTTCACGTTTTAGAACGTTCACGTTTAGGTGTTGACCACCTTCAATGCGTGGTGCTGTTTCGATAGCCACTTCACGGCTTTCAAACTCACCTAGCTCGTTAATTGCAACGATTTGATCGGCTTCGTAGCCAGAAACTGCCGCTACACAGCGAGCTTCATTTTTCTCGCTATCTAGAAGCCAGATTGAGTTTAGTAGGTCATCGTTTGCTGCTTTAGTAATTTGGATACCTTGGATCATCACTATCTCCTAGTCCACTTACGTGGTGATTATTGGTGTTAATTTTCGAATTTTGTCGAGCTGAGTATTATATAGCTAATATCCATTATAATAGTATTGATTTAGGTCAAAAAACAACTAAAAACATTAATTTTGTGATGGTTATTTTATTGAGTTAAATCAATAAACCCTTTAAAAATTATCAATTACGATTTATTTGATAACATCAAAAATAGTTAAGTGTTAATTTTGTTGTAAATTTACTACAAAATTAATTGGAAATTTGACTGAACTAAGCTAAATGGTTGTAATTAGCCCCTTATCTTGAAAGTGTTAAGTGATTAAATGACAAACAGCAAAAACCGTTTTGGTAACAAATTTATTGGCGCGCATGTTTCAGCGGCGGGCGGGGTTGACAATGCACCTCTGCGGGCGCGTGAGATTGGCGCAAACGCGTTTGCTTTGTTCACGAAGAATCAACGCCAATGGGTTGCCAAGCCATTAGAAGAGAAAACCATCTCGGCGTTCAAAGCCAATTGCGCGTTGTTGGGTTTTTCTCCACAGCAAATTCTTCCCCATGATTCTTATCTTATTAATTTAGGTGCGCCAGAAGCAGAGAAGCTGGAAAAGTCTCGTCTCGCGTTTATTGATGAAATGGAGCGATGCCAGCAGCTAGGGTTGAACTTACTCAATTTCCACCCAGGCAGCCATTTGGAGAAGATCTCAGAAAAAGCGTGTTTGTCTTTAATCGCAGAATCGATCAACTTAGCGCATCAAGCGGTACCTGATGTGGTGGCGGTGATAGAGAACACGGCCGGACAAGGTTCCAACTTAGGTTGGCGATTTGAGCACCTTGCAGAAATCATTGAGCAGGTTGAAGATAAGAGTCGAGTTGGGGTTTGTTTGGATACCTGCCACACCTTTGCCGCAGGCTATGATCTGCGAACTCCTGAGGCGTGTGAGGCGACCTTCGCTGAGTTTGAACGTGTGGTCGGAATGCACTATTTACGTGCAATGCATATTAATGATTCAAAAGTAAAATTAGCCAGTAAGGTGGATAGGCACCATGCCCTAGGGAAAGGTGAAATTGGCTGGGACTGTTTTGAATACATTGCGAAAGACAGCCGTTTTGATTCTATCCCATTGATTTTAGAAACTATTGAACCTGAACTTTGGCCGCAAGAAATTGAGCAGTTGAGAAAATATCATCTCTCTTCAATCGCTTAGCGCTTTTTGTCATCAGATTGGCATCTTTCTTTCATAGCAAACAAGAACAATAGTGTTTATCGAGTTTGTTACAGGAGGATGCCACTATGTTTACAACCATGATGTTCCATTCCACTTACGTTGTGCGTTCTGTCGCAAGACGGCCAATACCGAACCGTCATATTACCGGGCAGGGGCATGCAAGAACGCCACAAAAAAGCCCACAAAGTCACGAAAAAAACCAATAGCTTGTGATGAATTTGGTTAGGGGAGTGACCTGACATAGAATAACCGCCTGATGGTTTTCAATAGGATTCTCCCCATGACACAGCAACTCACTTGGCACGAGGTAATTGGTGCGGAAAAAGAGCAAAGCTATTTTCAACAGACACTCAATTTTGTTGAAGCAGAGCGACAAGCTGGCAAAGTGATTTACCCTCCAGCAAAGGATGTCTTCAATGCCTTTCGTTATACCGAGTTTCAAGATGTCAAAGTGGTGATCTTAGGACAGGATCCTTACCATGGCCCCAATCAAGCTCATGGTTTGTGTTTTTCAGTATTACCGGGTATCAAGACACCTCCTTCTTTGGTAAATATGTACAAAGAGTTGGCGCAGGATATCCAGGGCTTTCAGATCCCGGCGCATGGTTACCTTGAAGCTTGGGCTAAACAAGGCGTATTGCTGCTCAATACGGTGCTTACGGTGGAGCAGGGCAAAGCGCATTCACACGCTTCATTAGGATGGGAAACATTCACTGACAAAGTGATTGAGGCGATCAATCAGCATCAACAAGGTGTTGTATTCCTATTGTGGGGATCGCACGCACAGAAAAAAGGCCGCTTTATTGATCGCCATAAGCATGTGGTTCTCACCGCGCCACACCCATCCCCTCTTTCTGCTCACCGCGGCTTTTTGGGTTGTAAGCATTTTTCACAAGCGAATCAACATTTACTTGATCAAGGAAAGCAAGCGATAGACTGGCAACTGCCTTTGTCGCTCTAAGCACATTTGAATGTAATCTCGTAGAAAACGATGGTTTTTTGAGCAGCATCTAAGCCGGATGGCGTTCTATCTTATACACTTACAACAAATGAGGTGTTAAGGAGAAACGCTATGATGATTGAACGGATAAGACGCGAACACGGTTACATTGTGCGCATGCTCGCTATATTGCGCCATAAAGTGGAGTTACTCAAAAATGAGCAACCTATTAACTACAGTTTGGTCGCCGAGATTGTCGCCTATTTATCTGATCATGCGGAAAAGGTGCACCATCCGAAAGAAGATATCCTTTATCGTCATTATTTAGAGCACTACGGCGCGCAGAGAACCATTGAAAACCTAGAGCTTGAACACAAAGAATTAGCAAAGAAAACTGCGGCCTTTGCTGATGTGGTGCATATGATTTTGAACGATGCTGTGGTGCCACAAGCAATGTTCATTGAGCAGTTAGAGACGTTTATCTCATCACAACGGCAACATTTGGATATTGAAGAGCGCTTGATTTTGCCATTGATCGCCGAGTCTTTTACCACACAAGATTGGCAACAAGTGGAATCGCAATGGCTGGTTAATGAAGACGATCCAGTCTTTGGTGAAACCATTGCCGATCATTACCGACAACTGGCAGAGCGTGTGCAGAAAAGTGAAAAAGAGATGATCTAGCCCAAAATAAACAAAGGCACCTGTGAGAGGTGCCTTTTCGTTGAGTAAGAGTGTTATTTGTTGTTGGTTAATGTGGTTAGAGCTTAATATCTTCCAGTGAGTAGTCGTGACACATGTCCATATCACGCAGCTCTTTGAGTAAGTTACGACGGTCAAGCATCGCCTCAATTTCACGCCATTTCCTTTTTACTGGTTTAGAGCGCGTTTTCGTTGTGCTTGTTGTTTCAAAATCCAGTAAGTCATCTAGTTCAAAGCCATCCATAAGCCACCTCACATAAATCACCAGCGCTTGTGCAGTCACTAAGTACCACAGTTTCTTCGAGCATAACCATGATAGATTTCGCATTTGTGTCGGTATGATGAAGATTTCGATTAAAACTGAACACAGCATCACATTTTTCTTGTAACGAGCGCTCAAAAAGTGAGCGTTCGATCTCACGAAAACGATTAAATGAAAAGAATTTTAATGTTAACAGTGTGTGTGTTTATACAGTACGAAGTCAAAGAGAGGCGGGTAAGGATCCGAAAAGGCGTTTGTGAATTTCTCATCCACAACAGGTAAGTGAGCGAGGGGGCGTGGGGAAAGAGTAAAAGCCTTGTCACTCTTGGCTTAACAGAGAATTGACGCGAAATGAAAAACAAAATATTTCGATACATTTTGTTGTAATGGAATTGTTTGGTTTATGTAACTGTTTTTGATTCTTGACTCTGCCTTGTATGTTAATAAATGGTATAAAAATAGTGAAAAATAAAAAATTGAGTATACAGTTTCATATTGATTTTTACGTGGCTAGGCTGCATTATCCGCCCGTCAAAAAACGCTAGTACGTAAAACGGATGCATGAAGCGACATTTACGATTCTGGATTGCAGATAGAAAATAATAATTCACCAAGCTAATTTGACACTTGGTTAAGCAATCTGGTGGATGGCTCGGAAGCACAGACTAGCGCAACTCAATTTGAGGTAACGATGACAGACTTAATCAATCTTATGAATGACCTGCTTTGGGGCTCCATTCTTGTTTACTTGCTGGTCGGGGTGGGAATTTATTTCACGGTTCGACTCGGCTTCATTCAGTTCCGCCATTTTGGCCACATGTTTTCTGTGCTGAAAAACAGCCGTAAAGCGGACAGTGCTGGTATTTCCTCTTTTCAAGCGCTTTGTACCAGTTTGGCTGCTCGTGTTGGCACGGGTAATATGGCGGGTGTTGCCGTTGCACTGACCGTCGGCGGTCCTGGTGCGATTTTCTGGATGTGGCTCATTGCCATGCTGGGTATGGCGACATCGTTTGCTGAAAGTACTCTAGCTCAGCTCTACAAAACCAAAGATGACGATGGCAACTATCGTGGTGGTCCTGCTTACTACATGGAAAAAGGCCTTGGAATGCGCTGGATGGGGGTATTGTTCTCTATCTTCCTGATCATCGCTTTTGGTTTGGTGTTTAACGCGGTGCAAGCCAACTCGATTGCCAATGCGATGCAAAACGCCTTTGGCTGGGAAGCTTCTTCTGTTGGTATCGCTATTGTTGTGCTTTCTGGTGTGATCATCTTTGGTGGTATTAAGCGTATTGCACGTACCGCTGAGCTTATCGTTCCAGTGATGGCGTTGGCTTACCTTGCTTTAGCGCTGTTTGTGATGTTCTCTAACTTGGAGAAATTGCCAGACGTACTTATGCTGATCTTAAAGAGTGCTTTTGGCTTGCAAGAAGCGGCTGCGGGTGGTTTGGGTTATGCGATTGCACAAGCGATGATTAATGGTATCAAACGTGGCTTGTTCTCCAACGAAGCGGGTATGGGTTCCGCGCCAAATGCTGCGGCGTCAGCAACGCCATATCCTCCGCACCCTGCTTCTCAGGGGTACGTGCAAATGCTGGGCGTTTTTATGGACACCATTGTGATCTGTTCAGCGACCGTTGCGATTATTTTGATGTCTGGCGAGTACGTGCCGCATGGTGAGATCACGGGCATTGAATTGACTCAGTTGGCGTTAAGCTCGCAGGTGGGAAGTTGGGGAGGCATTTTTGTGGCAGTCGCGATTTTCTTCTTCGCGTTCACCTCCATCATTGCTAACTACTCTTACGCAGAAACCAACTTGGTCTTCTTGGAGCACAACCACAAAGCCGGTTTAAATGTCTTCCGTCTTGTGGTGCTAGGTCTTGTGGGCTTTGGTGCAGTTGCCCCATTGCCAGTGGTATGGGCGTTGGCTGATGTTTCCATGGGCATGATGGCGATTGTGAACTTAGTTGCGATCCTGCTGCTATCTGGCATCGTGATCAAACTGGCAAAAGATTACAACCGTCAGTTGAAAGCGGGTAAATTACCAACCTTCAATCCGGATGATTTCCCTGAGCTGAAATCTCAACTGGAAGACGGCATTTGGGACAACAACAAGAAAGACTAAGGTAGAAATCGAGAATTTCTATCACTGTGATTCGAAAAGCCGTGCAGACAATGCGCGGCTTTTTTTGTACCCTAGTCAAAAAGAAAATAAGGGAAAGAATCGTCATGCTTATCGTTGTTTCACCAGCTAAAACGCTCGACTACGAATCACCACTCGTGACCCACAAGTTCACTCAGCCAGAGCTCGTGGATTACTCAAAACAGTTGATTGAAGTTTGCCGCCAGTTGACGCCTGCGGATGTGGCTTCGTTGATGAAAGTGAGTGATAAAATCGCCGATCTCAATGTGGGTCGCTTCCAAGAGTGGAGCGAAGAATTCACTCCAGATAACGCGCGCCAAGCGATTCTGGCTTTTAAAGGTGATGTGTACACAGGGCTTGAAGCGGAAACGCTCAACGATGACGATTTTGATTACGCGCAAAAACATTTGCGTATGCTATCTGGGCTGTATGGGCTATTAAAGCCACTGGATCTGATGCAACCCTATCGCTTGGAGATGGGCACAAAATTAGCCAACCCCAAAGGCAGTAATCTTTATCAGTTTTGGGGCAATGTGATCACTGAGAAACTTAATGAGGCGATTGCGGCTCAAGGTGATAACGTGTTGATCAATCTTGCGTCCAATGAGTATTTTAAAGCGGTGAAACCGAAAGCCTTGGACGCGCAAGTGATCACGCCGATTTTTAAAGATGCGAAGAACGGTCAATACAAGGTCATTAGCTTTTTTGCTAAAAAGGCGCGAGGCATGATGGCGCGCTACATCATTGAAAATCGTATTTCGAGTGTGGCGGATTTGACTCAATTTGACAGTGCGGGTTACTACTTTGTCGAAGAAGAGTCGACTCCGACAGAATTGGTGTTTAAGCGCGAAGAGCAACACTGAGATTTGGCTGTAGCTAAGGTCTGAAAACAGAAAGGGTTGGCACAGTGCCAACCCTTTTACGTTATCGAACCATTACTTTTTCTTTTTGGTGCTTTTCTTTTTCACTGACGTTTTTTTATCGTCTTTTTTCTTTTTCTTCTTAAACACCGGCTTCTTGTGTTGAGGGCGAAGCTCTTTGACAAAGCGCTCTTTAATATCCTCTTTCACGTAGCGAGCTACGCGATCCATCATGGGTTGGTCGTGGGCTTCTACAATAGAGATTGCGTTGCCTTTCTTACCTGCGCGAGCGGTACGACCGATGCGGTGAAGGTAAACATCGGCACTGCGTGGCATGTCGAAGTTTACAACGTGTGACACGTCAGGCAAGTCGATACCACGAGCTGCGACATCCGTTGCAAGCAGTACATTCACACTGCCATCGCGGAAGCGAGCAATCGCGTTGTTACGACGATCTTGCGGCATTTCACCTTGAATCCAAGCGCAATTGACTTGTTCGCTTTCGAGGTGAGCACGTAGATCCGCCAGACGTTCACGTGTTTTGAGGAAAACAATCGTACGTTCCGCTTGGTTGTTGATGATGTCTTTCAGTAGCGCGAGCTTGTGCTCCATGCTATCTGCACGGTAATACCACTGGGTGATTTTTTTACGCTCGCGGCGCGAAGGCTCTGCATCAATGTCCGCAGGATCGTTCAGCAGATCCGCGGTAAAACCTTCCACCCCTTTGCCTTCTAGCGTTGCAGAGAAGAGCATGGTCTGTTTGCGCCAACGACACTCATTGGATAGGCGATCAACCGTTGGAGCAAAGCCCATGTCAAGCATGCGGTCTGCTTCGTCGAGGATCAGCCATTCGATCGCGCGGCAGTCAAAGCGTTCTGCTTGGATGTACTCCATCAAGCGGCCCGGTGTCGCCACCACGATATCTTGTGTGGTCGCAAGGATATCCGCATGTTCTTGGTATTGAACACCACCCGTGATGGTGAAAATGTTCAAACTGGTGTTTTTGGCAAGCGCACGAGCTTGATCGGCCACCTGCATGGCGAGTTCACGGGTTGGCGTGAGGATCAGAATTCGTGCTGGTCCAGGTTTACGGCGTGGAAAATCTTGCAAGTATTGCAGCGCAGGCAAGACAAATGCGGCGGTTTTTCCGGTTCCTGTCGGAGCGGAAGCAAGAATATCACGGCCTTCTAGGGCTTGTGGAATTGCTTCAGCTTGAATTTGAGTTGGGCGCTCGTAACCCATCTCTTCGATGGCAGCCAGCAAGTTTGGGTCAAGATCAAGATCGGCAAAGGTTCTGATCACAGTGTGTTCTCCACAAGCAATGCCCAATGATACAAAGTTCGATGGGCAGCAATAGTCTAAAAGGGCGAATATTATAGAGTGTTCGGTGATTTTGATCACACGTTATTTCTACATCTTGAGATAAAAATCTTGGCACAGGGCGATGAACGCATCGCTGTAGGTCGATCCGTTGTTGATCGTGAGATGCTCTTCACTCGTTGTTGCCGTGGATAAACCGAGTTCAAACAGTAAGCGATGAACAGGCTTATTCGGACTAGGCTTGACACGACATAGCCGATGTAGATGCCAACCTTGCTGTTGAGCGAGTTGCAGAAATTGTTCTCCCTCGGTCAGTGGCAACACAAAGTTGGCTTTGCCATTCGGGGTGAGTAATTCTCTGCAGCGCAATAACAGCACATCGTGGGCCAGAGTATCGGTATGCCTGGCGGTAGCACGCTGCGTCGCGTGGGCTTGTTCACCGCTATTAAAATAAGGCGGGTTACAAATAATGCCATCAAAACGATGTGTAAAATTGAGCTTGAGTACGTCACCGTGTTGCAAGTGAAGCCTTGAGTGCCAAGGGCTGTGGCTGAAGTTTTCTTGTGCGGCTTCCATGGCATGCGCGTCAATATCGACGGCTGTGATCGAAAGATGTGCGTATCGTTGAGCGCACATCAAGCTAAGCAATCCTGTCCCTGTACCAATATCGAGTAGATTTTGGCAGTAGTGGAAGTCGGCCCAAGCACCGAGCAAGACGCCATCAGTACTGACGGGCATACCAGAGTTGCTGCTGGCGATTGAAAACTGTTTAAATTTGAACCCTTTAGTTTTTAATGTGCCACTCTTCATGTTTATCTCTTCATTTTTCCTATTTTTAGATAGAAAAACCATTGTTAAGTATTTGTTTGAATTATTTCTCTATCTGTTATCACTTTGATGCGTTGTTGTGTAGCTTATCCGTCTAAATACAAATTGGATCTTGGTCACATTCACTGTGATACTGTCATTTATATAAATTAATATAGTGTTTTTTGGCTTAAAGGTTGCCAATTGGTGGTCGTTTCGTCATTATGCGCCCCTAAAATTAGCACAATCGTCGGTCGAAAGAGCGGCGAATGCATACACAACATCAATCAAAATTATTCTAAGGGTTATCTGTGAAGCAGACTTTAAAACTAACCGATATTATCGCAGTCGGCTTTATGCTGTTTGCGTTTTTCTTAGGAGCGGGCAACATTATTTTCCCTCCTCTAGCTGGTCAATTAGCTGGTGAACATCTGTTACCAGCGATGTCAGGTTTTCTTTTGACGGCAGTAGGTCTTCCTTTGATCACCATTATTGCTATTGCCGTTGCTGGTGGAACTTGGGATCACTTAACCAAAGATCTTCCTAAACAAGCAGCAACATTGATGGCGGTGTTGATCTTTATCATCATCGGCCCTGCTTTTGCTGCGCCACGTACTGGCCTAGTGGCCTATGAAATGGCGGTGAAGCCTTTTTTCGCTGATGCGCTTCAGTCACATTTGACGATTTTCTCGATTCTTTTCTTTGCGGTGGCGATGTTCTTCTCGTGGTCGCAAGGTAAGTTGATTGACGTCATCGGTAAAGTATTAACGCCAGTGCTGTTTGTTGGCCTGATTATTTTGGCGCTTGCGGTATTTATTGATCCCCAGGGTGAAATGCTTGCTGCAAAAGGTGAGTACCTAACACAGCCACTCACCAAAGGCTTCCTTGAAGGTTACAACACCATGGATACGTTTGGCTCACTGATGTTCGGCATGTTGATCGTTGATGCGCTGCGCAGCCGTGGTATTACGGAGCGTTCTGCAACGACTAAATACCTGATTTACGCAGGTTTCATTGCTGCAGCCGGTCTGGCATTTGTTTACATCTCATTGTTCTACCTTGGCGCAACGAGCGCGGCGGTGGCCTCTAGTGCAGACAACGGTGGCGTGGTTCTCAGCCTATACGTTCAAGCGCTGTTTGGTCCTTATGGTCAAATCGTGTTGTCTGTAATTGTACTGCTTGCGTGTTTAACCACTGCAATTGGTCTGATCTCAGCGTGTTCAGATTACTTCAGTTCACTGACTCCGCTTTCATACAAAGCGTGGGTTGTGATCAATGGCGTTGCTTGTGCTGTGGTGGCGAATGTTGGTCTTGCGCAGCTTATCTCTCTGTCTGTGCCGGTCCTGTTTGCACTATACCCAGTGGCCATTGCGTTGGTGGCACTGACTTTCGTGCGTAAGAAATTACCAAACCCACAAGTGGCGTACCGCGTGGTTATCCTTGTTTCACTGTTGTTTGCCTTGATTGATGCAGCAAAAGTGGCGGGCGTGGATGTGTCTGCATTCAAAGTACTGCCGCTATTTGAAGTGGGCATGGCGTGGTTGCTGCCAACCATGACGGCGATTGTGTGTATGTTCTTTGTCAGCCGCTCTGTTCGTCAAGAACTGGCTGAAGAAGCCGCTTAATCGCTGCATTTTAAGAAAGCGTAAGACAATAAAAAGCCCGTCCAATGTGACGGGCTTTTTGCTGACTGCTGATTCACAAACTGGCTCGATTCAGAAAATTCGCCTTAAGCGTTACAGCTTGTCGTGAAATTCCGTTAGAACTTGCTCAATCCAAGTTTCAATGCGCTCGTCGCTCAATTCGTATTGGGAATCTTCATCGAGCGCCAAGCCAACAAAGTGGCTGCCATCTTCAGTGAGGGCTTTAGAGGCTTCAAATTGGTAGCCTTGATTTGGCCAATAGCCAATAAACTCCGCACCTACCGCTTTAAGCTCATCGTGCAGCAATCCCATCGCGTCGAGATACCATTCACCATAACCTTCTTGGTCACCGAGACCGAACAGTGCGATGGTTTTACCTTGCACAGGCGAGGAGGCGAGATCGTGCCAAATGGCGGCCCAATCTTCTTGAATTTCGCCAAAATCCCAAGTGGAAATGCCTAGAAGCAGCAGGTCATAGTCTGCCATTTGTGCGAGGTCGCACTCTTTGACATTATGGATCTCAACCAAGTCATCCCCCAAAATGGCGCGCATTTTTTCTGCCGCCATTTCGGTGTAACAGGTGGTTGAGCCGTAAAAAAGTCCGATTTTCATCTGCGTTATCAGTACTGTTTTGCCATGCGATGGCGAATTCTACCTCGATTCTGCGGAGGATTGCAGCGAATATCGCGTCCGAATGGATTTTTTATAGCATTAAATCTGTGGCTGTCTTACTCTCAGCACTGTTGATTTACAATGATTTAAGGTGTGTCCATGCAACAAACGGCATCGGTTAATATGCAAGATTTTGGCTACGTAGAGCAATTTCTCGATGCGATGTGGATGGAGCGAGGCCTCGCAGAGAATACGTTGGCCTCTTACCGCAACGATCTGATGAAGTTATTGCAGTGGATGGAGGCGAATCATTATCGGCTCAATTTCATCAGCCTGTCTGGGCTTCAGCAATACCAAAGCTATTTGGTGGATCAAGACTACAAGCAGACTTCAAGAGCGCGGATGTTGTCAGCGATTCGTCGTCTGTTTCAATATCTCCATCGAGAAAAAGTGCGCGCCGATGATCCTAGTGCCCTATTGGTCAGCCCTAAATTGCCGCAACGTTTGCCAAAAGACATCAGTGAAGAGCAGGTCGATGCGTTATTGGATGCGCCCGATCCGAATGATCCGGTGGAACTGCGTGACAAAGCCATGCTTGAGCTACTGTATGCCACGGGGTTGCGTGTTACCGAGCTGGTGAGTTTAACCATGGAAAACATCAGCTTGCGTCAAGGTGTGGTGCGGGTGACGGGTAAAGGTGGCAAAGAGCGCTTAGTGCCCATGGGGGAAAATGCCATCGACTGGATCGAAACCTTTATCAAACAAGGTCGTCCGGCGTTATTGGGTGAAACCTCTTCGGATGTGGTGTTTCCAAGTAAGCGTGCCAGACAAATGACCAGACAAACCTTTTGGCATCGCATCAAATTCTATGCGGTGATTGCAGGTATCGATACTGATCATTTGTCACCACACGTTTTGAGGCACGCTTTCGCCACCCATTTATTGAACTATGGGGCCGATCTCAGGGTCGTACAGATGCTGCTTGGTCATAGTGACTTATCGACCACGCAAATTTATACTCACGTGGCAACAGAACGACTAAAACAGATTCATAGCCAACATCATCCGCGTGCTTAACGCGGAATAACGACAAGGTGATTTTAATGAGCGTATTACGCCGACTAACTCTTTTAACTCTTCCTCTCTTTGTGACGGCCTGCGGTGCTGAAGAAAGCCAAGCTGTCGAAACCGCTCAGCCTGCTGCACAAGTGGCGGCGAACACGCATTTTGATAGCGAAGCTCTCAAAGCTCGTTTTTCAAAGTTGGGCCTGAACATCATGGATATTCAACCTTCGGATGTGGCGGGTTTAGTCGAAATTCAAACCAGTGGCGGGGTGTTATTTGCGTCTAATGACGGCAGCCACTTTATCGCTGGAACCTTGTATGCCATTGACGAAAATGGTCAATACAAGGACGTGCTTGCAGAACGCCAAGCGCCGCTCAACGCCAAGAAAATTGCTGAATTTGCTGACAGCGCGATCGAGTACAAAGCCAAAGATGAAAAATACGTGGTGACGGTGTTTACCGACATTACTTGCGGTTACTGCGTTCGTCTACACAGCCAGATGCAGGGCTACAATGATTTAGGTATCACCGTGCGTTATATGGCATACCCACGCCAAGGTGGCACGGGCCCTGTGGCAGAACAAATGGCGGGCATCTGGTGTGCCGCTAATCCACAAGAAGCGATGCATGATGCTAAAGTGAACCGCAAATTTGCCCCAGCGAAAAATGATTTACAGCAGTGCAAGCAGACCGTGGCTCAACATTACCAACTTGGTCAGCAACTCGGTATTACAGGCACGCCTGCGATTTTCTTGCCAAATGGTGAGCTGGTTGCTGGTTACTTGCCACCAGAAAAACTGCTAGAGCGTTTACAGCAACCATAAACCTTCAAGGAGCAGAGCCTGCGCGTTTGACCCGCGGGCTCTATTCAATTCATGATAGAAATACAACGACGACCAGAACCCGATCTTTCCCTCTTGCCCGACAGTGTGCCGGATATCCTCAAACGCATCTATCTCAACCGTGGTATTCAAGACGTAAGCCAATTGGAAACCGCCGTTAAAGGGCTGCATTCATACCAAAAATTGCACGGAATTGAACTCGCCGTGGCGCTGCTTTTTGAGGCTATACGTGAGCAGAAGCGCATTATTGTGGTCGGGGATTTTGATGCCGATGGCGCGACCAGTTCGGCACTCTCAGTGCTTGCCCTGCGCATGCTTGGCAGCAACAATGTCGACTACTTAGTGCCCAACCGATTTGAAGATGGCTATGGTTTGAGCCCTGAAGTGGTCGAGCAGGCTATCGCCTTGGGTGCTGAAGTGATCATGACCGTGGATAACGGCGTCTCCTCCATTGAGGGGGTGCGTTATGCCAAAGAGCATGGCTTAAAAGTGTTGGTGACCGATCACCATTTACCCGGGCAAGTGTTGCCTGAGGTAGACGCGATGGTCAATCCAAACTTACAGACCTGCGCTTTTCCTTCCAAAGCACTGGCTGGGGTTGGCGTGGCTTTTTATCTGATGATGGCCCTTTGTGTCCACATGCGTAAACGCGGTTGGTTTGCTGAACAAGGTATGGCAGAGCCGAAGCTGATGGAGCTGGTGGATTTGGTGGCCTTAGGCACCGTTGCGGATGTTGTGCCGCTGGATGAAAACAACCGCATTTTGGTGCACCAAGGCCTGCAGCGCATTCGCGCCGGGAAAGCGCGTCCGGGTATTCAAGCCTTGATAGAAGTGGCCAAGCGCGATGCTCGTCGTTTGGTGGCGGCAGATTTTGGTTTTGCACTGGGCCCGCGCATCAATGCCGCAGGGCGTCTGGATGACATGTCGTTTGGGGTTGAATTGCTGATGTGCAACAACATCCACGCGGCGCGTCGTATGGCGCATGAACTGGACGGGCTCAATCAAACTCGTAAAGAAATCGAAGAGGGCATGAAGCAAGAGGCAATGGCGTTTTGTGAACGTCTGCAGTTTGGCGAAAACAGTGAGTTGCCTTATGGTTTGGCTCTTTTCCAGCGCGATTGGCATCAGGGCGTGATTGGTATTCTAGCGTCGAGAATCAAAGAGAAATATCATCGTCCGGTGATCGCATTTGCCGATGGTGGCGATGGGTATATCAAAGGATCTTGTCGCTCTATTCCGAGCCTACACATGCGTGATGCGCTGGATTTGATGGATACACAAAATCCCGGCTTGATCCTCAAATTTGGCGGTCACGCGATGGCGGCTGGCTTGACCATCAAAGAGTGCGATTTTGAACGATTTAGTCAGCTGTTTGATCAACTGGTGAAACGCGAATTGGATGAAGCCGCACTGAAAGGTATTGTGCTTTCTGATGGCGAACTCAAGCCTGAAGAGTTTTCCATGCATACAGCGGAGCTGCTGCGATCTGCGGGGCCTTGGGGGCAGGCATTTCCAGAGCCCATTTTTGATGGCGAATTTAAAGTGCTGCACCAGAAATTGGTCGGAGAAAAACATCTAAAATTGATGCTTGAGCCTTTATTCAAAGGCCATCCAACCAACATCATGATTGACGGGATTGCCTTCAACGTCGATTTACGTCGCTGGCCAGATGCCTCGGTGAAAACCGTTCGCCTTGCCTACAAACTGGATATCAATGAGTTTCGCAACAATCAATCGTTGCAATTGATGATTGAACACATCGAAGCTCGATAACCGCCATTAAAGGAGTGAGAACGAATCTCGCTCCTTTTTTCTCTTCAGGATTCGGCAAATTTCTTCCCAATTTTTCCTGTATCTCTGTCACATTTTTGAGTAGAATTCCTCGGTTAAATTCTACTCTAAAATGTTGAGCCAACATGTTTGAAATCAATCCCATTAAAAACCGTCTACAGGACGTGTCTGAGCGCACAAATGTCCTGAGGGGGTATCTTTGACTATGACGCTAAGAAAGAGCGTCTAGAAGAAGTTAACGCAGAACTTGAACAACCGGACGTTTGGAACGAGCCTGATCGAGCGCAAGCTCTCGGTCGTGAACGTGCATCACTGGAAGCGGTTGTTGAAACCATTGATCAGCTTGATCAAGGTGTGGATGACGTTGAAGGTTTGCTTGAGCTGGCCATTGAAGCTGAAGATCAAGAGACCTTTGATGAAATCGGTCCAGAACTTGAAGCTTTAGAAGAGAAGCTCGCGGGCTTAGAGTTCCGTCGCATGTTCTCCGGCGCACACGATTCTTCAGATTGCTATATTGACCTGCAAGCAGGTTCTGGCGGTACAGAAGCGCAAGACTGGACGAGCATGATGCTTCGCATGTATCTTCGTTGGGCTGAAGCAAAAGGCTTCAAAACCGAAGTGATTGAAGTCTCCGAAGGGGATGTTGCTGGCCTTAAGTCGGTCACTGTACGTATTGTCGGTGATTATGCTTATGGTTGGTTGCGTACCGAAACGGGTGTTCACCGTTTGGTGCGTAAGTCTCCGTTTGACTCAGGCGGTCGTCGTCACACTTCTTTTGCTTCTGCGTTTGTTTACCCAGAGATTGATGAAAACATCGACATCGACATTAACCCTGCCGATCTCCGTATTGACGTGTATCGTGCGTCTGGTGCGGGTGGTCAGCACGTAAACACCACCGAATCTGCGGTACGTATTACCCACGTACCAACCAATACCGTGGTTCAATGTCAGAACGACCGTTCTCAACACAAAAACAAAGATCAAGCGATGAAGCAGCTTCGCGCTAAGCTGTTTGAACTTGAACTGCAAAAGCAAAATGCGGAAAAACAAGCTAATGAAGACGCTAAGTCTGACATTGGCTGGGGTAGCCAGATCCGTTCTTACGTATTGGATGATTCTCGCATCAAAGATTTACGTACCGGCATTGAAAACCGTAATACCCAAGCGGTTCTTGATGGCGATCTGGACAAATTTATTGAAGCTAGCCTGAAATCAGGCCTTTAAGCTTTTCACCGACTAAGCAGGATACATCGAAAATGACTGATGCTGTTCAAAACGAAACTGTACAAGACGCCTCTACACCAGAAGAGAACAAGCTCATTGCTGAACGCCGTGCAAAATTGGATCAAATCCGAAAGAGCTGCAAAGCAAATGGCCACCCAAACGACTTCCGTCGTGACAGCCTTGCTGGCGACCTTCAAAAAGAGTTCGGTGAAAAGAGTAAGGAAGAGCTAGAAGCACTTAATCACGTGGTTGCTATTGCTGGCCGTGTTATGGCGAAACGTGGACCATTCCTAGTGATCCAAGAGACTTCAGGTCGTATCCAGGCTTACGCGGACAAAGATGTACAAAAAGTACTGAAAGACAAATACCAAGGTCTGGATATCGGTGACATCATCGGTGTGAAGGGTGCGCTGCACAAATCTGGCAAAGGCGACCTATACGTAAATATGACAGAGTACGAGTTGCTGACCAAAGCACTTCGTCCACTGCCAGAGAAGTTCCACGGTCTCACTGACCAAGAAATGCGTTACCGTCAGCGTTATGTTGACCTCATCGTGAATGAAGATTCTCGTAACGCGTTTGTAGTACGTTCAAAAGTGATGTCGGCAATCCGTAATTTCATGATCTCTAAACAGTTCATGGAAGTTGAAACGCCAATGATGCACGTGATCCCTGGCGGTGCGAGTGCGCGTCCATTCGTTACGCACCACAATGCGCTAGATATGCCAATGTACCTACGTATTGCGCCTGAGCTATACCTGAAGCGTCTAGTTGTTGGTGGTTTTGATCGCGTATTCGAAATCAACCGTAACTTCCGTAACGAAGGTCTTTCTCCACGTCACAACCCAGAATTCACGATGATGGAGTTCTACATGGCGTACGCGGACTACAAAGATCTGATGGACCTAACTGAAGAACTACTAAGCTCTGTTGCTCTAGAGGTCCTAGGTTCAACGTCAATGCCTTACGGTGAGCATACTGTTGAGTTTGGTGGTACTTACGCTCGCATGAGCATGTTTGAAGCGATCAAGCACTACAACCCAGACCACGCGCAAATCCAAGCGCTAACAGAAGAAGACATTCAAAACCGTGACCTAATGGTTTCTATCGCGAAATCGGTTCACGTAGAAGTCGAACCTTTCTGGACATGTGGTCAGCTTCTTGAAGAGATCTTTGGTGAAACAGCAGAACCTAAACTAATGCAGCCAACGTTCATCACGGGCTACCCAGCAGATATCTCTCCACTGGCTCGTCGTAGCGATGACAACCCGTTCTTCACAGACCGCTTTGAGTTCTTCATCGGTGGCCGTGAAGTGGCGAACGGTTTCTCTGAGCTTAACGATGCAGAAGACCAAGACGCACGTTTCAAAGCACAGGTTGAAGCGAAAGAGTCGGGTGATGACGAAGCGATGTTCTACGATGCAGACTACATAACGGCACTCGAGCACGGTCTACCACCGACTGCAGGTCAAGGTATCGGCATCGACCGCCTCGTGATGCTACTGACCAACACGCACACGATTCGTGACGTTATTCTATTCCCTGCAATGCGCCCACAAGCGTAATCAGATAGCTTAAACAGAAAGCTTAAAAAACCACCTTCGGGTGGTTTTTTTTACTGAGCATAGTTCTATTTACACAACGAAATGCTAACTGCATTCCAACTATTGGTTATTGAGTTTAGAATTAATACACTGTCTCAAATGTGATACAGACTTGTCGATCATTAGTCTCGATAATGTCACTCATGTTCGAAATTGTGAAAAGGTTGTATATGGCGACTCAGTTTAAGATGGATTCTGTGCCAGGCTCATTGGTTGTAGTTGGTGGCACTTATGAGCCTTGGTTGTCCGTTTTGGAGCAGGTAGGCTGGAAATGCCACCAGTGTGCAGATTTACGTAAAGTCGACGCATTGCTCGAAGATATCGGCCCGTGCATTGGTATCGTCGATCTCAGTCATGATGAGTTCAGTTTAAATGGCATAGCAAATTTGGTCAGTACACATAAGCATGTGCGTTGGATTGCTTTCATTCGTGAACAGCAACTTAGCTCTGACACCATTTGCCAGTTTATCGTTAACTTCTGCATCGACTTTTTCACTGCCCCTATCCCTGACGCACAACTTCTCAGCACGATAGGTCATCAATTGGGCATGCTCAAACTTGAGAAAAAAGTTTGGCCGACGTTTGGTAACAATCAAGATATGGGGCTGATTGGGGAATCGGTGCCTTTGAAGCGTCTACGCGATCAAATTAAACGCATTGGTCCTACCGATGTGAGTATTCTGATCAATGGGGAAAATGGTTCCGGTAAGGAAACCGTGGCTCGAGCCATCCACAAAATCTCTTCTCGTGCGATGAAGCCATTCTTCTCTGTAAAATGTCGTGCGATGAGTGAACAACGCTTTCAATCCGAAGTGTTTGGCATTGGGGCTGATGTGCAGGCTGGCCCTTCGATTCTAGAGCAGGCCGATGGTGGAACCGTTTTACTCAATGATATTTTGACCATTTCCAAAACTCAGCAGTTGCACTTATTGCGTTTCTTGCAAGAAGGAACGATAGAAACCAGCGATGGTATGAAGAAGGTCAATGTTCGTATTTTGACGGCGAATGCTTCTGATATTGAAAAAGCACTGATCGATGGGGATTTTAGCGAAGAGTTATACCACTACATCAATGTACTGCGGATTAACGTACCAAGCCTCAAAGAGCGTGCCAGTGATATCGCTCTATTAGCTCGTTCCTATCTCCAAGAATATTCAAAAGAGTACAATGCTCAAGCAAAAGGCTATTCAGAAGAAGCGATGCGAGCTCTAATGAGATACTACTGGCCTGGCAATGTGCGCGAGCTGATGAATCAGATCAAGCGCGCGGTCTTGATGTCTGACAGTGTAATCATCGATGTGCCGCAATTGGATCTTCCTAAACGTGGTGATAGTAAACGCAGCTTAAAAAATATCCGTGAAAAAAGTGAGCGCGATGCGCTGTTGCTGGTGCTTGAGTCTCATTCTGGTCAGGTTTCGAATGCAGCCAAAGAGTTGGGGGTTTCACGTGCGACGATGTATAGACTTCTCAACAAGCACAACTTGATTACAGAACAAACGGTATAGTGGAATATCCTGTTAAGAATTCCCAAATCTTGAGGCCATTCTATCGAATGGCCTTTTTACATTCAGATAATCATCTAGCAACCTCATATTGCTAAGGTGAATATGTTATAACCAATCAATATGCAACTGACATTTAGTAGGATATTTTGTAATTGTTGCATAGGCTAAAAAGTGATTGATTAATAGTCACCTTTGCTTACAATTTAGCCATAACTTTCGAGTTATACTACATCAAACTTTTTAGGATTAATAAACCATTGAAGGGGGCTAACATGTTGAAATTGAATGCAAATCAACCCGTTTGTGCTCTTCGTGATGCTCATTCCTCTGAGATGAGTGTGGCTATCAGCATCGGCGCTGATACCGCTATCGATGGTTAGTTAATCCGCACCCTCATTGTTATTTAACTGAGCTGCGGAAAATGGCAGCTTAGTTTGTGTCTCTCTCTACGAGTTGATCTACCCGAAAAGCACGTCATTTTTCTCAGCAATCATTCTTATTTGGAGAAAAATAATGCGTCACTCTATTTATTTGAAATTAGCCACTATTTTGGTTCAAGCCGATTTAAAACGTGAAGAACGTGAATGGGCGAAACGTGTCCGTCGTAGTAGTTATGAGATTCCTTGGAACAACGCCTTCTTGCTAAGAGACATTGGTTTAGATGAAGGTGGTCGAGCGAATCCAAACACCACTCCGGATGAAGTCAAAGTTGCGCGTCGAATCCGCCATATTCGTCGTGTGCTTAGTGCGCGAATACCGACGTAATCGAAAGGGCTGTAACCTTTGTGGTTACAGCCCGCAATGCTATGGGCATGGATTGGAGTAGGTGGTTCCAATCTGCTGTATTTTATTTAACACCTCATCTTCTAACTTGACATTGAGACTCTCGATATTGGCTTTAAGCTGATCGAGAGTCGTTGCACCAATGATATTACTGGCGACAAATGGACGTTGATTAACAAAAGCCAGTGCCATTTGCGCGGGATCCAAGCCGTAATCTCTGGCGAGTGAAACATACGCTTTGGTTGCTTCTATCCCTTGTGGGGTAAAGTAGCGCTGAAAACGCTCAAAGAGAGTGCAGCGAGCGCCTTGTGGGCGAGCGGCATCGAGATACTTACCGCTCAGTGTACCGAATGCCATCGGAGAATAAGCAAGCAGTTGAACGCCTTCGTAGTGGCTAATTTCGGACAAGCCAACTTCAAAGCTGCGATTGAGTAAATTGTAGGGATTTTGAATCGAAACAATTCTTGGCAAGTCGTGCTTTTCAGCTAAACGCAGCAAGGTCATTACGCCCCAAGGGGTTTCATTAGACACGCCTATATAACGTACCTTTCCCGCTTTAACGAGTTCATTCAGTGCTTCTAGCGTTTCAATGAGCGTCACATCTTCTTGCGTATCGGGATAAGGGTAGTTGAGTTGACCAAAGCAGTTGGTTTGACGCTGAGGCCAATGCAACTGATAGAGATCGACATAATCGGTTTGCAAGCGTGTCAGGCTGTCATCGATCGCTGTGTGAATATGGCGTCGATTTAAGCTCATGTTGTCGCGAATATAGGGAACATTGCGTGGCCCGGCAATTTTGGTCGCGAGCACGACTTTCTCTCGTTTGCCACTTTTCGTTAGCCAATTACCAATAAACTGCTCGGTGAGACCTTGTGTGTTGGCTTTGGGAGGAACAGGGTACATTTCAGCCGTATCAATAAAATTGACACCTTGCGCGATTGCGTAGTTAAGTTGTTCAACGGCTTGTTGCTGGCTATTTTGTTCACCATACGTCATGGTGCCTAAACATATCTTACTGATCTCAAGTGTCGAATGAGGCAACTTGGTATAGAGCATGGCACTTCCTTGGTTATCTAATATTGTGCTGTTAAATCATCTTATGTCGAGTGAAGAGTAAGTTGAAGAAGATATTGAACAATATCATTAGTGATAATTTGATGAATAAATGCGCAGTTCGGTTTTAATGGGGACGCTTGAATGGACTACACTTACACTTTATCTGGATAAATCGTTAGCGAAGTTGAGGGTAGTATATGCAAAAACATCAACTTGATCTTTGGCTACATGGTCAGCATAAGCAGAGTTATGTTCCCCCAAAAATGTTCGTGATTGGCTGTTCGGATGCGAATGAATATTTACTCGCTATTGAGTACAAACATCATCTTGAACCGATTAAGCAGGGGGAGGAGATAATGCATTTTCACTCTTTAGATTTGGTAAAAGAAGAGTTAATGAAACTTGGAGTGGAAAAAGCCTATCTTAGACTACATAACGTTTATGAAGAGGTTGGCAGTGATCGATTGGCTTCTTATTACGATATAGAACTGCAGCTTAAACCTCACTAATTAATGAATCGAATGCTCGCTGCAAAATGCGATCGGTGAACTGAGTTCGTAAGTAAAAGCCGCGAGGTAAGGTTTTGATGGGTTTACCATTGGCGTTATAGGCTTCGGTCAACGCTTTACTGTTTGCTGCTTTCGGTCGCAGGTGTAAAGCGTCACCATGGCGAGCGGAAATTTGATCAAAGCGACCAAAAACGATCATTTCCATTAACTCTTCCCAATCGTTTTTCAACACTTGTTCTTCTTCGGCAGAAGGGGACCAAATCAACGGTGTGCCGACATGACGCTCAGCTAATGGGATTTCTCGTTCTCCTTCAACTGGGATCCACAACACACGAGAGAGTTTATTGCGCACATGACTGGTTTCCCACGTTAATCCATGCACTCCCGTTAGTGGTGCTACGCAGACAAAGGTGGTTTCTAGCGGTTTTCCGGCATAACTGACAGGAATACTTTTTAGCTCAATGCCCAGTTCGGAAAAATCCTGCTGTGGCTTACTGCCAGCAGCGGCGCCCAAGTGCCACTCAAGCAGTTGTCCCACCCAACCTTTGTCGCGTTTGAGATCAAAGGGCACTTCCATCCTAGCTTCTTCCGCTAATTCGGCAAAACTGCAACCGGATATCTGTTGGGCGCGCTGGAGTAATTCATGTTCCGTTTTAGGGATGGGTTTCATAAGACCGACCACTGTGTTTGAAGAGTGGTATGGTAACAAATATTGTCGCAGTAAGGATATGTTTGAGGATCTTTGTTGGTGGTTCTTTGATCTGTTCGTGAGTTATCCACAGGTGAAAGAGGTTTTTGGGCAAAATTTCGAAGTCATGGATCAATAAACAGTATATGGTAAGTGAATTATCGCTTGATTTTTGGTGGTCTGTTTGAATCATTTGATTTTTGGTGTGGATAAAATAACCATTGTATGATCTTTGACCGATCTGTTTGTGCTTAAAAGATCATCAGTATAATGATCGTTTTAAAAAATGAAAATTAACACTATGCCTATGATAAATAATGTTTTTATTTTGTTTTCTTGAATCTTAGTAATGTATTGAAGACAACTAACACTTCTGTCATTGATGAAAAGCCAATATTTTTCACAAAGTTATTCACAGAAAAGGTGAATAAATGTGGTCCATGTCTCAAACTTGTGTTGATAACTGTTTTTGTGCTGTAAAGTTATTCAATTGATGCTGAAACACGATAAATCTTAGCTATATCACATCAGTAAGTTTGCTACTGCTGGGGATATGTGGAAAAATCACTGCAATAAAAAACTTATTTTAGAGGTTAGCCAGTGATAGATGGCGATGGTTACCGGCTAAATGTTGGTATAGTGATTTGTAATAACCATGGTCAGGTCTTCTGGGCTAAGCGATACGGGCAACACTCATGGCAATTTCCTCAAGGGGGAATTGATGATGGGGAAACTCCGGAGCAAGCAATGTTTCGAGAGTTGTATGAAGAAGTCGGTTTAACGCATAAAGACGTTAAGATTATAGCGAGCAGTCGTCATTGGTTAAGATATAAGCTACCAAAGAGACTGGTTCGTTGGGACTCTAAGCCTGTTTGTATCGGCCAAAAGCAGAAATGGTTTCTTTTGCGTCTTGAGTGTGATGAATCCAAGATCAATATGCAAAAAGGAAGCTCTCCTGAATTTGATGGTTGGCGTTGGGTGAGTTATTGGTACCCTGTTCGCCAAGTGGTTTCATTTAAGCGAGACGTATATCGTCGTGCGATGAAGGAATTTGCATCGTTAGCCATGCCTTTTCGCGAACGTAAATTAAAAGGTAAAAAGACTAAACGAAGAGGATAGCTATGCTGAGTCAACTCAGGGAGATAGTTGAAAAAGTTTCTCGTGTCGAGGATGTGCACCAAGCATTGAACACCCTGGTACGAGAAACCTGCACAGCATTAAATACCGAGTGTTGCACCGTCTATTTAGCCAATGAAGAAATGCAAAGGCTTGAGTTGATGGCAACACAAGGGTTGACCTTTCATGGCGATAGCATTCACATCCAGTTTGAGGAAGGCTTGGTTGGGCTGGTAAAGCGCAGTGCCGAGCCTCTTAACTTAGCCGAAGCCTCGAAGCATCCCGCGTTCAAATATTTTCCTCAGTTAGGCGAAGAAACGTATCACTCGTTTTTAGGCGCGCCGATCATTCATCGTAAAAAAGTATTGGGCGTACTGGTTATCCAGCAGAAAACACCACGACTTTTCAGCGAGATGGAAGAATCCTTCCTGGTCACTTTATCTGCTCAGCTAGCTGTCATCATTGCGCATGCACAAAGTCTTGGCCATTGGTCATTGGCATCTAAACCTGCCGCAGTGCAGGGCATTGCCGCTTCAAGTGGGGTCGCGATTGGTGAGTTCTGGTACGACAATTCACAACCAATATTGTCGGAAGTTTGCCCTGCCTCGACACTCAATAAAGAGCGAGAGCATGAATGGCTGCTGGTGGCTATAGAAGCAGCACTCGCCGACTTCCGTCGTATGCGAAAGAAATTCGATAGCGAAATTAATAAAGAAGCGCTGGCCATTTTCGATTTATTCACGCACTTGCTGAACGATCCCATGTTGCGCAGCGATCTGAAAAAACACGTGGAGCGAGGTGATCGTGCTGATTGGGCATTACGACAAGTGGTGGAGAGTTACTCTAACCGTTTTGCACGAATGTCTGATGTTTACCTGAGAGAAAGAGCGCATGACATTCGTGAGTTGGGTCAGCGTTTACTGTTTTTTTTACACAACAGTGAGCAAGAACAGCCAAGAATAGAGCGCCCTGTGATTTTGGTTGCCAATGAACTCACCGCCTCACTTTTAGCGTCTGTACCGAAAAAGTACCTATTGGCCGTGGTTGCGTTAGAAGGCGCAGCGAACTCCCACGCTGCGATTTTATCCAGAGCGCTAGGGGTGCCCGCGGTCATGGGGGCAAACCTGAATCTGGAAGAGGTGCATGGCAAGCAAGGGATCGTCGATGGCTACTCCGGCGAGATTTATGTTCAGCCTAATCGCCAGATTTTGCGTGAGTACCGCAGCCTTGTAACGGAAGAGAGTGAATTGTTCGCGATGGTGAACAAGGAGCTTGCTCTGCCCGCGAAAACTCTGGATAACGTCGATGTCGAGGTATTACTCAATGCGGGCTTGAGCGCCGACAGCAATATAGCCATTAACTCTGGGGTGGATGGTGTTGGGCTGTATCGCACGGAGATCTCTTTTCTGTTGCAACATCGCTTTCCATCTGAAGATGAGCAGTATCAGCAATATCGAGCCATCTTGAGTAGCTACCCAAATCAAAGAGTGGTTATGCGTACGTTGGATATTGGTGGAGATAAGCCTTTACCTTATTTACCAATAGAAGAAGACAACCCATTTTTGGGGTGGCGTGGCATTCGCTTTACCCTTGACCATCCTGATATCTTCCTTATTCAGTTGAGGGCTATGCTACGTGCTAGCGCAGAGCACAATAACCTCAGTATTTTGTTGCCGATGATCTCAGGGATTGGAGAGCTGGAGGATGCTATCCGCCTAATTCAGCAGGCTTACCATGAGGTGGTTTTGCTGGATGAACGCGTGATGCAGCCTGAAATCGGCGTGATGATTGAAGTACCTTCTATGGTCTATTTGATTCCATCGATAGCTCAACGCGTGGATTTTGTCTCGGTGGGGACGAACGACTTAACGCAATATTTATTGGCAGTTGACCGGAACAATGCCAGAGTTTCGGATGTCTATGAGTCATTGCATCCGGCGGTATTGCAAGCGCTGCAGCAGATCTATCAGCAGTGTGGGCACAATAATTTACCCGTTTGTATTTGTGGCGAGTTGGCGGGAGATCCTTTTGGTGCTTTGCTCTTAATCGGGTTGGGCTACCGGAGTTTGAGTATGAACACCTCGAACGTTGCGCGCATTAAATATCTCATCCGCCATAGTCAGCTCAGTGAGCTTCAAAGTTTATCGCAGCAAGCGTTGTCTCTGTCTCATGGAAAAGAGATCCAACAGTTGATGCGAGAGTTTTTTATTCATCATGATTTTGCCGGATTTATCCGTGCAGGTAAGAAGTAGGTTGCTGTGACAATTGAACTATTGAGTGTGCTACTGGTATTAGGTGGCTTTGTGGGTGTCATGGCTGGTTTGCTGGGCATTGGTGGTGGTTTAATTGTTGTTCCCGCGCTTCTGTATTTGTTGCCTTGGGCTGGTATTCCACAAGAACTCAGTATGCATATGGCGCTAGCCACTTCTCTGGCGAGCATTATCGTCACTTCTGGTTCTTCGGCATTCAATCACCTTAAACTGGGAAATGTGGATATCTTCGTGGTGAAGTGGTTGATGCCCGGAGTGGTGATTGGTGGCTTTGTCGGTGCCAATATTGCTGAGTGGATCCCGACACAATATCTGCCGCGCGTGTTTGGCATCATTGTGTTATTCCTCGCTTTGCAAATGTTTCGCTCTATTCGCGTGACAGCAACACGTGATATGCCTAGCAGTCCGGTCACCATGCTATATGGCACAGGCATTGGTGTCGTATCGAGTCTTGCAGGAATTGGCGGTGGTTCACTTTCCGTGCCGTTTCTTAATCGTCATGGCGTTGAAATGCGCAAAGCGGTGGGTTCCTCCTCAGTCTGTGGTTGTGTAATTGCGATTGCCGGTATGACGGGCTTCATCCTGCATGGCTACAGCGTCGCTTCATTACCTGATTACAGTGTAGGGTACGTTTATTTACCCGCTTTGTTTGCTATTGCTGGCACTTCTATGCTCACCACTCGCATTGGTGCTCGCTGGGCCACCACGCTTCCAACGGCAAAGCTGAAAAAAATCTTTGCATTGTTTTTAATGTTTGTCGCGCTCAGCATGTTAGTCTAGCCGCGTTATTTTTAAGTTGATGATTAAGAGTACTTATTATGTCTCAGGGTTACCTGCCTTTTCCTAATATCGACCCCGTCTTTTTCTCGATAGGACCGATTTCAGTTCGTTGGTACGGGTTGATGTATCTATTTGGTTTTCTGTTTGCGATGTGGCTTGCTAATCGTCGAGCAGACAAACCGGGCAGTGGCTGGACGCGTGAACAAGTTTCGGATTTGCTGTTCGCTGGATTTCTTGGCGTTGTACTGGGTGGTCGCATTGGCTACGTACTGTTCTATAACTTCGATCTCTTCCTCGCCGATCCGATCTACCTCTTTAAAGTCTGGACTGGTGGTATGTCTTTCCATGGCGGCTTGCTGGGTGTCATTACGGCTATGCTCTGGTACGCGAAGAAAAATGGTCGAACCTTTTTCGGAGTGGCGGATTTCGTTGCTCCGTTAGTGCCATTTGGTTTAGGGGTAGGGCGCTTAGGCAACTTTATGAACGGTGAACTTTGGGGCAGAGTGACCGATGTGCCTTGGGCGATGGTGTTCCCAACAGGCGGACCACTACCACGCCACCCTTCGCAATTGTATGAGATGGCATTAGAAGGGGTGGTGCTGTTCTTTATCCTCAACTGGTTTATCCGCAAACCTAGACCTTTAGGATCTGTATCTGGTTTATTCCTAGCGGGATATGGTACATTCCGTTTCCTCGTTGAATACGTGCGTGAGCCAGATGCGCAACTGGGTCTGTTTGGTGGTTTTATTTCGATGGGACAAATCCTCTCGTCACCAATGATCATTGGTGGATTGGCGCTGATGGCTTGGGCTTATAAACGTGGCCACTATCAAGACAAAGTAACCGTGAAGTAAGGAATTGAAGTGAAACAATATTTAGAATTGTGCCGTCGCATCGTGGATGAAGGGCACTGGGTTGAAAATGAACGCACCGGTAAGCGCTGCCTTACTGTGATTAACGCGGATTTAACCTACGATGTTGCCAACAATCAATTTCCTTTGGTTACCACGCGTAAGAGTTTCTGGAAGGCGGCGGTTGCAGAATTGCTTGGCTATATTCGAGGCTATGACAATGCGGAAGATTTTCGCAAGTTAGGCACGAAAACCTGGGATGCGAACGCCAATCTCAATGACGCTTGGTTGAATAACCCATATCGCAAAGGCGAAGATGACATGGGCCGTGTCTACGGCGTGCAAGGGCGAGCTTGGGCAAAGCCGGATGGTGGTCATATCGACCAATTGCGTAAAATTGTCGATGACCTGACGCGCGGAGTAGACGATCGCGGTGAGATCCTCAATTTCTACAACCCTGGTGAGTTTCATATGGGCTGTTTACGCCCTTGTATGTACAGCCATCACTTCTCACTGCTGGGAGATACGTTATACCTCAACAGCACACAACGTTCGTGTGACGTACCGCTAGGGCTGAATTTCAACATGGTCCAGGTGTATGTGTTCTTGGCGATCATGGCGCAGATTACGGGCAAGAAACCAGGCCAAGCGTTCCATAAGATTGTTAATGCACATATCTATGAAGATCAGTTAGCGCTGATGCGTGATGTACAACTCAAGCGAGAACCGTTACAAGCGCCAACGTTCCACATCAATCCTGAGATCAAATCTTTGGAAGATCTGGAAACTTGGGTCACTTTGGATGATTTCTGGGTTGAGGGGTATGAACATCATGACCCAATCCAGTACCCATTCTCGGTATAACATTACGATGGTTGAAAAGGGCTCTTAGAGCCCTTTTTGCTACCTGTTAGGTCAGTGCTATTTGAGCGCATTGGCGACAAACTTATAGATAGGATCTGCGGGTGCAGGTTTGGCGATAGCTGGGCTAATAAATTTTGGTGGAAGAATAATGTCATCTTTTATCAGCGATTTAATCGCTGAGAAGTAGCGTATTTCGGTTTTTCCTGCCAACAGTACATTAAAGTCATCACCTAATTGATCGTAGGCGTTGAGTATCTCTCTGAAGCCTCGCAAGTAGAGGTAGTCTTTGGTGTAGCCACCTCCACGATAAACTCGAGCCGTGATAGTGAATGCTGTCATGTCGTCCACTTTGTACTGCTCTTTCAACAGCAAAAATGTGTTTCTAAAATCACGATCTTTGATCATCGACTCTACCGCGATCACACGCAGCGCTAAAGTTCTAAGACGTTTAAGGCTAAAGTGCCCAGAGAGAAACTCGCACAAGATAGCCAAACCTTCTTGTGTGGTGGTATTCACAGGACAGCCCAAGCTGAGTAATTTCAGCGGTTGTGCTCGGCCATTGAGAGTGGTTAGTAGGTGAACGCCTAACTCATGATGAGCGAGGGCATGAAGCTCTTTGGTGGTGATGCTTGCAGAGGCGTTGATTTTGACTTTGGTGCCTGAGACCAATGCATTGGCAATCATACTGTTGTTGATTTCAATCTCACCGGTGTAACCATGATCTAGACAAAACTGCTGCATAAACGTGGCAATCTCGTTGCAATCATGACGCTGTGACGCCTCTTCTTCAATGGGAAGATGCAGTAAGAAATTGGCATTGCGGATGTCTTTGCTGCTTGGTTCACCATAATAGCGCAGGGAGTTGTAGAGAAACTCAGGTTGGCCAATGCTGCACAGTTGATCCAGTTTATCTGCGTACGATTGAATGACTTCGGCATAAAGCTGACGCAGTTGAGGGTGCTCTATCAACTCAATCGGCAGAGAGTAGAGGTTTCGTTTGGCCTGATGGACATCGAAGGTTTGATTTTTATAAGTAAACTCAGGTTCGACCGAGAAACGATTATCGAAAAAACGTTGACGCTCTTCTTTGTAGTTTTGTGGAGTGACACTACTCAAAATATCAATATTGTCGACTAACAGCGAAAGTTGTTCATCGATTTTCCCGGTTGCGGCTAGGAGTTGTTGTTTGTCTGAATGTTCCATCATTACATCACTGCTGTTTTTTCTTCAGTTTGTATCAGACAAAGACTTTTGCCAATGAAAAGTGATGGTTATTGGAAATAAAAAAGGAGAGCGTGAAAAGCTCTCCTTAGGTCATTTGCGTAACAAACAATTATGCGGTCAGCGCCAAAATCGTGCCTGGGATGAAGATAAAGACAGCGAGTAGGTAACCAGCTACCACTGCTTTGTTCTTGATCGCCATCTCTGAGATAAACTCGGCGCCTTTGATTGGCAGTTCACGCAGGAACGGAATACCAAAGATAAACAGTGTCGCTAATACGTTAAAGGTTAAGTGAACCAACGCGATTTGCAGAGCAAACACAGCAAACTCACCAGAAACTGCCGTCGCTGCAAGCAGTGCGGTAATACAAGTACCAATGTTCGCACCCAGAGTAAATGGGTAAACATCACGTACTTTTAGTACACCAGTACCAACCAGTGGAACCATTAGGCTTGTCGTCGTCGATGACGACTGAACCAATACCGTTACAATAGAACCTGATACGATACCGTGGATAGGACCACGACCAATTGCATTCTTCAGGATGTCACGAGCGCGGCCAACCATCAGGCTTTTCATCAATTTACCCATCACCGTGATAGCAACGAAGATGGTCGCAATGCCTAGTACAATCAGAGCAACACCCGCAAAAGTATCACCAAAAGTGCTTAATGGACCTTTCACTGCGCTTACGACTGGTTTGGTAATTGGTTTGATGAAGTCAAACCCTTTCATACTCATATCACCAGTATTCAGTAGTGGCGACACTAACCAGTGAGAGATTTTCTGCAAAATTCCAAACATCATCTCTAATGGTAGGAAGATAGCAACAGCGAGCAGGTTAAAGAAATCGTGAATCGTCGCACTTGCGAAAGCGCGTTTAAATTCTTCTTTACAACGTACATGGCCAAGAGAAACCAAGGTGTTTGTTACTGTGGTGCCAATGTTTGCACCCATAACCATAGGAATAGCGGTTTCTACCGGTAAACCACCCGCAACAAGACCAACGATTATTGAGGTCACTGTACTGGATGATTGAATTAATGCGGTGGCAACAAGACCTATCATTAGGCCAGCGACTGGGTGAGAGGCAAACTCAAAAAGAATTTTGGCTTGATCGCCAGTTGCTAGTTTAAAGCCACTGCCAACCATAGATACTGCAAGTAGCAGTAGATATAACATGAATGCCAAGTTAGCCCAGCGAAGCCAACGAGTTGTGCTCGAAATTGGCGTTGCTGCCGTAGTAGCTTGGTTCATCATAATTTTCTCCATTGACCTTCTAAATCTCAGTTTGGTCTGTTGTTGAAACTGAGGCTGATAGTAGAGATGAAATATTTCAGTAATATGACAGTTCGGTGTCATCCAGATTTTTTCATCAAAGATCACAGATTAATTTTCTGAATCAAAAAATGAATCAGTTTAAGTTTTTGATTTTAATTTGTTTTTTATGATTTTCTTAGAGGTTGTTTTTTGTTCGATTGATGAGGCTTATGTCACAAAATATGACAATATGAAATTGATTGGTTCTGTTTTTTTTAATGTTGTAGCGATTTAAGTTCGGTTTTCCCGATATAATTGGCGACGTCTGTCATATTTGTTCTGTTCTCAGGAGCGACAGTGGTTTCTTTTAAGGAAGGGTTATGTCACATCTCAATTATAATCACCTCTATTATTTCTGGATGGTTTGTAAGCAAGGTTCCGTTACTAAGGCGGCCGATGCGCTGTTTCTTACCCCTCAAACGGTTACCGGGCAAATCAAAGCACTTGAAGATCGAATGAAAGGCAAGTTGACAAAACGAAACGGCCGTACCGTTGAGCCAACGGAGCTTGGGCAATTGGTATTCAAATACGCTGACCGTATGTTTGGCTTGAGTTATGAGATGTTGGATATCGTCAACTACAGCCAGCATGCCAATATTCTATTTGAGGTCGGTGTTGCCGATGCGTTGTCAAAACGGTTAGTAAGTAAGGTGCTGAAGATCACCGTACCTAAAGACAAAAAAATCCATTTATGTTGTTACGAATCGACACACGAATTGTTGTTGGAGCGTTTGGCACAACATAAGCTCGACATGATTCTGTCTGATTGCCCTGTCGATTCGACACAAAGCCCCGGCCTATATAGTAAGAAACTGGGAGAATCAAGCATGAGTTTCTTCTCTTCCACTAAAATAGATAATGCTGAATTTCCCGCAATTTTGGAGCAGAAAAAACTGTTGATTCCTGGAAGCCGAACGGCGATGGGACGTAAGGTTTTACAATGGTTTGATCGTCAAGGCATCCAACCGGATGTGCTGGGAGAGTTTGATGATGTTGCATTGATGAAAGCCTTTGCTCGTTACAACGATGATGTGATTTTTCTTGCGCCCACGGTATACATGCTAGAAGTAGAAGAAGACAGAACACTTCAGTTGATCGGTCATGTGGACGATCTCAAGGAAGAATATTACGTCATATTCGCGGAACGTATGATCCAGCATCCAGCGGTTAAGAACGTCTGTGATGCAGATTTTAGCCAATTGTTTGAATGAAACCGTTCCCTTTAATACCCTAAATAGATTACTATCTACAAAAATATAAATCTAAATTATAAAATTGTTTAACACAACTATCTGCAACAACCGTTGAGACATGTGAGTTGTAGCTAGAGGACCAACACATGAACTTAAAAGATATGGAGCAAAATTCTGCTCAAGCTGTCGTATTGCTTAAAGCCATGGCCAATGAAAGACGTCTGCAAATCTTATGTATGCTACACAATCAAGAACTCTCGGTGGGGGAGCTGTGTGCCAAACTGCAGTTGAGTCAATCGGCACTTTCGCAACACTTGGCGTGGTTGCGTCGTGATGGTTTGGTGACCACACGTAAAGAAGCACAAACGGTTTACTACACTCTGAAAAGTGAAGAAGTAAAAGCAATGATTAAACTGCTGCATAGCCTTTATTGCGAAGCATAATGCCTTTGTGTTACATGTAGAAAAGAAAAGCTGGCTTACAAGCCAGCTTTTTTATATCAGTGATTTAATTGCAATAAAAAAACCGGCATAGAGCCGGCTTTTTTTCACTGAATCAAGACTCTATTAAAGAGCTTTGATTTGTGCAGCGAAACGAGACTTGTGACGAGCTGCTTTATTCTTGTGAATAAGGCCTTTAGTCGCCATGCGGTCTAGGATCGGTGTAGCTACAGCGAATGCAGCAGTTGCAGCTTCTTTATCGCCAGCAGCGATTGCAGCAACAGTTTTCTTCATGTAAGTGCGCATCATTGAACGACGGCTAGCATTGTGCTGACGACGTTTCTCAGCTTGGATAGCGCGCTTCTTAGCAGATTTGTTATTTGCCAAGGGTCTAACTCCCAAAAACTTTAGTTCGGTGACAATTTAAGGGCGAGGAATATCCCTCATTTATGCCCGATTGTCAAATGATTTGTGCAAAAACCAAACGTAGCCAAAACATGTTTTGGTAAGAAAGGTCATCGCGGTTAAGATGGCGGGATTCTAACAGCATTTTTAGACCAATGCTAATAAATATCCGCTTCATTGATAACAAAAGGCGGATAAAAGTTAAGCTATGGTGTTATTTCGAGGTTACAGTGAGTAAACGACTACTCAAGTCCGGCATGATCGTCAGCGCTATGACGTTGGTTTCTCGTGTTTTAGGCTTAGTGCGCGATGTGGTTGTCGCCAATTTAATGGGTGCAGGTGCCAGTGCCGACGTATTTTTCTTTGCCAACAAAATTCCGAATTTTTTAAGAAGGCTTTTCGCAGAGGGCGCGTTCTCTCAAGCCTTTGTGCCAGTACTAACGGAATACCACGCCAGTGGCGATCTAAACAAAACACGGGATCTCATCGCTAAAGCATCAGGTACCTTGGGGGTAATTGTGTCCATTGTTACCGTTATAGGTGTCCTTGGCTCTGGCGTTGTCACGGCATTGTTTGGCGCGGGATGGTTTATTGACTGGTTACATGGTGGGCCAGCTGCGGAAAAATTTGAGCTTGCCAGCTTTATGCTCAAAATCACCTTTCCCTATCTTTGGTTTATCACCTTTGTTGCCTTGTCTGGTGCGATTCTCAATACCATGGGCAAATTCGCGGTGTCCTCATTTACACCCGTTTTTCTCAACGTGATGATTATTTTCAGTGCATGGTACATATCACCGATCATGGCTCAACCTGAAGTGGGCTTGGCGATTGGTGTGTTTCTAGGTGGTTTAGTACAGTTTCTTTTTCAAATGCCCTTCCTTATTAAAGCGGGGGTTTTAGTCAAACCGAAGTGGGGTTGGCGCGATCCGGGCGTGGTCAAAATCCGTACCTTGATGATCCCCGCTTTATTTGGGGTATCGGTCAGTCAAATTAACTTATTGTTTGATACCTTTATCGCCAGTTTCCTGCAAACCGGTTCGATTTCATGGCTTTACTATTCTGATCGTTTGCTTGAGTTCCCTCTGGGTCTATTTGGTATTGCCATTGCGACGGTGATCCTTCCTGCGCTTTCTCGCAAACATGTGGATGCACACAGCGAGGGGTTTGCCCATACCATGGATTGGGGGGTTCGCATGGTCACCTTACTAGGCATTCCAGCAATGCTCGGTTTGATGGTATTGGCCAAGCCAATGCTGATGGTGCTGTTTATGCGTGGTGAGTTTACCCCACAAGATGTGCATCAAGCCTCTCTGTCTCTTTTGGCGTACGCTTCTGGGTTGTTGAACTTTATGCTGATTAAAGTACTCGCGCCCGGCTACTATTCTCGTCAAGACACTAAAACGCCAGTGAAATATGGCATTGTTGCTATGGTGACCAACATGGTGTTTAACGCCATTTTTGCTTGGTTCTATGGTTATGTTGGTTTGGCTATCGCGACCGCTTTGTCTGCCTTTGTTAACATGGCACTGTTGTACCGAGGTTTGCATATCGCTGGTGTTTATAAAATTTCTCGACGTACGTTTTTATTTATCAGTCGTTTAGTGGTTTCTGGTGCGGTGATGGTGGCGGCGATTTTGTGGCAACTTGATGAGATGAGTGTTTGGCTCGAGTGGACCACCGCCCATCGTGCCGCAATGTTGACGATGTTGATCGGCTTTGGCGCATTGGCGTACGTTGCTTGTGCCTTTTTGCTCGGGATTCGGGTAAAAGACCTAAAAGCTGGGACAGAGTAAGGTGGATTGGTATATAATCCGCCAGTTTGACACTGCATAAAACGAAAATAGAGGCATTTCGCTGTATCCAAATGGAACTGATACGAGGTATACACAATATAAAACCACAGCATCGCGGCTGTGTATTGACCATAGGTAACTTTGATGGTGTGCATTTAGGGCACCAAGAAGTGTTGCGTCAAGTCTCTCTGCGAGCTAGGGAAATGTCGTTACCTTCTGTCGTGATGACATTTGAACCTCAGCCTTTGGAGTTGTTTGCCAAAGAGAAAGCCCCTGCACGCTTAACACGTTTACGCGATAAGTTTGTCCAATTGGTTAAGCTTGAGATCGATCGATTGTTGTGCGTCAACTTTAATCGTCATTTCGCTTCCTTAGATGCGGATGCCTTTATTCGCGACTTGTTGGTTGAACGTTTGGGTGTTAAGTTTCTCGTTGTTGGCGATGATTTTTGTTTTGGTAAAGCAAGACAAGGCAATTTTGCCATGCTGCAAGAAGCGGGCAAAAAATACGGTTTCACCGTAGTGAATACCCAAAGCTTCTGTTTAGCGCAGTTAAGAGTCAGTAGTACCGCCATTCGTGAAGCGCTTGCTCACGATCAGCTAGCGGTTGCCGCTCAAATGTTAGGGCGGGATTACAGCATTAGCGGGCGTGTTTCACATGGCCGTAAATTAGGCAGGACGATAGGTTTCCCTACCGCCAATATTCCGCTAAAACGCTGTGTTTCTCCCGTTTCTGGCGTGTATGTCGTTCAAGCGCTAGGCTTGGATAACAAACCGATTGGTGGTGTGGCCAATATTGGCCAAAGACCGACGGTTAACGGTGTTCGTCAGCAGTTAGAGGTACATTTATTCGACTTTCAAGCCAACTTGTATGGCAAACAGTTAGAAGTGGTACTTTTGCATAAACTGCGTGATGAAAAGAAGTTTGAGTCTTTTGACGCACTCAAACAGCAAATTGAATTGGATGCTGAGGCAGCAAGGGTGTGGCTGCGTCAGCTAAAGCGTTGAACGGTTTATTCCACCGAACAACATAATGTCTAACTTTCGCCCAATATAACGGAATTAAGAATCGATGAGTGAGTATAAAGATACCCTGAACTTACCTGAAACAGGGTTTCCGATGCGCGGCGATCTGGCTAAACGTGAGCCAGAAATGCTAAAGCGTTGGTATCAAGAAGACCTTTACGGTGAAATCCGTAAAGCGAAAAAAGGCAAGAAATCATTTGTGTTGCATGATGGCCCTCCATATGCAAACGGTGATATTCACATTGGTCACGCACTAAACAAGATTCTTAAAGACATTATTATTAAATCCAAAACACTTTCAGGTTTTGACGCACCTTACGTTCCAGGTTGGGACTGCCACGGTCTGCCAATTGAATTGATGGTAGAGAAAAAAGTGGGTAAGCCAGGTCAAAAAGTGACTGCTGCTGAGTTCCGTGAAAAATGTCGTGAATACGCAGCGGGCCAAGTAGAAGGTCAAAAAGAGAGCTTTAAACGTCTTGGCATCATGGGTGAGTGGGATAAACCTTACCGCACCATGGACTTCACGACGGAAGCCAACATCATCCGTGCGCTTGGTCAGATCGCTGATAACGGTCACTTATTGAAAGGTTTCAAACCTGTTCACTGGTGTACCGATTGTGGTTCTGCATTGGCAGAAGCAGAAGTTGAGTACAAGAACAAAGTGTCTCCTTCTATTGATGTGCGCTTTAAGGCTACTGACGAAGCTGCACTATTAGCGAAATTCTCTTTGAATGAAGGCCATCAAGGTCAGGGTGACGTTTCCATCGTCATCTGGACAACTACGCCTTGGACACTTCCTGCAAACCGCGCAGTGTGTCTGCGTGATGATCTTGAGTACGTGCTTATCCAAGTTGAGGGTGACAACCCTGAGCGTATTATCGTTGCGGCGGAATTGGCGAAAGATGTGATGGATCGTGCGGGTATCGAGCACTTCCATAACCTTGGTTTTGCCAAAGGTGCGGATCTTGAGCTTACTCAGTTCCAACACCCATTCTACGATTTCACTGTTCCGGCGATCCTTGGTGATCACGTGACGACTGATTCAGGTACTGGTGTGGTTCACACTGCGCCTGGCCACGGTCAGGAAGACTTTGCGGTTGGCCAAAAGTACAACCTAGAAGTGGCAAACCCAGTGGGCTCAAACGGTGTTTACCTACCAGACACAGAACTATTTGCTGGTCAGCACGTATTTAAAGCGAATGACGCTGTAGTAGAAACGCTAAAAGAAAAAGGCGCGCTACTGCATCACCATGCTTACGAGCACAGCTACCCACATTGCTGGCGCCATAAAACGCCGATCATCTTCCGTGCGACACCTCAATGGTTCGTTTCTATGGACCAAGCTGGCTTACGTGCTAAAGCGCTCGAGTCTATCAAAGGTGTTCAGTGGATGCCTGAATGGGGTCAAAGCCGTATCGAAGGGATGATTGAAGGTCGTCCTGAATGGTGTATCTCACGTCAACGTACTTGGGGTGTGCCAATTGCCCTTTTCGTACACAAAGAAACCGCAGAGCTGCATCCAAACACGTCTGAGCTGATTGAAAAAGTCGCTCAAGTGGTGGAGCAAAAAGGCATTCAAGCATGGTGGGATATCGATGCAGCGGAATTGCTGGGTGATGACGCAGCTCAATATGAGAAAGTCTTGGATACTCTAGACGTTTGGTTTGACTCCGGCGTGACTCACTACGCAGTGGTCGATAAACGTGAAGAGTTCAACGGTGCGGAAGCAGACATGTACCTTGAAGGTTCAGACCAACACCGTGGTTGGTTCCAATCTTCATTGATCTCTTCGATTGCGATGAAAGGCAAAGCGCCTTACAAGCAAGTGTTGACGCACGGTTTCGTGGTTGACGGCCATGGTCGTAAAATGTCGAAATCGATCGGTAACGTGGTTGCACCAAAAGATGTCACCAACAAACTGGGTGCAGATATCTTGCGTCTATGGGTTGCTTCTACAGACTACACGGGTGAAGTTGCGGTTTCTGACGAAATCTTAAAACGTTCAGCTGACGCTTACCGCCGTATTCGTAACACAGCGCGCTTCTTCCTTGCCAACTTGAACGGCTTCAATCCTGAAACGGATATCGTGCCAGTTGAAGAGATGGTTGCGCTTGACCGTTGGGCAGTAGGTCGTGCACTGGCGGCGCAAAATGAAATTGTTAAAGCGTACGATGAGTACAACACGCACGCAGTCACACAGCGCTTGATGCACTTCTGTTCTATCGAGATGGGTTCATTCTATCTTGATGTGATCAAAGACCGTCAGTACACCGCCAAACTGGGTGGTCACGCGCAACGTAGCTGTCAAACTGCGCTGTACTACATCGTAGAAGCCTTGGTTCGTTGGATGGCACCGATTATGTCGTTCACTGCCGATGAAATTTGGAACGAAATACCAACTTCTCTTCCTAATGGACAAAACCGTGACAAGTTCGTCTTCACTGGTGAGTGGTTCGATGGTCTGTTTGGTCTTGCTGAAGGCGAAGAACTGAATAACGCATTCTGGTCTGAAATGCAGAAAGTGCGTGGTGCGGTGAACAAACTGCTGGAAGCGGCACGTAGTGATAAAACCATTGGTGGTTCTCTACAAGCAGAATTGACTCTATTTGCTGACGATGCACTAGCTGCGAAAATCAACAAGCTGGAAGATGAATTGCGTTTTGTTCTGCTCACGTCTGCAGCAACAGTGAAACCATTGAGCGAGAAGTCAGATGCTGCGCAAGCCACCGACATCGAAGGTCTGTTCGTCGAAGTTCGTGCAACGGAAGCTGAGAAGTGTGACCGTTGTTGGCACCACACTCCAGACGTAGGCACGATTGAAGGTCATGAGAAGATTTGTGGCCGTTGTGTGTCAAACGTGGATGGTGAAGGTGAAGCGCGTAAGTTCGCTTAATCGGTCCCTTCAATACGATTGAACTTTTTTTAAATTTTATAGCCCCAGTATCGACTGGGGTTATTTTTAGGAAGAAAGATGAGCGGTAAAGCGCAGATATTCAAACAAACGGGTGTACGTTGGTTGTGGCTGGCACTGGTGGTGTTTTTAGCCGATATCGGTATTAAATTCATTGTGATGGAAAACATGGGGTATGGCTGGGCAAATCGCATTGAGGTTTTGCCTTTCTTTAATCTGCTCTATGTGCATAACTATGGCGCGGCGTTTAGCTTTTTGAGCGATCAAGCCGGTTGGCAGCGCTGGTTATTCACCGGTATTGCCTTTGTGGTCACGGGTCTATTGACCTACTGGATGAGCAAGCTACCAGCGGCAGAAAAATGGAATAATGTCGCTTATGCCATGATCATTGGTGGTGCGATTGGCAACGTGTTTGATCGCATGGTGCATGGCTTTGTGGTGGATTACCTCGACTTTTATTGGGGTACTTACCATTGGCCTGCGTTCAACTTAGCCGACACGGCAATTTGTCTTGGTGCGGCGATGATCATTCTCGACGGCTTCCGGAAAAAGGAAGAAGAGAAGTAATCTTTGCGAGATCGCGAATAACCCTAAGCGTCGTCGGTTGATTCTGGCGACGCTTTTTAGTATACCCGTCATATTTGAAGCAGCAGCGTTGTTGACTGCGATAATTTCCCGGTACGCCGGCCGCCCTAATCACATAGCGCATTATGCTCATAGGGATGAATTATCTTGTCGCCTAGCCGCAACTCCCACTATTTAGGGTATACACCAAGAAAAACAATAATGACCTCAAGGAAGCAGTAACGTGAGTACAATCAATAATAATTCCGCAGTCACACTGCATTTTACGATCAAAATGAATGACGGTTCTGTCGCAGACAGCACGCACAATATGGGCAAACCCGCGAAGTTTGTTATGGGTGATGGCAGTTTAAGTGAGAATTTTGAGCAGTGTTTGCTCGGCCTCACCGTTGGGGAAAACAAAGCGATTGAGCTAAAAGCGGCGGACGCTTTTGGCATGCCTAACCCAGACCATATTCACCATATGGACCGCACAAAATTTGTTGGCGAAGCGCAAGTGGAAGTCGGCACCATCATGGCGTTCAGTGGGCCGGATGGCATGGAGATCCCTGGCATTATTACTGAAATAGCCGGTGATTCAGTGACGGTGGATTTCAATCATCCACTTGCAGGCCAAGATGTGACTTTTGAAGTTGAAATTTTGTCAGTAGAATAGCCAGCGAAAAGAAAACTACCATGAGCAATGAAATGAAAATCTTGTTAGCGAACCCACGTGGATTCTGTGCGGGTGTCGACCGTGCCATCAGTATTGTTGAGCGTGCACTGGAACTCTATCAACCGCCTATCTACGTACGCCATGAAGTGGTGCACAACCGTTTTGTGGTGGAAGGCTTAAAGCAGCGCGGCGCGATCTTTGTCGAAGAGCTGCATGAAGTGCCAGACGACAATATTGTTATTTTCTCTGCTCATGGTGTGTCTCAAGCGGTGCGTCAGGAAGCCAAAGAGCGTGCGCTAACTGTGTTTGATGCGACATGCCCACTGGTGACAAAAGTACATATGGAAGTGGCGAGAGCCAGCCGTAAGCATATGGAAGTGGTGCTGATCGGTCATGCGGGTCACCCAGAGGTAGAAGGCACCATGGGTCAATATGCCAGCTTGCAGGGTGGCATGTACCTTGTAGAAAAACCGGAAGATGTACTTGGCTTGAAAGCCATTGTTAAAGATCCGAGCAACTTGCACTACGTGAGCCAAACGACCTTATCGGTGGATGAAACCGCGGATGTGATTGATGAACTGCGTCGTGTTTTCCCAGAAATTCAAGGTCCACGCAAAGACGATATCTGCTATGCGACACAAAACCGCCAAGATGCGGTGCGTGAATTGGCGAAAGATGTTGATGTGGTGGTGGTGGTGGGGTCAAAGAACTCCTCAAACTCGACCCGTCTAAAAGAGTTGGCGGAAAAATTAGGCACACCTGCTTACTTAACAGATTGTCCGCAAGACATTGAGCCACAATGGTTTGATGGCAAAGTCAAAGTGGGCGTAACGGCAGGGGCCTCTGCACCAGAAGAACTGGTCAATCAAATCCTAACTCGCATTAAAGAGTTGGGTGCTCAATCGGTTGAAGAAGTGCTAGGCCGTGAAGAGAACATGTTCTTTGAAGTGCCTAAAGAGCTGCAAATTAAGCAGATTGACTAACGAGTCACCCTGATTTGAATACCTAAGGTCAATAGACCCTACTAATGGCGATCTCAGTATCGCCATTTTTAATGGCTGAGTCCCAGCATCTCTTTGAGCAATTTCAGGTAGCGGCGACTGACGGGCACTTCAAATCCAGTTTTAGTGATGATTTCCGCTAAACCATTTTCCAGCAGTTTGATCTCGCTGATGGCTTTAATACTGATCAGGTATTGGCGGTGGCAGCGCACCAATGAGGTTTTTTCTTCCAGAACTTTTAACGTGAGCTGAGTACTGGCGGTTTGGCTGGCTGAGCGCACATGCACACCACTGATGTCGCTGTAGGCGCATTCGACGCTCTCTGTCGCCATAATCACAATGCGGTTGTGGCCAATGCAGGGAATTTGATCGAGGGTCTCAGGGGCTAAACTGGCGATGTGCTGGCTCAAGGCGGAATGACTGGCGGCTTTACTTAGACGTTTAACCGTTTTACGTAAGCGTTCCGGATCAACGGGCTTGAGTAGGTAATCAAACGCATTATCTTCAAAGGCTTGGATGGCGTATTGATCGTAGGCGGTGACAAACACCACGTAAGGCATGGTGTCTGGATCCATCATGCCCAGCAGTTCAATGCCCGTGACTTGCGGCATCTGAATATCGAGAAACACCACATCCGGTTTTAACTCATTAATTTTCTTTAAGCCGACAATCGCGTTGGCGGCGTCGCCAATCACATCAATGTCACCTGTTTCGCTAAGCAGGTCTGTAAGCTCTTCGCGAGCAAAAGGTTCATCGTCGATTACCAGTGCGGTCAACATCCGTTTACTACCTTGTTGGCTAAATTGCAGTGTGATGGCTGCGGGGAATGATAAAGCTCATTTTAGTAAATTGATGCTCTTTCGCCTCGATTTTTAGTGCTGAGTCACGCCCAAAATGGTGCGTCAGCCGTTTATCGACTATTTCCATTCCCAGTCCTGAATGATTTTCTGCTGGGGGCTGATAGCTACCTGCATTATCTTCGACCACGATGACATCACCTTGCTCACAAGATTGGCTGTAAATGCATACCCGTCCTCCCTCCAGCATATTTGAAATACCATGCTTAATGGCGTTTTCCACCAAAGGCTGCAAGGTAAAGCTGGGCAGTTTGATGTCGAACAGCTCTGGTGTGATATCAATCTCTATCTCTAGGCGGTCAGCAAAACGTGCTTTTTCAATGCTGAGGTAGGCATTCACATGCGCCAGCTCTTCTTTCAGTGTGACGGTGTTGATGTTCTGTTTTAAGTTGCTGCGAAAGAAGTGCGACAAATTTTGAATCAGTTCGCGTGCTTTGTCAGGATCGCGACGAATCACCGCGCTAATCGTGTTTAGCGCGTTGAATAAGAAATGCGGATTCACTTGAGCATGCAGCAGCTTAATCTCCGATTGCGTCAGCAGCGTTTGTTGTTGCTGATAATCGCCATAGAGAATTTGGCTGGAAAGCAGTTGGGCAATGCCTTCGGCCATCGACATATTAATGGTTGAAAACAACTTGCGCTTCGGCTCGTACAGCTTAATGGTTCCCACCACCTCTTTACCTGCCCGCAGTGGAATGATCAGTGCCGAACCTAATTTACAGTCGGAAGCGAGAGAGCATTGATATGGACGCTCGCTACCATCGAGATAAATGATGGCGTTTTGACTCATCGAATCAAGAGTGCTTTGCGACGAAATGGGCGTATTAGGCTTGTGGTGATCATCCCCAATGCCGACAAACGCGAGGATCTTATCTTGGTCGGTGATCGCAACCGCGCCCACATTGGTTTCTTCATAAATAATGCGGGCGATTTTTTCTGCGTTGGCACTGTTAAAGCCCGTGTGCAAGATACCCACAGAGCGATCCGCAATGGTCAATGCCCGACGCGAAAAGGTGGCGGAGTACTTTTCAAAGATGGTTTTTCTGTCTTGCAAAATGCTCATAAACAACGCGGCACCGACCGAATTGGCAATGATCATCGGTGCAGCGATGGTGGAGACGAGGTTATAGGCTTGATCAAAGGGCTTAGCGACCACCAACAAAATGATCATTTGCATGATTTCGGCGACGAAGGTGATGCTAAACACCACAGAGGGATTAAATAGCTGTGCGCCTTTGTTTCTCTTAATCAGATAGATATGCAGCAAACCACCAATCAAGCCTTCAGCCGTGGTTGAAATCGCGCAAGCCAAGTCGGTAAACCCCCCTAAGCTGTAGCGATGTAAGCCGCCGGTTAATCCCACCGCAAAGCCCACAATCGGCCCGCCAAACAAGCCGCCCATGACAGCCCCAATTGCACGAGTATTGGCTATGGCGTCATTGATGTGTAAACCAAAGTAGGTGCCCAAGATACAGAAGGCGGAAAACAATAAGTAGCAAAGAACACGGTGGCTCAAACGCGATGAGATGTTCAGCAGTGGTAAGATGATGGGGGTCTTGCTGAGCATATAGGCTAAAACAAGATAGACACACATCTGTTGTAGCAGTGAAATCACCAGTTCCATATTGCCTCTTCGTGGCTACTGTTTGTTGTCGGTGGCATCAGCGTTTGTGAGTCACGATTTTTGACAACACCGAAAGTGAGAAAGCGTTAGTCTGCCTGAGTTTAGCGGATAAAAACAGAGCCTACACTTGGCAGGCTCTGTTGGGTTTAGCAAGCAAAGGTGGATTGATTACGCGGTTTCCGTGACGCCTTGAGGTTTTTCCTCATCGGCAAGGTCCGTTTCGCCTTTGCCTTTTGATGTTTTAATCACGTAACCGGTTACCGCTGCCGCGAAGAGTACGCCAGCAATGGTGGAGAGTTGCATTGGCAAACCAAAGCCCAGCGCGCTGTTGTTGAGGATAAAGGTCACACAAACCGTTGTCATGAAGAAAGCGGGCACTGTGGTGATCCAATGTAGCTTGTTGTGACGCAGTAGGTAAGCTGATGCGGTCCACAACATCATGACAGCGGTGGTTTGGTTGGCAAAACCGAAGTAACGCCAGATGATGCCGAAATCGACTTGAGTCAGAATGCCACCCAGTACGAACAGTGGTACGGCCATCAACAGGCGGTTACGTAGGGTTTTCTGTTCCATGTTGAAGTATTCAGCAAGAATCAAACGGCTAGAGCGGAACGCCGTGTCACCCGAAGTGATAGGCAGAATCACCACACCTAGGAAGGCAATCACGCCACCAAATACGCCAAGCAGACCAAATGATGCGCTGTAAACCACGTTGCCAGGGCCACCGTTTTTCACCGCTTCTGCGAGTCCTTCAAGTGTGCCGAAGAACGAGAGTGCGATAGCACACCAGATCAATGCGATCACACCTTCACCAATCATTGCACCGTAGAAGACAAAACGGCCGTTTTTCTCATTTTCCATACAACGAGCCATCAAAGGTGATTGCGTTGCGTGGAAGCCAGAGATCGCACCACAAGCAATAGTGATGAACAGAGCAGGCCATAGAGGCATATCATTCGGGTTCAAGTTAGTGAACATGTCGCTGACTTGGAAATCACCCATCACGGTGTGCTCAGAAGAGAATGCAATCGCCGTCATCAGACCAACAGACATGAAAATCAGCAACGCACCAAACAGTGGGTAGAAGCGACCGATGATTTTATCAACCGGTACGATGGTTGCGATGATGTAGTAAGCAAAAATCACCACAACCATGGTAGTCATGCTCACAGAGAAGCTGGTTTGGTCATTGATCAGATTGGTGATCATGCCAGCCGGCGCGGAAACGAATACCACACCAACAAGCAGCAGCAAGACAATGGCAAAAATGTTCATAAAGTGTTTTGCGCCATTGCCGAGGTAGCGACCTGTGATAGTCGGTACAGAAGCACCACCGTTACGCACAGAAAGCATGCCAGAGAAGTAATCGTGTACTGCACCAGCGAAGATACAGCCGACAACAATCCAAAGCATCGCCGCAGGGCCGTATAGGGCACCCATGATTGGACCAAAGATAGGGCCAACGCCAGCAATATTCAGTAGTTGTACTAAGTAGACTTTTTTGGTCGACATTGGCACATAGTCAACGCCGTCGGTTTTTGTATGGGCAGGGGTACGGCGATTTTCATTGATACCAAATACTTTCTCAACGAAAGCACCGTAGATGAAGTATCCGCCAATCAGGGCTGCGACACAGGTAAGAAACCACATCATAGCAATTTGTCCTTGGATAATTAATTAAGCTCAGGATGGATAGTAAAGCTTGGTTTGGCGAGATGCATTCGGTGATGAAGTCAGTGGTCGAATATCGAGTTGAGTGGTCGATGGGCCAATTAAGTGGTTTTAACGTTTGCTCAATGGTCGGAACAAAACTATTTTTTGTGCACGAGCGGCATATTCGCTGTTTTTAATGATAATGTATTTGCACAAACAATCAGTTAAGGAAATGGAATGAAAACAAGTGCGCTAGGATTGGCCGTGTTTCTGCTGGCGGGTTGCGTCGCTTCAACAGAGCAACTCGCTCAGCAAGGCGATTGGCAGCAAATTGGTTATCAAGATGGTATCGCAGGACACACTCAGCGTAGCTATAAAGCGTTGGCGGAGTTAGGTGAAGTGAACAAAAGTGACTATGAACAAGGTTACCTTGAAGGGGTAGCGGAATATTGTAACCCCGATTTTGCCTATCAGATGGGACTCTCTGGTCAATACTATGAAGGCGTTTGTGAAGGGACAGAGCAAGCACAAAAATTCCGCATGGAATGGCAGCGTGGTTGGAATGAATACCAAAACTAATTAACCCAACGGATGAGGCAACGGATATGCAAACCGAAACAACCGCATTATGGCTTGCTGGTATAGGGATAATAGGGCTTGCCTGTCAGTGGTTTGCTTGGCGGTTAAAACTGCCTGCAATTCTATTTTTATTGGTGGCGGGCTTATTGGTTGGGCCGGTGAGTGGCTGGCTTCAGCCAGAGCTGCTTTTGGGCGAATTGCTTTTTCCTATGGTGTCATTAGCGGTCGCTGTGATTCTGTTTGAAGGCAGCTTAACGCTGAACTTTCGCGAAATACGCGGTGTCAGTAACACCGTTTGGAGCATAGTGACGCTCGGTGCGGTGGTTTCATGGGGATTAACCAGTACCGCAACTCACTATCTGCTGGGGTTTGATTGGCCGCTTGCGTTGTTGTTTGGTAGCTTGACCGTGGTCACCGGACCAACGGTGATTGTGCCGCTGTTGCGCACCGTTAGGCCATCAACGCGTCTCTCCAATATTTTGCGTTGGGAGGGGATTTTGATCGATCCGCTCGGCGCACTGTTTGTGGTGATGGTGTATGAGTTTATTGTCTCCAGCAGTGAAACGCACAGTTTGGTGGTATTGGCGTGGATTCTGGCCATTGGCCTTGGATTAGGCGTTCTGTTTGGTCAGTTTCTCGCGGTGGTACTGCGCCGTGGCTGGCTGCCTGAATACCTACAACCGTTTGCCGTTTTAAGCTTAGTGCTGGGCGTGTTTGCGCTCTCGAATCATCTGGAGCATGAATCGGGTCTATTAACGGTCACAGTGATGGGGATGTGGTTAGCCAACTCCAAAGGGGTGGATATCAAGCATATTCTTCACTTTAAAGAGCATCTCACCATTCTCTTCATTACTGGCTTGTTCATTTTGTTGGCGGCGCGTATCCAGCCGGAAGACTTTTACACACTCGGCATCAGCGCCTTGGTCTTATTCGCGTTTATTCAGTTTGTCTCTCGCCCGGTATCTATCTATCTTGCGACGCTGCGCAGCTCGCTTAATGGTAAAGAAAAGGCCTTTCTGGCTTGGGTTGCGCCACGTGGCATTGTCGCCGCGTCCATTTCATCGTTGTTTGCGATCAAGTTAGAGTCACTCGGCATGTCTGAGGCTGCGTTGTTAGTGCCACTTACCTTTATGGTGATTATTGGCACTGTAGTGCTGCAAAGTGCAACCGCTCGGCCAATGGCGGTGGCACTAGGGGTGTCAGAACCCGCTCCAAAAGGTTTTTTGATCATCGGAGCGAACGATGTCGCGCGTACATTAGCGCAGGCAATCAACAAGTACGATTGCCGCGTGGTGTTAACGGATTCGAACTGGGATTACATTCGTCAAGCACGCATGGCAGGCTTAGAGCACTACTTTGGGAATCCGGTATCGAGCCATGCTGATGAGTACCTCAACTTAATTGGCATCGGGCATGTGGTGGCGCTGAGTCCTGATCGCTACTTCAACATTATGGCGTGTATGCACTTTCTCAACGACTTCAGTGATAAGCGGATTTTCTGTTTGTACGATAAGTCCAATGGCAATGGCTCGGGTGACAAACATTCGGTGTCCGATGGCTACAAAGGGCTGCCATTCTTAGATGAGGCGATCAGTTATAAAAAGTTAGCCAGCCTGATCAATCAAGGGGCGGAAGTGCGTCACACCAAGATCAGTGAAAACTACACGTACGCAGACTATCGTGAGACGCACGCGAATAATTACGTATTGCCGCTGTTTGTGGTGGATACCAATGGGCGTGTGCAAATTTGCCACAACAGTGCGAACTTCTCGCCAAAAGAAGGAGAGACGATAGTCTCTTTGATCAAGGTGCAAGAAGCCTAAAATTTCACGCGGTGACAGGCATCTACCCGTCACCGCGTTTTATCTAGGCTTTGGGGTAGAGTACACCGAGGCTCGCCAAGCGGCTCGCGCCAGTCACTTCGGGTAAATTGCTTGGTAAGCGGTGCAGGTGGCGATAGGCCAACCAAGCAAACGCCATGGCTTCCATGTAGTCCCCACTGACCCCTTTTGCATCGGTCGTTGAGACCTGCCACTGAGGCAGCTGTTGCTGCAATCGTTGCATCAACAGTGGGTTACGCGCGCCGCCACCACAAACCAGCAACTGCGGTGTTGGACCATAGCGAAAGCGCTCAACTTCTTTACTAATGGTTAAGGCGGTGTACTCACACAAGGTGCGCTGTACATCTTCGCTTCGATAGTTCTGCCCTTGCAGTTTTGCTCTCAACCATTTCATATTGAAAAGCTCGCGCCCTGTGCTCTTTGGGGCGTCTTGATACAAATAAGGCTCTTGCAACAGCGTATTCAGTAACGCTTCATTCACCTCTCCTTGAAGAGCAAACCGTGCGTCTTTGTCATAATTCTGTTGTGTGTGTGTTTCACACCAAGCATCCATCAACATATTCCCTGGTCCTGTGTCGTAACCAAGAACAGGGCGAGTTGGGTGGAGCACTGAGATATTGGCAATCCCGCCGATGTTCAACACCACGGTAGTGGAATCTTGCAGCGCAAATACACTTTGATGAAAAGCCGGAACCAAAGGGGCGCCCTGGCCGCCCAATGCCATGTCTTTGCGACGAAAATCTGCCACGGTGTCAATGTTGGTGCGGGTGGCAATAATGTTGGCGTCGCCCAATTGGGTGGTAAAAGGAAACTCGCCATTCGGTTGATGAAATACCGTTTGGCCATGATTACCGATAGCGCGAATCTGGCTCGCGTCGACGCCTGCTTGGCTGAGCAAATCCATCACGGCATCGGCAAAAAGATGGCCGAGGCGGTGATCAAGTTCGCCAATCTGCTTTAAGTTGGTGGCTTGCCCAGTGCAAACGGAGAGCAGTTGCTGGCGTAAGTCTGCTGGCATTGGGTAGTCACTGTGGGCAATTAAGCGGACTTGCTCTTGGTCGAACTCCACGAGGGCACAATCTACCCCATCCATACTCGTGCCGGACATGACACCGATATATAACTCTTTTGTGCTCACACTCAATTCCATTGTGTTTTCATCATGCAAACCATTGTAATGCAAATTCATTCGGAATAACCTCGATGAGTTTGAGATATTCCGTCTATTTTGGAGAGAAAAATGGGGCCACTTTGGGTTGATGTCGCAGGTTATGAACTGAATGCAGAAGACAAAGAAATTTTACAGCATCCATCCGTTGGCGGATTGATCTTATTTACCCGCAACTATCACGACAGTGAACAGCTGTTGGCGCTCACTGCGGCCATTCGCCAAGTGGTCAAACGTCCTTTTCTGATTGGCGTCGACCAAGAGGGAGGGCGAGTTCAGCGTTTCCGTGATGGTTTTTCTCTGATTCCTGCCGCGGCAGAGTATGCCAAACAAGCCAATGGGCAAGCGATGGCACAAATGGGCGGTTGGCTGATGGCGGCCGAACTGATTGCTCATGATATCGACCTGAGTTTTGCCCCCGTGTTAGACCAAGGCTTTGGATGTAAAGCGATTGGCAACCGAGCGTTTGGTGAAGACACGCAGACTATTTTGTGCCATAGCAGTGCCTACATGCAGGGCATGAAAGCGGTGGGGATGGCAACAACGGGCAAACACTTCCCAGGTCATGGCGGCGTGGTGGCAGATTCGCATCTTGAAACCCCGTTTGATCAACGAAGCGATATTGTTGAGCAGGATATGGCAATCTTCAAAACGCAAATCGAGGCAGGTCTATTAGACGCCATGATGCCTGCGCATGTGATTTACCCGCATTACGATCCTCAACCAGCGAGTGGTTCAGAATATTGGTTAAAACAGGTATTACGCCAGCAATTGGGCTTCAAGGGCTTAATTTTTTCTGATGATCTCACCATGGAAGGGGCCGCCGTGATGGGAGGCCCTGCAGATAGAGCTTTACAAGCATTGAATGCGGGCTGTGACATGCTTTTGATGTGCAATAAACGCGATGCACAAGTGGCAGCCTTGGACGCACTGCCTATCGTCGAGGTTCCCTTGGCATTATCCTTGTTGAAGAAACGCAGCTTCAGCCTTTCTGAACTGAAATTGGCGCCGCAATGGAAAGAAGCAAGAGACAACATGCTACGCATACTGGGCCACTAAAACTTAACAAAAGACGAACTTGAAAACCAAAGCGAGGTGCTTTGGTTTTTTTATTGTGTGTAATTTATTTTTTACACTTAATGTTTTTTATTGTTTACGGTTGATTTTTAATTCAACCCTGATAACTTGTGTTCAAACAGGTTTTGGCTCTCAGGGATATGAGGGTGTAAAAAATAATATACAGGTTTGAGTGTCATGCAGAAAAGTGAACTAAGCAATATTAATATCAGCGATGAACAAGTGCTGATTACGCCAGAACAGCTAAAACAGAAACTGCCACTGAGCGACAACGCCCGCCGCTTCATTCAAGAGTCGCGTAATACCGTCGCCAATATTATTCATAAGCAAGATCATCGTCTGCTGGTGGTTTGTGGTCCTTGTTCTATTCACGATCTGGACGCGGCAAAGGATTACGCGCGTCGCCTAAAAGCGCTCTCTGCCGAGTTAAGCGATCAACTGTATATTGTGATGCGTGTTTACTTTGAAAAACCTCGTACTACTGTGGGTTGGAAAGGGCTCATCAACGACCCTCATCTGGATGGTAGCTTTGATATTGAGCATGGTCTGCATGTTGGCCGTCAATTGCTGGTGGAGCTGGCTGAAATGGAGATCCCTCTGGCGACAGAAGCGCTCGACCCAATTAGCCCGCAATACTTGGCTGATACATTCAGTTGGGCTGCGATTGGTGCGCGTACGACAGAATCACAAACTCACCGTGAAATGGCCAGTGGTTTGTCTATGCCGATTGGTTTTAAAAATGGCACGGATGGCAGCTTGTCAACGGCGATTAACGCGATGCAAGCGGCCTCTTCCAGCCACCGTTTTATGGGGATCAATGCGCAAGGACAAGTGGCATTATTGACGACTCAAGGCAACCCAAATGGTCACGTGATTCTGCGTGGTGGTAAGCAGACCAACTACGATTCTGTGTCTGTGGCGGAGTGTGAGCAAGACATGGCCAAAGTGGGTTTGGATGCGTCATTGATGGTGGATTGTAGCCATGCCAATTCACGCAAAGATTACCGTCGTCAGCCTTTAGTCGCCGAAGATGTGATTCATCAAATTCGCGAAGGCAACAAATCGATCATTGGTTTGATGATTGAAAGCCACATTAATGAAGGTAATCAATCCTCAGATTTACCGCTTTCTGAGATGCAGTACGGTGTTTCTATTACCGACGCCTGTATCAATTGGCAGGCAACTGAGGCACTATTGCGTAAAGCACACAGAGAGTTAGTGCCGCATTTAGAAAACCGTCTCAAATAAGGATAGAGCAAGGTAAATCATGGCAGTTGAACTGAACGCATTGCGTGAACAGATTGATGCAGTAGACAAACAGATGTTGGCGCTATTGGCTCAGCGCTTGGCATTGGTAGAGCAAGTTGGCCATGTGAAAAGCCAACATGGCTTACCGATTTATGCACCCGATAGAGAAGCGGCGATGCTGGCCTCTCGTCGTGCAGAAGCCGAAAAAATCGGTGTACCTCCACAACTCATTGAGGACATTTTGCGCCGAACCATGCGTGAATCTTATGCCAGTGAGAAAGATTCTGGGTTTAAATGTCTCAATCCGGACTTGCGCTCTGTCGTGATCATTGGTGGTCATGGCCAGTTGGGGGGGCTGTTTGCTCGCATGTTTACCCTCTCGGGTTACCAGGTCAAAATCTTAGGCAGTAAGGATTGGCACCGCGCTGATGAGATATTGGATGGGGCAGGATTGGTGGTGGTTACCGTGCCGATTCATTTAACCCAAGGGGTGATTGAAAAGCTGACCCAACTGCCATCGGATTGCATCTTGTGTGACCTCACTTCGATCAAGTCGAAGCCGCTGAAAACCATGCTCGATGTGCACTCGGGGCCGGTTGTTGGTTTGCACCCTATGTTTGGTCCTGATGTGCCGAGTTTAGCCAAGCAAGTGATTGTCTACTGTGATGGTCGAGGTGCTGAGCAATATCAGTGGTTGCTGCAGCAGTTTAAGATTTGGGGGGCAAGCTTGTGCCAAATTGAGGCCAGCGAACACGACCACGGCATGACGTTAATTCAAGCGTTAAGGCACTTTACTTCCTTTGCGTACGGCATGCATTTGAGTCAGGAAAATCCAAGTCTCGATAAACTGCTGAAACTGAGCTCGCCCATTTACCGTCTTGAGTTAGCGATGGTAGGGCGTCTGTTTGCCCAAGATCCAAACTTGTATGGCGACATTATTCTTTCGTCGCAAGAGAACATCGACATGATCAAGCGTTTCCATCGCCGCTTTGGCGAGGCACTAGAGATGTTAGATCAGCACGATAAAGCGCGTTTTGTTGAACGTTTCACGCAAGTGAGCGATTGGTTTGGGGGGTATTCGCAGCAGTTTATGGCGGAAAGCCAAAATTTACTCAAACAAGCGAATGATAACTTGCATCGTGATTAACATTTAAGCGTATTAGAAATAGAAAAAGAGCAGCCAGATGCTGCTCTTTCTATTTTCGGCTTACCTATTGCATTAGTTGGTTTGCAAGCTTGGGTCGACGCTATTCTCTTCACTGGAAACCGTGTCAATACTGGTGTCACGATAGGGGGATTTGGTGAGATTGACTTGTAAGCGAACCACATTATCAATCATCTTAACCAAAGGACTCCATTTAACCGTTTTCTCTTTTTCAAACAGATAGTTGAAGTTCTCTTGGTTCCAATCCATGGTGTACTGTGGATTGAGGGCTCGGCCTAAAAAACGCACTTCGTAATGCAAGTGAGGGCCGGTTGAGTTCCCTGAGTTACCACAAGTGGCAATCACATCGCCTTTACTGACAAATTGGCCGCTTTTGACATTAAAGCTCTGCAAATGGGCATAAGAGCTCATGAAACCAAAAGAATGACGCATGGTGATGAAGTTGCCAAAGCCTTTCTTACTTGGCCGCACCGTTTCAATCACCCCATCGGCAGGTGCCACGATTTCTTCCCCGCGCTTACAGGTGAGATCAATACCGGTATGGGTATGACGCTTGCCTGAGATCGGGTTGGTTCGACGCCCAAACGAAGAAGAGACGCGCAAGTAAGACATTGGGGAATCATTTGGGATCAAGCGGAACATGGTGGCTCGTACTGCGGAGTCAATAGCTGCAGTATCGATGCGCTCTTCCAACGTCGCTTCATCGTCAATGATTTCTTCATCCGCAATGCCCAAAACGGACTCCACATCGAAAACACGTTTACCCAGTAACTGAATTTGGTTACTTTTTTCGGTCAACGTCTGCGACAGAGAGTGATTGGTGTCTAGCTGCTCTTGATAGTCAGCAAGTAGCCGCTGCTTTTCAGAATTGAGTACATTAATTTGCGCATGTAATTCTTGTGACTGTAAGCTTTGCTGCTGGTATAGATACCAGCCACCGCCTAAAGTCAGTGGTAAAGCGGTGATAGAGAGCAGTAAGGCTGCGATTGTGCCTTTACCCAAATAAAAAAGCTGATCCCCATTGTGAGTGGGGATCTGCACGGTGATTTTTTTCGACATAGTTAAATATTTTTATTGGCTAGGCAATTCAACTGGTTTCGTCACCAAGATCCGACAAATGCTCGATCTCTCGGTGCAGTAACTCATCATCGCCCACATTAAGTTCAACCAAGCGTTTCAGATGACTGATACTATCAATATCAATGTGGTTAATCTTAAGTCGGATTGTCTGTTGATCAAAGCCCACAACATCGGCTTCGAGACTGATATCAATATCACTATCAGAAAGTGTGAAGTCCACCAGCACTTTGTCGTTGTTTTTTAACGTATGAATGGAATCAGTACGTAACAACAGTCCATGCAGTGAGAGATCCTGAATCGTAGTATGCAGCACATATTGCCCTTGCTTTACGATCGCAGAGACTTGGTAGATGATGCGTGAAAATCGACGTCGTTCAGTCATATTTACTCTCTCAAAGTTTCCGTTTTCGGGCTGGATAGTAATTGGGACACTAAACCGTAATGAAAATAAAGGCCGCTATATTAGCGGCCTTTGTACAAAATTCAAGCAATAATCTTCTATTTAGTCATACGCTTGTATTTGATACGGTGCGGTTCTGCTGCCGCAGGACCAAGAGTCTTTTTCAGCCACTCCATGTACTCAGTATAGTTGCCTTCGTAGAAGTTAACCTGACCTTCGTCACGGTAATCAATGATGTGAGTCGCAATACGGTCGAGGAACCAACGGTCGTGCGAGATCACCATAGCACAGCCTGGGAACTCAAGCAGCGCTTCTTCTAGTGCACGTAAGGTTTCAACGTCAAGGTCGTTGGTTGGTTCGTCTAGTAAGAGTACGTTGCCACCGGCTTTGAGCAGTTTCGCTAAGTGAACGCGGTTACGTTCGCCACCTGACAGCTCGCCGATCACTTTCTGTTGATCCACGCCTTTGAAGTTAAAGCGAGAGCAGTATGCTCGTGCTGGCAGCTCGAAGTTGTTGATCTTGATGATGTCCGCACCTTCAGAGATCTCTTTGAACACAGTGTTTTTGTCGTTCATTGAATCACGGAATTGATCAACCGACGCCAGTTTCACCGTTTCGCCCATCTCGATAGTACCGGAATCAGGCTGTTCAACACCACTCAGCATCTTGAATAGAGTTGATTTACCCGCACCGTTGGCACCGATGATGCCGACGATAGCCCCTTTAGGCATGCTGAATGAAAGATCGTCGATCAGAACACGGCCGTCGAATGACTTAGTCAAATTCTTCACTTCGATGACTTTATCACCTAAGCGCTCACCAGGTGGGATGAACAACTCGTTGGTTTCGTTACGTTTCTGGTGATCGGTATTCTGTAGCTCTTCAAAGCGTGCCATACGCGCTTTCGATTTGGCTTGGCGACCTTTAGGGTTTTGACGAACCCATTCCAGTTCTTTCTCAATGGTTTTCTGGCGAGCTTTTTCTTGAGACGCTTCTTGTTGTAGACGCGCATCTTTTTGCTCTAGCCATGAGGTGTAGTTGCCTTGCCATGGAATACCTTCACCACGGTCCAGTTCCAAAATCCAGCCCGCAGCGTTGTCTAGGAAGTAGCGGTCGTGGGTAATGGCCACAACAGTGCCTGAGTAATCCACGAGGAAACGTTCCAACCAAGCGACCGATTCTGCATCTAAGTGGTTGGTTGGTTCGTCAAGCAGCAGCATATCTGGTTTTTCAAGCAGTAGACGACAAATAGCCACACGGCGACGTTCACCACCGGACAGGTGCGCTACTTTTTGATCCCACTCTGGAAGACGCAGTGCATCCGCAGCACGCTCAAGCGCGTTATCTAAGTTATGGCCATCTTTGGCTTGAATCAGAGCTTCAAGCTCGCCTTGTTCTTTTGCAAGCGCATCGAAATCCGCATCCGGATCGGCATAAGCGGCGTACACTTCGTCAAGACGTTTCAATGCACCCGCCACATCGGCAACGGCTTCTTCGACCACTTCACGTACGGTTTTGCTTTCGTCGAGAACCGGTTCCTGTGGAAGGTAGCCCACTTTCAAACCAGGTTGTGGACGCGCTTCGCCATCAATATCGGTATCCAGACCAGCCATGATGCGCAATAGGGTCGATTTACCAGAACCGTTTAGGCCCAAAACACCAATTTTGGCACCAGGGAAGAAGCTTAGAGAGATGTCTTTGAGAATTTGACGCTTAGGTGGCACGATTTTGCTCACCCGCGACATGGTATATACGTATTCAGCCATTGCCGATCGTTCCTAAATTTAAATCCACATAGAGGCAATATTTTATATCAACTGCAGCAGATTTGTTACTGTCCAAGGTGAATTTCAGTGGCCATTCCACACTATTCTGCTCACAGAGATTGGCCTGAAAATGAATAAAATTGACAACACGATGACCGCATTAGTGTGTAACTGTGTTTCATTAAAATGCTATCACGATTATTTACATCTGTTATCTTTACAATACGATAACAGAACGATGTAATTGGGTGCATATCATTTTGCTTTGTGGCACTTTTTAAGAGCAATGAACGCTATACAAAAACGTCCGGGGATGTGGCGAAAATGACATTAATGAGTTTGGGGAGAGGGGTAACGAAATCGTTACTAGTATTCACATTGGGATGCGCCGTTAGCTTACCCGCAACAGCCGCAGGAGTGGTCACTTTAAAGAAACAACGCGTGTTATATGAACAAGCACAGCAGTTTTTAGATGAAAACAATAGTGAGCGGTATTTGGAGATTCGTTCTCAGTTGGACGATTACGCGCTCACGCCGTATTTGGATTACCGATTTTTTCTTGCGCAGTTGTCTTCCAAAACACCTCAAGAGGTTGAGCATTTTATTGAAAGTAGCCGTGACTATCCTTTCTCGCAACGCATTCGCGCGCCTTACTTAGACAGCTTATATCGTCAGCAAGCTTGGTCGGATGTCATTGACTTTCAACGCCAAGAGCCGAAGGGAGAAAGCTATCAGTGCATTTACTATTATGCTCAGTACCAGCAAGGCCAAAAGGAATTCGCTTTCAAAGGTGCAAAGCAGCTATGGTTGAGTGGGCTTGACGTTGCCGAACAGTGTGATCATCTGTTTACCGTTTGGGAGCAGGCTGGTGCCCGCAGTGATGAGCTTATTGTACAGCGCATGCTGTTGGCGTTTGAGCAAAAAAACAGCAAATTGATGACCTACCTGATGAAGTTGCCTAAAGGCAATCTCGCTAAGCAACAGGTCAAAGAAATGAAGGCGTTGTTCAATAGACCAGAGTCAGTTGCGGAGTTTGCCAAAAAGCACAAAGCCAGTGATTTCTACCGCAAACAGAGCCAACTTGCGTTGGAGAAGCTGGCGAGAAAGGACATCCATCAGGCCCAAGCTGTTTATGACCAAGTGATTAAATCTCAACGTTTTTCTACAATACAAGCGCAAGAGTTGGCCGAGTATTTGGCATTTCGGCTGATAAATACCGACTCTCCATCATTAGCCGCATGGCGAGATGCGGTTTTAAAAAAATCCCACAAGCAGAATTTGCTTGAACGACGTATCAGGCTTGCCTTACAAGAAGCGGATTGGAAAGGTGTACAATCTTGGATTAGTAAGCTGGATGGCGAGCAGCAGAACTCACTGCGTTGGCAGTACTGGTTGGGACGCAGTGAAATTGCATTGGGTAACCAAACACAAGGTAAAAAGCGCCTTAGCCAATTAATTGGGCAACGCAATTTCTATAGTGTCGCGGCTGCTAAAGAGATCGGGCAGTCGATTAATTATCCAACGTCGACGTTGAAACTCGATAGTCAGAGTATTGAGCCTTACTACGAATCTCTTGCTCGAATTGAAGAACTGATTACTTTAGACAAAATCGCAGCAGCGAAAAGTGAGTGGCAATACCTGCTGTCACGCAGTGACGAACAAATGCAAGGTATGCTTGCGGTCTATGCGGCCTCAAAGCGCTGGTATCATCTCACCGTGACGGCCAGTATTGCGGCGCAAATGTGGGACAACATGGAGATTCGTTTTCCGGTGGCGCATCGCTGGTGGTTCAATTTCTATGCTGAGAAGCACGATATTGATCCTATTATGTTGATGTCACTTGCCCGTCAGGAGAGTGGTATGGATGCCGAAGCTACCTCTCCAGTCGGTGCGCGCGGCATCATGCAAATAATGCCCGCAACCGCCAAGTACACAGCCCAAAAGTATCAATTGAGCTATGAAGGCTCTGATGACTTGTACCAAGTCGGTAAGAACATCGAAATTGGCAGCCACTATCTCAATGGTTTATTGGAACAGTACGATAATAATCGAATTTTTGCGTTTGCCGCTTATAATGCAGGCCCACATCGAGTGAAAAGCTGGCGAGAAAGAACGGCTGGTAAGTTAGATGCGTATGCCTTTATTGAAGCCATTCCGTTTAGAGAAACGCGTGGATATGTACAAAATATCCTGATGTTTGAAACCTATTACCGAGATATTCTTGGTGTTGATGGGGCGTTTCTAAACCAGCATGAACTCGAGGCCAAATACTGAGATAGGTAAAAAGTAATGTCGCAACAACCGGAATATAACGACTGGCAACAAATCGTCGATTTGGTGAAAATCAGCGTAGAGCAAGAACAGCATGATATGTTGCTGACGATGTTAATGACGCCTGACGAGCGAGAAGCGCTCATCTCCAGAGTTAATATTGTACGTGAGTTGTTAAAAGGTGAGCTTTCCCAGCGACAAATCAGCCAAATGTTGGGCGTTGGTATTGCGACCATTACTCGAGGTTCCAATGAGCTGAAGTTAAAGTCAGATGAAGATAAAGCGCGCTTGAATCAGTTATTGGAAGGGACGAAAAAAGGCGGTTGATACCGCCTTTTTACTCTTGAGTTCTTATCCTAGCTTAAGTTGGCAGGGAAATGCTCAGGATTGGTAAAAGGAATTAAGGCTAAGATTAACGCTTGATGGTAGACCGAGCTACGAGTGAGCTGGTTTTGCGTCAATAAACTGATCGCTCCACCTTTTTGTTTAATATTCTCGGTGCCAAACACCTCATCCATCACATCCCCCAGCTCGTTTGCATTGGCCAATTTGGCAATGACATTCGGTGGCAACATCAAACTGGCTGAACGAGATTCGCCACGATGAGTGTGAGATTCAATCACCATCCAAGCGAAGGTGACGTTACCATCAATGCCTGCTTCCAAACCAACATAAAATGCACCGTCTGATCGGCAAGCCTTAGCATTTCTGACTCGATTAAGAGCACCAAGGTGAGTCTCGCTGTCGCTCATTGGCTGATCGGCCACTTCGCTAGGGACATTCACCCCCACAAATTCAAAGGCGCTATCGGGAAAGGTACTTGTGAACGCGCTTTCCACTGCGGTGATTTTGGCTGGGTTCAGCGAAGCAATAATGACTTTTTGCGTTGTCATGATCTTTTAGCTCAGTTTAACTTGTGTCGCTTTCACGTTCTCGCTTGGGTAGCATCCTAATACTTTTAAATGCTTAGTGATCTTTGTGAGCTCGCCAAGTGCCAACTGCATCTCTTCAGAGTCGAGGTGCGCTTCGAGATCGACATAGAACATTTCTTCCCAAGGATTGCCCATGATAGGACGCGATTCTAGCTTGGTCATATTGATGCCATAACGCTGCAGTACCAGTAAGGTTTCCACTAATGAGCCCGCTTTTTGTGAGGTCGACATGATCAGCGTTGTTTTGGCCGGGATCTGAGTGGACACTTCAACTGGCTTACGTGCCACGACAATAAAACGAGTGTGGTTCTCTGTTTGGTTGGCTATGTTGCCCTGAATTGGTTGCAGCCCGTAAAGTTTGCCACTGGATGCGTTGCCAATTGCCGCCACATCATCACGATTGAGTTCTTGCACTTTCTTCATTGCATCAGCGGTGCTCGCGCACGATTTCAGGGTTACCCCTTTTAAGCGACTTAAAAACTCGCTGCATTGCTGATGCGGTTGAGGGTGAGAGTAGAGCACTTTTATTTCTTCGAGACGCACATCTTTGGTGGCCACCAAGCAATGCTCAATGGGTTGTGTCAGCTCACCAACAATGTAGAGCGTGGTGTGTTGCAGTAAGTCGTAAACTTCGTTGATCGAGCCTGAGCTGGTGTTTTCAATCGGCAAAACGCCAAAATCGGCATGGCCCGATTCCACGGTTTGGGTGACTTCTTTAAAGTGCTCGCAGTTGAGTTCGATAAGCTCTGTATTCTTACGACTGAAGTATTCGCGACTGGCAAGATGCGAGTAGGAGCCCTTAGAGCCAAGAAATGCGACTCGAGCGAGAGGCTTTCGGCTCTGCTCTGGGTTGAGCAGGTTTTGCAGGTATGATTGCTGCAGCAGCACCGAATCTTCAATAATGGTATGGAACAGCTTGGTAATGTACTGAGCGTCGAGCTGATACTTCTCACGACCATTCGTAATCAGTTTCACTAGCAATTGTTGCTCACGTGAAGCGTCTCTAACTGGTTTTGAAGTTTCGACTTTGCTTTTAGCCACTTCAATGCTGAGCTTACGGCGCTCTGAAAGCAGGCTAAGCAATTGGTCATCTAGGTTATTTAATCGCAAACGAATCTCATCGAGAGAAAGTGGCTGTTCTGTCATCGCTCAGTTCCTTAATAAAAAAGCCCCCCGATGTGGGAGGCTTTCTGTTTGTTTTTGACTTTTCTTTCACAAACGAGTCGGCCTCTCCATTATCGAAGAAAAAAGAAGTCAAAAATAAACAGAGAGTGGATTTGCATAAATAGTAAACTTTTGTGAATGTGGGAACACAATAAGCAAGCCAGCATTGAGCGTCAAGCAAAAAAATGGCGCCTTTTGGCGCCATTCCCTCAATCTGGTTGATGATTACTCTTCTTCTACGACTTCTGGTTTTTCAGCTCGACGTGCATCAGGCTTATGTTGCAGTTTGTTCAATTGTCGTTCTAGTTTTTGTTCCACCTCGTTGATGGCTGCGTATAGATCTTCATGAATCGCGGAAGCAATTAGCTGTCCTTTAGGAACCTTAATCACGGCCTCGAACTTCATCTGTTTTCCAGGTTCTTCACTAAAGGTCGTTTGACAACTAATAATATCGGTTTGCCATTTTTCTAGCTTTTTAAATTTGCTCTCAATGTGATTGCGGATAGCAGAGGTGATTTCGATGTTTTTACCAGTGATGTTTAGTTTCATAAATGCGTTTCCTCTGTTGCATCCCTCATGGGTTGACTCCAGATTACGATTTTAAGGATAAAAGAATGTGATGTGGATCACATTCTTATGGGCATTTTTTATTGTTCAAGAGGAATGTGATCTTTCGCAAGCCTTGTTGTTTTTTCTTTGAAAAAAGCTTGTGCTTCGATAGGAAAACAGTAGATTGGGTAGAGTAGATGGCTGAAATTCAACTGCTTTTCAGGGGAGTTGTTCAGCTTAAATAACGAGTTGTATCAAAAAGTAACCAATATCGTTTTATGATCTTTGTCACTCCAGTTTATATGAAAACGCCGCTGTATTGTCAGCGGCGTTTTAGTTTTTCTTGTCATCGTGTCTTTAGAGTGGATTCAGACGTATTAGCTCTTCGGTGCGTGCGATGGCATCTTGTAAGCCCAGTTCTTTATACGCTGCTAGCTGAATTTTGAGTGATTTTCTAGCAGCAATGGTATCTGGGTAAGTTTTCTGCAACTCCTGGCAACGGTTGATGGCTGCAATCCATGCTTCGCGACGTAAATAGTAATCGGCGGTTGCTAAGTCATATTCTGCTAAGCGGTTTTTTAGAGCAAACATGCGTTTTTGCGAATCTTCCGCGTATGGGCTGTTTGGATAGCGCTCAAGCAGCTTTTTGAAATCATCAAAAGCTTGTTTGACTGGCTCAGGATCGCGATCACTACGATCAACGTTAAACAAATCATGCATGAAGTTGCGATCTTGTGCCATGTGGGTGAGGCCACGCATGTACAATACCCAGTCCATTTTTTCGTGTGTGGGATTTAAACGCGTAAAACGCGAAATGGTCGCCAAACCCAAGGCCAAATCATCGTTCTTGTAGTAGGCGTAAATCAAATCAAGTTGTACTTGTTCTGAGTAAGCACCAAAAGGGTAGCGGGAATCTAGCGCTTCTAGTTTCTCAATCGCTGTGAGCCAGTTTCCTCCTTGAAGAGAGGTTTGTGCTTCTGCATACAGCTCTGCTGGTGGCACATCCGGCACAATTTGTTCACTGCTTGAACAGCCAAACAACACTGATACCGCGAGCAGGCCTGCTAAAGTATGGTGTTTCATGTCAGGAGTCGATTCCTTGATTCTAAATATTTCTTAAGCTTCCGTTACTTTCTTGTCAGTAACAGATACAATGTTGCAATACACTATTTTTCCACAGTAGTGAGCATTAGTCTCACAGTTTTTAAAAAAGTTCCATATGGCTCAGCAGATTGAATTAACAAATACCGTAAAAGATAGTCAATTAGGCCAACGCCTAGATCAAGCTATCGCAGAGTTGTTCGCTGACTTTTCTCGCTCGCGCCTGAAAGAATGGTTGCTTGAAGGAAAAGTTACCGTGGACGGGAGCGTAGTCACCAAACCTAGAACGAAAGTAATGGGCGGGGAAGTGATTACTGTTTTGGGTGAGCTGGAAGATGAAGTGCGCTGGGAAGCGCAAGATATTCCACTGGATATTGTCTATGAAGATGACGATATCTTAGTGATCAATAAGCCTCGTGATTTTGTCGTCCACCCAGGGGCTGGTACGCCAGACGGTACAGTGTTAAACGCATTGTTGTTCCATTGTCCTGAAGTGGCGGAAGTGCCGCGTGCAGGCATTGTTCACCGTTTGGACAAAGACACCACGGGTCTGATGGTTGTGGCGAAAACCGTACCGGCACAAACACGTTTGGTGCGTGCTCTTCAAAAACGCAATATTACGCGTGAATACGAAGCCATTGCCATTGGTCGAATGACGGCGGGGGGCAAAGTCGATAAACCGATTGGCCGCCATGCAACAAAACGTACCTTAATGGCGGTGAGCCCCATGGGTAAGCCTGCTGTGACGCATTTCCGAGTGGCGGAGCATTTCCGAGAGCACACGCGTATCCGTTTGCGTCTTGAAACTGGCCGTACTCACCAGATTCGTGTGCATATGTCTTACCTACAACATCCATTATTAGGTGATGCGGCTTACGGTGGGCGTGCGCGAATTCCAGCGGGCGCTTCTGAAGAGGTTACGGCAATGATCCGAAACTTTGATCGCCAAGCGCTTCATGCAGTGATGCTGCGCTTTGAGCATCCGATCTCGGGTGAAGAGATGGAGTTCCATGCGCCGGTGCCAGACGATATGGTTGAGTTGACTGAAACTTTACGTCGTGATGCACAAGAGCATGGTTTACCAGACGAGTATTGATTGATGATTATCCCCAACTGGCCAGCGCCTAAGAATGTCAAAGCATTATCGACGACTCGCCAAGGTGGCTATTCGACGGACGTTTACGCTGGTTTGAACTTAGGCACACATGTTGGGGATGATTTTTCAATAGTAATGAGAAATCGTCAATGGTTAGCCGAACAGGCTCAGATGCCGAGTGCACCGATTTGGCTCAATCAAACTCATTCCACGACGGTGATGGAAGCCACAGTTCCAACCGAAGTAATCCTTGATGCTGATGGGGTTTTTACCCATTCTTCTGGTGTCGTTTGCAGTGCGATGACTGCCGATTGTTTACCCGTTTTAATCACCAATACCTCAGGGACACAAGTTGCAGCCGTGCATGCTGGCTGGCGTGGTTTAGCGGGTGGAATCGTTGAGGAAGCACTTCGTCAATTTTCACAAGATGTGCTGATTTGGCTTGGTCCTGCGATCGGTCCTCAGGCTTTTGAAGTCGGAGACGATGTGGTGGAGGCCTTTTGTCAACAACACCCTCAAGCAGTGAATGCGTTTTCTGCTCATACCACACCAAACAAGTGGTTGGCAGATATGGATCAGTTAGCGCGTATTCGTCTCTCTTCAATTGGGGTTGAGGCGATTTACTCTTCTAATTTGTGTACCTATCAAGATTCACGCTTCTATTCTTACCGTCGCGAAGGTGTCACTGGGCGTCAAGCGAGCTTTATCTGGTTTGACTAACGTCAGTTTTATTTTACCGAGCGTTAGTTTTTAGTTCCCCCTTGAAAAACGATTTTTGCGTAGCCATCTTTCATACTGATTAAAGAATTTACTTCAGTTGAGGTTAGGAAGGTAGCTATGCGTCTTGATCGATTTACCAGCAAATTTCAAATCGCTATCTCTGATGCACAATCATTGGCGTTAGGGCGCGATCATCAATACATTGAACCTGTTCACTTAATGGTGGCGCTGCTTGATCAAAACGGCAGCCCTATTCGTCCACTGCTGACCATCTTAAATGTGGATGTCACTCACCTACGTTCAAAACTCAGCGAAATGCTGGATCGCTTACCCAAAGTGAGCGGTATTGGTGGTGATGTACAGCTCTCCTCAGCCATGGGCGCGATGTTTAACCTGTGCGATAAGATTGCGCAAAAACGCCAAGATGCTTACATCTCATCTGAAATCTTTTTGCTCGCAGCAATCGAAGATAGAGGACCACTTGGTCAGCTCTTCAAAGAACTTGGCTTAACTGAACAGAAAGTGAGTCAAGCTATCGAGCAAATTCGCGGTGGTCAAAAAGTGAATGATCAAAATGCGGAAGAACTTCGCCAAGCGTTAGAGAAATTTACCATTGATCTGACGGAACGTGCAGAGCAGGGCAAACTAGACCCTGTGATTGGTCGTGACGATGAAATTCGTCGCACCATCCAAGTATTGCAGCGTCGAACCAAAAACAACCCCGTGATCATTGGTGAACCAGGTGTCGGTAAAACCGCCATTGTTGAAGGTTTAGCACAACGCATCATCAACAACGAGGTGCCTGAAGGTCTGCGTGGTCGCCGAGTGTTGTCACTCGATATGGGCGCGTTGGTGGCTGGAGCGAAGTACCGTGGTGAGTTTGAGGAGCGACTTAAATCGGTATTGAATGAGTTGTCTAAAGAAGAAGGCAATATCATCCTCTTTATTGATGAGTTGCATACCATGGTTGGTGCAGGTAAAGGCGAAGGTTCGATGGATGCAGGCAATATGCTCAAACCCGCATTGGCACGTGGTGAGTTACATTGTGTGGGTGCCACGACACTCGATGAGTATCGTCAGTATATCGAGAAAGATCCAGCACTTGAGCGCCGCTTCCAAAAAGTGCTGGTGGATGAGCCAACAGTGGAAGACACCATTGCGATTTTGCGTGGTTTAAAAGAGCGCTATGAGCTGCACCATCACGTTGAAATTACCGATCCTGCGATCGTTGCTGCGGCCAGTTTGTCGCATCGCTATGTTTCTGATCGTCAATTACCGGACAAAGCGATCGACCTCATCGACGAAGCCGCATCCAGTATTCGCATGCAGATCGATTCTAAACCCGAAGCTCTGGATAAGTTGGAGCGCAAAATCATCCAACTCAAGATAGAGCAACAGGCGCTGAGTAATGAACACGATGAAGCGAGTGAAAAACGTCTGCGCTCACTTAACGAAGAGTTGAATGAGAAAGAGCGTGAGTTTGCTGAGTTAGAGGAAATTTGGAACGCGGAAAAAGCCGCGCTGTCTGGCACTCAGCATATTAAAGCGGCGTTAGAGCAAGCACGCATGGATATGGAGTTTGCAAGACGAGCGGGGGATCTTAGCCGCATGTCTGAGCTTCAATATGGCCGTATTCCAGAGCTTGAGAAGCAACTTGACCTAGCAACGCAAGCAGAAATGCAGGAAATGACCTTGTTGAAAAACAAAGTCACCGATAATGAAATTGCGGAAGTGCTTTCTAAGCAAACGGGTATCCCTGTCTCCAAAATGCTTGAAGCAGAAAAAGAAAAACTACTTCGCATGGAAGAGGTGCTGCATAAACGCGTTATTGGGCAGAAAGAGGCGGTGGAAGTTGTTGCGAATGCAATACGTCGCAGCCGCGCTGGCTTGTCCGATCCCAATAAACCGATTGGTTCGTTCTTATTCTTAGGTCCAACCGGTGTGGGGAAAACGGAACTGTGCAAAACGTTGGCGAATTTCATGTTCGACAGTGAAGATGCCATGGTGCGTATCGACATGTCCGAGTTTATGGAGAAACACTCAGTGGCACGCTTAGTCGGTGCACCTCCTGGCTATGTGGGTTATGAAGAAGGTGGTTACTTAACGGAAGCCGTTCGACGTAAGCCTTATTCAGTAATTTTGCTCGACGAGGTGGAAAAGGCGCATCCTGATGTGTTCAACATCCTGCTGCAAGTCTTGGATGATGGTCGATTGACGGATGGACAAGGTAGAACAGTGGATTTCCGCAATACCGTGGTCATCATGACATCAAACCTAGGCTCCAGCCGCATCCAAGAAAACTTCGCTATGTTGGATTACCAAGGCATCAAAGAACAGGTGATGGAAGTGGTGACCAAGCACTTCAGGCCGGAGTTTTTGAACCGTGTTGATGAGACAGTGGTCTTCCACCCACTTGGTCAAGATCATATTAAGTCGATCGCAGCGATTCAACTTAACCGCTTGGCGAATCGCATGGAAGAGCATGGCTATCAGTTGGAAGTGTCTGATAAAGCGCTCGAATTGATCGCACAAGTTGGTTTTGACCCGGTTTACGGAGCAAGACCATTGAAACGAGCGATTCAGCAAAGTATCGAGAACCCACTGGCGAAATCTATTTTGGCGGGCTCGGTGCTACCGGATAAGAAAATACAGCTTATCGTGAGTAACGATCAGATTGTTGCTCATCAGTAGCTGAGCATTCTCCCAAGAGAAAAGCTTTGCTCCTGTGACTAATCACCAGAAACCCCACTTAACACGTGGGGTTCTTTCATTTATCGAAGCGATTTTGGGGATTATTTAAGCTCCAGCTTCCAATTCACTTGTGACCAACGTTCTTGCTCACTTTGTAAGTCGGCAGAAAGCAATTTGTTGTTCTCTAACCAATCTTTGTCTTTGCCACTGAGTAACCAATGATCATCGTTCACGTCCAAAGTAAATTCTGGCAGTGGATCATCGTTGCGCTGACCATTGATGAGAATGGCAAGGCGCAAAAGGCGAATCAGATTGATCACTTGTTCTCTAGTGTAGAGATGGAACTCGGGCAATTCGGTAAGTTTGAGCGATTTACGCTGATAGCGTGTGAGTGAAGCAAGCAACAGTTGTTGCTCGCTGTTAAAGCCCGGCATGTTGGTGTGTTGTAAGATGTAGGCTGAATGGCGATGAAAACCACGCAGACTGATGCTCAATCCGACCTCATGAAGGAGAGCTGCCCATTCCAGTAAATGGGCCAGCTCACTCTCACGGATTATGCCCAACTTTTTATGTGCTTGTTCAAGCAGTTCACCGGCCAAGCCTTTTACACGTGCAGCATGTTCCAAATCCACCAAGTGCTTCTTAGCTAAGTTCTCGGTTGTTCTCATACGCAGATCTGAACGTGCAAAGCCCGTTTCCATTTCATAGAGTAAACCTTCACGAAGCGCACCGTCAGAATAGTGCATTTCTGACAATTTTAGCGTCTGGAAAACCGCCATCAGAATGGCGACGCCAGCTGCAAACACGGGTTTTCGCTCGTCAGTGAGGCCAGCTAGTTGAATGTCATCGATGGTGTCAAAGTTACACAGCATTTCGATCAAAGTGCCGAGCCGATTTTGAGTAATGATGCCATCTTCAAAACCTAGACCAACGAGTACTTCATGAATCGCCTTAATAGAGCCTGATGAACCATAGGCTATTTCCCAGCCTTTCTTACGATACTGGCTGGCGATGGACTCCAGTTTCTGTTCACCAGCGGTGATCGCTTTGTTGATGTTCTTTTTGGTAATTTTCCCGTTGGAAAAGTAACGACTGGTAAAGCTGACACAGCCCATTTGCTTACTGTTGAGTAGCTCCGGTTCAAAATCGCGACCGATGATCAGTTCGGTGCTGCCTCCGCCAATGTCAACCACCAACTTAGAGGAGACTTCTAGTTGTGTGTGTGCAACACCCAGATAGATCAAACGCGCTTCTTCTTCTCCCGGAATAATTTCGATGGGGAAGGGGAGGACTTGTTTAGCGCGTTGTAAGAACAGATGGGCATTGTGTGCTTGGCGTAGAGTATGCGTGGCCGCAATGCGAACATTCTCTGGTTCAAACCCTTGCAGTCGTTCGGCAAACATCGCTAAGCATTCGAGCCCTCGCTCCATTGCCGAATGGCTCAGATTCATTTCGCTATCTAATCCATCAGCAAGGTACACACGTTGCTTATGGCGGCTAATTAATTGCAGATCTTCATCGACGACTTTGGCCACCACCATATGAAAACTGTTGGAGCCTAGGTCGATAGCGGCAATATCTCGACTATTGGTTGTTGTCATTCGGTTCTACTTGCCCCTTTTGCTTGCGCGTATGTTTCTCAACATTTTTAAGATAGTCGTAGATGGCTATCTGAGAACGTATTTTTTTGCGATTGCCGCGTTCAACATAATTATTGCTCATCTCTTTGTCGATGCGGCGTGCCTTCACTGTATCAGTAAATTGGATGTTGAGAATATCGATAATGCGCTGTTTGATGCGTGTATCACGCACTGGAGACATGACTTCAATACGGTTATCGATGTTACGCTCCATCCAGTCGGCAGAAGAGATATAGACTAACGGTTCTCCATCATTATGGACAACCAACACGCGTGGGTGTTCTAAGAATCGATCAATGATACTGATGATTTCAATGTTTTCACTGATTCCTTCTAACCCTGGAACCAATGAACACATACCGCGAATGATCATGCGAATTTTCACCCCAGCGCTGCTGGCCGCATAAAGTTTACTGATCAGTCCTTTATCAACCAGATTATTCACCTTGAGGGTAATGGTGGCTTTTTTCCCAGCTTGGGCGTTGTGGATTTCGTTGTCCAATAGCCGATAAAGTTGTGAGCGAGAGTTCCGTGGTGAGACGATCAAGTGGCGAAACTTTATTGGGCGGAAAGGATTCATTATGTAGGCAAATACGCCGCGTACTTCCGCCGCGAGTTCTTGATCGGCGGTGAGCAGAGAGAAGTCGGTGTAGATACGGGCTGTTCGCTCGTGGAAATTACCGGTACCAATATGCGCGTAGCGCACGAAATCGTCTTCTTCACGTCGCGTTATCAATAATAATTTGGCGTGGATCTTCATTCCTGGTACACCAAAAATAACGTGCACGCCCGCATCGGTTAGGCGTTTTGACCATTCAATATTGGCCTCTTCATCAAAGCGTGCTTGTAGCTCAACGACCACGGTGACTCGCTTGCCGTTATGCACCGCATCGATCAATGAGTTCATTAAGCGTGAATTCTTCGCAACGCGATAAACGTTGATTTTGATGCTGACCACCTTGGGGTCGAATGAGGCTTGACGCACCAGCTCCGTAATATGCTCAAAGCTGTGATAAGGGTAGTGCAGGAGAATATCTTGATTGCGAATGGCATCAAATGCGTTGGCGTAGCCTTCAAAATCAGCGCAGGCCAATGGTGGCAGCGGTTTGTTCTCCAAGTAGTCGCGTCCAACGTTTGGAAAGGCGATAAAGTCTTTGAAATTGTGATAACGACCGCCAGGAATCAAACTGTCGTAGTGAGAGATTTTGAGCTTAAAGCAAAGGTACTTCAGCATCTCTTCAGGCATTTCTCGCTCGTAAACAAAACGCACGGGCAACGCAGTGAGTCGTTGGCTTAGGCCTTCAGACATCTGCTCTAGCAAGCTGTATTCAACTTCATGACGCAAGTCGTACTCGGCATCTCGGGTCATTTTCATTGCATAGCCATTGAGTTCGTCGTAGTCAAAAAAACCACGGAAGATATCGTTAAGGCAAAAGCGAATGATGTTGTCGAGCAAAATAATGGTTTTCTTACGTTTGCCTTTTTGCTCTGGCACCATAATGAAGCGAGGAAGGTGATCGGTGGGGATTTCCAGCAAGGCATATTTGGCCTGTTCTTGTTGTTTCAACTCCACAGCGATGTACGCATACTCGTCTTTCAAAAACTGCAGGACGTCAATTTCATCGGTCAACATCAGCGGAGTGATGTGAGGCAATACTTCTTTCTGGAAATATTTGACGATCCATTTTTGTTGAGCCTCATCGAGTTGGCTTTCGTTGACGAGAAAAATATGCCGTCTTGCCATATCTCGGATCAGTTCATTGTAAAGTTCATCAAAGCGTTCGTTGAGTTTTAAGGCTTTGCTCTGCATCTTTGACAACAAGTGCTTTGAAATGTCGTTGCCACCTTGCTCTCGATTAATCAAAATTCGGCGTTTTACATCCGAAAATCGCACTTTGTAAAACTCATCCAAGTTATTGGAGAAGATACCAAGAAAGCGAATGCGCTCAATGAGCGGCACGGTTTTATCGGCGGCTTCTTGTAATACCCGTTCATTGAATGACAGCCAGCTAAGCTCTTTTTCTATATAGAATTTATCCGCACTCATAAATTGGCCTGACGTTGATCATGTAATTAAAAATGGACTCAATAAGGAGGCACAGTATGTGTTTTTTGTTACAGATTTATTTCATACCATGACTATCATAATAGTTGTATTATTTTCATATGGTTAATGTGATCTGTAATATAATTGTCATCTTAACGAAATATTATGTCAGCACGTCAAAAAGGGTAGAAAAATTCGATGGCCAGAGCCGAATTCACATTGCAGACCAGAGACAAGTCGAGATTGTTAAAAGATCGCTTGGTTCGCATGGCGGTAACCTGTGGTGGTGTTGGCGTATTGGCAGCGTTGGTGCTGATTTTTGTCTACCTTGCTATGGTGGTTTTGCCGCTTTTTTCTGACGCCAAGTTGGAGCCTAACAAGCTCTCCATGCCTATCGCTGTGGAAAAGCCTTTGGCGTTGGCTGTTGATGACTATGGCCTCCGAGCCTTAACCATTACGCAACAAGGCCGTTTAACGTTTTGGCAGTTAGACAATGCGAAACCTATTTTGGACGTATCCATCACAGAACAGCCAGTTGCGTTTGCACAAAGTATAGCAGCATTGGATACGTATGGTTTTGTGACTCAGCAAGGTCAAGTGACGCTCTTTAAACCGCGTTTTAACAGCTCACTGGCACAGAATGTTCAGCCGCCAGAAGTTGAGTTTTACCGCCCGACCTATGATTTTCAAATCGCAGCGCAAGGTGCTGATGTTGAGCGATTTGCTTTTAGCAGTACACAATCCTCACCGACGTTAGTGTGGTTGATGCGAGATGGTACCTTAAAGACGCGTTGGACACAGAATGTGAATGGCGAATCGACACAAATCGATTTTCAGTTTCCATCACAAATCCCACATGTGGATCAGTTGCTGATTACGCCGGATGGGGAAACGATATATCTACGTACTGCTTCCGAACTGATGGTCGCGAAGAAACGTGACCGCACGTTTTATGTTCGAGAAGTGGTGGATTTAACATTGGGGGACAAAAAGCACTCGGTCCGCAATATGGTTTTACTGGCAGGTGCTTACTCACTGCTTGTGACGCACGATGATGGCCGAGTTTCGCAATGGTTTGATACCCGGCAAGAGAAGAAGCGACAACTCACTCACATACGTGATTTTAAATTGGCCTCAGAAGTACAATTTTTGCTCCCCGATACACACCGTAAAGGCTTTTACAGTTTTTACACCAATGGCACATTACAAAGTCATTATACGACCAGTGAAAAGCTGGCGCTCTTTTTGAGAGCGTATAGCCAAGCGCCACAATTGGCAGCCATGTCGAATAATGAACAATTCTTGCTGACTTACTTTCCCGGGCGATTAAGTTTAGCGACGGTGGACAACCCTTATCCGGAGATCTCTCTTTCTTCGTTGTGGCAAAAAGTATGGTACGAAGGTTACCCTGAACCTGAGTTTGTTTGGCAATCAACGTCAGCGAACGATGACTTTGAAGCGAAGTTCAGCCTTGTTCCTATTGCATTTGGCACCATCAAGGCGGCTTTGTTTGCCATGCTGTTCTCGGTACCGATCGCGGTATTAGGGGCTATTTACACCGGTTATTTTATGGCACCGAAAATGCGCCGTATCGTTAAACCTTCCATCGAATTGATGGAGGCTATGCCAACGGTGATCATTGGTTTTCTTGCCGGCTTGTGGTTTGCGCCGATTGTTGAGCAGCATTTGATCAATGTTGTGACTTTGATGGTGGTATTGCCGTTAAGTACCGTGGTAGTTGGTGCGGGCTGGATGCTCCTTCCTTCTGCTTGGCGGCATAAAGTTCCTAATGGTTGGCATGCCGTGATCTTAATGCCAAGCATGGTGCTAGTGGTGATGATGGGAGTAGAATTTGCTCCCGGACTAGAGTCATTGTTGTTTGAGGGTGATATTCGTCTGTTTCTGTCGCAGCATGGGATCGGTTTCGATCAAAGGAATGCCATGGTGGTGGGATTAGCGATGGGTTTTGCGGTGATCCCGACGATTTTTACCATCGCAGAAGATGCGATTTTCTCCGTTCCCAAACACCTCTCTGACGGTTCATTGGCCTTAGGAGCAACGGCGTGGCAAACCTTAATGCATGTGGTGTTGTTAACCGCGAGCCCAGGTATTTTTTCTGCTGTGATGATGGGGCTTGGGCGCGCTGTGGGTGAAACCATGATCGTGCTGATGGCGACAGGAAATACGCCATTGATGGATTGGAATATTTTGGAAGGCATGCGGACGCTCTCTGCTACCATCGCCGTCGAGCTACCTGAGTCTGAAGTAGGAAGCTCTCATTTCCGTTTGCTGTTCTTAGCGGCTTTGCTACTGTTTGTGTTTACTTTTGCCGTAAACTCCGTAGCGGAATGGGTCCGCCAAAGATTGAGAGATAAATATCGTGCCCTTTAATCACAGATGTTTGTTAGGAGCCCTACCGTGCTGAATTGGATTCGTTCAGGCGCACCTTGGATATGGTTAACTGGCGGTGCCGTGAGCATCAGCTTGCTCTCTGTGTTGACATTGTTATTGCTTATCGGCTGGAAAGGACTGAACTACTTTTGGCCGGCCCCCGTTTATCAGTGGACAGTATTACAATCTTCGCCGCAACAAATGCCCAACACCCATGTAGGTAGCCTTCTGATTGGGCAAGTGTATCAACGTAATGATGTCGGGCATTCACAGTTGCCTCCCTCATTGCAGGCGTGGCAGCCTGATCAAGACGATGTCGTGCGGATCAAGATTAAAGTGGCCAACCGAGGCTTGTACCCTTCAGAGTTCATTTCGGTTTTACAATCTCAGTTGAGCGAACCCACGACGCCAGAAGATATCGTGGTGTTTGAACGCAGCAGTGGGGGTGACTTTTTCGGTCGATACATCGCTTTTCGCGATGGTGATACACAAACCAGCGAAAACATTTTCCCGTTGCTCGATGAGAAATTGCACTACGCAGCACGTTTAAGAGAAGAGATCGCTTTGCTGGTGGAAAGCAATATCAAACCCCTGAGCTGGAAACTGGAACAATTGCGCTTAGATAAGCGTCGTAAAGAGTTGAATGGCTCGCTCACTGACGAGTACCTTCAACGTTATCAAGCGGAGCGAGAGTACTACGAAAAAGAGTTGGCCAACTACGATTTACAGCTTGATGGCCTGCGTTTGCAGCTCACGGGATACACTTTGTTGGTGGAAGAAATGTCGGGTCAGACGATATCGATCCCTTTAAGTGAAATTCTTGATTATTGGTTGCCCAATCAGATGTCTCCTTTGGATAAGGTGGCGCGATGGGGGGCCGAAATTTGGAAGTTTTTGTCAGAAAACCCTCGAGATTCAAACTCTGCTGGTGGTGTATTTCCAGCCATCTTTGGTACCGTGTTCCTAGTGTTGATCATGTCGATTATTGTCATGCCTTTGGGCGTGATTGCAGCGATTTACCTCCATGAGTATGCGAAAAACAATGCCTTTACCAGAGTGATCCGCATTGCAGTGATCAATCTCGCCGGGGTGCCTTCGATAGTTTATGGGGTGTTTGGCTTGGGATTTTTTGTCTATACCATCGGCGGCTCGATCGACAGTTTGTTTTACGCAGAAAGATTGCCAGCGCCAACGTTTGGTACACCGGGTTTGCTCTGGTCTGCATTGACATTGGCTGTATTGACGCTGCCCGTGGTCATTGTGACCACAGAAGAGGGCCTAACACGTATTCCCAGCTCGGTTCGTCACGGTTCACTTGCGCTCGGAGCGACGCAATTTGAGACATTGTGGCGAGTGGTGTTGCCGATGGCGACCCCTGCCATCATTACTGGGCTGATTCTGGCCATCGCCCGTGCAGCTGGGGAAGTAGCACCATTAATGCTGGTGGGTGTGGTTAAGCTTGCGTCCAGTTTGCCTGTGGATGGACAGTTTCCGTACATTCATCTTGAACGTAAGTTTATGCACCTTGGCTTTCATATTTACGATGTGGGCTTCCAAACGTCGAACATCGAAGCAGCGCGACCACTGGTGTATGCCACGTCCTTTTTGTTGGTGACGGTCATTGTCGGCTTGAACTTAACGGCCATCAGTATCCGCAATAATTTACGCGAAAAATATCGAACATTGGGGCAAGACTAAGATGTATTCTTTCAATGACACATTGGGCTATCACGCCCCTTTAGATGTGAATAATCTGCCTGACGATAAAACGGCCATTACGATTGAGAACTTGGATCTGCACTATGGTCAAAGTCAGGCACTGTACGACATTTCGATGCGCATTCCCAAAGGGAGAGTGACGGCATTTATCGGTCCGTCAGGTTGTGGTAAGTCAACGTTGCTGCGTTGTATCAATCGCATGAACGATCTGGTGGAAGGATGCAAAGTGACAGGCAGCGTTAAGCTGTATGGCAGCAATGTTTACGATCCTAGTGTCGACGTTGCAACCTTAAGGCGTCGGGTCGGGATGGTGTTTCAAAGGCCCAATCCATTTCCTAAATCTATCTATGAAAATGTGGTGTATGGTTTACGCTTGCAAGGTGTGAAAAATAGCCGAACGCTTGATGACGCAGTAGAGCGATCTTTACGCTCGGCGGCGTTATGGGATGAAGTGAAAGACCGCCTACATGAAAATGCCTTTGGTCTCTCTGGTGGGCAACAGCAGCGATTGGTGATTGCCCGTGCCATAGCCATAGAGCCAGAAGTGCTGCTTTTAGATGAACCGACCTCTGCTTTGGATCCTATATCAACTTTAACAATTGAAGAGCTTATCAACGACCTCAAGACTCAATATACTGTCGTGATTGTTACTCATAACATGCAGCAAGCCGCACGAGTGAGCGATTACACCGCGTTCATTCATATGGGGAAACTCATAGAATATTCCGATGCAGATACCATCTTTACCTCACCGATGAAAAAGCAAACGGAAGACTACATCACTGGCCGTTACGGTTAGTCAAACACAAACAATAAGGATCATTATGCATTTCGGGCGTCATATTTCTGGGCAGTTTAACGTTGAGCTTGAATCTATCCGCACCCACGTATTGACCATGGGTGGACTGGTTGAACAGCAACTCTCTTTTGCTATGCAGGCGCTGCACAATGATGATCTCGATTTGGCGAAGCGCGTGGTGCGCGATGATCATAAAGTCAATGCGATGGAAGTGTCGATTGACGACGCGTGTACCCGCATCATTGCGAAACGTCAGCCAACGGCCAAAGATTTGCGTTTGATTATGGCGATTATTAAGACCATTACGGATCTAGAACGCATTGGTGATGTAGCAACCAAAATGGCCTACGTGGCAATCGAAAGTCCTTCCTCGAAAGAACGTCAGTTTAATGTTTCGCTAGAGCCACTCGCTCGTCAAGCGATTCAAATGCTCCATTTAGTGCTAGATGCGTTTGCTCGAATGGATGTTGATGCCGCAGCTGAAGTGCACAAGATGGATGACAAAATTGATGCGGAATATGAGGCGGTGATTCGTCAGCTCATGACCTATATGATGGAAAATCCGAAGAACATTCCCAACATCCTTCAGGTGATGTGGTCGGCTCGTGCGATTGAGCGAGTGGGGGATCGTTGTCAAAATATCTGCGAATACATTATCTACTTTGTCAAAGGCAAAGATGTGCGTCATCTGGGCGATCAAGGCATCAATGACGCACTTAAGTAGTGTTTAGAAGCGTAAACCAAAACCGAGATTAAAGTTGGGTGACGTGTCGGCAGGAATGAATGTGGTGTTTATATCAAACACGTCAACTTCGAAACCGGCGCGTAAAAACAAATGTTGGTTCGCTTGGAACACGTAATTGGCGCTAATACTGACACCGTGTGTGTTTTTGTGCTCATTGAAGAAACTCCCATCATATTTGGCTAATCCAAGGCTTGCTTGGAAACCTTGCTGCTTGGACTCACCCAACATTTGTTGTATTCCAGCACGATACGAGTAAATCTCTTCATCGTAAGCTCTGCTTTCATAACGAGTTTTTGCCACTTCCGCAAAGACAGCATCAAAGCCAAGTACATCACTCATACCCAATTGAATACCTGCACCTTTATAGGGGCCTAACTTGAGATCTGGAGAAATCGTGATTCCTGCAAATGCAGTCGAACAAATAAGTGAAGAGAGAATTATCGCCATCTTTTTCATGATATTACCCAAAAGTTGATTGTATGAAGATGGAGTTCCATTCCTGTATGCGGCTATATTAGTGATTAAGTTTGTCCATGCATAAGTCGTAATCATTATCTATTTAATAACCTATGCTTATCATGACGACTAAAACGAAATACTTCCGCCCACCGTCCAGTTCACACTGGTGTTTTGGCTTCCGTAATAGGTACCATTAGGACTTAAAATAGTGGCCTTAAGATAAGGGTAAATTGCCCATATTGAGCGCATGGTGCCGATTGAGAACTCCCATTCATTGGCGTGCCCCTGATTAAAGTAGATCATGTCTGAGCGATCAATGGCGTAATGATGTTCGTATCGGCCAGTAAGGTAGATATGCTGAAAGTAGTGAGCCGCTGAGGCATATATCGAATATTTGTCAGAATCATCTACGGTAATCCAAGTGAAGCCGTTGCGCGTAAACTCCCCAGTGATGCCCATTTTAATTGAATAGTCATCAAAGCGACGTGTGGTTGAAAAATCTAAAAAATGGCTTTTGGTTTTCACCCCATCAACTTCTAGCATGTCATTCATCAGCCAATCATTTTCCAAGCCAAACTCGTAGTAGGCATTAGTGGTCCATTTTGATGACAAGCGATGTTGATAACCAACGCCAACGCCTAACCATTCATTACTATCTGTGCCAATGTACAAATAGCTTTGTTCGGTGATGGCGGCAGATACACTGAGTTCAATTAAGTCCTTTTCAATTGAAACATTAAAGCCCGCTTGAACTGCTTCACTAATAATTAAGCAGCAAAAGGCCATTGCTTTTTTGCTCATGAAAATACCTGTTCAGAGAGAGGCTCCCACAATGGGAGCCAAAGAAAAGGAGAAGACGTTATTGGTTGATTCGCGCGCGAATCGTATCTCTTACTGCTTGACGGTCCAACTTAGGTTTTGCTGCTTCAAGTGCTGGAGCGATACCACCCTTAACGGTGTCACCACCGACATAAATAACATCGCCGTTATGGAAGATCGCGAAACTGCCAATGTGTTCACCGGACGTCACTCTTCGAACCCAATAGACGTTGCCATCTTTATCTTGAACAGTAAATTCATTGCTAATCCAATGTTCACGTGAAATTGTGTACTCATTACCATTGGCGTCGGTAATTTTATCGCCGTCGATCACGTAAGAGTAAAGCGGTGAGTTCCACATCGGGGGTTGCTCAGGGTCATTCCAAGTTGGTGGCAAACGATCGGGCGTATTAGTATCGTCAGTTGGGCCTCCCCATAGTGGTGGCTGGCGATCTGGGGTGTGGCCTTCGTCAGTTGGACCACCCCATAGCGGTGGTTGGCGATCCGGTGTGTTTACTGCGTCTTCTGGTGAGTGCCATACTGGTGGAAGTCGATCAGGTGTCGCTTCTGTACCTGAATGGCCAGCGTTGTTGGCGCTAGAGGAACAACCAGCTAAAACAAGTGAGCTAGTAATGACCAGCGACATCAGTGATTTTTTCATATCAATACCTACAATCTTGAAGTTGGGCTCACGGCTAATGAGCAAACGGGATTCGTCTAATCCTTCAGCAAGAGGCAAGTATTGATATGGTAGGGTTGCTTGTAACCATCAATTTGCCTCAGAAATCGATTCCTTGTTTCACATGACAATTTCTGATGGCAATAATGATTGATAAGTGTTTGGTTATCTAATATTGGTTGGTTATTTTGGCGATAAGCTTAAGTTATCGCTAAGCTGATTTTCAAGGACAGTTTTGATTTCGTGATGTATCCAATGCATCAATGGATTATTACGATTTCTGCTGTGGTAGTAGCTAAATACACCATGCGTAAACGGCTGTCCAGCAACCAAAATATTAAGCGCTCTTAGGGTGGGGTATTGCGCGAGGGGAAACAAATTGGAGTGAGGCATAAAGTAGTCGGTATGTTGAACAATATCGATCACGGCAAGCATGATTTCTGAGCGAAAACCAACGGTTGGAGTGGCGCCTTCTTTTTCCATCAGCTGCGCCGCATGGGTAAAGTTGTCATTCCATCCTGGGGTGATAATGGAAGCGATCGGGTAAGGCTCGAGATCTTTTGCTGTCACTGTTTGTTTATCAATCGGATGACCACGTCTTACAATCAGTTTTCCGGTCAGTTCGACCAGCTTTTTACAAGAAATATTTTGCGGAACATTTTGTTCTAAGTTCACACCGAAATCGATAGTTCCTTGTTGGAGGCCAGTGAAGGTGTCTCTATTCCAACCGACCAGTTCAATCGTACAATTCGGTGCTTGGGTGATAAAGCGAGTAAACAAAGCGCCAGTTAAAGAGGCCATAACAATAGGTGAAAGCGCAATTTTAATCCGACCAGAAAGCTCGATGGGATTGAACTCATGGGTTTGATTGAGCGCTGAAGCCAGTCCGTCGAGATGCGGCGTAATGGCCGTCAACACGGTTTCAGTAAATGGAGTGGCTTCTAAACCGGTGGGGACTTTGACAAACAGCTCATCACCAAAATGATGTCGCAGCTTCTGTAGTGCTTGGCTAATTGCTGGCTGCGAAACGAACAATCGCTTTGATGCTTTACGCATGTTTTTTTCTTGGTAGAGCACCATGAAAGTGCGCAATAAGTTCAAATCGAGAGAGTAAAAAAGATCTTTAGCCATATTGTGTCAATTAGTATTTAAAAGGAACAAAGGTTTGCTCTTCTGCTGGAGAACGAACATACCCTTCTTTGTTGAGTTCAGGAAGCGTAACGGGTGGATGAACCACTTCTTGGTAATCAATACTGCTCAATAGATGGCTGATGCAGTTGAGTCGTGCTCGGCGTTTATCATCCGAGGGAACCACCCACCATGGGCAATGTTTGGTGTCGGTATAAGCAAACATTTCATCTTTAGCTTTTGAATATTCAGCCCAGCGGTTACGTGATTCTAAGTCCATCGGGCTGAATTTCCAGCGCTTTATTGGGGTGTTGATGCGTTCGATAAAGCGTTTCTCCTGTTCTTCATCGGAAACCGAGAACCAGTATTTTAGGAGCACAATACCTGAACGCTGTAGCATGCGTTCAAATTCTGGGCAAGAACGTAGAAACTCTTCGTATTCATCATCGGTGCAAAACCCCATCACTTTTTCTACGCCAGCGCGGTTATACCAGCTGCGATCAAACAGCACGATTTCACCGCCGGCAGGTAAATGCGCGACATAGCGTTGAAAATACCACTGCGTTTTTTCTTTCTCAGTTGGCGCTGGCAGTGCGGCGATTCGACAAACACGAGGGTTAAGTTTCTCGGTGATGCGCTTGATCACTCCGCCTTTCCCAGCGGCATCTCTACCTTCAAATATCACAACCACTTTGAGTTTTTTGAACTTAACCCATTCTTGCAGTTTGACTAGCTCGATTTGCAAACTCTCGAGTTCATGTTCATAGAACTTCTTTTTCAACTTTCCCATACGCCCTCCTTTGCTTTGTTAAATCATAGCATTGAAGGAGGAAATTCGGGCAGTTAGCTGATTGATTTGAGAGCTAATACGGTATTGCGAATGGTGGCTGCATGGGTAATTGGGATAATAAAATCATCTTGATCAGTTGCGCCCATCTTGCTGTCAGAAGCAATAAAGGTCATTTTGCTTGGGCGAGTGCTCTTGCCTGAAAGATGCAGCTCTTTAACCCCCGTTGTCTGTGTCAGTTCGGCAACGTTATCGGGGGAGACTCCTGCGCCTGCCATGATAGCGAGGCGTGATTGGCTGAGAGCCACGAGCTGAGTCAGCGTTTCTTTACCTAGCGGGGCACTGGCGGCAAGCCCAGAGGTCAAGATTCGCTCGCATCCAAGGTCAATGATCTGCTCTAAAGCGGTAAAGGGCACTCGGCATTGATCAAAAGCACGGTGAAAAGTCACGCCAAGCTCTAGCGAGTGGGCGAGTTTGACTAATACACGGGTTCTTGCAACATCAATATCGCCATCTGCTGTCAGCAGGCCAAATACCACGCCTTGTAGGCCTGCTTGCTGAGCAGACAAAATATCTTGCTGCATGATTGCAAATTCATCATCGCTGTATAAGAAGTCTCCTTGTCTTGGCCTGATCATGGCGTAAACCGGAACCGTCGACAATTTTGCCGCGAGGGCCATAAACCCATAGCTAGGGGTTAACCCACCTAACGCGAGGGATGAGCAAAGCTCAATCCGAGTCGCGCCACCTTCAAGAGCATTGTGTAGAGATTCGATATTATCGATACAAACTTCGACTTGGTAACTCATGTTTTTTCGTTTGAATAGAGAGAACAGAAGTTCATCATAGCAGGAGCATGGTGAAGAATAGGGGTAAACTTTTTCGCTTCAATTACCGGGTTTAGAAGGATGTTTTGCGCGAAAAAGAAAAGCCCGACGCAATGCATCGGGCTTTGGAAGGACTTTACTTTATACTGATTGGCGCGTTGCGGTTTCCGCAATCTATTGTTTTATTGTCTCTCTTTGAGAACTTCCAACCATTCACCCGTTTGAGCTCGGGTGTTAAAGAACCTTATTTTTTAAGGTCAGCTGCGTGCTCAGATAGGAACGCTGCAACACCTTGAGGTGATGCGTCCATACCTGCTTTGCCTTCTTCCCATTGAGCAGGACATACTTCGCCGTGCTTCTGGTGGAAGTTCAGAGCATCAACCATGCGTAGCATTTCGTCGATGTTACGACCTAGAGGCAGATCGTTTACTACTTGGTGACGTACAAGACCATCTTCGTCGATTAGGAAAGAACCACGGAAAGCAACGCCTGCTTCTGGGTGCTCAACATCGTACGCTTTACAGATTTCGTGCTTAACGTCAGCAATTAGAGGGTATTTAACTTGACCGATACCACCGTTCTCAACTGGCGTGTTGCGCCATGCGTTGTGAGAGAACTGAGAGTCGATAGATACACCGATAACTTCAACACCTTTCGCTTGGAAATCTTCGTAGCGGTTGTCGAATGCGATCAGCTCAGATGGGCAAACGAAAGTGAAGTCTAGTGGGTAGAAGAAAACAACCGCTTTCTTACCTTTAGTAAACTCTGCAAAATTGAAGTTATCAACGATCTCACCGTTACCTAGAACAGCAGCAGCAGTAAAATCAGGGGCTTGACGACCTACTAGTACCATTTTTTTGCTCCTAAAAATGTATTGTTTCTAAACCACAATCTAAGTTTCGGGTTTAGTCCGTGTTTGTACGCGACAAACTATAGTACAGATTGTAGTATTGAAAAAAGCGAATTAAATAGATTAACTTCATCGAAAAAAGCGATAAGAGCAATTCTATCGAGTTAATCATACAAACGATGGTAAGTATTAATAATTTTATGAATAAATGGCCCAGTCTGAAGCAGTTGCACTACCTTATTACTTTGCATGAAACGCGACATTTTAGTGATGCCGCTGAACGTTGTTTTGTCAGTCAATCGACCTTAAGTAAAGGTATCCAAAATCTTGAGGAGCTAATTGGTTGCCCGCTTTATGAGAAAAAAGACAAAAAAAGCCCATTGGTTTTTACTCAGGCAGGTGAACTGGTGGTAATGCATGGCAGAGAGCTATTGGCAAAGGGGCAAGATCTCGTTGAGTTGGGGAACTTGTGTCAGGGTGATAGTATGCAAGGGCAACTGAAACTGGGCTGTATTCCTACCATCGCGCCATTTTTGTTGTGCGATTTAGTACAAGAGATCAACCAACGTTTTCCTCAACTGAATCTTTTATTGCGTGAAGATACAACAACCAACCTATTGACGGCTTTACGTCATGGTGAATTGGACGTATTGATCCTTGCTTTACCGGTTGAGATCGATGGGATGGAAAGTCGCGTTGTTGGGCAAGATCCTTTTAAAATGGTGATCAGTCGAAACCAAGTCGGGGCGATTAAAGTGCCAATCAAATATGACGACTTGCCTGATGAGTCGGTGTTTTTATTGGAAAAAGAACATTGTCTGACCGAGCACGCGGTGTCGGCCTGCAAACTGACTGACAAAGAGAAAATTAACCCATTTAGTGCGACCAGTTTGCATACCTTAGTGCAAATGGTGGCCAATGGTTTAGGCACCACCTTTATTCCTCAAATGGCTATCGATCACGGTTTGTTGGACAACCAGAATTTGGTTGTCGTTGAACCACCCGGTCAGCAGGCTTATCGTAATATCGGCTTGGTTTGGCGACCGAGTTCTTCGCGCACGAAAACATTTAATCAACTGGCTGAAGTGGTTTCTGAACTGCTTTAGCAAATAGTAGTAGCCTGATTTTTCCTTCAAACATCAAAAGGCACACTGGTAATGGTGTGCTTTTTAGCATTTTATTCTATTCAACACGCTTGGCTTGTAAAATTTTACACACCATCTTTGATGAACCTTTCATAAAATTGTGAAATTTCACATTGTTAATTTTACATACTCAACCAGTTTCTCTGTTTAATTATTGTCCCATTCGTTGGCGTAGAGCCTCTATGATAAAGGGTTACCGCACCTTTTTTAAAATTCATACGGCCGTTTAAAACTTGTTCATCAGCAAAGTTGTTGTGTAATTTAATTACGTAATAAATTACAAATATCAGTAAAAAATCAATCACTTGTTTGAAACGGAATAAAACTTTGAATTTAACTTTTTGTTTACTTTTGAACTTTTACTCTAATGCTTGTTGGTGTAAGTTATTTAAAGGCTTGTAAGACTTATGTCTAGATTGTAAATCAACTGCGCATCATGGATGTTATAAGCGTAAAGACGAGATGCTAAGTGAAATAACACGCAAGCCCGTAGGTTTTTAAGTGTGGTTTTAAACTTACAAATGTTGTTTGTTGTTCACTATTAGCAAAATGAAAGGAAGAATAATGATGCTTGCTCAAACGCCCGACAAAGAAAACACACAGACTGAACAACAGACCCAAGGCACGCTTGAAGTCACGGGAGTGCTGTCTCCTGAACATCAAGCTATTTTCCCTGTTGAAGCCCAAACCTTTTTATCTCAGCTGTGTGAGCGATTCTCATCGCGCGTCGATCAATTGTTAACTGCCCGAGAAGAGAGACAGAACAAGATCGATCAAGGAGAGTTGCCTGATTTTCTGGCAGAGACTCAGGATATTCGAGAAGGGAGCTGGAAAGTTTTGGGGATTCCCAACGATCTGCAAGATCGTCGAGTCGAAATTACCGGGCCAACCGACCGCAAAATGGTGATCAATGCTCTAAACGCCAATGTAAAAGTCTTTATGGCGGATTTCGAAGACTCGATGTCTCCCGCGTGGGATAAGGTGTTAGATGGCCAGATCAACTTGCGTGATGCGGTCAATGGCACCATCTCCTACACCAACCCTGACAATGGCAAGCATTATCAGCTGGCGGAAAATCCAGCGGTGTTGATCTGCCGTGTTCGCGGCCTTCATTTAAAAGAAAAGCATGTAACGTGGCACGGTCAGATCATTCCAGGTTCCTTATTTGATTTTGCACTTTATTTCTTTAACAACCACAAAGCGTTGTTGCAAAAAGGCAGTGGTCCTTACTTCTATCTCCCCAAATTGCAGTCGCATCATGAGGCGAAATGGTGGAGCGAAGTGTTTCATTTCACCGAAGAGTATTTCGGTTTGGATACAGGCACGATCAAAGCAACGGTACTGATTGAGACGCTGCCTGCCGTCTTTGAAATGGATGAAATTCTCTTCTCGTTAAAAGAGCATATTGTTGGCCTCAACTGTGGCCGTTGGGATTACATTTTTAGCTATATCAAAACACTGAAAAAGCACCCAGACCGTGTGTTGCCGGATCGTCAGGTGGTTACCATGGACAAGCCGTTCCTCAATGCTTACTCGCGTTTACTTGTCCGCACCTGTCATAAACGCGGTGCGTTTGCGATGGGAGGGATGGCCGCTTTTATCCCAGCCAAAGACCCACAAGAGAATCAAAAGGTATTGGATAAGATCCAAAACGATAAGTCACTCGAAGCCAACAATGGTCATGATGGCACCTGGGTGGCGCATCCTGGTTTAGCTGATACCGCCATGGACGTGTTTAATCGTGCTCTAGGTGAGCGTAAAAACCAGCTTGATGTCACTCGCCAAAACGATGCGACGATTACTGCTAAACAGTTACTGGAGCCTTGTGATGGAGCAAGAACAGAACAAGGTATGAGACACAATATCCGCGTTGCATTGCAATATATTGAAGCATGGATCTCTGGGAATGGTTGTGTGCCGATTTATGGCTTGATGGAAGATGCGGCAACGGCAGAGATCTCACGCGCTTCTATCTGGCAGTGGATTCAGCATAGTAAGTCGTTAGATAACGGTGAAGTGGTGACCAAAGCGTTGTTTAAGCGTTATCTCGACGAAGAGATTCAAGTCGTGAAACAAGAAGTGGGGGAGACTCGTTTTGACTCAGGCCGTTTCCATGAAGCTGCCGAGTTGATGGCTACTTTGACCACCAGCGACGAGCTAACCAATTTCTTAACCGTACCGGGTTATGACTACCTGGATTAATGAGTAAACCAATCAACAACCAATAACGTGAACCTTCAATGGCGGAGCAGGATGTACCGCTAACGAAATGGAAAATATAGCGCACTCAATTTTAATAATCAGCGCTCATCAACAGAGGGAAAGACCGATGACTAATTTAACTCGCCGCCAACAAATCGAAGCTCTAGAAAAAGATTGGGCAACCAATCCTCGCTGGAAACATGTTAAACGTACCTACACAGCAGAAGAAGTGGTTGCATTGCGCGGCTCTATGGTGCCAGCAAATACCATCGCGCAGCGTGGTGCCGACAAGTTGTGGTCGTTGGTGAATGGTAGCTCGAAAAAAGGCTATGTGAATTGTCTAGGCGCACTAACCGGTGGCCAAGCGGTGCAGCAAGCTAAAGCGGGGATAGAAGCGATCTACCTATCAGGTTGGCAGGTTGCAGCGGATAACAACACCGCCTCGACCATGTACCCAGACCAATCACTCTACCCTGTGGATTCGGTTCCTTCAGTCGTCAAACGCATTAACAATTCGTTCCGTCGCGCAGACCAAATCCAATGGTCGAATGGTAAGTCGCCAGAAGAGGGTGGAATTGATTACTTCCTGCCTATCGTTGCCGATGCAGAAGCGGGCTTTGGTGGTGTACTGAATGCGTATGAGCTAATGAAGTCGATGATTGAAGCGGGGGCTGCGGGTGTACACTTTGAAGATCAATTGGCTTCGGTGAAGAAATGTGGCCATATGGGCGGTAAAGTATTGGTACCCACGCAAGAAGCGGTGCAAAAACTGGTTGCGGCTCGCTTGGCGGCTGATGTGGCAGGTACAACGACTCTCGTTATCGCACGCACCGATGCTAACGCAGCAGATCTTCTTACTTCTGACTGCGATCCATACGATGCGGACTTTATTGTTGGCGAACGCACTCAGGAAGGCTTCTATCGTGTACGTGCTGGTATTGACCAAGCGATCTCACGTGGCCTTGCTTATGCGCCATATGCGGATCTTATTTGGTGTGAAACGGCAACTCCGTGTCTTGAAGAAGCGCGTAAGTTTGCTGAGGCTATTCATGCGGAATACCCAGACCAACTGTTGGCATACAACTGCTCGCCATCATTTAACTGGGAGAAAAACTTGGATGCTGAGACCATTGCTAAGTTCCAACAAGAACTCGCAGATATGGGCTACAAGTATCAGTTCATCACCCTAGCTGGTATTCACAACATGTGGTTCAACATGTTTGAACTGGCACACGCATATGCTCAAGGTGAAGGTATGCGCCACTACGTCGAGAAAGTTCAGCGTCCTGAATTTGAAGCGGCGGAAAAAGGCTACACCTTCGTTGCACACCAACAAGAAGTGGGTACGGGTTACTTTGATAAGATGACCAACACCATCCAAGGTGGTAACTCTTCAGTCACGGCACTGACGGGCTCTACCGAAGAAGACCAGTTCCATTAATACCTTTCCATCTTTAGGTATTAACCACTGCATGAGCGGCGAAAGCCGCTCTTTTTCTTTTCCTATCAGGACAAACAAGGTGCTCGCTACTAAGAGTGTCGCGGGAATTACAAATCGTCTTCGACTTCTAACTCTTCTGGTTCGGCTTCTTCTTGCAGCTCCAGCAGATTGATCGCAATAGTGACAAAATCGGTGTCGGTAATGATTCCGACTAAATGGCCTTTTTCAACCACCGGTAAACAACCCACTTTGTGCTTTTGCATATAAATTGCACTTTCTTTTAATCCCGCTTTGGGTTCCACCGTCATAATGCTGGTGTGCATCATCTCGTAGAGTGGAGTTGCTAAGGTAAAAGATGACTCTTGTGATGTCCGGTTGAGGCTTGACTCTTGAGCGGCCAATATGTCTCGCTGGGTGACGATGCCAAGAAGCTGTTTGTTCCCATCGACAATGGGAATATGGCGGATATCGAGCGCTGCCATCATGTTTTTTGCATCCGCAAGAGTATGTGAACGCAACAAGGTATGAGGGTGGCGAGTCATCATATCTTCGACTTTTATCATGGTGTCCTCCTAGAGTTCCGTTCTCTATTTACTATAGAAACAAATGGCATAAATATCTGGGAGCTAGACCATTTTTCCGCAACAAATTTGATGCGAGTCACTTTGCATTATCCAAGCAACAGTTGCGCAGGGAATAAGGGATGAAAGGACATTCCTCGCATATTCTTGGGGCAAGGATTTCACAATGGCTTGGACTGCACGAATATGAGTGCAGTTGAGCGATTAATGGCTTTAAATTATGTGGAAAAAAACGTTTCTATTGATTGGGATGCTAGCCGTAAGTGTGAACTCTCAAGCTATCATTATGGGGGAAGAAGACCCCGATGCAACCTACAGGGTGACAATCCGAGCCAGTAATATGGCGGAATTCCCCATTTGTGGTGGGACCATGGTGGCCGAACGGTGGGTACTTACTGCTGCACATTGTGTTGTCATGGGCGAAGGTAACAATGTTGCGAGTTATTATGTGACAAAGCCCAGCGATATTTCGGTGACAGCGAGAACACCTGCACTTAATAGCTCGACAACAAACAATTACTTTGCCGTTTCTCATGTGGTGGTGCACCCGAAATACACACGTTTAACGAAATACAAAAGCAATAGTAATGGTAGCTATACCTTGGTTAGCACCAGTTTAGATAGTGACATCGCATTGCTCTATCTTGATCGTCCCGTTACGGGCATTCCTCTCTCTGATTTGCCAACGGTTGCAGAAATGAGCCAGATAGAAAGTCGACTCAATGGCGATTGGAACGATGAGTTTGTCACCAATCTCCGTGTCAAAAATGTTACTGCTTCCGGTTGGGGAGCGACAGTTGCTGATGCTTCAACGCCAGCTAAAACCTTACAAAAAACACAGCTAACCTATTTGCCCATCACCTCTTGCTATCAACGATTGGAATTGGGTAATGATCTACCGGGTATCATTGAAGCTCCAACCAACGTGACCAAAATCTGCACCATGCCCAATGAAGTGTTGCCTTGGAAGCCTGATGAGCGCACCCAATATGGCAATAACGTGTGCAAAGGCGACAGTGGTGGTCCTTTGATTGACGATGTCACTGGCAAACAAATTGGTATTGTCAGCGGCATTCCGCTCATTACGCCGATTTGTGCCTCGGTCACGCAGCCGAGTTTCTATACCAGAGTGAGCAATTATTACGACTGGATTCAAAGCTATATAACGGCTACTAACCCTCCAAGCAGCCACATTCTAAAACCAGACTTCATTTTGAATGCAGGTTCAGGCGGTGACAGTGACTCAGGCGACAATGGCGATGGGACGGATGGAAATGGCGACAATTGCCATGGCGGGATTTCAACCAACAGTTGCAGTTTTACTGGCACTGCAGAAGGTGGAAGCCTTGGTGCGTTGACGCTTTTCGCCCTGTTTGTGCTGGGTAGGTATCGTCGAAAAATTGCTTAACTTAGCCGCACGCGGTCTTTTCTAAGAAAACGCACCACTCATATTGAGTGGTGCGTTTTTCATTCCAAGCTCAAAGTCAGGAGCGCGGCGAGTTGTTACATTCTCAGTCTGAACTTTTCTTGCTATTGATTGGTCTCGCTCTATACTAGCCCACTGCGAAAATTTTACTCGCAACAGAATTCCTTTATTTCGACAAATTTACCAAGAGCAGTAGCATGCAAGTTTCAGATTTTCACTTTGACTTACCTGATGAACTGATCGCTCGTTATCCTCAATCGGAGCGTACCGCCAGTCGTCTACTTCAGCTAAATGGCAACACCGGCGCTGTAAAAGATGGCTCGTTCAAAGATGTGTTGGAGCTGGTTCAAGCAGGGGATCTTGTGGTGTTTAACAACACACGAGTGATTCCTGCACGCATGTTTGGCCGTAAAGAATCGGGCGGCAAGTTGGAAGTCTTGGTCGAGCGTATGCTTGATGAGAAGCGCTTCCTCGCGCATGTACGCAGTTCTAAGTCTCCGAAACCGGGGACGTTAGTCTTTCTTGGGGAAGAAGACCAATACTCAGCAGAGATGGTAGCACGCCAAGATGCGTTGTTTGAGCTCCATTTAAAGGCAGACAAAACCATTCTCGAAGTGTTGGAAGAAATTGGCCATATGCCTCTTCCACCTTACATTGACCGCCCAGATGAGGATGCGGATAAAGAGCGTTACCAAACGGTTTATAACCAAAAACCGGGTGCGGTTGCTGCACCGACGGCGGGATTGCATTTTGACAATCAACTGCTTGAGCAGATCAAAGCCAAAGGCGCTGAGTTTGCGTACGTGACGTTGCATGTCGGTGCTGGCACATTTCAGCCAGTGAAAGTGGACAATATTCTTGAGCATCACATGCACTCTGAGTATGCAGAAGTACCACAAGAGGTGGTGGATGCGATTAAAGCCACGAAAGCACGTGGTGGCCGCGTCATTGCGGTTGGTACCACGTCAGTACGCTCTCTAGAGAGCGCGGCGCAAGAGTCGTTGAAAAACGGCACAGAGTTGATGCCTTTCTTTGGCGATACGGAAATCTTCATTTTCCCTGGCTATCAATATCAGTTGGTGGACTGTTTGATCACCAATTTCCATTTGCCAGAATCGACGCTGATTATGCTGGTGAGTGCATTTGCCGGTTATGACCATACCATGAATGCGTATCAGCATGCCGTGGCCAATCAATATCGCTTTTTCTCTTACGGGGATGCGATGTTCATTGAGAAGAAAACGCAATAAGCAATAAAAAGCGCAACAAATGTTATCTAAAGTGAAGTAAGTTTCATTTTAGTGGTGCAGATCGGGATAATCTTGGCTGCATGCAAAACGAGTGCTAGCAGCAGGCTAGAGGGATGGATTCACTCCATTTTTTCGCAAGGAAAACGCGACCGCTCTGGTGGGACGGAAACGTCCGTGACAATACCGTCAGACTGTTTCTCTGACGTTGGAGGCTTCGTGAAATTAAAATTTGATCTTAAAAAGAAAAATGGCAATGCCCGTCGTGGTCAATTGACATTTGAACGTGGAACAGTGCAAACCCCGGCGTTTATGCCTGTAGGTACTTACGGTACCGTTAAAGGTATGACACCAGAAGAAGTCAAAGAGACGGGTGCAGAAATTCTACTAGGCAACACATTCCATTTATGGTTACGTCCTGGCCAAGAAGTGATGAAAATGCACGGCGATCTGCACGATTTCATGAACTGGCAAGGTCCTATCTTGACTGACTCAGGCGGTTTCCAAGTGTTCAGCCTTGGTGATATTCGTAAAATTACCGAAGAAGGCGTGCATTTCCGCAACCCAGTGAACGGTGACAAGATTTTCATGGATGCTGAGAAATCGATGGAAATTCAAAAAGACCTCGGTTCTGACATCGTAATGATTTTCGATGAGTGTACGCCTTACCCTGCGACTCACGCTGAAGCGAAAAAGTCGATGGAAATGTCTCTGCGTTGGGCACAACGCTCGCGTGACCATTTCGATAAGCTCGAAAACCCAAACAACCTGTTTGGTATTGTTCAAGGCGGTGTCTACGAAGATCTTCGTGATGTGTCAGTTAAAGGCCTAACAGAGATTGGTTTTGATGGCTATGCGGTCGGTGGTCTTGCGGTTGGCGAACCTAAAGAAGACATGCATCGCGTACTTGAGCACACCTGTCCTCAGTTACCAGAAGATAAACCGCGTTACCTGATGGGCGTGGGCAAACCAGAAGACTTGGTTGAAGGGGTTCGTCGCGGTATCGACATGTTTGACTGTGTAATGCCAACGCGAAATGCGCGTAATGGACACCTATTTGTGACTGGTGGTGTGATCAAGATCCGTAATGCGACACATAAAACGGATACAACCCCTCTCGATCCGCACTGTGACTGTTACACTTGCAAAAATTACTCTAAGTCGTATCTGCACCACTTGGACCGTTGTAATGAAATCCTTGGTGCTCGCTTAAACACTATCCATAACCTGCGTTATTACCAACGTCTCATGGAAAGCATTCGTAAAGCGATTGATGAAGATCGCTTCGAGCAGTTTGTGGAAGAGTTCTACGCTCGACGCAATCGCGAAGTGCCACCACTCGGTAAACAGGCATAAGTTCGCAATAGTAAAAAAGTGTTACGCCATCTTGTTTTTGTGAGTGAACTCGCTTGAAAATGAGGTGGCGTTACCCAATTTATTGGATTATTAATAAAAGTTAATGAGGATGTTTTAATGTTTATCTCTCAAGCTCACGCAGCAGCAGAAGGCGCACAACAAGGCGGCATGTTCGAAATGCTCATCATGTTGGGTATGTTCGGTGTGATTTTCTATTTCATGATTTACCGTCCACAAGCAAAACGTGTTAAAGAGCACAAGAGCCTAATGGCATCCATGGGTAAAGGTGATGAAGTTCTGACCAATGGCGGTCTTGTGGGTAAAATCACTAAGATTGCAGAAGACAATGACTTCTTGACAATTGAACTTAACCCAAACAACGAAGTTGTGATCAAAAAAGACTTCGTTACCGCTGTGCTACCAAAAGGTACGCTTAAATCTCTATAAAACAGCTAGAGGATCCTCGCTGTGCTGAACCGTTATCCTTTATGGAAGTACTTGATGGTTATGTTTGCCATTGCCATCTCTGCCTTGTACGCACTTCCAAATATCTACGGTGAAGATCCGGCTATTCAAGTTACAGGGGCGCGTGGCGCCTCTGTAGATATGTCAACGCTGGATGCTGTCACTAACGCTCTTAATAAAGAGAATCTTTCCCATAAATCCATTGCTTTAGAGAATGGATCCATTCTTGTTCGTTTCAACGACACCGATACGCAAATTAGTGCTCGCGATATCATCAGTGAAGCGTTGGGCAAAGACAAAATTGTTGCACTTAACCTCGCACCTGCAACGCCAGATTGGCTTGAATCGATTGGTGCTGCTCCTATGAAACTGGGTCTTGACCTACGTGGTGGTGTTCACTTCTTGATGGAAGTGGATATGGATGCCGCGATGGAAAAACTGGTTGGGCAGCAAGAGGACGCCTTCCGTAGCGAACTTCGTGATGCCAAAATTCGCTACCGTTCTATTCGTCCACTTGGCACTGACGCTGTTGAAGTGTTGCTGCGCGATTCAGAAGAGTTGGCTCAAGCGAAGCGTGAACTGGAAAAACTACATCCAGACATGGCGTTTGTTGAGTCAGACAAAGATGGTCGTTACGCCTTAATTGCTACCTTTACTGAAACCCGTCTGCAAGAAATTCGTAACTACGCTGTTGAACAGAACATCACCATTCTACGTAACCGTGTGAACGAGCTAGGTGTTGCTGAACCTTTGGTTCAACGTCAGGGTGCTAGCCGCATCGTGGTTGAACTGCCAGGCGTTCAAGATACTGCCCGTGCCAAAGAGATTTTAGGTGCGACAGCAACGCTAGAATTCCGTGAAGTGGATGACAAAGCGGATCTTGCCGCTGCCGCAAGTGGTCGAGCGCCTGCGGGCAGCGAGATCAAGCAAGATCGTAATGGTCGTCCTGTGGTGTTGAAGAAACGCGTTATTCTCAGTGGGGCAAGCATTACCGATGCAAGTTCAAGTGTTGATGAATATGGTCGTCCTCAAGTAAACATCTCGCTAGACAGCGAAGGTGGTAACAAGATGGCGGCGTTTTCGAAGAAAAACATTGGCAAGCTAATGGCTACCGTGTTTGCGGAATACAAAGACAGCGGTCGCAGATCTCCAGAAGGCAAAGTCATTTTGACCAAGCATGAGGAAGTCATTAACCAAGCCACGATCCAGTCGGCTCTTGGTCGTAACTTCCGCATTACGGGTATCGATTCTGCTGCTGAAGCACATAACCTTGCGCTGCTACTGCGTGCTGGTGCTTTGATCGCACCTATCTCAATCGTTGAAGAGCGTACCATTGGTCCATCAATGGGTCAGCAAAACATCGATATGGGTATCCAAGCGTGTATTTGGGGCATGGTTGCGGTGATGTTGTTCACACTGCTTTACTACCGCAAGTTTGGTCTGATTGCGAACGTCGCCTTGATGGCAAACCTTGTCCTGATCATCGGCGTGATGTCTATGATTCCAGGTGCGACCATGACACTACCAGGTATTGCCGGTATTGTTTTAACGGTCGGTATGGCGGTCGATGCAAACGTACTGATCTTTGAACGTATTCGTGAAGAACTGCGTGAAGGACGCAATCCTCAGCAAGCGATTCACCAAGGTTATGCCAATGCATTTAGCACCATTGCGGATGCGAACATCACAACCTTGATTACCGCGATTATTCTATTTGCCGTCGGTACGGGTGCAATCAAAGGCTTTGCTGTGACGCTCTCTATCGGTATTTTGACCTCAATGTTTACGGCCATTATTGGTACACGTTGTATCGTGAACCTGCTTTATGGTGGTAAACGCATTAATAAACTGTCGATCTAAGGCTGGGAATTGTTATGTTTCAAATTCTAAAAGCAGAGAAAACGATCGACTTTATGCGTTGGTCGAAGTTCGCATTTGTCTTCTCTTTGTTGATGATCGGTGCGTCGATTTTTACTCTCTCAACCAAATGGTTGAACTGGGGCCTGGACTTTACAGGCGGTACTCTGATTGAAGTGGGCTTTGAGCAGCCGGCAAACCTTGAAGAGATCCGCAGTGCACTTGAAGCCAAAGGTTTTGGTGACGCAACGGTACAGAACTTTGGTTCTGCTCGTGATGTCATGGTTCGCCTTCGCCCTCGTGAAGATATGGCGGGTGAAACCTTAGGTAACCAAATCCTAAGCGCGATCAAAGAAGGTACGGGCAAATCAGTCGAGATGCGCCGTATTGAATTCGTTGGTCCAAATGTAGGTGATGAGCTGACAGAAGCGGGTGGTCTGGCGATCTTGGTGTCGTTGATCTGTATCTTGATCTACGTCTCGATGCGTTTTGAATGGCGTTTGGCGGCAGGTGCGGTAATGGCACTGGCGCATGACGTTATCATCACATTGGGTGTATTCTCTTTGATGCAAATCGAAGTCGATCTTACCATTGTGGCGGCATTGCTGACGGTGGTGGGGTACTCACTCAACGATACCATTGTTGTCTTTGACCGTATTCGTGAAAACTTCCGCAAAATGCGTAAGGGTGAACCTGCGGAGATCATGGACAGCTCGATCACACAAACACTAAGCCGTACGTTGATTACCTCAGGTACGACCTTATTTGTGGTGATTGCATTGTTTGTTCAAGGTGGGGCGATGATTCACGGTTTCGCGACCGCATTGCTACTTGGTATTACCGTTGGTACTTACTCTTCTATCTATGTGGCATCCGCTTTGGCGCTCAAACTGGGTATCCAGAAAGAGCACTTAATGCCTCCGCAAGTCGAGAAAGAAGGTGCAGAATTCGAAGAGATGCCTTAACGCTCTGTTTGAATCATCGATTGAAGCCACTGCAATTGCAGTGGCTTTTTTGTTACTTTCTTGGTGGTATAAAAAAGCCCCCGCATAATGCGAGGGCTCATTCAAAAGTAATCAGCGTGACGGGCTAGAGATTACTTCAGAATCGCTTCGTTGCCGTTTTCACGGATGTGTTTCAGTAGTGATTTAACACCACGAGCACTTGATGCAACAACGTTACCTGACTTGACATACTCAGTGCCACCAGCAAAGTCAGTGATAATCGCACCTGCTTCGCGAGCAATCAGTTCGCCTGCTGCGATATCCCAAGGCTTTAGGCCTAGCTCAAAGTAACCATCAACACGGCCAGCTGCCACGTAACAGAGATCAAGTGCAGCAGAGCCAGCGCGGCGGAAATCCGCTACTTCAACAAACATCGCAGACATGATCTTGAAGTAAGATTCAGAGTGTTGCTTTTGCTTAAATGGGAAACCTGTTGCGATGATTGCGCCTTGAAGGTCTTTTGGTTGCTTAACGCGGATACGTGCGTTGTTCAGTTGTGCGCCAGAGCCACGTTGAGCGGTAAATAGCTCGTTTAACATTGGATCGTATACACAAGCAACTTCTGTTTTGCCTTTGATGCGTACGGCGATAGAAACAGCGAAGTGAGGCAAACCTTTTACAAAGTTTGTCGTGCCATCCAGTGGGTCGATGATCCATTGCACATCTTTATCTTTACCATTGATCAGGCCGTTTTCTTCAGCCACGATGCAGTGCTCTGGGTAAGAGTTTTTGATGGTATCGATGATGATGGTTTCAGCTTCTTTATCTACGTTAGTCACAAAGTCGTTTGTGCCTTTTAGAGTAGATTCAATCTTCTCAACGTTTTCTAGTGATTTAGCAATATGGTTACCTGCTTTTCGCGCTGCGCGAATAGCAATGTTTAGCATTGGATGCATACGAATTTCCCAACGGATGTTAAAGAACAAATTAAAGCGGCGGCGAGTATACCAGAGAAAACTCAAAAAGGAAGTGGTTAATTTTTGTACCTTTGGTTAGACGAGATGTGACAAAGCTCAAGAAATCGTTTACATGAAAAAGTGTGCAGGGAGCATAACAACGGTTCTCCTCATATCCAATCTAGGGTGTGGGAAAAAACTATGATAAAATCCCGCGGTTTGAAATCAGCCATTGAAAGTTTGCATGTTAGATAAAGTAAAAGTCGTCCTTGTTGGTACCTCACACTCTGGAAATATTGGGTCTGCAGCTCGTGCCATGAAGGTGATGGGCTTATCTCAGCTTGTGCTGGTTCAGCCTGAATGTGAGGTTGACGCTCAAGCCATCGCTTTGGCATCGGGAGCCGCGGACATCGCATTGAATGCGTTAGTGGTGAACTCGTTGGAAGAAGCGGTGGCCGATTGTGCGCTGGTTGTTGGTTCAAGTGCCCGTTCCCGTACGCTTGAGTGGCCGATGCTAGAACCGTTTGAATGCGCAGAAAAGTTTGTCCAAGAGGGGCAAACGAGTCATGTTGCCTTGGTGTTTGGCCGCGAACGTACTGGTCTCACCAACGATGAGCTGCAACGCTGCCATTATCACGTATGTATTCCAGCCAACCCAGAATACAGCTCATTGAACCTAGCGATGGCAGTACAAACACTCAGTTATGAAGTGCGTATGGCTTATCTGCGTCACCAGCAAAGTCAATTTGAGCCACAAGAAGTCGCTGAATATCCTCGTCACAATGAGCTAGAACTCTTTTATCAGCACTTAGAGAAAGTGTTATTGAAAACCGAATTTGTGCGAGCAGATCAGCCTAACCAAGTGATGAATAAAATGCGTCGGCTATTTAGCCGTGCCCGTCCCGAAGCGCAAGAACTCAATATTTTGCGTGGCATTTTGACCTCGGTTGAGAAGAACCTTAAGTAATACGAGTACCCCCTATATTCATAGGGATGAATACCTGACTAATTTAGTCAAATAAATACTTGACCATTTTAGTCGGGTATGGAAAAATCCGTATCATTACAAACAGTGTGGATACGGTGTGATATGAAACTGACATCTAAAGGAAGATATGCGGTAACGGCAATGCTGGATGTGGCACTGCATTCGCAAAAAAGTCCTGTACCTCTGGCTGATATTTCCGAGCGTCAGGGGATTTCGCTCTCTTACCTAGAGCAACTTTTTTCCAAACTGCGTAAAGCGGGCTTGGTCGCGAGTGTTCGTGGTCCTGGCGGTGGTTACCGTCTCGGCGCAGACGCATTTACCATTTCAATTGGTACGGTGATCGCGGCCGTTGACGAATCGGTTGACGCAACTAAGTGTCAGGGCAAAGGAGATTGCCAAGGTGGCACTCGCTGCCTTACTCATACACTTTGGCGTGACCTGAGTTCACGCATTACAGACTTCCTAAACAACATCACGCTTGGCGAGCTCATGAGTGATAATGAAGTCATCGAAATTTCTGACCGTCAGGACATTAACCTAGCGGTGAATCATGGGTTGGCTAACAAAACTATTAACACCGCGCCCATCGGTGTAAATTTCCGCTCTTAAGCGGCCAAAAAGTTTACATTGGAGTGAAGAATGAAACTGCCTATTTATCTAGACTATTCGGCGACTTGCCCTGTAGATCCACGTGTCGCTGAGAAAATGGTTCAGTGCATGACGATGGATGGTAACTTTGGTAACCCAGCGTCACGTTCTCATCGTTACGGTTGGCAGGCAGAAGAAGCAGTAGATACTGCTCGTGAGCAAATTGCAGAATTGTTGAATGCCGATCCTCGTGAAATCGTGTTTACTTCAGGCGCGACCGAATCGGATAACTTAGCGATCAAGGGTGCGGCTCACTTCTACTCAAAACAAGGTAAGCACATCATTACCAGCAAAACAGAGCATAAAGCAGTACTGGATACTTGCCGTCAGCTTGAGCGTGAAGGTTTTGAAGTGACTTACCTTGAGCCAGAATCAAATGGTTTAATTAGCCTAAGCAAGCTTGAAGCCGCAATGCGTGAAGATACTGTCTTGGTTTCTATCATGCACGTGAACAATGAAATTGGTGTGATTCAAGATCTCGAAGCCATTGGTGAACTTTGCCGTTCACGTAAAATCATTTTCCACGTCGATGCAGCACAGTCAGCAGGTAAAGTGGCGATTGATGTTCAGCAACTGAAGGTAGACTTGATCTCGCTTTCTGCACACAAGATTTACGGTCCGAAAGGCATTGGTGCACTTTACGTTCGCCGCAAACCACGTATTCGTCTTGAGTCTCAAATGCACGGTGGGGGTCATGAGCGCGGTTTCCGTTCAGGGACGTTAGCGACTCACCAAATCGTTGGTATGGGTGAAGCTTTCCGCATCGCCAAACTTGATATGGAAAAAGACTACCAACATGCGTTAGCGCTGCGTAATCGTCTGCTAGACGGCGTGAAAGACATGGAAGCAGTGACCATCAACGGTGATCTGGACCAGCGCGTTCCACACAACCTAAACATCAGCTTTGCTTTTGTCGAAGGTGAATCACTACTGATGTCACTAAAAGATCTTGCGGTATCGTCAGGCAGTGCTTGTACTTCAGCGAGTCTAGAGCCTTCTTATGTACTGCGTGCTCTCGGTCTCAATGATGAGTTAGCACATAGCTCGATTCGTTTCTCCTTTGGTCGTTTTACCACGGAAGAAGAGATCGACTACGCAATTGAACAAATCCGTGTAGCGGTTGAAAAGCTGCGCGACATGTCTCCTCTATGGGATATGTACAAGGAAGGAATTGATCTCAACACGGTTGAGTGGGCTCACCACTAAGATCAATTCATAGACAAGTTATAGAGGATTCGAGGTAAATATCATGGCATACAGCGAAAAAGTAATTGATCACTATGAGAACCCACGTAACGTTGGTTCGTTTGACAAAGAAGATCCATCGGTAGGTAGCGGCATGGTTGGCGCGCCTGCATGTGGTGACGTAATGAAACTGCAAATCAAAGTGACGCCAGAAGGCATCATTGAAGACGCAAAGTTCAAGACCTACGGTTGTGGTAGTGCGATTGCATCAAGCTCATTGGTTACTGAATGGGTAAAAGGCAAGAGCATCGAAGAAGCGGCTTCGATCAAAAACTCGGAAATTGCAGAAGAGCTAGAATTGCCACCAGTGAAAGTGCACTGTTCAATTCTTGCAGAAGATGCAATTAAAGCCGCAGTCGCTGACTACAAGAAAAAACACCAACTTTAAGGCGTTTTTTGAGGTTATAATGGGGGCCTTACGCTCCCATTCCATTGGTAAACTATTTAACTAAGGTGCAGTATGGCCGTTACATTAACAGAATCCGCAGCAAGTCGAGTGAGAGCATTCCTAGATAACCGAGGCAAAGGCATTGGTTTACGTTTAGGTGTGAAGACGACCGGTTGTTCGGGTATGGCCTATGTCCTTGAGTTTGTTGACGAACTGAATGAAGAAGACGAAGTGTTTGAGCATTCAGGTGTTAAAGTGATTATCGATAAAAAGAGTTTGGTGTATCTAGACGGCACGCAACTAGACTACGTAAAAGAAGGGTTGAATGAAGGCTTTGAATTCAACAACCCAAATGCGAAAAGTGAATGTGGTTGCGGTGAAAGCTTCAACGTCTAATGACTGAAATTCTGAGCCGTTACCATTGGCTCAGAAGATTTATTCAAGGACCATAGATCAATGAATCACTTTGAATTGTTTGGGCTACCACCTCAGTTTTCGCTGGATGGTAGCCTTCTTTCTTCTCAGTTCCGAGAATTGCAAAAACGCTTCCATCCGGACAATTTTGCGACCGCTTCTGAACGCGATCGTTTGTTAGCAGTGCAAAAAGCGGCACAAATTAATGATGCTTACCAGGTGCTTAAGAATCCCATTTCTCGTGCGGAATACCTTTTGGCGCAAAACGGTTTAGAAATCCGAGGTGAGCAGCAAACCATGCAAGATCCCATGTTTCTGATGGAACAGATGGAATTGCGTGAAGAGTTGGAAGAGATCCCTCATCGCTCAGATGCTGAGAGTGCTTTGGCGGCGTTTGATGCCAGAGTGAGCAAAATGTATAAACAACATCTCGCATCAATTGAGCAAGAGCTGAATGACGCTCAGTGGCCACAAGCCGCCGATCGCGTACGTAAGCTGAAATTTATTGCCAAACTAAAGAATGAAATAGAGCTAGTGGAAGAGAAACTCTTCGGCTAGTTTGAAAAACAAGGATCCATCATGGCATTACTTCAAATTGCAGAACCGGGCCAAAGCTCGGCACCTCATGAGCACAAAAGAGCAGCCGGTATCGATCTTGGTACCACTAACTCTTTGGTCGCTTCGGTCAGAAGCGGCACCGCAGACACTTTGAAAGATGCTCAAGGTCGTAGCCTTCTTCCATCGATTGTTAATTATGCCAATGAAGAGGCGATTGTCGGCTACGCGGCGAAAGCGCTGTCTGAATCTCAGCCACAAGATACCATCATCTCAGTAAAACGTTTATTGGGTCGTTCGTTAACGGACATCCAAACTCGTTATCCTTCTTTGCCTTATCGTTTTAAAGCCAGTGAGAATGGTTTGCCTGTTCTCCAGACGGCTCAAGGGGACAAAAACCCAATTGAAGTTTCTGCCGATATCCTAAAAGTGCTAGCAAAACGCGCAGAAGAGAGCCTCGGTGGTGAGCTTTCTGGTGTGGTCATTACCGTTCCTGCCTACTTTGATGATGCGCAGCGAGCCGGCACTAAAGATGCAGCGAAACTTGCCGGCCTGCATGTGCTTCGCTTACTGAACGAGCCGACAGCCGCCGCCATTGCCTATGGCTTAGACTCTGGCCAAGAAGGGGTCATTGCGGTCTACGATTTGGGTGGTGGTACGTTTGATATCTCAATTTTGCGCCTGTCAAAAGGAGTGTTTGAGGTATTGGCCACCGGCGGTGATTCTGCATTAGGTGGTGATGATTTTGACCATCTGTTGGCCGATTTTCTTGCCGAGCAAGCGGGCTTAGAGACGCCTTTGAGCGCAGAAAAAAACCGCACCCTATTGAACATTGCGACGGCCACTAAGATTGCTTTCTCTGAGCAAGACTCTGTTGAAGTAGAGGTCTTTGGTTGGAAAGGCGTAGTCACGCGTGAGCAATTTGAAGAGCTGATTCGTCCGCTAGTGAAAAAAACGCTGCTGTCCTGTCGTCGAGCGTTGAAAGACGCAGATGTGGACGCTGACGAAGTACTTGAAGTGGTCATGGTTGGCGGTTCTACTCGCACTTTATTGGTTCGCGAAATGGTGGGTGAGTTCTTTGGTCGCACACCATTAACCAACATCAACCCTGATGAAGTGGTTGCCATTGGCGCTGGTATTCAAGCGGATATTCTGGCGGGCAACAAGCCTGATTCTGAAATGCTATTGCTGGATGTGATCCCTCTTTCGTTGGGGATTGAAACCATGGGTGGTTTGGTTGAGAAAATCATTCCTCGCAATACCACCATTCCGGTGGCACGCGCTCAAGAGTTCACCACCTTCAAAGATGGCCAAACCGCAATGAGCGTCCATATTGTTCAAGGTGAACGTGAGATGGTGGATGACTGTCGTTCGCTCGCTCGCTTTTCACTCAAAGGCATTCCGCCAATGGCGGCTGGTGCTGCTCATATTCGCGTTACCTACCAAGTGGATGCCGATGGCCTGCTGTCAGTGACCGCGATGGAGAAAAGCACAGGTGTTCAATCGGAAATCCAAGTGAAGCCATCTTATGGTCTGAGTGATGACGAAGTGGCGAACATGCTTCGCGATTCCATGACGTATGCCAAAGAAGACATGCAAGCTCGCGCTTTAGCTGAGCAACGTGTAGAAGCGGATCGAGTGATTGAAGGTCTTATTGCCGCGATGCAAGCTGACGGGGATGAGCTACTCAGCGAAGCTGAAAAAGCCACCTTACTGCAAGCGATTGAATCCTTGATTGAACTGCGCAATGGCAACGAAGCGAATGCGATTGAGCAAGGTATTAAAGACACTGATAAAGCGAGCCAAGATTTTGCCTCTCGTCGAATGGATAAGTCTATTCGTGCAGCACTGGCTGGCCAGTCAATTGACACTATTTAAGAGTAACAACTATGCCTAAGATTATTGTATTGCCTCATGAAGATTTGTGCCCAGAAGGTGCCGTGCTAGAAGCAAACAGTGGTGACACAGTATTAGATGTGGCACTGAAAAATGGGATTGCGATTGAGCACGCGTGTGAGAAGTCTTGCGCTTGTACTACGTGTCACGTCATCATTCGTGAGGGCTTTGATTCACTTGAAGAAAGCGATGAGTTAGAAGATGACATGCTCGACAAAGCATGGGGGCTAGAGCCTGAATCGCGTTTAGGCTGCCAAGCGAAAGTGGCGGATGAAGACCTAGTGGTTGAGATTCCAAAATACACGCTAAACCACGCATCGGAAGACCATTAATCGATGTGTTGCGCAGTTTTCTGGGTCTTTTGACTTAGTGAACTGTTGCTGAAGTGACGAATGTTTCAAAGGAAGATAAGTATGAAATGGACAGATTCGCGTGATATCGCCATTGAGCTTTGTGAGCGCTTTCCTGAGATGGACCCCAAAACGGTGCGTTTTACCGATCTTCATCAATGGATTCTAGAAATTGATGGTTTTGATGACGAGCCCAATCATTCCAATGAAAAGATCCTCGAAGCGGTGATTCTTTGCTGGTTGGATGAATGGGAATAAATCCAGCCGAGTTAACAAAATTCATTAAAAAACACGGACCTTTTGGTCCGTTTTTTTATCAATTTGACATTTCTACCCTACATAATGCTAACATCCGTGAGTTATTCCAATAGAAAGGCGTAGGTAGCGCCGTTATAAGGCAAGGAGAAACCATGTCTACACAGATGTCTGTATTTTTAAGTCACGAAGTCGCCGCTCCACAGTGGGGCGAGAAAGCACTGGTATCATTCAATGAGCTGGGCGCTCTTATCCATACAGGCGAAAGTACGGATTTAACTAAAATCCAACGCGCAGCGCGCAAGTTTGATGTTCAAGGCATTAAGAGTGTATTTCTTACAGGTGAAGGTTGGGATGTGGAAGCGATTTGGGCTTTCCACCAAGGTTATCGTAATCCGAAAAAATACAGCCAACTTGAGTGGGTTGCGCTAGAAGAGAAAGCACAAGCAGAGCTGGAAGCGCGCATTAAAGCCACTGAGTTCACTCGCGATATCATTAACAAACCGGCTGAAGAAGTCGCCCCTCGCCAACTTGCGACGATGGCGGCGGAGTTCATTCGTTCTGTGGCTCCAGAAGGCACAGTGACAGCGCGTATCGTCAAAGATAAAGATCTGCTTGCTGAAGGCTGGGAGGGCATTTACGCCGTAGGCCGTGGTTCTGATCGCACTTCAGCAATGCTTCAACTCGACTTTAACCCAACGGGTGATGAGAATGCGCCTGTTTGGGCATGTCTAGTCGGTAAAGGTATTACCTTCGATTCTGGCGGTTACAGCATCAAGGCGTCCAATTTCATGGACTCAATGAAAGCGGACATGGGCGGTTCGGGTACGATTACCGGTGGTCTAGGCCTCGCGATCATGCGCGGACTGAACAAGCGCGTAAAACTGATCCTATGCTGTGCAGAAAATATGATTTCTGGCCGAGCGTTGAAACTGGGTGATGTGATTACCTACAAAAACGGTAAGACAGTTGAAATCATGAACACCGACGCGGAAGGTCGCCTAGTACTTGCAGATGGCCTGATTTATGCCTCGGAACAAAATCCAGAGTTGATCATTGATTGCGCGACCTTAACGGGCGCGGCGAAAAATGCGCTAGGCAACGATTACCACGCGCTACTGACGTTTGACCAAGCTCTTGCGCAAGAAGCACTAAAGTCAGCAGCAGAAGAAAAAGAAGGTTTGTGGCCGCTGCCACTAGCAGAATTCCATCGTGAAATGCTGCCATCAAACTTTGCTGATATGTCTAATATCAGCGGCGGTGACTACTCTCCTGGTGCCAGCACGGCAGCGGCATTTCTTTCTTACTTTGTACAAGATTACCAAAAAGGTTGGTTGCATTTTGACTGCTCGGGAACTTACCGTAAGTCAGCCAGCGACAAATGGTCTGCGGGTGCGACAGGAATGGGGGTTTGTACTCTGGCCAACCTGTTAGTGACACAAGCGAATAAGTAATACTTCACAGCAGCCCAATTGGGCTGCTGGACTATAACAACGACATGAAATAAAGGGACACCTTATGGCTCTAGAAAGAACATTTTCGATCATTAAGCCTGACGCTGTAGAACGCAACTTAATCGGTGAAATTTACCACCGCATTGAGAAGGCAGGATTACACATCATCGCGGCAAAAATGGTGCATCTTAATGATGAACAAGCAAGTGGCTTTTACGCTGAGCACGAAGGAAAAGAATTTTTTCCAGCATTGAAAGAGTTCATGACTTCAGGACCCATCATGGTTCAGGTTCTAGAAGGCGAAAATGCCATTGCACGTTACCGTGAATTGATGGGTAAAACCAACCCAGAAGAAGCGGCTTGTGGCACCATTCGCGCTGACTATGCATTGAGTATGCGTCACAACTCGGTGCACGGCAGTGACAGTCCTGCATCAGCAGCGCGTGAAATTGCTTTTTTCTTCCCAGAGTCGGAAATTTGCCCTCGTTAAGCGGTTTGATTAAGTAGACGAACTCCCAAGCCCAGCAAGCTGGGCTTTTTTCTGGCTAAAGAAAAGTGTGGTGATATTTTAATCGTTTGGTTTTATCGCCTTAGCATCTTCGGGGTTTTACAGCCCTTGTTGTCACTGCATAAAGCCTGTACAATTCGCGCCCTTAATCTTGTTCAGTCATTGAGAGGCAACATGAGCACTGAAAAAATTAATCTACTCGACTTTGATCGCAAAGGCCTGCGTGAACTGTTCGCCCAAGAGTTAGGCGAAAAAGCGTTTCGTGCTGATCAGGTTATGAAGTGGATCTACCATTTCGGTGTGGATGATTTCGATAACATGACCAACATCAACAAGCAGTTGAGAGAGAAGCTTAAGCAGAAATGCGAGATCGTCGCACCTGTTGTTTCAGAAGCTCAACACTCATCAGATGGCACCATCAAGTGGGCCATGCGTGTTGGTGATCAAGATGTTGAAACGGTTTATATCCCAGAAGAAGACCGCGCAACACTTTGTGTTTCATCTCAAGTGGGTTGTGCACTGGAATGTAAATTCTGTTCAACGGCGCAGCAAGGTTTCAACCGTAACTTAAAAGTGTCAGAAATCATCGGTCAGGTGTGGCGTGCGGCACGTGAAGTAGGGCTTGAGAAAGAAACTGGGCGTCGTCCGATCACCAACGTGGTGATGATGGGCATGGGTGAACCGTTGCTGAACATGAAAAACCTCATTCCTGCTTTGGAAATTATGCTGGATGATCTGGGCTTTGGCCTCTCTAAACGCCGCGTTACTGTGTCGACTTCGGGTGTGGTTTCTGGCTTAGATCAGATGACGGGCAAAATTGACGTTGCACTGGCGATTTCTTTGCATGCACCTAATGACAAACTGCGCAGTGAAATTATGCCGATCAACGATCGTTGGGATATTCAGGATTTCTTAGCATCAGTGCGTCGCTACATTGCTTCTTCCAATGCCAACCGCGGTAAAGTGACGGTGGAATACGTGCTACTTGATCATGTTAACGATGGCACTGAACATGCACATGAGCTTGCGCAGTTGATGAAGGATACACCTTGTAAAATCAACTTGATTCCATTTAACCCATACCCAGGCTCACCATACAAGAAACCAAGCAACTCACGTATTGATCGTTTCCAAAAGACATTGATGCAATATGAGCATACGGTGACGATTCGTAAGACGCGCGGTGATGATATTGATGCCGCATGTGGTCAGTTAGTGGGGGACGTGATCGACCGAACCAAGCGTACCGCCATGCTGAAAGCGGCCAAAGGTGAGACCATCGAGGTTAAAGCGCTGTAAGCCATCATTTTCTTATTAAACAGCCAGAGCTATGCTCTGGCTGTTTTGCTTTCTAATCGTCATTTTTTGCTTGTTTGGTGGACTTTCTATGCTGAATTGGACGATATATCGAATTTCTTGTGTCAAACTTTGGACAAAAGCTTGAGCTAAAGGTAAATTTCTCAGCATAGAGTTTTTGTCAATAACGCAGTTTGGCTTATCATGTTTAAAGCTACAGCTCTGTTTTGGCAGTGTAGGTTGGCTAATAAAATAATTAGGGCTGCGTCCAAAGCACCGCAGCAAACTTTTTCCAAAGTTCAGTGCAAACCAAGAACGATGAATAATAAGCGCACTTAACTTTCATTATTTGAAGATTTTAGACAGTTATGACTACAGATAACGATTTTTCACAAGACAGTGCCACAGAATCTCTCGCCATTGAACAAGTCGGTACCTTACTCAAACGCCAACGCGAATCAATGGGTTACACGCAAAAACAAGTCGCAGATCGATTACGTTTACGCGTTAACGTGATTGAACAGATCGACGACAACCAGCTTGAAAGTGGCCAAGTGGCGACCTTTACTCGCGGTTATTTGCGCTCTTACGCCAGATTGGTTGGTCTTGATGAAAAAATCATTCTTGATGCGCTAGACAATACTGGTGACGCGCAGCACCAAGAACAGGAGATGCAGAGCTTCTCACGTAAAACCAATACGGAGAAACACAATAGCCGCATCATGCTGATCACTTGGGGTATTTTCATCATCATCACGGGCATTTCTTCACTTTGGTGGTGGCAAAATCAGCAAGAGAACAGTTTAGCTCAGTCGGTCAATCAAGCCGCTCAACTTGATAATGCAGTGATTGAAGAGAATGAGCCACCTGTGCTTGACGATGTTGTGATGCAAGAAATGAGTATGGCCGAAGGGGATGCTCAGCCAGAGATCGCGACAGAAGTGGAGGTTGAGCCTGCTCAGGTTGAGACAACGGAAAGCACTCCCGTTGAGGAAGCGGTGGAAAGTGATGCCCAAGCACAACTGACACCGCCAGTGGCAGAAGAATCACTCCCGTTAGAAGCACCCAAAGCCAATGGTGAAACCGCCTTAACAATGGCTTTTCGTTCGGACTGCTGGGTTCAAGTTAAAGACGCCAGTGGTAAGACATTGATTTCTGGCATCCGCAAATCGGGTCAAGATTTAAACCTCTCTGGTCAGGCCCCTTTTAACGTTATTTTGGGCGCGCCAGAAGGCGTGACCATGACATTTGCAAGTGAACCTGTCGACCTTTCTCGGTATACTGCAGGCAAAGTAGCTCGATTCACCTTACCTTTGTAAAGATTATGCACAACGAATCTCCAATTATCCGTCGTAAATCGACGCGAATTTATGTGGGCGATGTTCCAATCGGTGATGGTGCGCCAATCGCGGTGCAATCCATGACCAATACTCGCACTACGGACGTAGCAGCCACCGTTGCTCAAATTAAAGCATTGGAAAATGTCGGCGCCGACATTGTTCGTGTTTCTGTTCCGACGATGGATGCGGCTGAAGCTTTCAAGCTGATCAAACAGCAAGTATCGATTCCATTAGTCGCCGATATTCATTTTGATTATCGTATCGCACTGAAAGTGGCCGAATACGGGGTGGATTGTTTACGCATCAACCCGGGCAACATTGGTAATGAAGAGCGCATTCGCTCAGTCGTTGATTGCGCGCGTGACAAAAACATTCCAATTCGCATCGGTGTCAACGGTGGGTCGCTAGAGAAAGATCTGCAAATGAAGTATGGCGAGCCGACACCAGAAGCTTTGGTCGAGTCTGCCATGCGCCATGTTGATATTCTTGATCGCCTCAACTTTGATCAATTTAAAGTCAGTGTGAAAGCGTCAGACGTTTTCCTCGCGGTGGATTCTTACCGACTGTTGGCGAAGAAAATCGATCAACCTCTGCATCTCGGCATTACAGAAGCGGGTGGTGCTCGTGCTGGTGCAGTGAAATCGGCGGTTGGCTTAGGCATGCTTTTAGCGGAAGGTATTGGCGATACGCTACGTATCTCTTTGGCGGCGAACCCTGTTGAAGAGATCAAAGTGGGTTTTGATATTCTTAAGTCATTGCGAATTCGTTCGCGAGGCATCAACTTTATCGCGTGTCCATCGTGTTCACGTCAGGAATTTGATGTCATCAGCACGGTCAATGCACTGGAAGAGCGACTTGAAGACATCATTACTCCGATGGATGTCTCCATCATTGGTTGCGTTGTGAATGGTCCGGGTGAAGCTGAGGTATCGCATCTCGGTCTGGCTGGCAGCAACAAGAAGAGCGCTTTTTACGAAGATGGTAAACGTCAAAAAGAGCGCTTCGACAATGAAGATCTGGTGAATCAACTAGAAGCGAAGATCCGTGCCAAAGCGGCACGCATGGATGAAAGCAACCGCATCGACATTAAAGTGCAAAACTAAATCTCAACGAAGTCATTCAAATTACGGTAATTATTGTGGCAAAAACAATCCAAGCAATTCGAGGCATGAATGATTGTCTCCCAACTCAATCACCACTGTGGCAGAAGCTAGAAGGCGCAGTGAAGAACGTAATTAGCGCATACGGTTACAATGAAATGCGCATGCCAATCGTTGAGATGACGCATCTATTTAGCCGTGCTATTGGCGAAGTGACTGATGTGGTTGAAAAAGAGATGTACACCTTTGAAGACCGCAATGGTGACAGCTTAACATTACGTCCAGAAGGCACCGCGGGTTGTGTGCGTGCCGGGATTGAAAACGGTTTGCTGTACAACCAAGAACAGCGCGTTTGGTACATGGGTCCTATGTTCCGCCACGAGCGTCCACAAAAAGGTCGTTACCGTCAATTCCACCAGTGTGGTGTAGAAGTTTTTGGTCTCAATGGCCCTGACGTCGATGCAGAGCTGATCATGATGACTGCGCGTCTTTGGCGTGAACTTGGCATTGATAAACATGTGCGTCTAGAGCTGAACTCGATTGGTTCGTTGGAAGCGCGCGCAAACTATCGCACTGCACTGATCGCATTTCTTGAGCAACATATCGATGTGCTGGATGAAGATTGCAAACGTCGTATGCATACTAACCCACTACGTGTATTGGATACCAAGAATCCAGATGTACAAGCGATTTTGGGTGATGCGCCACGTTTGTCTGACTACTTAGATCCAGAGTCAACGCAACATTTTGCGGGTTTGTGTGAACTTCTTGACGCGGCGGGTATCGAATACACAGTCAACGAACGCTTGGTTCGTGGTCTGGATTACTACAACCGCACGGTTTTTGAATGGATCACGGAAAGTCTAGGCTCTCAAGGTACCGTTTGTGGTGGTGGCCGTTACGATGGCCTAGTAGAGCAACTTGGTGGCAAAGCGACACCTGCGGTGGGTTTTGCGATGGGCTTAGAGCGTTTAGTGCTAATGTTGGAAACGTTAGAGCTGACGGATGTTCGTCGTAGTGTGGACGTTTACGTCGTCACTGCGGGTGAAGGCACTATGATGGCTGGCATGAAGTTGGCGGAACAAGTTCGTGAAGCCATTCCTGGGGTTCGCGTGATGAACCACTTTGGTGGTGGTAACTTTAAGAAACAATTTAAACGTGCTGACAAAGTGGGCGCGGTTGTAGCCCTAGTACTGGGTGAGAATGAAGTTGCAGACAACACCGTTGTATTGAAAGATCTCGCTGGTGGTGAGCAAGTTACGTATTCACAGCAAGAGATTGCCAGCAAAATTGCTGAGCTGATTTAAGCTCTGGCAGCAGTCACAACAATAGCAGCGGTTTCGCTGCCATTGAATCAGTTTTAAAGAGGACAGGAAGTGGAAGTTTACAATACTGAAGAAGAACAAGTTGAAGCGATAAAAGATTGGTGGAAAGAGAACGGCAAAGCCGTGATCATCGGTGCCGTTGTTGGTCTCGGTGGTCTATTTGGCTGGCGTTACTACCAAGATAGCGTAACGCAAGCGCGTGAAGCTGCTTCACAAAATTATACTTCCGCAATTAATGCATTACAGGCGAAAGGCGCTGAAGCGGCTGCGGATGTTGAAGCTTTCATTGCCTCTAATGACGTCAAAGAGTATTCGGTACTGGCGGCGTTACAACTGGCTAAAGCACAAGTAACCGCTGGTGATCTTAATGCTGCGCTAACCCAGCTAAAATGGGCTCAGAGCAACAGCAAAGATGCGGCTCTTATTCCGTTAACGACTTACCGTATTGCGCGAGTAGAAGCAGAGTTAGGCAATTTTGATGCAGCGAAAGCTGAGCTAGCAAAAGTGACAGACGCTAGCTGGGCTGGCCGAGTAGCAGAATTGCGTGGTGATATTGCTTTGCGTCAGGGTGACAAAGAAGCCGCTTATGCCGCTTACTCTGAAGCGCAACAAGCCGCTGATGCAGGTCAAACTCTGCAAATGAAATTGGATGATCTGGCAAAATAAGGACTTCATGGCATGAAGAAAATGGTCAGGAAAGCCTTATTAGGCATGATTACAGTGGGTGTGTTGGCGGGTTGTGCCAGTGAAGAAGACACCATTGTAATGGCGCCATTGCCACAGGTGAATAGCCAGTTCACTCCGCAATCAGCTTGGAGTACCAGTGTCGGTAATGGTGTAGGCCATTATTTCTCTAAACTCTCTCCTGAATATGCTTACGACAAGCTATTTATCGCCAGTCGTGATGGTGTAGTGAGAGCTCTGGATCCAACATCAGGTAAGCAACTGTGGAGCCAAAACGTCAAGCAAGGCGACACAGCGAGATTGTCTGGTGGCTTAACCGCCGCTTACGGCCGCGTCTACATTGGCAGTGAAAATGGTGAGCTGATCGCTTTGGACGAAGCGACTGGTGAGGTCTCTTGGCGCATCTCTGTGGTCGGCGAGATCTTAGCAAAGCCCGTTGCTGAAAATGGTCTAGTGATTGTGAATACCAGCAATGGCGTATTGATGGCCTTCGATCAAGATAATGGCGAACAAAAGTGGACCATCAGCACTGAAGTACCTAACTTGACTCTGCGCGGCGATAGTACACCGACGGCGGTATCAGGTGGTGTGTTTTGGGGAACGGCGAATGGCCGTTTAGCGGCGGCTATTGTTGAGCGTGGTCAGTTGATCTGGCAACAGCCTGTTGGTACACCAAAAGGCGCGACTGAAATCGATCGTTTAGTGGATGTGGATTCGTCACCAATCGTTTTGGGTGGCACGCTGTATGTCGTGGGCTACAACGGACAGTTAATCGCACTTGATTTACGTTCAGGCAATGCTGTTTGGAAGCGCAATTACTCATCGGCAATCGATATGGCGACCGATGGCAGCCGTTTGTTTGTTGTGACTGACAAAGATCACCTCGTGGCGGTCGATGCACGCAGTGGCACCGAGTTGTGGCAAAATGAACAGCTAGAGCATCGTTTGTTGACCGCACCAGTTATCGTGAATAACTATGTTGTAGTCGGTGACAGCCAAGGCTATTTACATTGGCTTGATCGCACTTCTGGTGAGTTCGTGGCTCAGCAGATGATCAATGACAGCGGTTTTTCGGTTGGACCTACGGTATTGCCAGATGGCTATGTCATTACCACGCGTGACGGCAATGTAAAGAAACTGACGATTAACGAATAATCGTGATATAATTCACATTCGGCTCCTGGCTGGTGACAGTTAGGAGCCGTTTTGTTGCTAGATTTTTGTTTAGCGATGTTGATGACTAATAAATAGATTGTGGTTATAGGTAAAAAGCTGGTTCCTAGTGGTCGAGCAAGTGGTTACCTATAACTACAGAACGAAGATGAATGTAGAGGTTGTTATGATACCTGTTGTTGCTTTGGTTGGACGTCCTAACGTAGGAAAATCTACGTTATTTAACCGACTAACTCGCTCACGTGATGCGTTGGTTGCAGACTTTCCTGGCCTCACGCGAGACCGTAAGTATGGTCAAGCCAAAGTGGGTGAGCACGACTTTATTGTGATTGATACCGGTGGTATCGATGGTTCTGAAGAAGGCGTTGAGACCAAAATGGCAGAACAGTCACTTGCTGCGATCCGCGAAGCTGACGTTGTGCTGTTCATGGTGGATGGCCGTGCAGGATTGACGCCATCCGATGAGGCGATAGCTGCCCACTTACGTAAAATTGAAAAAGCCACTATGTTGGTGGTGAACAAAGTGGACGGTATCGATGCGGATGCCGCCAGCGCGGACTTTTGGCAACTTGGTGTGGGTGAAATGTACCAAATTGCCGCTGCTCACGGTCGCGGTGTGACAGCGCTAATTGAACGTGCGCTGAATCCTTTTTTCGACGATCTGCTGAGCTCTCATGCGGAAGGTGAACTAGAAGATCTGACCGAATTTGAAGATGAAGACGCAGAACAGCAAGATTTTTCTGAAGAAGATGCGGAAGCATCATTAAAACGTCTTCAAGACCAGCCGATCAAGTTGGCGATTATCGGTCGTCCAAACGTAGGTAAATCGACACTGACAAACCGTATTCTAGGTGAAGAACGCGTTGTTGTGTATGACATGCCGGGAACCACGCGTGACTCTATTTACATTCCAATGGAACGTGATGGTCGCGAATACGTGTTGATCGACACAGCAGGTGTTCGTCGTCGCGGTAAAGTACATGAAACGGTTGAAAAATTCTCTGTTGTTAAAACCCTGAAAGCGGTTGAAGACGCCAACGTTGTGCTATTGATTATCGATGCGCGTGAGAACATTTCAGACCAAGATTTAAGCTTGCTTGGATTTGCTCTGAATGCTGGTCGCTCCATTGTTCTTGCTGTGAACAAGTGGGACGGTTTGGATAACGAAGTGAAAGAGAATGTGAAGAAAGAGCTCGATCGCCGTCTTGGTTTCGTCGATTTTGCTCGCATTCACTTCATCTCTGCGTTGCATGGTACGGGTGTTGGTCATTTGTTTGAATCAGTGCAAGAAGCTTACCGCTCTGCAACCACTCGTGTAGGGACATCGGTACTGACGCGTATCATGAAGATGGCAACAGAAGATCATCAACCGCCAATGGTTCGTGGCCGTCGTGTGAAGCTGAAATACGCGCACGCTGGTGGATACAACCCACCCATCATTGTGATTCACGGTAACCAAGTTCGTGATCTGCCGGATTCTTACAAGCGTTATCTAATGAACTACTTCCGTAAGTCACTAGATATCATGGGTACACCGATTCGCATCCAGTTCCAAAACAGTGATAACCCATTTGAAAATCGCTCAAGCAAAATGACTTTGTCTCAAGAGCGTGCGCGTAAGCGTATGATGAGCGCGGTGAAAAACCGCAAGAAGTAAGTCGTTTCTGACACCTAATGCCCAAGCATCGACTTGGGCTTTTTTATATCTGAATTTAGCCTTAGGAAATCTCAAGTTCATCAAACGGATGAGTATTGAGTGGTTAAGATCTCTAAGATTGTAAAAACAAGAGGTGATTAATCGCTGACAGAAAAAGCAAACCTGAATGGAAAATGATCTTTGCGTTAAATTCTGTTTTTGTCGTTTATTAGCTATTATCTTGGTATTTTTGTCTGTTTAAAATTGATATGCAGCATATGTAACTTATGCTTTCGGGGTGTGGTTATATAAATATTCTTTTTTGAGTAGATCGCTGATCAAAATGTAATAACCAGACGATCAAGATAGGATCCGATAAGCGTGCCTGAGGTCGTATTAATGATGTTATCGTTCTGTTAAACTGTCGATAACCATACCGTAGCATTGCTGAGTGAATCAACAATGCTAGGATAAATCATAATAATATTGAGTAAAGTTAGTACACTAGAGCGCTGCTATGGATACCGTCAGACTATTGGAAGCTCATAAGTCGATCAACCAGCTATTAGGCAAACTGGCCTTGGGATTGGACAAAGATCAGTTAAACGGCGAGATCGTCGCACTTTCAGAGGTTCTTTTTGGATCTCGAAAGGCCTCGATTCTCAAGTTAGATCCTGACAAAAACACCCTTCACGTAGAATACGCCCCGAATCTTCCAGATTTCTACAATCAAACGATTGAAGGGGTTGTTATCGGTAAAAATGTAGGTTCTTGCGGCGCTGCTGCCTATAGTGGCAAATCTGTCGTCGTCAGTGATATCTACCAACACCCGAATTGGCAGCCTTATCTCGCGTTAGCGGAAGCGGCCAACCTTGCTGCATGTTGGTCTGTGCCAATCCTGTCGCGACAAAAGAAAGTGCTAGGGACTTTTGCTATTTACAGTGAAATGCCATCAAGTCCCGCTAAAGAAGAACTTGAGATTTTGCATCTGCTAGCTGCTCTCTACTCAGTTGCGTTAGAAAAGTACCATCTTGAGGATCAACTGCATTACCATGTGAATCGAGATCCGCTTACTCAATGCTACAACCGAAGAATTCTCTATTCGGAGTCAGAGCCTTTACTCGTTGGTGCTCGGCAAAGCGCACGTGGGGTAGGGTGTTTTTTCATCGATGTTGATGAGTTTAAATACATTAATGATCGATTTGGTCACGATGTGGGTGACAAGGTTTTGGTGAGTTTGGCGCAATGGCTGATGCAACACTTTCCGAAACAGGCGGTGATTGCTCGATATGGTGGCGATGAGTTTGTCGCGGTGTGCCAGTTTGAAGAGCAAGAAGATTTCGACCGGTTTTATCAGCAATTGCAAGGCGAGATCAAAATGTTTTTGCTGCTAGAAGATTATTCTGTTTCCGTTAGTATTGGCGCTGACTATGCTCAAGGTGAACGTTTAGCGAAATTGGATAAGTTAATTCGCAGTGCTGATATTCGTATGTATCAGATAAAGCGTGTCCACCAGAAAATTAGCGCAAGGCTGAACTGAGTAACAGAACAACAGACAAGAGTATTAGGTAATGAATGAGAATAAGTGTCCTGTTTGTGCACAAGCATTAGAGTGGAATGGTCACTATCACTGTGAGCCTTGTCATAAAGACTTTAGTAAGATTGGTTATTGTCCAGAATGCGAAGCTGAGCTAGAGAAGCTGCAAGCGTGCGGTGCGGCCAATTACTTCTGTAATCACTGCAACGAGCTTAAATCGAAATCAAGAATCCGCTTTCAGTTCAAAGAGAAAACCACAGATTAAGCCATGGCTTAGTTCACAGTAGAGCGTACTTCACCATCGGATAGGCGGGTGACCAAAGTGTCGCCCGTTTTGATTTGTGATTGACGCGTAATCACTTCGCCTGATTCACTTTGAGTAATAGAGTAGCCTCGTTTCAGTGTTGCCAAAGGGCTTACAGTGTCGAGCTTCTCCGCGGCGATCGCGATCTGGTGGCGCAACCTTAGCAGCTTGCGGTCCATAGCATCCATCATCTTCTGTTCCACTCGTGCAAGTGCATTTTTTTGTTCACTGATTTGACGAACAGGCGAGAGTAATTGCAGTTTGTGCTGAACACGAGAGACCTTTTGTTCTCGTTGTGCCAGATACTTTTCCATCGCTCGTTGTAAGCGGATCTGCAACTCATCAGCTTGTTGAGTCTGACGCATCAAGCGATAGCGAGGATGCTGTTTCTCTAGTCGATGGCTCAGCGAGACGATGGTGCGATTTTGCTCGGTGAGGTAATGACGCCAGGCAGAATGCAGTTTTTGCTCGCGGCTGATTAAGGCTTGATCTTTGTGGCTGTTATCACGACTAACCAGTTCTGCAGCTGCGGATGGTGTTGGCGCACGCAAATCTGCAACAAAGTCCGCAATTGTCACATCAATCTCGTGACCAACCGCAGAGATGATCGGGATTTGGCTGGCGGCAATGGTTCGAGCAACAATCTCGTTGTTAAAGCACCAAAGATCTTCCAGTGAACCGCCTCCACGGCCGACAATCAATACGTCACATTCGTTACGGCTGTTTGCACGTCCAATTGCTTGAGCAATTTGAATGGCGGCCTCTTCTCCTTGTACCAGAGTCGGATAAATGACCACAGGAAGAGAAGGATCTCGGCGTTTCAGTACATCGAGAATGTCGTAAAGCGCGGCGCCAGTTTTAGAGGTAATAATACCGACGCATTTAGGGTGTTCTGGGATCGTCAATTTCGTGGATTGAGCGAAAAGCCCTTCGCTGGCCAGTTTCATTTTTAATGCATCAAATTGCTGTTGCAGACGACCATCGCCCTCTGGCTGCATGCTTTCGATGATCAACTGATAATCACCACGTGGCTCGTACAACGAAAGACGTGCTTTGACTAACACTTGATTACCATTGGTTGGCTTAAAAGAAACGAGGCGGTTATTCCCTTTAAACATGGCACATTTAACTTGAGCCATTGAGTCTTTGAGGGTGAAATACCAGTGACCAGAAACCGGCGCAGAGAAGTTAGAAATCTCTCCCACTAACCAAACAATGCCTAATTGGTTTTCAAGCAATAAACGAACTTCAGAATTTAAACGTGAGACGGTGAAGATGTTTGGATTGGTCAGAGAAGACAAAACTAATCCCGTAGACGTGGGTATGGAGGTTAGCCGCAATATAATACATATCAAGAGGGTAAATGCAAGAAAAAAATTAAAAAATTTGTGGCCAAGCGATTGCGTTGGCCGTATAATCCGTCCGCAATATCTAATCCAAATGTGGCACGTTACTCAACGTCTGCTGCCCTCATTATGCGAAACGATGAGATTGGATTGTTCTTTTTACCTCTACATATTGTGAGATATTGCAAATGCTAAGAATTGCCAAAGAAGCGCTGACATTCGATGACGTACTACTCGTGCCAGCTCACTCCACCGTTCTCCCAAACACAGCTGATCTTCGCACTCAGTTGACGAAAAACATCACACTGAACATTCCTATGATCTCTGCCTCGATGGATACCGTGACGGAAGCTCGTCTCGCTATTGCACTTGCGCAGGAAGGTGGCATTGGCTTTATTCACAAGAATATGTCTATCGAACAGCAAGCTGCTGAAGTTCGTAAAGTGAAGAAGTTTGAAGCGGGTGTGGTAACGGATCCTGTCACTGTAAGCCCTGATGCGACCATCGCGGATGTGGTTGCGCTGACCGACAAGCACGGTTTTGCTGGTTTCCCTGTGGTTACTGAAAGCAATGAGCTAGTGGGTATCATCACTGGTCGTGACGTACGTTTTGTGACAGACCTTTCTAAGAAAGTCTCTTCTGTCATGACGCCAAAAGAAAACTTGGCTGCCGTAAAAGAAGGTGCAACTCGCGCTGAAGTGCAAGAAAAAATGCATGAAGCCCGCGTTGAGAAAGTACTGGTTGTGAATGATGATTTCCAATTGACCGGTATGATCACGGCAAAAGACTTCCACAAAGCAGAACGTAAACCAAACGCATGTAAAGATGCGCAAGGTCGTCTACGCGTAGGCGCAGCGGTTGGTGCGGGTGCGGGTAACGAAGAACGCGTTGCTGCACTGGTTGAAGCCGGTGTTGATGTACTGTTGATTGACTCTTCACATGGTCACTCAGAAGGTGTTTTACAACGTATTCGTGATACACGAGCGGCATTCCCGAATCTTGATATCATTGGCGGCAACGTTGCAACAGCAGCGGGTGCCAAAGCCCTGATTGAAGCGGGCGTTAGCGCAGTAAAAGTGGGGATTGGCCCAGGCTCTATCTGTACGACTCGTATCGTAACTGGCGTAGGCGTTCCACAAATTACCGCGATTGCAGACGCAGCGGAAGTGGCGAACCAATATGGCGTGCCAGTGATTGCTGATGGTGGTATCCGTTTCTCTGGTGATATCTGTAAAGCGATTGCGGCGGGCGCATCTTGTGTGATGGTTGGTTCTATGTTTGCGGGTACTGAAGAAGCACCGGGTGAAGTGATTCTTTACAACGGCCGTTCTTACAAAGCTTACCGTGGTATGGGTTCTTTGGGCGCAATGTCTCAAGGTTCTTCAGATCGTTACTTCCAGTCAGACAACGCAGCAGACAAGCTGGTACCAGAAGGTATCGAAGGCCGTATCGCGTACAAAGGCCGCCTAAAAGAGATCGTTCACCAGCAAATGGGTGGTCTACGTTCAAGTATGGGCCTAACAGGCAGTGCAACGATTGAAGAAATGCGCACCAAAGCGGAATTCGTACGCATCACGGGCGCGGGTATGCAAGAGTCTCACGTGCACGATGTACAAATCACCAAAGAAGCACCTAACTATCGCTTGGGTTAATTGACCCTGAGTTGAAATTTAAAGCTTATGGGGAGCGAGATTTGCTCCCCATCCACCAAATTTGATATCGAGATTAACCTCAATGACTAAAAATATTCATGACCAACGTATTCTGATCCTAGATTTCGGTTCGCAGTACACTCAACTTGTTGCGCGCCGCGTACGTGAAATCGGCGTTTACTGTGAGCTTTGGAGCTGGGATGTTGAAGAAGCGGATATTCGTGAATTCAACCCAGACGGTATTATTCTTTCTGGTGGCCCAGAGAGCGTGACAGAAGATAACTCTCCTCGCGCACCTCAATATGTATTCGATTCAGGCGTGCCAGTACTGGGGGTGTGTTACGGCATGCAAACCATGGCTGAACAGCTAGGTGGCAAAGTATCGACTTCTGACGAGCGCGAATTTGGCTATGCAGCAGTTAAAGTGTCTGGTGAGTCAGCTATTTTCAAAGATCTTGAAGCCACTCAAGATGTGTGGATGAGCCACGGTGACAAAGTGGTTGAGATTCCAGCAGGTTTCACCAAAGTAGGTGAAACAGACACTTGTCCTTACGCAGCAATGGCGAACGAAGAGAAAAAATACTACGGCGTTCAGTTCCACCCAGAAGTAACGCACACTAAAAATGGCCTACAAATGCTAGAGAACTTTGTTCTTGGTGTTTGTGGTTGTGAGCGTCTATGGACTTCAGAATCCATCATCGAAGATGCCGTTGCTCGTATTAAAGAGCAAGTGGGTGACGATGAAGTGATCCTCGGTTTATCTGGTGGTGTGGATTCATCAGTCGTAGCAATGCTGGTTCACCGTGCAATCGGTGACAAGCTAACGTGTGTCTTCGTTGATAACGGTCTACTTCGTTTAAACGAAGGTCAGCAAGTGATGGACATGTTTGGCGACAAGTTTGGCCTAAACATCATCAAAGTTGATGCTGAAGAGCGTTTCCTAAAAGCACTTGAAGGCAAATCTGATCCTGAAGAGAAGCGTAAGACCATCGGTCACGTATTCGTCGATGTATTTGATGAAGAATCGAAGAAGCTGAAAAATGCGAAATGGCTCGCTCAAGGTACCATCTACCCAGACGTAATCGAGTCAGCTGCCTCTAAGACAGGTAAAGCGCACGTAATCAAATCTCACCATAACGTGGGCGGTCTGCCAGACGACATGGCTATGGGTCTTGTTGAGCCACTACGTGAGCTGTTCAAAGATGAAGTGCGTAAGATTGGTCTAGAACTTGGCCTACCTTACGAAATGCTCTACCGCCACCCATTCCCTGGTCCGGGTCTAGGTGTTCGTGTTCTTGGTGAAATCAAGAAAGAGTACTGTGATTTGCTACGTCGTGCGGACGCTATCTTTATTGAAGAGCTCCACGCAGCGGATCTTTACAACAAGGTATCTCAAGCGTTTACGGTATTCCTACCAGTACGTTCCGTAGGCGTAATGGGCGACGGTCGTAAGTATGACTGGGTGGTATCACTACGTGCTGTAGAGACCATCGACTTCATGACGGCGCATTGGGCACACCTACCGTACGATTTCCTAGGTAAGGTTTCTAACCGTATTATCAACGAAGTAAACGGTATCTCACGCGTGGTTTACGATATCTCTGGTAAGCCACCAGCAACCATCGAATGGGAATAATCTTGCGTCCATAGCAACGCATGAACCCCAGACAGAACCCCGAGTTTTACTCGGGGTTTTTTATTACCTTCACTAAACCACCAAATAAAACGGCAGCCATTCACTGCTGTTTACTGGGGGTGTTGGTTTTGGAACAAGGTGAACATTCATTTTGTCTTGGAATGTTATGCTGTTTGCATGTGACGGAAATGACTCGCAGTTTTGTTTCGCAATTGGAAATCTCTCTGACTTTCCTATCAATTAAGGACTACTCTGCCAAAAAGGTAACAATTTGTGTAGAGAAAAAGGAAAAGGATAAATGAAGATTTCCCATCTGTCGGTTCTGATCGGATGTACGTTGGCCGCTGGAGCGCAAGCGGCAATGAATATCCAACCAGACCCTCAAAACCCAAATGGATATGTTGTTTCACGCGCGGATCTGCAAACCGCTGAGCAGGCGCAAACGGCAGATCCCATGTACGCAATTTGGTCGAAGGCGTTAGAAACACGCTCGAATACCATCGTCGAAGCCATTGCTCCCGGTGCGGCGAGTAACCCTGATAACGTAAAGCGTACTGAACGTGTTTTCCCACAAAGTGAATGGGATTTTCTCACTCATATGGCTGCGCCCGAATACACTTATACGCGTTTTTTAAAGGCGATAGGTAAGTTCCCCGCTTTCTGTGGTGAATACACTGATGGGCGGGATTCGGATGCGATCTGTAAAAAATCCATCGTGACGGCCTTTGCTCATTTCTCGCAAGAAACCGGTGGCCACATTGCAATTGATAACGTCTCTGACAACCCACTAGGCCTGGAAGAGTGGCAACAAGCGTTGGTTCATGTGCGTGAAATGGGGTGGTCGGAAGGTCAAGCAGGTTACACCACGGGTTGTGGTCAGAACGATTGGCAAAACAAACGTTGGCCGTGTGAAGCGGGGCAGGGCTATTTTGGCCGTGGGGCAAAACAGCTTTCTTACCACTTCAACTACGGTGCGTTTTCGGAAGTGATGTACGATGGTGATGCTACTGTGCTGCTTAAGAACCCAGCTTTGGTGGCGGACTCTTGGTTAAACCTCGCTTCAGCCATTTGGTTTTTCTTAACGCCTCAAGCGCCGAAACCAGCCATGCTGCATGTGATCGACCGTACTTGGGTACCATCCCAACGTGAAGTGGACGCGGGCATTGGCTACGGCTTTGGTACCACGATTAACGTCATCAATGGTGGCATTGAGTGTGGTGAGCAGAATAAAGACAAAGGCCAGCCAGTTAACCGTATTCGTTACTGGGAAGGGTTAGCATCGCACTATCAAATCCCTGTGGAAGCGGATGAAAAGAACACCTGTTGGCAGCAAACCCCTTATGGCAGTTTGAACCTCAATGGTGCAACCGACGTGCTCTACACCAACTGGGACGGCAACTGGAAATATTACGCCGATCGTCCAGGAGGCTATTCCTTTGAGTGTGAATTGGTGGGCTTCCAAACGGCCTATTCGGCGTTAGTACCAGGTGACTACGAAAAATGTGTGACTAACTTCTATGGCTCGCACGCAAGTTGGCCAGAAGTGCGTGTGGTTGACAAACTAGACCCTGTTGACCCAGGAACCCAACCGGGTGGCAATGAATGGAGCGCAAGTAAAGTTTACGTTGCTGGCGACCAAGTTACCTACAAAGGTGCGACATACAAGGCGAAGTGGTGGACACGAGGCAACGATCCAAGCCTAGGTGGGCCTTGGGAATTGGTGGCGGGAACACCAACAGAGCCAACGCCAACACCGGATCCTGTGCCAACCCTAGAACCGACTCCGGACCCAGAGCCAACACCGGATCCAACTCCTGAACCGACGCCCGATCCAACCCCTGTCCCAGGTATCTTTATTCAGTGGGAACCGGGTGTAACGCAGGTTGCTAATGGTGAAAAAGTGACTTACAACGGTAAGTGCTTTATCGCTAAAAATGGCCCAGGAGTTTGGGAGACGCCAACGCAATCAAACTGGTTCTGGGATGAGATTTCTTGTCAGTAACCTTTCCAACCTCAAGCAAACTCTGGCTATGCCAGAGTTTGTTTATTCAGCCAGTTTAATATGAAATCTTAGTTTGCACTTTAGCTAGCTATCTTTTATCCAACGCTTCATTAAAATCCGCGCGTAATTTTTATAAACATTTTTGAAAAGGTACGCGTTTATGTCTACTAAACTGGCTAACCCAGCGCCACTTGGTCTAATGGGTTTCGGTATGACTACTATCCTGCTCAACATTCACAATGCAGGTTTCTTCCCGATTGACTCTATGATCTTGGCAATGGGCATCTTTTATGGTGGTCTAAGCCAAGTGATCGTAGGTATCATGTGCTTTAAGCGTGGTGATACCTTTGGTACCACAGCGTTTACGTCTTACGGCCTATTCTGGTTGACGCTGGTTGCGTTGATCGTGATGCCATACATGGGCCTACCAGCAAGCCCAGCGAATTTCATGGGTTGGTACCTTGCACTGTGGGGCATTTTCACTGGTTTCATGTTCATTGGCTCACTTTGCTACCCAACAGCAAAACAAGTGGTGTTTGGTTCATTGACCATTCTTTTTGCACTGCTAGCAGCACGTGATTTTACGGGCAGCGAACTTATTGGCACGATCGCGGGCTTTGAAGGCATCTTCTGTGGTGCGAGCGCAATTTACTTTGCTATGGCCCAAGTGCTAAACAACGAATATGGCCGCACTATTTTGCCTATTGGTGAAAAGAAAGCACCAGCAGTGAACGCGCAAGAGCTTGCTGCATAAGCCACATCGTTTTGGGAACAGAAATGAAAGGGGTTAGCCAATGGCTAACCCCTTTTCTTATTTGCCCGTGAGGGCAACACTGCCTTTTTCTTATTGTACGATGTTGTGTTTACTTCCTGAGAAGTTAGAGTGAAGGCTGCTCCACGACGGTGGTTTGTTTTTCTTCCGTTTGTGGATCTTGACCGGTTTTACGTTTGTATTTCTCTTCCCAGTAAGTCGCTCCTGAGATACCCAGTTTTACAGGGTTGAAGGTGTAGTCGGTCACGCCTTGTTTTTGTTGCTCTTCATAATCTTGCAGCGCTTTGATCGCCGGTTTTGACATGAAGAAAATGATCAAGATGCCGACGATATTGAGCCATGCCATTAAGCCTACGCCCACATCACCCATAGCCCATGCCAAGTTTGCGGTTTTTACTGTGCCGTAGAACACAACTGCGATCAGTGCCACTTTGAGCAGGAACATTAGGCCTTCCACTTTCACGCTGCGGCGAATGTACGCGATGTTCGTTTCTGCAATGTAGTAGTAAGCAAGAATCGTTGTAAAGGCGAAGAAGAACAGCGCAACCGCAATGAATGGTTTACCTACGCCTGGCAATGCACTTTCAATTGCCATTTGTGTAAACACAGGGCCATTGGCTGCGATTTCAGCCGAGATGTTCTGCACGAGGAAACCTTCCGCACCATGAACGTTATACGCGCCAGTGATTAGAATCATAAAGGCGGTCGCTGAACAGACGAGCAGTGTATCAATGTAAATTGAGAACGACTGCACCAAACCTTGCTGCGCTGGGTGATCAACACTGGCGGCTGCCGCTGCGTGAGGACCGGTACCTTGACCCGCTTCGTTGGAGTAAACACCACGTTTCACACCCCAACCAATCGCAGCGCCGATGCCCGCCATCGGAGTGAAGGCATCACCCACGATCATGGCAACAATGCGTGGTACTTCACCAATGTTGAGTAGGATGATCACAAACGCCGTGATCACGTAAGCAAGCGCCATGAATGGCACCACGACTTGGGTGAAGTTAGCGATACGTTTTACACCACCAAAAATGATGAACGCTAGGATGACAGAGATGACCGTACCAGTGAAAATTTTCGCAAAACTGAAGGTACCGATGGCGGTCTCAATCATCTCTCCAGGACCAAATGCCGCTTCAACCGCATTACCAATGCTGTTCGACTGCACGCCTGGTAATAGGAAGCCACACGCAAAGATAGTAGAGATAGCAAAGATCCATGCGTACCACTTCTGACCCATGGCCTTTTCAATGTAGTAAGCTGGGCCACCACGGAATTCACCGTTGTCTTCTTCTTTGTAGATTTGCGCCAGTGTGGATTCTGCATAGGCGGTTGCTGCACCAAAGAAGGCAACAACCCACATCCAGAATACCGCACCCGGACCACCAAAACCGATCGCTGCTGCGACACCTGCGATGTTACCTGTACCGACGCGACCAGAAAGTGAAACGGCTAATGCTTGGAAAGAGGAGATCCCTTTTGAAGAGCTTTTGCCAGAAAGGAGTAGGCGCCACATTTCGAAGAAGTGACGCACTTGAACGAAGCGAGTCACGATGGAGTAGAACAGACCAGCGCCCAAGCACAGATAAATCAGCACCGGGCTCCAGATAATTCCATTCAGAAAATCAACTAAAGACTGCATGAGTATTTTTCCCTGTTAGATGTTTGTGTTGTTTGTTTTCTGTTCGGTATATTAATCTTTTTGTAATGCAATTGTTAATTAAAATATCCAAAACATATCACCTTCGTGACTGTGAACACAAAATGCTAATAAATTGTTAAATGGAAAGTGGGAAAAACGCTGTATAGAACAAGATGCGGGATATCGGTGGCTATTTACTTTTATTGCAGAATAATGCATCGCAGAACCATTCATCTTTTGTATAAGATGGGTTCTGCGATGTTGGGAAATTTTAGATAAATCCTCTAATGGCTTATCTGGCCACTTTATTGCGTGTTGGGTTAGCTGGCGTAGCGGAAGAGATCCAACCCTGCCTGACTCTCCGTTTGCTCGCCGGTGATGATTTGGCTTAGCAAGTGACCTGAGCCACACGCCATGGTCCAACCTAAGGTGCCATGTCCGGTATTGGTGTAAAGATTCTTGAGCGGGGTTTTACCGATGAGTGGTGTGCCGTCTGGTGTCATAGGGCGAAAACCTGTCCAGAATTCCGCCTTAGCAAAATCACCGCTATGAGGGAAAAGATCGTTCACCACCATAGAAATGGTTGCTTTACGTTTCTCAGGAATTGCAGGATCGAACCCCGCGAGCTCTGCCGTGCCTGCCACGCGGATACGGTCATCAAATCGTGTCAGCGCCACTTTATAGGTTTCATCCATGACCGTAGAAACCGGAGCTTGGCTTTCATCGGTGATCGGAACGGTCAGTGAATAACCTTTGACCGGATAAACCGGTATCGTGATCCCTAGTTGTGCCAGTATTGCGGTGGAATAACTGCCCATGGCCACCACGTATACATCCGCTTGCAATTCGCCAGCATCAGTAGACACACTCACTACTTGGTTACCTTGAGTATTGACTTTCTTCACGTTCGTATTGAACAAAAAAGTCACGCCTTGCTGTTGTGCCAGTTCCGTCATCTGTTGGCAAAACAAATAGCAATCGCCCGTTTCATCGTCAGGCAGGTAAAGACCGCCCGTCAGCTTATGGCTTACGGCTGCCAACCCCGGCTCTTGCTTAATGCACTCATCGACACTCATACGTTGATAGCGCGTACCACTTTGCTCAAGCAGTGCGATGTCTTTTTCAATGGCGATCAACTGCTTTTGCGTACGAAAAACCTGCAATGTGCCTTGTTGGCGGCCTTGGTATTCTATATCGTGCTCTTGGCGAAGTTGGCTAAGGCATTCACGGCTGTGATTAGCAATTGCCAGCATCCTCGCTTTGTTCACTTGATAACGACTGAGTTGGCAGTTGGCCAACATTTGTGTCGCCCATTTCAGCAGTTGAGGATCAAGAGAGGGTTTGATTTTCAGTGGCGCGTGCTCTTCCATCAGCCAGCGAAGCGCTTTTTGTGGAATGCCCGGTGCAGCCCAAGGCGAAGAGTAGCCGTAAGAGATCTGCCCTGCATTGGCAAAACTGGTTTCTTCCGCGCTGCGTGCTTGGCGGTCGACAACGGTCACCTGATAGCCCGCTTTTTGTAGATACCACGCGCTCATCAAGCCAACCACACCACTGCCCAATACCACTGCTTTCATCGATTTTCTCCTGATTAGAAACAGCGTGAGTTTCTTAGGTTTACAACTTGGTAACAATCGATATAAATTAATTGCTGCTTATAGAAAAACTAAACGCAAGTGGGCAAAAATGATCAAAAGCACTTATGTATCGGCACTGCATACTTTTGTGGAAGTAGGTAAGTACCCCAGTTTAACCGAGGCAGCAAGGCAACTTTGTTTAACCACTGGTGCGGTGAGCCAGCAGCTATTACAGCTAGAACAGCAACTTGGTTTTAGTTTGTTTGAACGGCACTCTCGCGGTATTCGCTTTACGGAGAAAGGTCGGCAACTTCATCAATGTGCCGCGTTGCACTTTGGGGAAATGGCAGCGGAAATCCAACGTTTAAAGCAAGAGCAGAATCGCCCACAGGAAGTGCGTCTTAAATTGACTCCTTCTTTTGCCTTCAAATGGCTGGTGCCAAAATTGGAAAGCTTTCACCAGCAGTACCCCGATATTCAAATCCAAATTTTTGCCGAAGGCGCGTTGGTGAACAGTGATACGCGAGATTTTGACCTCGCGATTGATTACCGCCCACACCCGTTTCGTCAAGCCAATACCGAGTTGCTATTGGATGAATATTTGCTGCCTGTGATGAATCCCAGATACTTGCAAACACACGCGTGGTTGCACAATGCCGTGTATGCGGCAGATGAGTGGAGTCAAGTGGTGCTTTTGCACGACGCTATGCCGTGGGAAAACGCACCAAGGGATTATGAATGGCTTAGTTGGGTCGCGCAGAGACGACTCGATTTACCAACCGAAAGAGGCCATTTCTTTAACCGGACCGATATGGCGATGTCGGCTGCTGAGGCGGGCGTAGGGATTGCTATGGCACGCATGGCGCTGATTGATGATGAGTTACAAACCGGCCGCTTAGTCTCTCCTTTTCAGCCCATCCGAGCAGAGGCGGGTTACTATTTGATCCGCAACAGCAAAAACGATAGCACCGCTGCGTTTACCACTTGGCTTAAGCAACAAATTTCAAATTCAGTGGCAACTCAATAACTAGCTCCTACACTTACTTTTATACCGTGGTCATAACAAATAAATCCAAATCGGTATGACAAGAGGGGCAGCAAATGAAGTCAGAAAAAGGCCGATGCAGCTATCAAAATCCTGATGGCTGGTGCTGCGATCAACCGTGTGGGGAGTCTGGTCTTTGTTACTGGCACGATCCCAAAGTCGATAAAAGCAATGACGACGTAAAGTCGCAGGTTGAGCAATGGGCAGCAGAAGGTAAACCTTTAGACGGATTTCAGTTGGCAAAAACAAACTTGGTTGATCTCAATTTGGTTAACCGTGGTAGCAAGGTTGGGTTTCAGTGTCGAGGTGCCGATTTCTATCGCGCAGACTTAAGTGATGCTCATTTTTTTTGCTTAGATTTACGCGGTTCTTCACTGATGAAGAGCAAATTGGTGTGTGCCAATTTGCACTGCGCAAAACTAGAGGGTTGCAATTTACTCGGAGCGGACTTGGCGCGTGCCCGTCTCGAAAATATCGAGTGGGGGGAGGAGCTCAAACAAGAGCAAGAAGCGCGAGTTGCGATGAAAAAAGGCGACAAAAAAAAAGCGCGTTCACTATGGCAAGAGGCTGAAGAAGTCTGCCGAGGGGTGCGTAAGCAGTGTGAAAAACAAGGGTTGTTTGAAACCGCTGGATTGTTTTTCAAAAAGGAAATGCGTTTTCGACGCTATCAAATGGCAAAATTCAGCTTGCAGCGTATTTTATCTAAGATCGTCGATCTCTTTTGTGGCTATGGTGAAGACCCATTGAGAGTGGTGCTTTTTTCACTCTTTTTGATTTTCACCAGCGCTGGTGCCTACTTTTTCTTAGACACCACTTCAGCCAACCCCATTTATGCCGACGTTACAGGCTGGAAATTCTATCTACTCGAGTTTCTCAACGCGGTCTATTTTAGTGTCGTCACCTTTACCACGCTTGGTTACGGAGATATCTCACCGGTTGGAGTGGCGCGTTTTGTTGCGGCACTAGAGGCCTTTCTTGGCAGCTTTACTATGGCTTTGTTTGTGGTGGTGTTTGTAAAGAAAATGACGCGATAACCCTAAACGCTATATCTTACTTTGCCGCTTATGTTTTATCACTGCGTAGAGCATGGCGGCAAAGATAAGTGCGCCCAAAGACCAAATAAGGTAACGATGTTGCTCATAGAAGGTGGCGATTTGATGCAAATGTTCGAAGGCAAAGTGAGTCAGTAAGCCAAATACCGCAACCCAAATGCTGGTGGCGAGAAGGTTGCCTAAGAGAAATTCTTTGAGGGGCATTTTGGCAATCCCACACGCCAGTGGCATAAATTGTTTCATCCCTTCGACAAAGCGGCTGATGACTAGGCAAGCTGGGCCATATTTTTGAATGGCCTGTTGCAGCTTGTGAAACTTAGCACCTGAAATGTAGCCTTTTTTATCCAACCAAGACTCAAAGTGGTAACCCAACAAGTAACCACAGCTGTTGCCGATAAAACAGCTCAACCAAGAGACGAGCATCACCCAATAAAAATTCATCACACCATCAGAAGAGAGGATGGATGCCGCGATCATTAGCGATTGCCCTGGCATCGGTACGCCAACGCCCTCAAGCACTATGCTGACGATCAACGCTAGGTAGCCATATTGTTCCAACAAAGGTTGCATAGAAATCAGCAGTTGGTTGAGATGTTGCACGGTCACTGTCCAGAAGGGGTATGCGATAAAGAGATGTTAATACGCCTGTCTATGGCGCGAATCAAGTGTGCTGATGGGTTCTTGCGTGGATTTTACAAAACCGTTCAGTTGTCGAGCGGTGACTCAGCAATGGTGATGTGTACAGCTTAAGAAGCATTTAGATCATCATGTACCTAAAGCATTTGGAACATGATGATCCTAATGCTCAAAAAGCAGAACCAGCGACGGAAAAAGTGGGAAAAATACATAAAGAAAACCCAGCGATAGCGGCTGGGTTTTCTGGTTATTCTCTTTTAAATCAAAGTTTTGATTGTGCTCGATTGAGCCGGTCATGAACGGCAAACCAGCTTTCGGTCACCGGTGGTCTTTCTACCCAAATTTCCTCACAGCCCCATTTGTCCGCTTCATCGAGTGTGCGATATAAGTCATGCGAGTATTCGGCGACGGAAGAAGGCATCTGTCTGGCTTCGACATTCTCTTGCGCAGTGAACGGTGTGTAGTGAAGGTAGGCGATCTTCTTATCCCCAATCAGTGCCAAATCGCTAGCTTGAACCAAACGAACGCGGGTATTGGGTTGGTAGTGGCTGGTGACATTACCGGGTACCGCAACATTATGGCTAACCGGAGAACTCACTTCCTCGCCCAACGTGGCAGAGAGTTGGGCGGCGGTCACTGGGCCGGTACGTAAAATACGGAAAGGTTTTTCGGTTAGATCGACAATCGTCGACTCAAGCCCGTGAGCGCAGTCGCCTCCATCTAATACGGCCGAAATTTTGCCACCGAGTGAATTCATGACGTGTTTGGCTGAAGTGGGGCTCAGTTTTTTGTAAGGGTTCGCTGAAGGCGCTGCAACCGCCATACCGGAAGATTGCAATAGGGTTGCAAATACGTCATGCGCAGGCATTCGAATGCCGATGGTCTCTAAGCCACCAGTAACCACGGGAGTAACATGAGGCGCTTTTTTCAACAGCAAGGTAACTGGGCCTGGCCAGTAGGCTTGCGCCAAAGTATACGCTTCTTGAGGAATGTCGATCGCCCAATCGGTCAATTGCTCCACACGGCCAATATGCACAATCAAAGGGTGATCGGCAGGTCTTCCTTTCGCAGCAAAGATCTTTTTTACAGCGTCTGGATTGGTGGCATCTGCGGCTAAGCCGTAAACCGTTTCAGTTGGGATCGCCACGAGCTCACCGCTGGCGAGAATCTCTTTGGCTTGATCGATGTCTTTTTGCTCTAGGGCAGAAAGATAAAGCGTGTTCAATGTTACTTCCTCAGGGTTGGCTGATAAGGCCGATTATCTGCGTTCTCCGAAAAGCAAGCCATTTCTGACTGCGGAGAAAAACGGAGGCGACATTATACTCAACTGTTGTGAAGATGCGAGTATCGTAGTGAAAAGACATTTAACTGACAATGAGCCTCGGGATGCTTATGGCAACAAAAAGCACCGCTTAAGAGGTGCTTAGATTAGTTCGCTCGGAAAGGGAATGCTGTTACTAAAACTCAGTGACGCATAAACTCTTCAATTTTATAACCAGTTATCTGAGATAAGCTTCTAAATAGATAGAACAGCGCCCCCATCATGATGATCGTGACAGGAATCGAGATGACGGGAAAGCTCAATGCGGTCATTTTCCCTATCTCTTCATTGAAAGCCGCAGTTCCTGCAGGACTCGTGACAATCCATTTCGCCAGTACGTAGTTCAATACCGATGAGATAAGAAATGATAAGGCAACTAAGTAAGAACTTGTGTTTACTTTTTGTTCAAATTGATGTTTCTTCTCATCGGTAGTGAGCGCGCTCTGCAACTTTTCTAAATCGACAATATCTTCATTTAACAGCATCTTACGCACCAAAGGATAACCAATAAGATTGCTAATAATGATCACGACAAAAATGAGCCCAGGAATTGCGGCTTCTTTAATAGCGACGTAAGCGGGATCTAACTGCAATAACCCTATACCGCCAGTCAGCAATACGCTAATTAAGCCTAAGGCGGAATAAAAGTTCACTTTACGTTCTTGAGTGAAGCTATGAATTCCAAACAAAAGCGGAAAAGCTAGCGCTATGATGAGAGCCCAAGTTGGTCCTAGGCTATCTTCGCCGCTCATCTTACTGAGAATAACAACGGGGATAACGATATTGAGCAGTACGTTGCTGAGTAAACTTTTGTTTGATTTCATATTGAAGAGTTCCTACGTCCAGAGAGCAAAGTATACGAATGTGGCAGAATGACTCAAGTCTCAGAGTTATGTTCACCGCAGTTTATTGTAAGCAGTTGTGGTGCTGTAGATGAGATATCGATTGATATACAGGTTACGGGGTGAGCCATCAGTTTTGCACGGCTTTGTTGCTTAAATCGATGGAACTAAATCAAGAAGCTACGATCTGTTCGGCTACATCTATTAATCATCGTAGCGTCATGCCTAAACCTCGTTACAAAACAACTAACTGGAAACAGTACAACAAAGCCTGTTTAGGAACCATAAATTAGGAACACAAAACTAAGGTTCCTACATTGGTTCCTAAAAGTCAAAGCTGCTATGGAATGGCTATAAATGCTAAGTTATTGATTTTTAGTTGTTGCAGGTAAGAAAAAAGACGCCCTAGGACGTCTTTAAACTATGATTTGGTGGGCTGGGGGGAGTTGAAATGGTTTCTCACTTTTCATAAATTCAGTAACTTATAACGATGTTACCAATTTGGTGTTGCATCAAATGTTACATCAATTTCCTGCTTCAAAAGGAACTGAACCCGCGTCCATGTATTACTAAATCATTTAAAAATGCTAGTTTTTTATAGCAATTTAATCTAAAGCAATAGCGCTGATACTGAGTATTTTACCCAGCCTCACCATCTATTAGTAGCGATTTTAACACATCGGGAGAAGACGGTAGCATTCCGACTTTTAAGCCAAATGGCTTGAATACCTTGTTGAGAATCTCTGTATTGTAGTTGCCCCGATCATTCTCTATATCTGAGAGTGTTTTTCTTGAGACATCTACAAGTCTTGCGAACACATCCTGTTTGAGTCCCAGTATATTAATGCGTAAACTTTTTAACGCTTGGCCTTGTGTTAGCTCTCCAAGCAATAAGTGTTTGATGATTTTGTTTGCCTCTGTTTTGCGTTCTGTTGCACTTACTGCTTTGGCGTTTTTTGAGGTTTTCGATCTAGTCGGAGTATTAAGTTGCGATCGTTCTTTGGTCGAATGAGTTGCATCCGTCCCAGTCTTGGGCTGATGTTGATTTCGGTTTGCTCTTAGACGAGCAACGGTATCTTGTACGGACTCTTTATTGCTTGGCTTATTCATAGTAGCCCCCATTTAGTGAGCTTTTCTGATATATGATTAAGTCCAACGGCTGGCATCTCTAAGATTTGTTCTGGTACTCCTCGTAATGCTAGTCTCTGCTTTAAATCAATGCATTTACTTGCAGTAACCTCTAGCTCTTGTAATAACACTTCTTTTGGCACGAGATCAGATAAGGTGTCCGCTATTCCTACGAAGTCGTAAGTTCCGCCAACCTCTAGTGGGGCTTTCCATTTTGTTGTTCTTGGAATGCCTTCAGGATCAGCTTTCATTGGTGCGAAGTCGTAAACGGGAGCAAGCTTTATGACTCCATCACCTTTTAAGAATGAAGTGTTTCTGCCATGGTTATCACTATTACCAAACAAGATGTTGAGTAGATCTCTCTTCACCCATTCAATGACGAAAGCTTGGGTATCAAACCTATACCCTTGGTGTTTAACCATATTGCTTTCAGTAATTTTTTCTATGAGAGTTCGGATTGTTGTTTCGTGATCAAGAGTGACCCCAGCGCCTTTGTTCAAAATGGAATACACAGATTCCATGCCGAATCTCTCTATTTGTTGCTCATTAATTTGAACATCAAATCGAGGAAGCCACAAGGAAGGGTAGTTTAATCCTTCCTCCAAGCGCATACCGTCGGTGGAGATCGTTTCAACTCCCATTTCAGTTAGCTCGTGGTAGAAGTAGAACTCAGCTCTTAGAATATTACAGTCGATGGTGCTTCTTGAGCCTCTAGGGTACTTTACTAAGTAATGTAAGTCGTGGTTGCTATTGTCATCTTGGTATGGGTCAATCCATATTTTTTCGCTGCCAGATCCATGATCGAAACCGCATCGGAGGATCAGTTTTGGCGCCTCACCTCCAGCCCCTGTTGCACCACCTGCGGCTGCGCCCCTTTGCAGTGCATAGTCGAGGAAATCACCTGCTCGATTTTTAACATCATCAACAGAGAAGTAGAGGTTGTCTGCTACTTCGTAGCGCTCAGGAAGAGAGTCTTTTATTCTTAAGTTACCAACAGGCGACATTGTGCCAAACTTGAGCAAAACATAGTCTTGTTCATCAGAACTAAGGTCTTCAATATCTAGATATCTGACCCAGTACCGTCTACTAGCGCCGTTAGGCATAATATCGTCTAGAAACTTTAACCATCCAGGTTTACCCATGTCATTAAAAAAGAATGAGACAGGGTGGTTTAGTGAAACAGCGTGAAAGTCATCTTTATCGTGATGTTCTAGCGCATAGTCGCTGAGGTAGTTGAGTTCAGTCACTCGGAAATTATGTTGGCTACTTTTTGGGAATGAGATGATACCAATATCTATCCATTCACTTCTGATAAAAGCTTGTACGGTTAGTTCTTCCATCAACAACACCTCTACTTATCAATGAGTAAAACTTTACTCTTAAAGTTCCTATCTTTCAACTTATGAGTAACGATTTACTCATAAGTATGTGGCGAGACTCTTTGTGAGTAAATAATTACTCGTAATCTGTAAGCCCAAATTGTTGATGAACAGAATGGATGGAACTATTTATTAATTTTTGACGTAGGTCTTGAAATCGCCAATGATTCCAAGGCCGGTCTCCTTTCTCTTACGTAGGGTATGTTTGATTAGGTACGTAGCGACTGTTTGACTTCAGTATGGTGAACAAAGAGGTGACGATATTTTGGTCGTGAAAGTACCAGTTACCAGATGTTGAAAGGCTCAGATAGTGCATCGTTTAGTACCTTGTTTTAGTACACATATCCAGTTATTGAGGGACAGAATACAAAAAGGGCGATAACTCAAAGAGTTATCGCCCTTTCCAAACGTTTGGTGGAGCTGGGGGGAGTTGAACCCCCGTCCGAAAACCATTCATCATTGGTACTACATGCTTAGTCGATCTTTAATTTCACCACCACCTGCGAACCGACACGCGAATGAATAGCTAACCTGAATTATATCTCACGCTTCATCCCTCAGGTGGGGGAATCCACGCCAGCTTGATTTGGTTTGACCCCTCGTGATTCCCCGTCTTACAAGCGGAAGCTAGGGCGAGAGGGCTCTGAGCAGTTTATTAAGCTGCTAGTGCGTAGTTTTCGTCGTTTGCGACTATTTTTTTGCGGTTTGTTAACGAGGCCTACCGCACCTCGGCATGCACCTCAGACTGCAAAATTCCCGTCGAATCCTAAATCAGCCCCAAGGTAATTTGGGCATACTACCAGAAAAGCCTAGCCTGTCCAGTAGTATGCGTCTAAGTGGTTAAGTTTAACGCAGCGAGCTTTTCATCACGCGAGCTTTTTGGCGCTGCCAATCGCGATCTTTAATGTCGTCACGTTTGTCGTGTAGCTTCTTACCTTTTGCCACACCAATTTTAATCTTCACCCATGAGCGAGCCCAATAGAGTGAAAGTGCTGCTAACGTCATGCCTTCGCGGTTGATACGCCCAAGCAAATTATCAAGTTCACGGCGGCTCATTAGCAGTTTACGCACACGGGTAGGGTTAGCTACAACGTGCGTTGATGCTTGATTCAAAGGAGTGATAGTCATGCCACTAACAAAGGCTTCGCCGTCACGCATAAATACGTAACTTTCAGCAATATTGGCTTTGCCTTGGCGAAGAGCTTTCACTTCCCACCCTTGTAGCTCCATGCCTGCTTCAATCTCATCTTCTATGAAATATTCGTGGCGAGCTTTTTTGTTCAGCGCGATAGTGCTACTACCCGCTTTTGGTTTTGAATTTTTCTTTGCCATAGTGAGCTCATTATACGGTGTGCAACTTTTATAGGAAATGCTTTTATTTGCGCTGGCTCAGAATAAAAGTAAAATTGTTCAGCGCTTTGAAATGAAAGCCATTGAGAGGAGAGTCTATGAAGCAAGTCACCCGGTCTGCACTGGTATCGTTTAGTGCAGAACAGATGTATGCCCTAGTGAATGATGTGGCAAAGTACCCTGAATTTTTGCCAGGTTGTTCTGGGAGCCGAGTGATCGAGGCGTCGGATTCCAATATGGTCGCATCGGTAGATGTGGCAAAGGCTGGTATCAGCAAAACGTTCACCACTGCCAATCATCTTGTTCCAGGTGAAGCAATCATGATGACGCTGGTCGATGGCCCGTTTAAAACCCTCAAAGGAGGGTGGTTTTTTACTGCCCTAGATGAGCAAGCGTGCAAAGTTGAGTTAAAGCTGGAGTTTGAGTTTTCAAGCAAGATGATTGAGCTCGCCTTTGGCAAAATCTTTAATGAGCTGACCAATAATATGGTCAATGCATTTACTCAACGTGCGAAGCAGGTGTATTTATGAGTATTGAATCTGAGATGATCCACGTTGAGGTGGTTTATGCTTTACCTCAGGAGCAACGTGTATTAACCCTAGTGGTGAACCAACAAGCGACAGTGGAAGAGATCATTCGTCAATCTGGCGTGTTAGAGATCTACCCTGAGATTGACCTTGGCAAAAATAAGGTTGGCGTGTTTAGTCGCTTGGTGAAATTAGATGCAACGGTGCGCGATAAAGATCGTATTGAAATTTATCGTCCTTTACTGGCCGATCCAAAAGAGATTCGTCGTAAACGTGCAGAGCAAGCAAAAGAGAGTGGTGCGGCGGATCCTGTCACAGGAGGCAAGCCAAGCCCACTGCGCAAAGCGGACTAACTTCAGCTTCAATACTGGATAAAACAAACCCCGAATTCATCGGGGTTTGTTGTTATTTGGGCTGAGCCTTTTGATGTCCGCGTAAAAGCTGGGAGGTTAGCGAATACCTTCAAAGAAGCTATCGCTGGCTGGAAAATCTCCCGCAACCTCAACTAAGGTACCGTCATCATTAAAGTTAACAATGAGGTTTTTCTGAATTGATGCCTTATGACCTTCGGTGTGATGGTAGATATAGTACCAAGTGTTTGGATAACCATTTTCTACCAACATCGGTGAACCCATGACAAAACGGACCTGGGCTTTGGTCATGCCAAATTTCAATTTATCAACTGCTTGTTGTTCAACGTAGTTACCTTGGTTGATATCAATACGATAGACCAGTTTTTCTAACACCGAGCAGCCTGTCAGCATTGTCATTGCCAATGGTAAGGCAACCAACCACTTCTTTAATTGCATAGCTAAATTCTTAGTAACCTCAAAAATACTGCGACCGATAATAAACAAGCTCGGCTCAGATGTAAAAAGCTCTGTGGAGAGTATTGAGGAATCAGACAACGAATTTTGAGATGAGTTGCATTTATGAAGAAAAAAGCCAGGCTCAAGGAACCTGGCTGATTGTTGAAGAAGGCTTAAACTACGCTGCGATCAGCAACTCTTTTGCATTGGCGAGTGTGGATTCAGTAATTTGGCTTCCACCAAGTAGGCGTGCTAACTCCGACACGCGCTGATTTTGGTCTAACAAGCGCATTTGTGTTTCTGTGGTGCCATTTTTGGTGTTCTTAGCCACGAACATTTGCTGATGACCACACCCTGCAACTTGCGGTAAGTGAGTCACACATAGCACCTGAGTTGATTCTCCCAGTTTACGCAGCATTTTTCCAACGACCGCCGCTGTTGGCCCACTGATACCCACGTCTACTTCATCAAAAATGAGGCTAGGTGTGTCGACTTTTTGCGCCGTGATGACTTGAATGGCAAGAGAAATGCGCGACAACTCACCACCAGAAGCGACTTTAGCAATAGGTTGCAGTGGTTGACCTGGGTTGGTTGAAACCAAGAAGCACACGGTGTCTAAGCCTAATGGCGAGGGATGTGTGCCTTCATTGTTGACTTCAATGTTAAAGACCGCCTTTTCCATGCTCAGTTCATGCATACTTTGGGTAATCAGCTTGTTGAGTTCTTTGGCATAGCGACAGCGGGATTTATGCAGTTTCTCCGCTTGTTCAAGATAGTCTTGGTATTTAACCTGCACATTGGCGGCTAACTCATCCATTTTTTCATCGGAGCAATCTAACGCTTCTATTTGTTGCAGCAGATCTTGATGATGTTGATAAAGCTCTTCAGGTTGAACGTGGTGTTTACGAGCCACGGACATTACCTTGGAAAAACGCTGCTCTACATAGGCCATACGAGCTGGATCGACATCGATACGATCGAGGTAATTTCTGAGCTCACTGTTGGCTTCTTCAAGCTGAATGATCGCTTCGGCGACCATATCAGGAAGTGCACTGAGTTTCGGGTCTAGCTCCGCCAATTCAATCAAAGCATTGCTGGCGCTTTGTAAAATACCGAGTGCGTTGACTTCTTCGCCTTCGTAGATCAGTTCTATTGCATGCTGGCAAGTACTGGCGAGCTCTCCGCTATTGGATAGCAACTTATGTTCTTGTTCGAGCTCAGTAAATTCTTCTTCACCAATCGCAAGTTCATTGAGTTCTTTTATTTGGTATTCCAATAACTGTTTTTGAGCTTGGTTTTGAAGGCTGTTCTCTTGCAACTGTTTTAGATGATTATCTGCTTGGCGCCAATTTTGGTAAGCGACACGTGTGTTTTTCAGCAAGTTGAGGTGGCCAGCGTATTGATCCACCATGGCCATTTGATGTTCGCTCTTCATCAATTGATGATGGGCGTGCTGGCCGTGAATGTTGATCAGCAGTTGTCCTAATGCTTTTAGCTGAGAAAGGGGAACCGGACTGCCGTTGATGAAGGCTCTAGAGCGCCCTTCACTGGTAATAATGCGGCGTAAAATACATTCACTGCCGTCTAAAAGTTCGTTGTCTTCTAGCCAGCGTGTGGCGTGAAGATTGTTGTCGAGTAGAAAGGCGGCACTGACTTCGGTTTTGTCCTCGCCTTGCCTCACCATGCTGGCTTCTGCGCGTCCACCAAGGCATAGCCCCAGTGCGTCAATGGCAATGGATTTACCTGCTCCGGTTTCACCGGTAATGGTTGTCATGCCTTTTGACAGCTCGAGTTGTAAAGACTTAACAATAGCAAAATTATTAACACTTAAATGAGCCAGCATTTTGGTTTACCTGTATAGCTGAACAATACTGTATATAAATGCAGTATATACTGTTTCTTTATACAGTAAAGATCTCCAAGAGAAAAAATGTGAAGGCGGTTTTATTCATCAATAGAGTGCTGTTGCCAAAGAAGAAAACGTAAAGGTAAAGCTAAGGTGATGGCTAAGGTGATAAGTTGAATTTCCTTTGTCGGAAGAGTGTTTTTTGATGATCGTACAGAGGGTTAAGGTACGCCTTAACCCTTTTAAGGAAGGAGATTTAGAACAACTTGCTCGACCAACCAAGCTTGTTACGTAATACGTGATAGTAGCTGTAGTCTTTTGGATGGATCAGACGAAGTCGATTTGGGCTCTGGTAGATGTGAATCTCATCGCCGGGAGATACGGGAAGAGAGACTTGGCCATCACAGCTGACTTCTTGCGTTCCTCGGTTGTCTGGCGATACCAGTAGTTTAATCCTGCGATTGCCATCCACGACTAATGGTCGACTTGAAAGTGTATGAGGGAACATTGGCACCAAAGAAATGGCGTTCAGGCTCGGTGATAAAATGGGGCCTCCGCCTGAGAGCGAGTAAGCGGTTGAACCTGTTGGTGTAGAGATAATTAAACCGTCTGCACGTAGGGAAAACGCAAAGCTCTCATCGATGTAAACCTCAAACTCAATCATATGCGCGACTTGCCCCGGATGGAGCACGGCTTCATTGAGTGCGGCGTTGTGGCTTTTTACTTGCCCATGCCGGTGGATTTCTGCTTCAAGCAAAAATCGTTCTTCCTCGATGTAGGCTCCGTCCAAAACTGCTTTCAGAGAGTGCTGGAAATCTTCAGGGTTTAAGTCGGTCAAGAATCCAAGATTGCCTCTGTTTACCCCGATAACACGGGTGTTAAAGCGAGAGAGAATACGGGCTGCACCGAGCATATTGCCATCACCACCAACCACAATGGCCAAATCGGCTTTTTCACCTAACTCGACCAAACCAGAAAAGTGTTCTTCGGGAACATCATTGAGAATGGCGGAAAGTCGATCGTCAATAAATACCTGATAGCCGAGTGAACTCAACCAATGATATAGGTCGCGATGCGTCTGAATTGCTTGTTGATCTCTTGGCTTACCGATAATAGCGATCACGTTAAATGGTTTTTTCATAGCTTTTCCGCACTAAAGAGGCTTGAATCGGGATTCATCATCCCCATAATAATGGCAAGTTATCTAACTTTGCGAATTTTTGTGAAGATAAAGCCCATAAAACGTGAAGGGCTTTAAGGACAAATAGTTGAATTCTGGAGATATCATGAGCAACGAAGAGAACAAGATCAACGAAGAAGTGCTTACACAGCAAGACGCTGCGGAAGTAGAAGTAGAAGCTGTTGGCACTGATGCTGATATCGAATGGAACGAAGAGGCCGATGAATCAGCGGCGAAAATCGCTGAACTGGAAGCCGCTTTATTGGCCAGCGAAGCGCGTGTGAAAGAGCAGCAAGATTCAGTGCTACGTGCGAAAGCAGAAGTGGAAAACATGCGTCGCCGTACTGAGCAAGAAATTGATAAAGCGCGTAAATATGCGTTGAATCGCTTTGCTGAAGAACTGCTGCCAGTGATTGATAATCTAGAGCGTGCGATTCAAGCGGCTGACGCTGAAAGCGAAGCGGTAAAACCGCTGCTTGAAGGCGTTGAATTGACTCATAAAACGTTCGTTGATGTGGTCAGTAAGTTTGGTTTGAAAGAAATCAATCCTGAAGGTCAGCCATTTAACCCAGAATGGCATCAGGCGATGTCGATTCAGGAAAGCCCAGATCACGAGTCAAACACCGTGATGTTCGTGATGCAAAAAGGCTACGAATTGAATGGTCGAGTGATTCGTCCTGCGATGGTTATGGTTGCGAAATAAGCGAACTGATAGACCGATTCAAACACACAGAGCGGCTTTTGCCGCTCTTTTTATGTCTCCTAAGCCCCCGCACCTAGCAAACCAACCCTTTGATTTAGTCGATTATTCTTTGCTTTTCCTTTAACTGAAAATTAATTTCTGATTGGAAATTTGTATCATTATTGTAAACAAAAGCTTCATTTTGTAACTCAGGTGTGTATTATGTGCGAACTCCGTCTGAAATATAGGCGGTTTTAACTACAAAACCATAAATTACAAACACAACATTCTGGAGTGAAGGATGGATAAATCACTTTCAAGTAAGATTTTTGTAGGCTTGTTTGCTGGTCTACTTATCGGTACTGCTATTCAGTATCTCTTTAGTGGCGTTGCTATCTTTGATACTTATTTGCTGGGTGCCGCAGAGGGCGCTGGTGGTATGTTTGTATCGCTAATCAAGCTGCTGGTTGTGCCACTTGTTTATGTTTCGATTGTGTGTGGCATTGTTGACCTAAAAGACATTACTGCGTTTGGTCGCCTTGGTGGTAAAACTTTTGCGCTTTACATTATCAATACCATTATTGCGATTGCGGCAGCGCTGACGGTTGGTCTTATCTTCCAACCAGGGGCGGATGCACATCTTGCGGGTACCATTTCAGAAACGGTAAAACTAACCACAACGGAAACACCGGATATCTTTTCGTTGGTAGTGAACATTGTGCCAAGCAACCCAGTGCAAGCTTTCGCCAATGGTGACATGCTGCAAATCATCTTTATGGCGATTTTGACCGGTTTGGCAATCCAAGCGCTGGATTCTCGTGGTGGTCCTGCTATCCGTACTTTCAAAATGGCCAATGAGATCATGATGAAACTGGTTGGCCTTGTGATGAGCCTTGCGCCTTACGGTGTGTTTGCTCTGATGATTCAACTTGGAGCGACTTTGGATGCCAACACGCTGATGTCGGTTGCGGGCTATGTCGCGTTAGTTGTGGCCATGCTGGTGTTTTGGATCTTCTTCTTCTACCCAATGGTGGTGGGCATTACTACTGGGATCACACCCAAGGCATTTTTGCGTGCAACTCGTGAGCAGATCTTGTTCTCGTTATCGACCGCGAGCTCGAATGCAACCATCCCCGTGACCATGAGAACCCTGACTGAGAAGCTTAATGTATCTAAGTCTGTGGCTGGTTTTGGTGTGCCACTGGGCGCGACCATGAACATGTCAGGCGTGTCTATTTACATTGCGTTGGCGACCATGTTTGTGGCAAACGCATTTGGCCAGCCAATTAACACGGCAGACATCTTTACACTGGGTTTGACGATTCTTCTACTTTCGATTGGTGCCGGTGGTGTACCTGGCGGCGGCGTAGTGATGGTGGGTGTATTGCTTCATCAACTTGGTTTGCCACCTGAAGGCCTTGCTATTATTGCCGCGGTAGACCGTATCAATGATATGTTCTGTACTTCGTCTAACGTAGTAGGCGATACCGCGGTGAATACCATCGTTGCGAAATCTGAAGGGGAAATTGGTGTGGAAGCGGGCGAAGCGCAAACAGCGCCTTCAACCACAGCGAATGCGTAAGCACACTTTTTCTGCGAAACAAAAGCGAAGCCTAGCGGCTTCGCTTTTTTGTACTTTGAAATGATGCCCCCTCTTTTGCTCATTGAGTACATCAAGCGTCAATGCTGGTGTTCTTGTTCTACGGTCCCTACCCAAGTGAGTAAGTGAGGAACAAAACCAAGCGGATGTTGACGGACCTCTTCTTTGACAAGGTCGATTTCTAGCAGTTGGTTATTGGCAGGATCGCTCACAATAAGATGACCTGTACGTTTGTCTTCCGTTAACTGAATTTTTTGTCCTTCCGCTAATGCTGGTGGCGTTTCCCATAAAGTTATATTGTGGCTTTGAATGAAATTCGCCGCGGCATTAAACACTTTCAATGTGCCGTTGGAGCTCACCACAATCAAGGCATCGTTAGCGGCATAATGAGCTAGTGCGCCTTCCTCCGGAGAAGATTTCCAATTGACCTCTTTCAGCTCCCCTTGGGCGAGATAAAAGGCTTGAGCCTGACGAGTGAGAAACAACAGTTTATCCGCAGCATCAAAACCCACCACAGTGCCAAATCGAGATCCTGTGTCTAAACCTGCCGGATTGGTGAGTTTGGTGAATTGCGGGGTGGTACTTGGTGTCTCAACAACGATCACGCCATCACTACACGCAAAAGCCACTTGTGTTTTGGATTGCGCACTGCCGTGAAGCGCTGGGCACGCATCGGGTGAGGTGCTTAATTCGTGAAAATGGTCACCGTGCCGCTCAAGAGCCACGACTTTGTTTGGCAAAGCGGGATTGGCCGCATTGTCGACAATGCCGGTAAAAGCATGTTCCCCAAGCAGTTGCGCGGTGCCGTGCACGGCATAACTAAAGGTGTAATGAGCTAGGGCTGTGCCATTAGCGATGCTGGCATCATTCAGTACTCGGAACTCTGCGTTTTCTCCGCTGTTGCTGTCGCCATCAAAAAAGAGCGCCGCAGCGTCGTCACTAAGGTCGTAATGCGTTGGTTTGATGCCCTGATACTGGGTCGTGAGTAATTGCGGACGCTCTACGTGTAAATGGAAATGATCGCCATGCGCTTCTGCTTCAATACCAGAATCGAGAATTTCCACGAGGTTTTGATTGCGTTGCAAGGCCAACGCGTAACGCCCATCTGGGCTGGTTTTCAGGCCTGATGGCGTATTTTGTAAATTAAACTGTTCCAAGGGTGCCCAATTTTTGCCTTCAAGAACGTAGAGGTTCGTGCTGCCTTGCTCTGTGACGACCAAACGGCTCATGGCGGATGGCGAATGTTCTGAATCTTGATGATTGTGATGGTCTGCTTTGTTCTCGCCTTCACTACAGCCACTGAGTGTCAGTATGACAGCCAGAGAGAGTGCGGTGTATTTGCCTTTGGTGGTCAACAGGGGTTGCATTTAAAGATGTCCTTTCATTTGAGCGATGGAATAAACCTACGAGATTAATTGAGGTAGGTCTGATTGATTTTTGAAATGTTATAACATAACATTTATTTCATTCAATAGTTTTGAGACGTATTATCATTAATTAATCGGAGATGGATGTCGTGAGAGTCCCAGCAGTAAAGAAGAGTAGGTTGTTTTTGTGTGGTGCCATGCTCATCAGTAGTTCAGCGGTAAACGCAAATATTGATATTGGCGTCGTTCTGGATGGCAGTTATCAAAATGAATCTCGCCATTGGGGAAGCCGTGACAAGGGATTTTCGCTTGGTCATTCTGAGCTTGTACTAAGCAGTAACATTGATCATCACTTCAAAGGTCAGCTCGTTACGGTACTGGCGAGCCATGGGGGAGAAACTGAGCTTGAACTCGAAGAGGCCTGGATAGAAACGCTCAGTTTACCGCTGGGGGCCAAAGTGAAAGCAGGGAGATTGCTCTCTCACATTGGTTATCTAAACAATAAACACATGCATGAAGACGCGTTTATCGAACGTCCTGCTGTTTATCGTGCATTTCTTGGGGGTCACTATTTTGATGATGGCGTTCAAATGAGTTGGCTAGCGCCGACCGATTTTTATCTACAGACGAGCATCGAAGCATTAAGTGGAAAACCTTTGGATGCAGGGTATAGCGATCCGGTGAATGTTGGTGTGTATACCGCGAACGTGCAAATTGGCGCAGATTTAGGTGTGGAGCACAGTTGGCGCTGGGGAGTGAGTGCACTTTACAATACCAATGGTCGTCAGTTTATTCATTCCGAGTCATCGGATCACAGTGCGCATGACCATCATCATGATCACGCTGGCCATTCGCATGGGCCCGCGATAACCGGGCGTAATTTATACGGTACGGATTTCACTTGGAAATGGGCACCGGAAGGTAACTATCGTCAAACCAATGTGAGAGCCAGCAGTGAATTTTGGTATTTAGACAATCGATTTGATCCGTCAATGGCGAGTGTGCCTGGAGCGGAACAAGCTGCACAAGGTTGGTATGCGGAGCTTGCTTATCAATTCCGTCCGAGTTGGACCATGAGTACACGTTATGGGGAAGTGCGAACTGTGGAAGGAGATGTGCATGCTCATGGTGATCACTTGCATGGCGAGTTTTCTCGTGGCGATCTGAAAGAGTGGGATGTCGCGCTGGATTGGCATGCTTCCCATTTTGGTCGCATTCGTGGTCAGGTGACCTATGAAGAAAACGTTGATGGTGATGAGACCTTATTTAGCCTGCAATACGTGATGTCATTTGGAGCGCACCATGCTCATGCGTTTTAGTGTTTGTTTGTCGCTGTTACTTTTGAGCATGCCGAGCATCGCTGGGCTGAATGTCTTTGTCTGCCAGCCGGATTGGGCCGATTTAGTTCGCCAGCACGCGCCTGATGCACGGATTTACTCTGCAACCACGGCGATGCAAGATCCGCACTATGTTCAAGCTAGGCCATCACTGATTGCACAAATGCGCCGTGCAGATCTGGTCGTCTGCTCTGGTGCTGAGCTGGAGATCGGTTGGCTACCTGAACTGCAAAGACAAAGCCGCAACCCGAAAGTACAAAACGGGCAAACGGGGTTGTTTTGGGTCAGTGACTATGTGCAAATGTTGGATAAACATGAGCTGCTTGATCGTTCTATGGGCGATGTCCACGCACACGGTAATCCTCACGTCCAATTTGCACTGGCCGATATGCCAGCGGTGTCTCGCGCGTTAGCGGATAGGCTTACGCTTATCGATCCAGACAATCAGTCCCTATATAAAGGGATGGGGGTAAAGTTTCGTCATGCGTGGCAAAAACGTTTATCCGTTTGGCGTGAGCAAGCAAGATCATTACGAGGTATGCAAGTGGTGGGTTACCACCAGACCTATCGCTACCTTTATGCTTGGTTGGGAATAGAACAAGTGGCGGATCTTGAACCAAAGCCCGGACTGCCACCGACGATGGCGCATCTGCAAAAGTTGAATCAGCTCGATTTGAGCCAAGTGAGTGGTATCGTCTACTCCAGCCATCAACCTGTGGATGCGGCCAACTGGCTGGCCCAGCGAAGCCAGTTGCCGATTGTGCAGTTGGCTCAAAGTGTTGGAGGAAGAGAGCAGGCCAGTGATTTGATTGCGCTGATTGATGACAGCATTGCGCAACTGCTTCAGTTGAGAAGTGTGCCATGAGTGCGCACATGTGGTTGATGATGCCAGCGGCCATTGGGTTGCTGGCTTTGGTGAGTAACATCATTTTAGGAAGGCAAGTGTTACGCCGTGGGGTGGTCTTTATTGATTTGGCCATGGCACAAATCTCGGCACTGGCGATGATCATCGTAGAGCTCTATGCGGGGTTTGAAGCCAGTTTGCTGAGTAAAGTACTGGCTTCGTATTTATTGACTTTACCAGTGGCTGGGTTACTCAGCTATTTAGAGCATCGAGCGACGCCGTATTTGGAAGCCATGATTGGTATGCTGTATGTCATTGCTGCGAGTGTTTCCATCAATGTGGTGAGCGTTCAAGCACATGGTAAAGAGTTGATTGATTCACTGTTGGGTGGGCGTCTGCTTTGGACAGGCATCACTGATGTTGGTTTGGTTTTGATGGTGACGCTCAGTTTAATTTGGGTGCAATGGCTGCGTTGTCATTGGTTGGAGGGCGCAAAATTCTATCTGCTGTTCGCTTTGGCGGTTCCGCCTTTGGTGATCAACCTAGGGGTGTATCTTGAATTTGCGGCACTCATTTTGCCCGCTTTGTTTGCCTTGCTCTTCCGAACTTCGCTCTATTGGTGGGCAGCGATAAGCTTGGGTATTGTTGGTGGGAGCGCCGGCTTTTTGATGTCATTGTGGGGAGATTATCCGGTCGGGCCCAGTATTGTGCTGACCATGGCAGGTGTCGGCGCCGTTGGCGTGATGGTTAAGCTAGCGAGTTTATATTTTCAACGCGCAGAGTCTCGTCCTCTCTCGTCTTAAATTATCCTTTCAATTGTGCGGAGCGGATATTGACTCCGCCATCTGATGACTCGAATCCAATAAAAAAATATCACTTTTTTTCTTGTTGCCCCTTGAAAAGGTTTTTGACGCCCCTATTTATGAGGCATAAGTGAAACACACAACTTATTTTGGTTTTGTGAGTAAGGGTTGAATCCCCATTGTCGATCCCCATATAGGGGATAAAGCAAAAGAAAATAGAATTTATTTGGAGATAGCCAGATGGGTAAAATCATTGGTATTGACTTAGGTACTACTAACTCTTGTGTTGCTGTACTAGACGGCGACAAACCACGTGTAATCGAAAATGCGGAGGGTGAGCGCACAACTCCTTCAGTTATCGCTTATACCGATGGTGAGACTCTTGTTGGTCAACCTGCAAAACGTCAAGCGGTAACAAACCCAGAAAACACGCTATTTGCAATCAAGCGTTTGATTGGTCGTCGTTTTGAAGATGAAGAAGTTCAACGCGACATCGAAATCATGCCATACAAAATTGTGAAGGCGGATAACGGTGATGCTTGGGTTGAAGCGAAAGGCCAGAAAATGGCTGCACCTCAGGTTTCTGCTGAAGTTCTTAAGAAAATGAAGAAAACAGCAGAAGACTTCCTAGGTGAAGCAGTAACAGGTGCAGTAATTACCGTTCCTGCATACTTTAACGATGCTCAGCGCCAAGCAACAAAAGATGCTGGCCGTATCGCGGGCCTAGAAGTTAAGCGTATTATCAACGAGCCAACTGCGGCAGCGCTAGCTTACGGCCTAGACAAGCAAGGCGGTGATCGCACTATCGCAGTATACGACCTAGGTGGCGGTACATTCGATATCTCTATCATCGAAATCGATGAAGTTGAAGGCGAGAAAACCTTCGAAGTACTAGCAACTAACGGTGATACTCACCTTGGTGGTGAAGATTTTGACAACCGTCTAATCAACTACCTAGTAGCAGAATTCAAGAAAGACCAAGGTCTGGATCTGAAGAAAGATCCTCTAGCGATGCAGCGCGTTAAAGAAGCAGCAGAAAAAGCGAAGATCGAACTGTCTTCTACTAACCAGACTGACGTAAACCTGCCATACATCACGGCAGATGCAACCGGTCCTAAGCACATGAACATCAAAGTGACACGTGCGAAGCTAGAATCACTGGTTGAAGACCTAGTTCAACGTTCACTTGAGCCACTAAAAGTTGCGCTTGCGGATGCAGATCTTTCTGTAGGTGACATCACTGACGTTATCCTAGTAGGTGGTCAGACTCGTATGCCTATGGTTCAAGCGAAAGTAACAGAGTTCTTTGGTAAAGAGCCTCGTCGTGACGTAAACCCAGATGAAGCAGTAGCGGTAGGCGCAGCTGTTCAAGGTGGTGTACTTGCGGGTGATGTGAAAGACGTTCTGCTACTAGACGTAACGCCACTGTCTCTAGGTATCGAGACTATGGGTGGTGTAATGACGAAATTGGTTGAGAAGAACACCACTATCCCAACCAAAGCGAACCAAGTGTTCTCAACGGCGGAAGACAACCAGAGTGCGGTAACGATTCACGTGCTACAAGGTGAGCGTAAACAAGCGATGTACAACAAGTCGCTAGGTCAGTTCAACCTTGAAGGTATTAACCCTGCACCACGTGGCATGCCACAGATCGAAGTCATTTTCGACCTTGATGCGGACGGTATCCTACACGTATCTGCGAAAGATAAGCAGACGGGTAAAGAGCAGAAGATCACTATCCAAGCATCTGGTGGTCTAAGCGACGCTGAGATCGAAAAAATGGTACAAGAAGCAGAAGCAAACAAAGAAGCGGACAAAAAGTTCGAAGAGTTAGCAACTGCACGTAACCAAGCTGACCAAATCATCCACGGTACACGCAAGCAAGTAGAAGAAGCGGGCGAAGCGCTACCAGCAGATGAGAAAGCGAAGATCGAAACAGCAATCAGCGAACTTGAAGAAGCTCGTAAAGGCGAAGACAAAGAAGCGATCGAAGCGAAAATCCAAGCGCTAATGGCAGCAGCTCAAAAGCTAATGGAAATCGCTCAGCAACAAGCTCAAGCACAACAAGGCTCAGCAGACGCTGGCGCTAAGTCTCAAGATGACGACGTAGTTGATGCAGAGTTTGAAGAAGTAAAAGACGACAAGAAATAATCTTGTTTGACCAGATGGTGTTGAGCCATCTGGTACTTAACTTCCTGTTTGCGGGCGTTTGGGGAAACTCTGACGCCCGTAAGTTTGTAAATACCTGTGTACTTATAGATAAAGGACCGCATTGTTTGAGAACGTCGCACCTTTATCTATATCGATACAAACACCAAGCGGAATCAACCGTTTGTAGTAATTAATTGGTGACGAATAACATGTCAAAACGTGATTTTTACGAAGTATTAGGCGTTAGTCGCGATGCCTCAGAGCGAGACATCAAAAAAGCATATAAGCGCTTGGCGATGAAATTTCACCCAGATCGCAATCAGGGTGACGAGTCTGCTGCGGATAAGTTTAAAGAAGTAAAAGAAGCGTACGAAATTCTGACCGATCCACAGAAAAAAGCGGCTTACGATCAATATGGTCACGCTGCATTTGAACAAGGCGGTGGTGGTTTCGGTGGTGGCGGTGGCGCTGATTTTGGTGACATCTTCGGTGATGTTTTTGGCGATATTTTTGGCGGTGGTCGCCGCGGTGGTGGTCACGCTCGTCCGCAGCGTGGTGCCGATCTACGCTACAACATGGAACTGTCGCTAGAAGAAGCCGTACGTGGCGTTTCGAAGGAAATTGAAGTTCCGACATTGGTTCATTGTGACACTTGTGAAGGCTCTGGGGCGAAGAAAGGCACTTCAGCTGAAACCTGTGGTACCTGTCATGGCCATGGTCAAGTTCAGATGCGCCAAGGTTTCTTCGCTGTACAGCAAACCTGTCCAACCTGTCACGGAAAAGGCAAGATCATCAAAGACCCATGTAATGTGTGTCATGGTCAAGGCCGCAAGCAGAAAACCAAAACGCTCAATGTTAAGATTCCAGCAGGTGTTGACACAGGCGATCGCATTCGCCTCTCTGGTGAAGGGGAAGCGGGCGAACGCGGCGCGCCAGCGGGAGACTTGTATGTACAAGTGCACGTGAGAGAGCACCACATCTTTGAACGTGAAGGCAATAACCTTTACTGTGAAGTGCCAGTAAGTTTTGCTATGGCGGCACTGGGTGGCGAAGTGGAAGTACCGACGCTCGATGGCCGTGTGAACTTAAAAGTGCCATCTGAGACCCAAACTGGCCGCATGTTCCGTATGCGTGGCAAAGGCGTTAAAGGCGTTCGCGGCGGCGCAATTGGTGATTTGATTGTGAAGCTCGTGGTTGAGACGCCAGTTAACTTAAGTTCACGTCAAAAAGAATTGCTGAAAGAGTTTGAAGAGTCTTGCTGTGGTGAAGCGGCCACCAAGCACAAACCAAAATCAGAAGGCTTTTTTAATGGTGTGAAGAAGTTCTTTGACGATTTGACCAGCTAGTCATGTGATAAAAAGTTCAGTACGACAAAGCCCGTTTGGTGATGCCAAACGGGCTTTTTGTTACCAACAAGCCGTTGGTTTCGCCTGGTTGGTGGAATCGAGCGTCATTTTTTTTACTGTTTCATTGGCTAAACAAGGGTCGTTGTTTTGACCTTTATCGGTCTGCGCCTTCGCTGTAATGGTGTATGAAATAGTTGCAGAACTGGCGACCTCAAATTCATATCTGTCTGACGAAGAATCACAAATCGTGCAAGAGCCGCCAGAAACAATCTGCGACCATTGGTAAGCTCCGTTATAACCGTGCTCCAACGCCAATTGAATTTTCGCCATATCCGCTTTAGCAACGGTTCTATGCGATTCGATTACATAATTTTTGTAGCTCGGATAGCTGATGCTTGCCAATACCCCAATGATGACAACAGCGATCATTAATTCGATCAATGTCATGCCTGATGAGTATAGTTTGTAGCGTTTGCAGGGAAAATTTCGAATCATCACGAACACTTCCTTGTTGATTATCCGCCTATTTTTCTATGGTGCTAGCATAGGTGCAAGCTGAATTCTCGTTCAGCAGTACATTACATAGGAATTTGGGAAATGACTCGCGGCTTCACACTCTTGGAGCTTTTAATCACAGTCGCTGTTTTGGCTGTTGTTTTAGCTTCGGCGGCACCCAGTTTTACTCGTGTTTCTCAAACGGTCGAGATGCAAAGATTGGCCTCTGAACTGAATGGCTTTTTTAATCAAAGTAAGTCAGAAGCGGTGCTGAGAAACACCAAGTTGTATGTTCATTTTACTAAAGCAAAAGCTGAAGTGGCTAACAAAGGCCAATGGTCCTTAAAACTAAGTGCATCTTCAAGCAGCGCCAGCAATGTATTGCTCTACTTATCGGGGTCATCTTACTCAGGTCTTTCGATCGTCCATAACTATGAACATAAGTATATTTCATTTGATCCAGTCAGAGGTAGGCCTCAAGGCGGAAGCATAGTCTTTTATCCTACATCAGATGAAACCAAAAAATTATCTGTTGTCATTTCCAATCCGCCAGGACGAGTTCGGGTATGCAGTCTGTCGGGAGCTAAACTATATGACTATCCAACGTGTTAGTAGGACGCAACAAAGAGGAAGCTCTTTGATTGAGTTGATGATCAGTGCGATGTTGGGAGTAATACTGATCGGGACTATTGGTTCTTTGTTCTTAAACTTACAAAAATCAGTGAGAGAGAATAGTTTACATCTTAACTTGATGCAAAGTTTAGATAGTACGTTATCGGTTATGAAAGAGGATGTTCAACTTGCAGGCTATGATGGTGGCTTTGGACATTCCTTAACGCTTTCAGGTGCAACGGGGACATTAGTGGTCAGTGGCGCTAATGCAATAGGCTTTGTCTATTTCAAAAGTGATGCGAATGAAAACAAAAAATATCGCAATATCAAATATAAGCAGGATCGAGATCAGCTATATATTTGTGAAGAAGGCGTAATTTCGTCATCAGGTATAAAAAGCTTTTCTGAAATTGGATCTTGCAAACCATTAATTGATGATGGCGTACTTAAAGTTAATCATTTTTCAGTGGTCTCTGAGGAAGTCAAAAGTACTCAATCATCAAGTAGGATGACCACAATAGTTCTTGGGTTAAGTGCTAATGATGGATCATTGAGTGATACATCAACCGTCATAATTAAACAAAGGAACTGGCAATGAAATTAAAAACTGGCTATGTGACATTGTTATTTACTGCGTTTTTATTGTTGTTTTCCTTGGTTATTTCCTTAGCCTCTGCCAGAGGATTACTTTATCAGATAAAAATCGCTCAAAATGAAGTCAAGTCAAGGCAAGAGCACTGGTTGGCAGAAGGTGGATTGGAGTGTGTTTACACAAAAACAGTGCAGGATGGTGTTATTCCTACCGCATCCTCGATACCCGAATGCAACATAGGGAGTCATTCAGTGACTTTTACCTATGAAGCTGTCACTGCAGTGAACAACCCAACTAAGGTTACCAGCAAAATTGGTTATGCAGGTTTAAGTAAAAATATAGTCAGTTCTGCCTCAGGAGGTGGTGCGGGATCGATACGTAGTTCATCAAATTTAGTTGTTAATGCAGCTGTAACTATTTCACCTGATCCAGGAGAACTTAAAAAATATGATGAACAAGAATATTATGAATGTGTTTCCATGGTCATCAGAGATAAAGCTTACTTTGGTTCAGGTTTTATTAATAGCGATTTGAACTATTCTGCAGGTGTTCATCCAGGAAATGGATATAAATCTGGCGTTAAATGTGGATCGAGTTTCATTACGTCATCCAGTGATAAAATAGGATATTATTTTAAAGATGGATTGGTTCAAAGAAATGGATTGGAACTTGACGTAAAACGACAAACGGACTTGTCTCCATTTAAAGACATTTTTGGTAAAAAAGTTTCGGATTGGAAGCAAGTAAGAGATGATCCGAAAAATAATTTTAAAAAAGTATCCACCACTAAAGGTAGCGATTGTTATACAGAGATAAATAAACTGGTTTTGAAAACCAATGGTAAGAACGCAATTTGGGTAGATGGACCTTGTGAATTTAATACGGAGCTTGCTGCCTTACTGAATAAAGATACTTACCCCAATATGAAGGTTCTTCTTGTCGTGCATGATGGAATTGTGGGGGGGAGAAGTGCTGTGAATGTTAATGGTGTTTTTGTTCATGTAAATAGTACTTATACGCCAATAAAAGAGCAGTGGGATAATAAAAAGTTTGATGCGACATTAATTGCCACACTAAAACATGACCCCAATGATTTCAAAGCGGGTCTCGAAGCGATTAATGGTACATATTCCCAAGGCGATGCAACATTAGCTACCATGTATATGGAAGGTTCATTTAATTTTACGGGGGGAATGATTTTAGATACTAAAAATCAAAATGCATTATTTAAAAACTCAATCAATCTTAAATTTAGTTCAGATATCATGAAAGAGTTTGTGAATAGTACTCTTCCTCCTAGATGGCAAAAGGGGAGCTGGAATGCAAAGTAAGCAACATGGTTTTAGTTTGTTGGAAGTATTGATTTCATTTGTACTGATTGGCTTTGGTGCGCTGGGGTTAGTTAAGCTACAGGTTTACATCGAGCAAAAGGCCGACTATGCCATTCATAGTATTGAAGCACTTAATTTGGCGGAGCAAAAATTGGAATGGTTTCGCACTCGTGGTGCGACTGCTTCCTCTGCGATTGCCGTGGCCAATTTTGATTCTGATATCGGCGCAGGCTCCAGCGCACACCCCCCATATACCGTTACATGGAGCGTTCCAAACACAGCGTTATCTGGTGAGCTGAAAACAGTCCATGTTCAAACTACTTGGCAAGATCGCTTTGGCAATAACCATTCGGTAGAACTCAAAACCATGATTTCCAAACACAGTGAATTTACTATGTGATTAGTTGGTTAGTAGTGCTGATGAGTACAGATGGTTAGCTACGGTTAAGATGATGTGTTTCTGGAAGGTTTCTTTTTTGTTTCGCAAGTTGTCGTTTGTTTGTGTTTAATTTGTTGCACATTAATTGTGTTTTTGCAAAATATGTCTCCAAATATGGAAAAACTTTCAGAACCTTGTGCTTTTCTTAAACGGATTTAATAGAATCAAACGTTGAAAAATTGGCTGAAACAATAATTTTAAGAAGCCATTGGCACCAACATCATTGATTATGGAGTTACCATGAGTAACCAAGCGGTAAATCAAGCGCCATCGCCGAAGCCGAGCGGCATGGATCGTTTTTTGAACTTCATCGAAAGGGTAGGGAACAAGATCCCAGATCCTGCGATTTTGTTCTTCTGGGCACTAGTGATTACTTGGGCTGCGTCTGCACTTTTGTCAAACGTTTCGTTTGATCTTATCAATCCTCGAACTGGCGACGCTCTTGCAATCAAAAACCTTCTAACCGGTGAATCATTAGCCAGTTTTCTTGCAAACATGGTGACCACATTTACTGGTTTTGCACCTCTAGGGATCGTGTTAGTGGCGATGCTTGGTGTCGGCGTTGCAGACTCTTCTGGCTTTATTACCACAGGCCTCAAGAAGATGCTGAATTTCACGCCAGCTAAGCTTCTGACTCCAATGCTGATTTTGGTTGCGATCGTTTCGCACACCGCAGCGGATGCAGGCTACGTACTGGTTATTCCTCTAGGTGGTATCATTTTCCATGCAGCAGGTCGTCACCCTCTTGCGGGTATCGCGGCTGCGTTTGCGGGTGTATCGGGTGGTTTCTCGGCCAACTTTATCCCTTCAGGTATCGACCCTCTATTGGCTGGCTTTACACAAACGGCAGCTCAGGTTCTAGATCCTGCATACGTGGTTAACCCGCTGGCGAACATTTTCTTCACTGGTCTTTCTTCGGTGATCATCATTGCGATTGGCTGGTATGTGACAGAGAAAATCATCGAGCCTCGTCTTGCGAATACTCCAATTGATGACGATGCAGAAAAAGCACCAGATCTTGGTTCATTCACTGAATTAGAATCAAAAGCGTTCCGTTACGCTGGTTGGGCAATGATGGCAGGTATTGCGCTGCTTATCGCGGCTATCTGGCCTGAGAACTCAGCACTGCGTTCACCAAATGGTGAAATTACGGCGTTCTCAGCTCCGATCATGAAGTCAATTGTTCCATTGATCTTCATCCTGTTTATCATCCCTGGTTATGTTTACGGTCGTGTGTCTGGCACGTTCAAATCCAGTAACGACATTATCAAAGCGATGGCAACAACAATGTCGACGATGGGCGCATACATTGTGATGTCGTTCTTCTGTGCACAGTTCTTGTCGGCATTTGCTCAGTCAAACATCGGTACCATGTTGGCACTTTACGGCGCTGAAGGTCTGAAAGCGATGAACCTGCCAGGTGAGGCGACGATTGTTGGTATGATTCTGCTGACGGCGTCAGTGAACCTACTTATCGGTTCAGCATCGGCTAAGTGGGCATTGATTGGTCCTATCCTAGTTCCAATGCTTATGGCTGTGGGTATTTCTCCTGAGCTTTCTCAAGCGGCTTACCGTGTGGGTGACTCTGTATCCAACATCATTTCACCGTTGATGGTGTTCTTCCCACTTGTTGTTGTTTACTGTCAACGTTACGTGAAATCAACCGGTATCGGTACGCTTGCATCACTGATGATGCCATTCTCTATTGCGATGCTGATTGGTTGGACTATCTTCTTGCTCGCTTACTGGGCTGTGGGTATTCCGCTGGGTGTTCAAGCGCCATACACCTACACAATGTAATCATTGTGCATGAAATGAAAAACGCAGGTTCGCCTGCGTTTTTTTATGGGCTCTGCGAAATGTTTTCCCTATAATCTGTTCAAAATTGTTGTCAGTTCGATTTAGGAGTTTCTTTGTCTGATAGTCATTTTAGTCTCGATGATCAACGTTTTATGCGCAGAGCCATTGAGCTTGCCGCGATTGCTGAAAATGAAGGGGAAGTGCCTGTTGGTGCGGTACTGGTCAAAGATGGCGAAGTGATTGCTGAAGGATGGAATCAATCGATTGGCCAACATGATGCGACGGCCCATGCAGAAATACAGACCTTACGTCAGGCTGGGCAGAGTCTGGGTAACTATCGTCTGCTCGACACCACGTTGTACGTCACCTTAGAGCCATGCCCAATGTGTGCTGGCGCACTGCTGCATAGCCGTGTGAAACGCATTGTCTTTGGGGCTCCTGATTTGAAAGCAGGGGCGGCTGGGACGGTACTCGATCTGTTTTCTAGTCAAGCGGCGTATCATTACGCAACCATCGAAAAAGGATTGTTAGAGTCGGAATGCCGTGAGCAGTTACAGGCCTTTTTTAAGCGTCGTCGTAAAGAGATCAAGGCGTTGAAGAGGGAGCTGCACGTGAGCGAAAACGAAAGCGAAGATCAGTAGCGTGAGAAGGTAAAACAAACATCTGCATTGAAAGCAGATGCTTGCTGACAGGTTACGCGTGATTTACTAGATGTACGTAAATACGGTTGCGAGCGCATATTTTTCGTTTTGTATTCGTTAACTTACGTTTACGGCGGTTAGCCGCTACCGTTTTATTTAGGCGCTTGGATTGGACGCGACGTCTTAACACAACGACCTCCTACTGACGATAAAAAAATCCCCACCACGATGCTCAACGTCACCAGGTATTGTTGATGTTGAGAAAAATAAAAAGCGTTTGGGGCGTTCAATTTGAATGTTCTTCAGTTAGCTTATTTTGTTACAAAGAAGCGTTATAAAGAGGGCCAGCATAATTGACGAAACGGTCAGTTTGGCCTAATTCAGGAGAGCGATTTTAGATAAAGTCGTTGCTAAAAAGCAATCGACTTTTACAAAAATCGCTTCCTATGTGGTGGTTATTGGTTGGTCGGTACGTTGCCTTCTGCTTGGCTGACAACCGTATCTTGTGCTAACGAGCCGGTTGCGGATTCACTAACATCATTAACCGCGGCCAACTCTTCATTTTCGAGTGGCGGAATCACTTGAATTTCGCCCTCTTGATCGCTGGCAATTAGAGAGTTTTGTCCTACATGGCCAATGATGCTTTGGTAGTAGCGGCGAATATTCTCAACGTAATTTTTCGCCTCGTCTCCACGGGCATAACCGTAGCGAGTTTGGCTGAAGTACTTTTTCTGTCTTAGCAGAGGCAGCCTTTCTTTCACATCAGCCCAAGAATCCGGATTGGCTCCTTGTTTTTTTGTCAAACGGCGAGCGTCCATCATATGGCCAAAGCCAACGTTATACGATGCGAGGGCAAACCAGATTTTCTCATGTTGGGGGATGGATTCTGGTACTCGCGCGACAATACGGCGCAAATACTCTACACCCCCTCGAATCGATTGTTCTGGATCTAAACGGTTTTTGACGCCGACACTTTGTGCGGTTGGCAGGGTAAGCATCATCATGCCACGAACCCCCGTTGGCGATTTCGCTAACGGGTTCCAATGCGATTCTTGATAAGCCAACGCAGCAATCAAGCGCCAGTCAAACTCGGCAGAATATTGTTCAAACAGCGGTGCCCATTGAGGCAACTTACTGTCTAGCGCTCGAATAAACGCGCGCGTATCGACATAATCGAAGGTACCAATGTGACCAATGTACTTCTCTTCTAATCGAGCAAGCTCACCAGATTGGCTGATGTCCCCGAAGAATTCAATCATCAAAGCATAAAGCGATTCGTCAGGAGAGCGACGAACGAACCAAGATGCAGGTTGGTCTTCGGTGACCTCAAACGCAGTCGCGAGATCGGGATACAAACGCTGCGCAAGTGAGAGCTCAATGGAATCGCTAATCGCAAAGCGCAGTTCGCCTGCTGAAACTCGGCGCAACAAATCGTAGTTGTCGGCATCCGATACAGTGGTGTACTTTAGCTCAGGGTACTCATTTTGCAACGACTTGAGCAAAGTGACATTTTGCGATTGTTTAACGACCTGTAGAGTTTGCGCAGCGGCAAGCTCATTCGACTCCTCGCCATCCGGTGTGGTTTTAGCGTTTTGATATTCAATCAGCTGCTTTAGGTTTCTTGGCCTCAGAGCACCATTCTTGTACACCACCACTTGGCTTACATAGTAATAACTGGGGCCTGGACGAAATTGCTTAATCACGCGTGGGGTTTGGCTTAATCCCGTCGCGACGAGGTCAATATCACCACGTTTTAGCATCGGAAAGAGTTCTGATTGGCGAAATGCCGTTTTGATCTCTAGCCTTACGCCAAGCTCGTCGGCAAATTGTCTTGCCAGCTCATAATCCAAACCGGCTTGACCATCTGGGCCAATGTAGTAAGAGAGTTGATTATTGAGAGTGCCAACACGCAGAACGCCTCGTTGTTTGATCTGATCCAACTCGCTGGCGGGTTTAGATTCAATTTGGCATCCTGCGAGAAAGAGAGAAGTCGCAAGAATAAACAGAGCGTTACGTAGTTGGTGAAGATTAAGTATTGGCATTCAGTCTGCTCTCAAAAATCTGTTGGTCTCTTTATATCAAAGCGCGCAGGGTAGGCAAAGAAAAAGCGAACAGCAGAATTGTACATGTTTTTATTGCTTCCACATTTTGGTTGTATTTCAAATTTGACAAAAAAAGTGACGCAAACGGTTGCTTTTGGTGTTACATCACAAAAACAATTGCTATATAATGCGCCCGCAACAGAGAGGTGCAATCGGCATAAGTTCGAAGTAAAACAGTATAACCCACTGAATTTATTCCAATATCACCTTAATCAATTGCATAAGAGACCTAAGCACATGAGAATTTTGCGTGGCTCCCCAGCTCTTTCTGAGTTTCGAGTTAATAAACTTTTGGAACTTTGTCGTGAACAAGATCTGCCTGTCACTGGCATTTATGCCGAGTTCATGCACTTTGCGGATCTGACCTCTGAGTTAGACGCAGAAGCGTTGGAAAAGCTTGAGAAACTTCTAACTTACGGCCCAACTATCGAAGAGCATGAGCCTCAAGGTCTCTTATTGCTGGTCACGCCTCGTCCTGGCACCATCTCTCCTTGGTCATCAAAAGCGACAGACATTGCACAAAACTGTGGCCTTAACGCAGTGAAGCGTTTAGAGCGCGGCACGGCGTACTATGTTGAGTCGTCTTCAGAGCTTTCTAGCGTACAAATCGACATCGTAAAAAGCATTATTCATGACCGTATGATGGAAGCGGTATTTGGTGATTTAGAAGCGGCAGCGGCATTGTTCAGCGTTGCGCAGCCTGCACCAATGACTCAGGTGGATATCCTTTCTGGAGGTCGTCTTGCGCTTGAAGAAGCAAACGTTTCACTTGGCCTAGCATTGGCAGAAGATGAAATTGATTACTTGGTGGAGAACTTTACTAAGCTTGGCCGTAATCCAAATGACATCGAACTGATGATGTTTGCTCAGGCCAACTCTGAGCACTGTCGTCACAAGATCTTTAACGCCGATTGGACGATCGACGGTGTGGAACAGCCAAAATCGCTGTTTAAGATGATCAAAAATACCTTTGAAACAACGCCAGATCACGTGCTGTCTGCTTACAAAGATAACGCAGCGGTAATGACGGGTTCAAAAGTGGGTCGTTTCTTCCCCGATCCAGAAACGCGTCAATACAACTACCATCACGAAGATGCACACATCTTGATGAAGGTAGAGACGCACAACCACCCAACCGCAATCTCACCATGGCCAGGTGCTTCCACCGGTTCTGGTGGTGAAATTCGTGACGAAGGCGCAACCGGCATTGGCGGTAAGCCAAAAGCGGGTCTGGTTGGTTTTACCACCTCGAACTTGCGTATTCCTGGCTTTGAACAGCCATGGGAAACCGATTTTGGTAAGCCAGGTCGTATCGTCAACGCCCTTGACATCATGCTAGAAGGCCCGCTTGGCGGCGCGGCATTCAACAACGAATTTGGTCGTCCAAACCTCCTTGGTTACTTCCGTACTTACGAAGAGAAAGTGACGTCACACGCAGGTGAAGAAGTGCGTGGCTACCACAAGCCAATCATGATTGCTGGTGGTATGGGTAACATTCGTGACGAGCACGTACAGAAGAAAGAGATCCCTGTCGGTGCGAGCTTAATCGTGCTGGGTGGCCCAGCGATGAACATTGGTCTGGGTGGTGGTGCCGCTTCGTCTATGGCATCAGGTCAGTCGGCAGAAGATCTGGATTTCGCTTCGGTACAGCGTGAAAACCCAGAGATGGAACGCCGTTGTCAGGAAGTGATTGATCGCTGTTGGCAGCTTGGCGACAACAACCCAATCGCGTTTATTCACGACGTTGGCGCAGGTGGTATTTCAAATGCGTTACCCGAATTGGTCAATGATGGTGAGCGTGGTGGTAAGTTCCAACTGCGTGATGTACCAAACGATGAACCGGGAATGAGCCCATTGGAAATCTGGTGTAACGAATCTCAAGAGCGTTATGTGCTCGCGGTCGCACCAGAAAACATGGCGGCATTTGATGCAATCTGTAAACGTGAGCGTGCGCCATATGCCGTGGTCGGTGTGGCAACGGAAGAGCGTCACCTAACGCTGGAAGATGCGCACTTCGACAATACACCGATTGATATGCCAATGGACATTCTGCTTGGCAAGCCACCAAAGATGCATCGTGAAGCAACCACACTCAAAGTAGACAGCCCAGCGATGACGCGTGATGGCATCGAACTTAACGAAGCGGTGGATCGCGTACTTCGTCTTCCAACCGTGGCTGAAAAAACCTTCTTGATCACCATTGGTGACCGTACCGTTACAGGCTTAGTGGCACGCGACCAAATGGTCGGTCCGTGGCAGGTGCCAGTTGCAAACTGTGCGGTAACCGCTGCCAGCTACGATACGTACCACGGTGAAGCGATGTCTATGGGTGAACGTACGCCTGTTGCGCTGCTTGACTTTGGCGCGTCAGCTCGTCTAGCCGTTGGTGAGTCTCTGACTAACATCGCAGCGACTGACATCGGCGATATCAAGCGCATTAAGCTGTCGGCAAACTGGATGTCACCAGCAGGTCACCCAGGTGAAGACGCGGGTCTTTACGAAGCGGTGAAAGCGGTGGGTGAAGAACTGTGCCCTGCATTAGGTCTTACTATCCCTGTTGGTAAAGACTCAATGTCAATGAAGACCAAGTGGAATGAGAACGGTGAAGAGAAAGAAGTGACTTCTCCACTGTCTCTGATCATCACCGCGTTTGCTCGTGTTGAAGATGTACGTAAAACCATTACTCCTCAGCTGCGTACCGACAAAGGCGAGACTTCACTTGTTCTTGTTGACCTTGGCAACGGTAAGAACCGCCTAGGTGCTACGGCGCTGGCTCAGGTTTACAAGCAATTGGGTGATAAACCGGCTGACGTCGACAACGCAGAACAGTTGAAAGGCTTCTTCGATGCGATGCAAGCTCTGGTTCGTCAAGACAAATTGCTTGCGTACCACGATAAAGGGGATGGCGGCCTATTGGTGACGCTTGCAGAGATGGCATTTGCTGGTCATTGTGGTGTCAACGCGAATATCGCTGCGTTGGGTGACGATGTTCTGGCGGCGTTATTTAACGAAGAGCTCGGCGCGGTTGTTCAAGTTAAGAACGATGAACTGGATTCCGTGCTGTCGACGTTGGCGGCCAATGGTCTAGAAGCGTGTTCACACGTGATTGGTGCGGTTGACGCTTCAGACAACTTTGTGATTCGCTCTGGTGATGCTTTGATACTGGAACGTTCACGCACTGATTTGCGTGTTATCTGGGCGGAAACGACGCATAAGATGCAGGCACTGCGTGATAACCCAGCGTGTGCAGACCAAGAGTTTGAAGCGAAGAAAAACAATTCAGACCCAGGCCTGAATGTATCGCTCAGCTATGATGTTAACGAAGATATCGCAGCTCCTTATATCGCGAAAGGCGCGAAACCTAAGATGGCGATCCTGCGTGAGCAGGGGGTTAACTCTCACGTTGAAATGGCAGCAGCGTTTGACCGTGCTGGCTTTGAAGCGACTGACATCCACATGAGTGACATTCTAACGGGTCAAGCGGTGCTGGATGAGTACCATGGTCTAGTGGCTTGTGGTGGTTTCTCGTACGGTGATGTATTAGGTGCGGGTGAAGGTTGGGCGAAATCTGTGCTCTTTAATGCGCAAGCACGTGAGCAGTTCCAAGCCTTCTTTAATCGTGAAAATACCTTCTCACTGGGTGTATGTAACGGCTGTCAGATGCTTTCAAACTTGAAAGAATTGATCCCAGGTGCCGACTTGTGGCCACGTTTCGTTCGCAACGAATCAGAGCGTTTTGAAGCACGCTTTAGCCTAGTCGAAGTACAGAAATCGGATTCCGTTTTCTTTGATGGCATGGCTGGCTCTCGTATGCCTATCGCTGTTTCGCACGGCGAAGGTCGTGTGGAAGTACGCGATGCTCAACATCTTGCTGCGATTGAAGCATCGGGTACCGTTGCGGTCCGCTTTGTTGATAACCTAGGTAATCCAACACAGCAATACCCGAACAACCCGAATGGTTCACCAAATGCGATTACCGGTTTGACGACAAAAGATGGTCGCGTAACCATCATGATGCCGCACCCAGAGCGTGTATTCCGCACCGTAGCGAACTCATGGGCACCAGAAGGTTGGGGTGAAAATGGCGCGTGGATGCGTATGTTCCAAAACGCACGCAAAAATCTAGGCTAATCCGATTGAAATAATGTGATACTGAATAAACCGCTAGAGAGTTTCTCTGGCGGTTTTTTTATCAGTGAGCCAATAGCCAATCGCAAATAATTGTGGTCTAATACGCCGCTTGCCAAGGGATGGCTTGAATCCCTTTACAATCCCTTAGGAACATCTGACATGTCTAAAAACCAAAAATTTGCCATCCGCGTGACTGAGAAACGTGAAGGTTGGGCGGCTGAGATTACTCGTCAAGTAACCTCTCGTAAAACTGTTGTTTCAAAGCGTCAAATGGGTTTTGACTCTGAAGCGGCTGCTCAAGCGTGGGCAGAAGCTGAACTCGCTGGTTTTGTTAAAAACCAAGCCGAGCGCAACGAGCGTAAAGCTCAGCAACGCAAAGAGCGCGATGCTGAAGCGTTGAGCGCAAAACTACGTAAAGCGGAACAACGTCGCGCTCGCGATGCACAAGCAGACGATGAAGTGGACGAAGACGAGTAATTCACTACTCAGTTCCATTTAGAAAAGCCCCGATGAGTGAGTCTTCGGGGCTTTTTAGTTTTCATTTCAGCACAGCCTGCCCATGTTCGGTTACAGTGGAATTTGTCCTGTGGTGATCAAATCAATATCACTTTCAACCAGTTCTTCGATGTAGCTTTCTACGACTTGTTCGACAACTTCATCGTCTTGGCGGAAGTAGGCGACATTGAAAATGGCATCGCCTTCATTGACTAACGGCAAGGTTTGTTGACCAATCACAATCCCCCCTTTCGGAGCTTTGAGCTCTACTTCATCATGCCCCAAAGGTGAGCTGATATAGGCTAAGGTTTCTCCTTTTTCCACTTTGGCACCAAGGTTGACAACGGTGCGGAGAATGCCATTTCCCGATGCTCTTACCCAACTGGTCGATTTTGCAATGACTGGCTGAGGCAATTTTTTTCGACTGGCGCGCAGCATGCCGATGGATTGCATCACGCGTTTAATCCCCAATACCCCAGCGCTGATCGAGAGAGGATCAAAACGAAGTGCTTCACCCGCTTCATAAGTGAGCACGGGTATATCGCATTTTTCTGCCTCGGAGCGGATAGAGCCGTCCCTTAGTGCTGAATCGATAATGACGGGGGCACCAAAGGCTTTGGCGATACGCAGCGTTTCTGGATTACTCAGATTAGCGCGGATTTGCGGTAAGTTAGTACGATGAATCGCGCCAGTATGAAGATCGAGGATATAATCTGCTTTCAATGCGACATTGTTGAAAAAGGTGTGTGCCATGCGAGAGGCTAACGCCCCTTTTTCACTGCCTGGAAAACAACGGTTGAGGTCACGACGATCAGGCAGATAGCGAGATTTGTGGATGAAACCGAAGACATTGACAATTGGAACGGCAATGACCGTACCTTTGACTTGGTTGGGATCGAGGCCGTTAATTAGCTGCCTGACAATTTCAACGCCGTTGAGTTCATCACCGTGTATTGCTGCATTGACCATTAAAACTGGCCCTGCATTGCGACCATTAATAATTTCTATGGGAATGGAAAGAGGCGAGTGGGTATAAAGCTGTGCGGCGTCAAGCTCGATCTCTAGTCGTTGCGCTGGCTGGATTTTGTGTCCCAAGATCTCGAACACTTTGTTTTTTTTAATGCGAACCATACTACTTCCTGTATTTGCTGTTCCGCCCACTCTAGCAATGCAACGGATATCAAGCCATTCAACCTTATTAATATTACGATAAAAATCGCTAATCGTTCATTTACTTTCTCCTGACTTTTGTTGAGTTAAGGTTAACTTGTGTTGGTTTAAATTTAATCAATGAATGTTTTGATTAATGTTATATCTCATTGTTATGTAAAGATTCTTGTTTTTGAGACTGCGCTGGCAAGATGGAATGTTCTTACTTTGAAGAAGGTTTTTATCTGCGCTAATATGCGCCCCCAATTCCTGTTCTCCAAATTACATTCGAGGTAAATATGAAAAAGACGATCACTAAAGTCGTAGCGTTATCAGTCGCAGCAATGGCATTGTCTGGTTGTGTAGGTAGCAATGCAGTAACGGGCTACGTTATGGGCTTCAACTTGAAAGCCGTTGACAACCGTTACGCTCGTGGTGGTCTGAACATGTTGTTGGCGCCAGTATACGGTGTGGCGATTGCAGCAGACTACATTGTGTTTAACTCACTGGAATTTTGGACGGGCAAAAACCCTCTAAATGGCAAACCACATATCTTTGATACAAAGATGGACACCTACATCGATGTCAACAGCCAATTGGATGAATCGCTAAAAACAGCGCCAATCGCTCCATTAACAAATAACCGTACGATTGAGCAAGGCACGATGCAGCAAATCGATGAAAATACGGTACAGATGGATATCACTTACAACAACGGTGAAAAAGCGACGCTGACAGGTATTCGTGAAGGTGAGTTCGTGACTTACTACATTGATGGTGAAGTGGTTGCACAAACGTCGATGGATGAGCTAGCGGCTTACGCGCAAAATCGCGCTTAATCTTAGCTATCATGTATACACAAAGGGCGCGATTTTCGCGCCCTTTGTTCGTTCTGTCACTTTGATAAATGTTACTTCGATAAATAGTGACGAATTGCTTGTTCAATGCCTTTGGCATCTAAGCCGAGTTCTTCATGCAACTCTTCTTGAGTACCTTGATGGATGAACTTATCCGGTAGGCCAAGGTTCAAGACTGGTTTCATGATCTTTTCTTGCATCATAAACTCGATCACCCCCGCACCAGCACCACCGGCAATGGCGTTTTCTTCAATCGTGATAAGCACATCATGCTCGTTGGTCAATTGACGAATAAGTGCTTCATCAAGAGGTTTAACAAAACGCATGTCTGCAACGGTCGCATTCAATGCCTCTGCCGCTTCAAGCGCGTTGGCTAAGAAGGTGCCGAAACTCAGAATGGCCACCTTTTCGCCTTGGCGAACCAAGCGGCCTTTACCAATCTCAAGCGCGGTAAATTCAGATTCGATAGGCGTGCCCATGCCATTGCCACGAGGATAACGCACCGCGCTCGGTCCTTGATGTTTGTGGCCAGTATAGAGCATTTGGCGGCATTCGTTCTCATCGCTTGGCGCCATGATCACCATGTTTGGAATACAGCGCATGTAGCTTAAATCGAACGCGCCTTGGTGAGTTTGACCATCTGCGCCCACCAAACCAGCGCGGTCAATCGCGAACATCACAGGCAGGTTCATGATTGCCACATCGTGGATCAGTTGGTCATAGCCGCGTTGCAAGAAAGTCGAGTAAATCGCCACAATCGGGTTGTATCCGCCAATGGCCATCCCGGTCGCCAGTGTCACTGCATGCTGCTCTGCAATCGCTACATCGAAATATTGCGCTGGGTATTCTTTAGAGAAACGCACCATGCCGGAACCCTCACGCATGGCTGGGGTGATCGCCATCAGTTTCGGATCTTGCGCCGCCATGTCACAAAGGAAATCGCCAAAAATATTGGAAAAACTTGGCTTGCCACCACTGCTTTTCGGCAGGCTATTGTGCGCTGGATCGAACTTAGGTACGCCGTGATAACCGATCGGATCTTTTTCGGCAGGCTCATAACCTTTGCCTTTTTTGGTCATGATGTGCAGGAACTGCGGACCTTTTAGCTCACGCATGTTCTTCAGTGTTTTGACCAGCTCTACCACATCATGGCCATCAACTGGGCCAATGTAGTTAAAACCCAGTTCTTCGAAAAGGGTACCCGGAACCACCATGCCTTTAAGATGCTCTTCGGTGCGACGAACTAACTCTTTAATCGGCGGCACGCCAGAGAGCACTTTCTTGCCACCTTCGCGAATCGAAGTATAAAGATTGCCAGAAAGTACACGAGCGAGATGATTGTTAAGCGCCCCCACGTTTTCAGAGATCGACATTTCGTTGTCATTGAGGATCACGAGCATATCGCTGTGTACATCGCCAGCATGGTTCATCGCTTCAAACGCCATGCCTGCCGTGATCGCGCCATCACCAATCACACTGACGACTTTGCGGTTTTGGCCTTCTTTTTCTGCGCAAATGGCCATACCAAGTGCTGCACTGATCGAGGTCGAAGAGTGGCCAACAGACAGGGTGTCGTACTCACTTTCTTCACGCCATGGAAAAGGGTGTAAACCGCCTTTTTGACGGATAGTCGGCATTTGTTCACGACGGCCAGTCAAGATTTTGTGTGGGTAGGCTTGGTGGCCGACATCCCAAATTAGTTGATCAAAAGGCGTGTTGTAAACGTAGTGAAGGGCAACCGTAAGCTCAACGGTGCCAAGACCAGAGGCCAGGTGACCGCTTGATTGACTGACGGAGTTCAGTAAGTAAGTGCGTAATTCATCGCACAGTGCTGGCAACGTCTCTTTTGGTAGGAGACGCAGCTCATCGGGTGTATCTGCTAGTGCCAGTGTCGGGTACTTTGAAATATCAAGAGTCATAGGTATGCGCGCTTATTGTGTTAGTTCTTGCGCTCGACAACGTATCGGGCGAACTCTTCTAAGTGTTGGGTATTGTATGGGATTGCTTCCAAAGCTTGAAGTGCTTCATGTAACAGAGTGTGAGCTTTCTCCATTGCGCCTTCTAAACCCAGCAGCGATGGGTAAGTACTCTTGTTGAGTTCTTGGTCAGAACCTTGTGGCTTCCCGAGCGTTTCGGTATCGCTAATGATATCCAAAATGTCATCTTGCACCTGAAATGCTAACCCAATCGCAGTGGAGTACTTCTCCAACTGAGGCAAAATAGCCAAACCTTTTTCGCCTGCTGCTAAGGCACCTAAGCGTACCGCACAACGGATCAAAGCGCCGGTTTTGTTACGGTGAATCTCTTCTAACTCTTCCAGCGTGACTGCGCGATTTTCGGCCGCCAAATCCAATGCCTGACCAATACACATGCCTTGTGCTCCAGAGGCTTGCGCCAATGCTTGGATCATGGCAACGCGTTGTGTTTCTCCTTCAGCAGAAAGGGGGCCTTCTGCAAGTATCGTAAATGCTAAGGTTTGCAGGGCATCACCAGTGAGAATCGCAGTGGCTTCATCAAACTGGATATGGCAAGTTGGCTGACCACGACGCAGTTCATCGTCATCCATCGCAGGAAGATCATCATGAATCAACGAATAAGCGTGGATGCATTCAATGGCAGAAGCGGGTGTATCAAGTTGCTCTAAGGGGCAACCAAGCATCTCACCTGTTGCATAGACAAGAAATGGACGAGCACGTTTTCCACCCAATACCAAACCGTATCGCATCGCTTGAACCAAGGAATGACTTTGATGCGGTAGTCTGTCTAACCATAGATTGAGTTGCTGATTATTGCGCTGCTGAAAAGACGTAAGTACGCCAATCATAGAGTTACCCATTTATCACTTTACTCTGCCACTGTGGAGAAATCGCTGAGAGGTGCATCATCACTGTTACTAAGAAGAATGCTAACTCTTTGTTCTGCTTCTGTTAGTTTAGCTTGGCTGGCTCTGGCTAGTGCGATCCCACGCTCAAATTTTTTCAGTGCGTCATCTAAAGCCAAATCACCGTTTTCCAGTTGATCCACCAAATTGTCCAATTCTTCGATGGTTGCTTCGAAGGACATGTTTTCTGGTTTCTTGGTTGCCATATCTATTCTGCCTCTAAAAGAATGCTCGCAAGTTACCTTAGCACGCTGGCTTGGTCAAATTTAAGCAGGCAAATTTGTCTGAAAATGAGGTTAACCAAGAAGAGATAGACGACCTAGTAATAAAAAGGTTGCCCACAAGCGCTAAAATGGCAGTAAACTTGCTATAACGTGTTCATACCCTTAAAAAGTGACTTCATTTTTTGCCGCGATATTCAGTGTGACGGGGCAATGGCGCTTTAATTTTGGCACTTTGCGGCAATTTTGTGACTTGTTGGCCAAGTTTTTGCTAAAAGATCGCTACTCTTTGTCGATAAAGAAATTAATCTCTTTGTATAGTGGTAAATCGGAAAATAGCATGAGGAGTGCTTTGTGGATTTAGCAACCCTTTTAGGTTTGATAGGTGGCCTGGCTTTCGTAGTGATGGCGATGATTCTTGGTGGTAGCATCATGATGTTCGTCGATGTCACCTCTGTGCTTATCGTGGTCGGTGGCTCTATCTTTGTTGTATTGATGAAATTTACCATGGGGCAGTTTTTTGGCGCAGCGAAAATCGCGGGCAAAGCCTTCATGTTTAAAGCCGATGAACCAGAAGATTTGATCGCAAAGATCGTCGAAATGGCGGACGCGGCACGTAAAGGCGGTTTCTTGGCCTTGGAAGAGATGGAGATCTCCAACAGCTTCATGCAAAAAGGCATTGATTTGTTGGTCGATGGCCACGATGCCGATGTGGTGCGCGCAGCACTACAGAAAGACATTGCTTTGACCGATGAACGTCACACGCAAGGAACGGGCGTGTTTCGCGCCTTTGGTGACGTTGCGCCTGCGATGGGGATGATCGGTACCCTTGTCGGTCTGGTGGCGATGTTGTCCAACATGGATGACCCGAAATCCATCGGCCCTGCGATGGCGGTCGCGCTTTTGACTACGCTCTACGGCGCGATTTTGTCGAACATGGTGTTCTTCCCGATAGCGGATAAATTGGCGCTTCGTCGCGACCAAGAGACCCTCAATCGTCGTCTGATCATGGACGGCGTGTTGGCGATCCAAGATGGCCAGAACCCACGTGTTATCGACAGCTACTTGAAAAACTACCTCAACGAGAGCAAGCGTGCCCTCGATATCAACGATTAATCACGGGAGTATGTGATGGATGACGATAGCAAATGTGATTGTCCCCCTCCCGGATTACCTCTGTGGATGGGTACCTTCGCTGACTTGATGTCACTGTTGATGTGTTTCTTCGTACTGCTGCTTTCGTTTTCGGAAATGGATGTACTGAAGTTCAAACAGATCGCAGGCTCAATGAAATTTGCCTTTGGTGTGCAAAACCGCCTTGAGGTGAAAGACATTCCCAAAGGCACCAGCATCATCGCTCAAGAATTTCGTCCGGGGCGTCCAGAGCCAACGCCGATTGACGTGATCATGCAACAAACCATTGATATCACCCAGCAAACCTTAGAGTTTCATGAGGGAGAGTCGGATCGTGCTGGTGGTACTCAGCGTGACCAAGGCAAAATGACGGGCGGGCAGTCGCCTGAAACCTCGACCCAGACCAACCAAAATACCGAGCAACAACAGCAACAGCAGCAATCGGAAGCCATGTCGAAAGAGATGGAAACGCTGATGGAAAGCATCAAGAAGGCCCTTGAGCGTGAAATAGAGCAAGGGGCAATTGAAGTGGAAAACCTAGGCCAGCAAATTGTGATTCGCATGCGAGAAAAGGGCGCCTTCCCAGAAGGTTCTGCGTTCTTGCAGCCTAAATTCCGCCCGCTAGTACGACAAATTGCCGAGTTGGTGAAAGATGTCCCCGGTATTGTGCGAATTTCTGGTCATACGGACAATCAGCGTCTTGATTCGGAGCTTTATCGTTCTAACTGGGATCTCTCTGCGCAGCGTGCCGTTTCGGTGGCGCAAGAGATGGAGAAAGTGCGCGGATTTTCTCATCAACGCTTACGGGTGCGAGGTATGGCCGATACGGATCCGTTGGCAGAGAATGATACTGATGAAAATCGTGCGAGAAACCGTAGGGTGGAAATCAGCATTATGCAAGGTGAACCGCTCTATAGTGATGAAATTCCAGCCATTCCTCAAAACCAGTAATGGGTGAGTGAGTCGCATAGAAGACGAGCAGAAATGCTCGTCTTTTTTATGGTTATAATTCGTGTATAATCTTGCGCCCTAAGTCCCACACCTTGGCGTGAGCTACGGTGTTTATCGAAAGCCAACAGACTGCGAATTGAACTATGAAATTTATTGTAAAGCCCCATCCAGAAATTTTTGTAAAGAGTGAGTCGGTACGTAAGCGCTTTACCAAGATTCTTGAGAGCAACATCCGCATCATTATTCAGAATCGCACTGAGTCTGTGGCTGTCTTTAACCGTCGCGATCACATCGAAGTGTCGGCGAACAGCCATCAATATTACCAACAAGTGCTCGAAATCTTGACGACGACACCAGGCATTCAGCAAGTGTTGGAAGTGAAGCAATCTGGCTTTAAAGATCTGCACGACATCTATGAGCAAGTGTTGGAGCTCAGCCGCGAGCGCATCGAAAACAAAACCTTTGTGGTGCGTGCTAAGCGCCGTGGTAAGCATGACTTTACCTCGATTGAGCTAGAGCGTTACGTCGGTGGTGGCTTAAATCAAGCTGTTGAGAGCGCCTCAGTTAAACTGCACAACCCAGACATTACCATCAAAATTGAAGTGGTGGATGACAAACTGAACCAGATTTTGGCCCATCACAAAGGTCTTGGCGGTTTCCCACTGGGTACGCAAGAAGATCTGCTGAGCCTGATCTCTGGTGGTTTTGATTCGGGTGTTTCGAGCTATCTGCACATCAAGCGTGGCTCTAAAGTGCATTACTGTTTCTTCAATCTGGGTGGCCCTGCGCATGAAATCGGCGTAAAACAAGTGGCTCACTTCTTGTGGAACAAATATGGCTCATCGGCCAAAGTTCGCTTCATCTCTGTTGATTTTGAGCCTGTAGTGGCGGAGATCTTAGAGAAGGTTGAAGACGGTCAAATGGGCGTTGTGCTAAAACGCATGTTTATGCGCGCTGCCGGCATGGTTGCGGAGAAGTTTGATATTCAAGCTTTGGTCACCGGTGAAGCCCTCGGCCAAGTATCAAGCCAAACCTTGACTAACTTACGCCACATCGATGTGGTGACCGATCGTTTGATTCTCCGTCCCCTAATCAACTGGGATAAAGACGAGATCATTAAAGTTGCACGTGACATCGGCACCGAAGATTTCGCCAAAACCATGCCAGAATACTGTGGCGTGATTTCGAAGAAGCCAACCGTGAAAGCAGTCAAAGAGAAGCTCGAAGCGGAAGAAGCCAACTTCAATTTCGATATCTTGGAACAAGTGGTACGCAATGCCCGTCAAATGGACATTCGTGATATCGCGAAAGAGTCGGCGCAAGCCGCGCCAGAAGTGGAGCAAGTTCAAGCGATTGAAGAGCACGCTGTGGTGCTGGATATTCGTAGCCCAGATGAAGAAGACGACAGTCCGCTAGAGATCGATGGTGTTGAGGTAAAACACATTCCGTTTTACAAGCTCAGTACTCAGTTTGGTGACTTAGACCAGTCGAAAACGTATCTGCTTTACTGTGCTCGCGGTGTGATGAGCCGTTTGCAAGCTCTCTACCTACAAGAGCAAGGGTTTAAGAACGTTAAGGTTTACCGCCCGTAATCACAAACTCGTGTTGCTCTCTGAATAACAGTGCCGCATGAGGAAAATGACAAGCGCAATCTCAGCAATGGGGTTGCGTTTTTTGTTTCATTTTCGCTCAAAAAAGGAATGAGATTGTGCAAGGGAAAAGAGACGATCGGAGGCGATAACGGTCAGAAAGGCAGTGTTCAAAGATAAAAAAACACCGCCTATATAGGCGGTGTAACAAATTTGACAGACAGGTCAAAAATAAATACAGGAAGTATAGGTTTTGTCACAGGGAGTTGGACAAAACACTACGGTAGAAATCTACCTAACTCGAAATACGAGTTTGCAAACACAACATCGCAACAACTAAGCCAATTGATTTACAAAGAAATCAAGCCGTTCAGGCTAGCGTTGCGGGGTGAAATATAGAATTTATCTGGCTGTTCTACAACGGACAAATTATAATGTTTCAGATAAAAAAAACTAATGGTTAGAGAGCCGTATGTCCCGAAGATTGCCCCCATTGAATTCCCTTCGTGTATTCGAAGCCGCCGCCCGACACCTTAGCTTCACCCGAGCCGCAGAAGAGCTCTTTGTTACTCAAGCGGCAGTGAGTCATCAGATCAAAGCGCTGGAAGAGTTTCTTTCATTGAAATTGTTCCGCCGTCGTAACCGCTCTTTACTCCTCACTGAAGAGGGGCAAAGTTACTTTTTAGACATCAAAGATATCTTCTCAGCACTTGCCGAAGCGACCGATAAGGTATTGGAACGTAGTGAAAAAGGGGCATTGACCATCAGCTTGCCGCCGAGTTTTGCGATTCAATGGTTGGTACCAAGATTGGCGGATTTCAATGCTAAAGAGCCGGATATTGATGTGCGAATCAAAGCGGTGGACATGGACGAAGGTTCTTTGACGGACGATGTAGATGTGGCGATTTATTACGGTCGTGGCAATTGGCCGGGGTTACGTGCCGATAAATTGTACCAAGAATATTTGATCCCACTTTGTTCACCTTCATTACTTTTAGGTAACAAACCATTAGAATCTTTGCAGGATTTAAAACGACATACGTTACTTCATGACACATCCAGAAAAGATTGGAAACAATTTGCTAAGGAAAACGGTCTGGATGAGGTCAATGTCAACCAAGGCCCGATTTTTAGCCACTCGACCATGGTTCTGCAAGCGGCGGCCCACGGGCAAGGGGTGGCCTTGGGCAACAATGTGTTGGCTAAACCAGAAATGGAAGCGGGCCGTCTGATAGCACCCTTTGATGAAATATTGTTGTCGAAGAATTCGTTTTACGTCGTCTGCCATGAACAACAAGCCGATATGGGGCGTATTGCACGCTTCAGAGATTGGATGCTGGTTACGGCGCGTAAAGAACAAGAAGAGGTGCTCGATGACTCTGCCATGCATTATTGATGGGCCAGACAACGGACCACTGTTTATTTTTGCTCACGGCGCTGGGGCTCCGATGGAACATGCCTTTATGACCGCGGTGGCTCAAGGATTGGCAAAAGAAGGGATTCGAGTGGTGCGTTTCAATTTCCCTTATATGGCCAAACGAGCTGAAGATGGCAAAAAACGCCCACCAGATCGCGCGCCGAAATTGCTGGAAGCCTTTTCCGAAGTGATAGCATCCGTGACCGATGACCCCGTGATCATTGGGGGGAAGTCGATGGGCGGACGCATGGCGAGTTTGTTGTCGGAGCATCCCCTCGTGAAAGGGATTGCCTGTTTAGGTTTTCCGTTTCATCCCCCCGGTAAGCCTGAAAAGTTCAAAGGTGAGCACTTACAAACATTGAGTAAACCGACGTTGATTTTGCAAGGTGAGCGAGACACGTTTGGCACTCAAACTGAGTGTCAGCAATTTGAGTTTTCCTCAAAGGTGCGCTTGGCGTTTTTGCCTGACGGCGATCATAGTTTTAAACCGAGAAAAAGTTCTGGCCATACAGAAGCCGGCAATGTGCAGTTGGCGATTGAGCAACTGTGCGCTTTTATAAAAGGGGGGGACGATGAAAAGTAAGTGGCTGCTCACTTTTGTTGGTTTCTCAGGCGCATCGGCGGTCGCACTTGGCGCGTTTGCCGCTCACGGACTCAAAAGCCAATTGTCGCCATATTTGTTAGGTGTGTTTGAAACGGGCGTGATGTACCAGTTCTGGCATACTCTCGCCATTGCCCTGTGCGCCGTTCTGCTGTCTTTGCCGACTGGAGAGAAAGCGCAAAAATATTTTTTCCGCGCGGCAATTTGTTTTATCATCGGCATCTTTTGCTTTAGCGGCAGCTTATACGCCCTCGCATTAACTGGCATAAAATGGTTTGGCCCCATAACTCCTATGGGAGGCTTGCTGTTTCTTATTGGTTGGATAATGTTGATGTTGGCAGCTTTAAAAACGAACGAGGTATCTCAGTGAAACAATTAATGCTCTATTGTCGTCAGGGCTTTGAAAAAGAGTGTGCTGGTGAAATTCAGGACAAAGCGACTCAGTTAGAGGTTTATGGTTTTCCACGTGTGTTCAAAAACGCAGGGTATGTTCTGTTCGAATGTTACCAAGATGGGGATGCCGATAAACTGGCACGTGAACTGGACTTCAACGCGCTGATTTTTGCGCGTCAAATGTTTGCGGTTGCAGCAGAGTTCACCGAACTGCCGAGTGAAGATCGCATTAGCCCAATCCTTGCGGAGCTGGGTGAGATCGACGCGTTCCCTGTTTGTGGTGATTTGCGTATTGAAACACCAGACACCAACGAAGCAAAAGAGCTGTTGAAGTTCTGTCGCAAGTTTACCGTCCCAATGCGCCAAGCATTACGTGGTAAAGGTTTATTGCTGGCGAAAGAAAATGCCAAGAAGCCTGTGTTCCACCTTTGCTTTGTTGCGTCAGGCCACTGCTTTGCTGGTTACTCTTATTCGCACAATAATTCGCGCTTCTTTATGGGCATTCCACGTTTAAAATTCCCGGCCGATGCACCAAGCCGCTCAACGTTGAAGTTGGAAGAGGCTTTTCATGTGTTTATTCCGCGTGAAGAGTGGGATACGCGTTTGTCTTCGGGCATGTGGGCGGTGGATTTAGGCGCGTGTCCTGGTGGATGGACCTATCAGCTAGTGCAGCGCTCTATGTTCGTTCACTGTGTGGACAACGGCATGATGGCAGACAGCTTGATGGAAACAGGCCAGATCAAGCATCACATGGTGGATGGCTTTAAATTTGAGCCAGACCGTAAGAACGTGACTTGGTTAGTGTGTGACATGGTGGAAAAGCCAGCTCGCGTGGCGTATCTGATGGGCGAATGGCTCATTAAAGGGTGGGCGAAAGAAACCATCTTTAACCTCAAGTTGCCGATGAAAGGTCGTTATGACGAGGTTTTGCAAGACATTGAAAATCTCAAGACTTTCCTGATTGAGAACAAGGTGAAGTTTAAGCTGCAAGCGAAACACCTTTATCACGATCGCGAAGAGATCACCGTACACATTCAGGTGCTGTCGAACATTTCTCCGCACTAAGATGAGCCGAAGAAACGGTTCGCTAAAAACGCTCCTCGACATGAGGAGCGTTTTTGTTCTAATGGACTTGTTGCTTAGTGACCAAAGCGAAGATCTTGCAGGTTAAAACCGAGTTCAATATCGGTTTTGAGTGCCGAGACTCGTTTGCAACGGCGAGCTAACTCGATATGTTGATCGAACTTAGTGCGATATTTCTTTGGTAGATCTGGCGAGAGAAAAGCCTGTTCGATATCGTCAAATTGGCCGAGGATCTCTTTGGCTGCTTTTGGGCCAATGCCGGGAATGCCGGTCACTTGACTGGAACTGATGCCCGTCAGGCCCCAATAGTCAGAAAGCTGCTGAGGTTTTACGCCAAACTCTTGTTCAATAAACGGCTGATCTAACCAGCGGTGTTGGAAGTAATCGCGAATCTGCAAAGTGGGAGAAAGGAGTTGGCAGTAGCCTTTGTCGGTTGAAATGATGGTGACCTTCTCACCGTGTTGCGCGACTTTGCACGCTAGGGTGGCCACTAAGTCATCGGCTTCATCACCTTCAGAAAGCAGCGAATCAATACCCAACTGCCACCATGCCTCTTGGATCTTCTCCAAACCATTTAGCAAAGGTTCTGGCATCGGCTTTCGCCCTTGTTTGTATTCTGGAAGGATCTCTGCGCGCCATCCTCGGTCGCTACCAAGATGATCAAACACCGCGACGATATGCGTAGGATGACTTTCATTAATGATTCGCTGCAAGGTACGACAGGTGTTTTGGATGGTGTTGGCTATGTCCGTCGGATCCGGTTGAACCGAGTGGACACGGCGGATCAGATTGAGTGCATCAATGATAACAAGATGAATAGCCATAGAAAATTACAGTATTGAAAAGGGGCCTAAGGCCCCTGAGTGTAACGTAAATCGTATGGACTATCGACCGCCATTTTCCGCTGACGCGATCTTATAGCAAGGCTCATATGCACTGCCGCCGGGCAGTTTCATACGGTGCTGGGCGACGAAATCGCGCAGCAGTTTGTCCATTTTCTTCATCAGTGCAGGGTCTCCATCAATAATGAATGGCCCTTTGCGTTCGATCTCGCGAATGCCTTCGGCTTTTACGTTACCCGCCACAATACCTGAGAAGGCACGGCGTAAGTTAGCGGCCAGTACTTGAGGTTTCTGATTGAGATGCAGATCCAAACTTGCCATCGAGTCGTGTGTGGGTTCAAACGGCAACTGGAACTCTGGTTCAATCTTTAAAGACCAGTTGTAGCTGTAAGCATCGCCTTTGTCTTTACGGTGCTGACGTACTAGTGGCATCGCTTGTTTCATCACACGGGCAACCTGAGCTGGGTCATCAATGATGATTTGGTAGTGCTTCTGACCTTCTTCCCCCAAAGTGGCGCCAATAAACGCGTCCAGTGAGCGGAAGTAAGCCTCGCTCTCTTTAGGGCCGGTCAAGACGATGGGCATCGGCTGATCGGCGTTTTCTGGATGCATCATAATGCCCAGTATGTAAAGCAGCTCTTCAGCAGTACCTGCACCGCCAGGGAAAATGATGATGCCATGCCCCATGCGGACAAATGCTTCTAAGCGTTTCTCGATATCAGGCATGATCACCAATTCATTGACGATCGGGTTTGGCGGCTCAGCGGCTATAATTGAAGGCTCGGTTAAGCCCAAGTAACGTTGCGTACTGTAGCGCTGTTTGGCATGACCAATTGCGGCGCCTTTCATTGGCCCTTCCATTGCGCCCGGTCCACAGCCAGTACAAATGTTCAATTCACGCAGACCGAGTTCGTTCCCCACTTCACGTGTGTATTGGTACTCAACAGGGTTGATGGAGTGACCGCCCCAACACACCACAAGATTTGGCTCAATACCGGGAATCAAAGCGCCAGCATTACGCAAAATACCAAAAACAAGGTTAGTAATGTGGGTGGCATTCGTGAGGTTAAGGCGTTGGTTATCCGCAAGATGCATGTTGACGTAAACAATATCACGCAGCACAGAAAACAAATGTTCTTGGATACCTTTGATGATCTCGCCATCGACAAAAGCGTGCTCCGGTGGATTGGTGAGCTCTAACTTAATGCCACGCTCACGGCGCACTACGTTGACATCAAAAGATTGATATTTGTCGAGCAGCTCTTTGGAGTTATCCGTGTGGCTACCTGAGTTTAACACCGCTAACGTACAGTTGCGGTAGAGTTGGTAAAGCTCACTAGAGGCGGTTTTTTTCAGACGCTCAACTTCAAGTTGAGAGAGCAGATCCATACTTCCTGCTGGGCTGATATGAGTAATCATATGGCCTCCTTGCTTAGCATTGTTATTAAAGGTCAGAAATCTGCTGGGAAAAATGATTATTGTTATAGAACCAGATTAGGAGAAGCAGATTCTGTTTGTTGCCTAGCGTGAATCTAGGCTAAACACGTTATAAGTGTTGTTAGCTTAGCAAAGTATGAACCAAAAGAAATGTGATAACTAATTGAAAATGCTATATGGAGTGATGTTTTTTTACTCAATCGTTCGTTAAGTGACCTGAAATTAGCGCCACTCTAGCTGTCTTTTCCCGCGTCGTTTGCACTCTGCGAGCATCATGCCCAAACGATCAATCACGTATTCAGGGTTGTCGGACTCTTTAAACGCCGCTGAAGCCGCGCTTAACGTTATGGTGATTTGCTGCTCGCGGAATTTAAATGGCAGCTTGCTGACTTCTGCTTGAATGTGCTTAATCAGCTCTAGCGTGTACTCTTCACTTTGCTCTGGAATGAGCAAGATAAACTCTTCACCGCTAAAGCGCGCCACGGTATCGGTATCGGCTGCTGCTTTGCGAATGGTTCGTGCGATGATCTTTAGTGCTTTGTCACCGGCAGTGTAGCCATAGCTGTCGTTGATGGCTTTAAAACCATCAATGTCGAGCAACACGACACGAAGATTGTGTTGTGCGCGGATCCAGCGACGATATTCAAGCTCCAGACGATCATTAAAGGCGGTGCGGTTGTACACTTTTGTCAGTGGGTCTAGCAGCATGCGCTGTGCCTGATCTTCCAAGCGTTTACGATAGTCTTGGGTAATTTCAAACACCGCTTCCAACTGGTTTTTGTTGTACTGCAACCTTTCTTGCAGTGTCTGCTCTTTCTCTTCTGCCAAAACAAGACGTTGAGACAGCGATGCCATTTGCGCTAAGAGCGGGGAGATGGCGCTTTTCAGTTGTTCTAGCTCATTAGCGTTGGTCAAAGTCGTTTGGCTCTTTGAGATGAGTTCCCCAAACTCTTTGTTCAATTCTTGTCGGTGTTCAAAGTAAGTTTGGCTTTGATCGACATTGATATGTGAAGTTTTCAGGTTCGTGGCTAGAGAACGATTAAGCTGGTCGAGAAATTGCTCTGAAGATTTACGTTCGAACTTGGTTCCGTCAATGACCAGTTTGAGTACTTGGAGTGTCAGTTCGAGTAGAGATTCGGTGGAAACACCTAGCAGCAACTTGGTACGGATATCGAGCAGTAAGTCACCTGACTCTCCTTCAAAATCCAGTTCAGTAATCACATGCTGTAATTCTATAGACAGAGTGTCTAGTAGCGATCGGTCTGTCGAATCTTTCAGGTCACTGAAGTTCAAACGAGAATTGGAGGTGATGATCTTGAGAGAACGCTCGTAGATGTTCAATAAACGAACAGCTTTATCGACATTATCCGATTGGTTAACTTCACTAGAGGTCATTAAACAACGCAACTCTCGTTTGAGTTGCGGAGGTAAGCCTGCTAATCGCTGTAGCGTTTCGCCACTGTGTTTGACCTGTTGATCAAGAAATCCGTTCTTTTTATCCATAGTCACTGTTTGCTGCCTTAGCCGTCTCTCCAACACAGCGAGGCGCGGGATGAGATTACTTACGTCTTTCGGTTGTTCAAGTTCTTGTTGAATCGCCTTGAGGCTTTGCGTCAATGTCGGATCTCCACCCTGACAAGCGGCGCTCAAAGAAGTAACGATGCGTTTGAGAACTTGCTGCTCACGCTTGAATTTGAGTGACGAGTCGCGATGTGTCAATCGAAGTTGGTCTAACTGACAACTTAACTGATGCAGCTGCGATTGAATATCGGATTCCAGAATGCCCATTAAGAACTACAACACTGTCCATGTACGACTAACGAATTAGCTGATAATAACAAAAAACATTATAGCGTCACCTCTCTTCGGGTTTGAATGCTTGAGAATTATTCACTTTTTAATAATTTTTTGAGGTTGTCCTCATTATGATGCGAAGAGTGTATTTTAATTAGCCCCTGATGTATCGCTTGTTGGCATGCGACCCTTATGTTACCGGTTGCAAGGCTGGCAGCCGGTGCATTATCTATGGCCTTCAAGTAGACATAATGGCTGCACTTGTCGGTTAGGCTGACTTCGCGTGCTAAGTGAGTCGCCAATAGCAACAAGTCCAGTAGTTCTTGGTCATTAATCGCGGTGTAAGCTCGAGGCAAAAATGGGTAATCGGCCATGCCCATTCTAACGGTTGGGTTGATCGCATGTTCTGCAGCAAACTCGTCAACCCAAGCTTGCATTTTGCTAAAGACTTCTTCAGCGGAGTAATTACGATCGGCATTGGGCTCGATGTAGAGCAAATTGGCATCCGAAAAATGGTAGAGACGCGCGGGCTTTTGGACTTTCTCACTCATAAAGGCTCCAAAGGCACGCTCTAGTTCCAAACCCGCTTTGTAACCATGTTGCACGTACATGCTGCGTAAAAAGGGGAGGTCGAGCATGACAAAACGCAAGCGATCATTGAGTGGTTCATTAATTAACTCCCCTAACTGCCACTGTTCAAATGTTTCATTCGCTTTGCGCAGTGAGTTGGAAAGCTTGACGTTGAGCATACGTAGGTTTCGTAGTTTCGAGCGCGAATGCGTATAGAGATCGCTGGTGAGTCGCTCCAACTGAGCTGACTGCCTTTGCAGCAGAACTCCGCGTCGCATCAGCAACAAAAAGAGCGCCAAGGAAAGCAAGAACAGTGCAAAGGCGATTTTTTGGAACTTGGTGTGCTCTAGGGTAATTTTTTCCAGTTGTTGTGCTTGGCCAATGTAGTGAATGGTTTGTTCGGCAAACTCTTTTTGTTGGCGGAAGGCATCTTCACTGATTTGATTCAGTTCTTTTTGCTCAATACTGACCAAATTATTGTAGCGGCGCAGATTTTGTAACGATAACGCGTATTGTGCCGACTGTTCATACCCAAGCGAAAGGAGTTGATAAGCGTGTTGCTTAATATTTAAGTGTTCTTCGGCAAGTCCAGTGACGATCTCAAGTGCTTTGTTGGCATTGTCGATCACCGCTTGACTGTCGTTTTGATAAAAAGCCAACCCTGCTTTCATCAGTGCCGCTTCTGCTTTGAGTTTAGGGATGTCAGCAAATTCCAATACATCTTGGGCGCGTTCCAAGTATTGCTCTGCCAGTGGGTAGTTATAGAGCTGAAGATAGGTGGCCGCGAGGTTGAGACGAATGCCTATCACCTGTTTGATGTTGCGTGCCGAGCTGTCATGATCAAGTACATTGAAATAGTGCACTAACGCTAAGTTGTACTTACCTTGGCGGAAGTAGATATCGCCCATTTGCTCCATTACTTGCGCAAGGATAGGGGAGTTGGGGTAGCTGTCGTAAAAATCCGCAGCTTGCGATAAGTATTCAAGGGCTTTATCAAGTACACGTCGTTCTTCAAACAGTTGCGCCAAAAGGCGGTTCACTTTGGCCAACCGAGCGCTCTTGTTGCCTTCCACTGCTTGCCAATAACCAAACAGCAATTCAGACAGCGCCAAATTGTACTTTTGGTGGTTAAGGTAAAATTCCCCTACGGCAATGTGATAGTCAATAATGGTGTTTTCAGAGCGGGTGTTTTTGATCAGCTCTTTAGCTTGTGCGTAATACTGCTCAGCTTCCGTGAGCTGATTTTGTTGTGATGCAAGTAAGGCCTGTTGCATCAGTAGACGATATTGTACGCTATCGCTCATGTGCAGCGAATTACTCGATTGTTTGAGTTGCTCACTAATCTGAGCCAGTTCGGCTTCGGCTTTTGCGTAATCTTTGCTGTATTGCCATTGCAACTTAGTTTGCATCAGCTTGATTTCCATCTCTAAATAGGGGAGATGAAAAGTCTGGCTGAGCTGAAATGCGGTTTCCAATTGTATTAAAGCGGAGCGTTGATTGCCTAAAGCAAATTCCGCTTGAGCTAAGATTTTGTAGGCTTCAACGCTGCCACTTGGGGTGCGCAAAGTGCGATCGGCGTCTTCACGAGAAATCGCCGACGGACTTTTTTCTTGATTGTCGGTCAACTCGCGTTGGGTTAGGTAGTTTTGGACAATTCTTTTCGCTTGCTCTGGCTCAATCTCGATCAGTTGTTCTGCTTCTGTGAGCAAAACGGAAGAGAGTGGGCTGGCAGACACTTGCCAACAAACCAGCAAAAATAAAACAGCGAAAAACCGTTGCCAACGCATAGTGAGTTCCTTTTTGACAGACGTGTTACTGACGAGCCATTCGATGATTATGATCTGGCTTCGCTTGCTCGGTTGAACGGTATGGATTGATGTCTAATCCACCGCGACGAGTATAACGAGCAAACACCGTCAGTTTTTCTGGCTGACAATATTTCATGAGGTCGGTGAAAATGCGTTCTACGCACTGTTCATGGAACTCATTGTGTTCGCGGAATGACACAAGGTAGCGCAACAGTTTTTCGCGATCAATCTTGTGGCCTTGGTAGCGAATTTCGACGCTGCCCCAGTCCGGTTGATTGGTGATCAAGCAGTTCGATTTAAGCAGATGGCTGTGCAAGGTTTCTGTCACCCACTCTTCGCCCGCAGCGCCTTCGAGCAAGCGGTCATCAAAATCGTAACTGGATATGTCGATGTCTTGTTCGTCGATGCATTCCCCTTCCATCGTCACGATAGGTTGCTGGGTGTAGTGAGTGACCGAATTCACCTCCACTTCCACCGCTTCGCCTGCGCAATGAGAAAGATCGGTAATCAAACGTTGACGAACCTCTTCCCAGCTATCAAAACGGGTTTGGTTGTAGCTGTTGAGGTAGAGTTTGAATGACTTCGATTCAATCAGGTTGGCGCTGGTGGCAGGGATGTAGACTTCACCGACCGCGACCTGAGGCAACCCTTTGCTGTTGAGCCAAGAGAGCTCATATAACGTCCAGATGTCGTGGCCCATAAATGGCAGCTCGTCACCCAACTGAAGATCGTCACGGTTGAGGCTACGTGGTACAGGCTGTAGCAAGCTAGGATCGTATTGGTTGGCGTAGTCGGTTTTCTTACCCAGCGTTAGGCCAGCAAGCTCTTTCGCGTCAGAATATTTGCTCATACTTTGCGGTCATTTTCGATTAGAATGGCGGGAATTTTACTGAATCCATCGTTTAAAAGCCATCTTGTTGGCTCACAAGGTATAGAAGGAGTTATTCATGTCATCTCCAGTTTCACTGGCACTTGCTGACTTTAGTCAACGTTTTCAAGCAGCGTGGCAAGCACAGCACAACGCATTGCCTAGCAGTGAAGAGTTGGCGGATTTGCCTTCTCCTTGCGTGGTGGAGTCAAAAGGAGATGAAGTGCTCTGGCGCTCAGTGAGCCTGTCTGCGCCTGCGGACTTCGCCAATGTTGAACAGGCGATTGAGTTGACACTGCATGACGACATCAAAGCCTTTTATGGCAGCCAATTGAGTGCCGATATGACAGCCACGTGGGAGGGTAATGAGCTCACGCTGTTGCAAGTGTGGAATGACGATGATTTTACTCGCCTGCAGGAGAACATTTTGGGTCATTTAGTGACGCAACGACGTCTAAAACTCAAACCAACGGTGTTTATTGCCGCAACCGATGCTGAGTTAGATGTGCTGTCGATTTGCAATATCACCGGGAATGTTGTGCTGGAGCGATTGGGCACTTCTCAGCGAGATGTCTTGGCGGAAAACGTCACCGAGTTTCTTACTAAACTCCAACCTATGGTGTAGCCGATGTACGTCGTTGAATTGCAGTTTGAGTGTTTCGACAACACCACCATCAGTGCGGTCGATAAAGCGGTTAATGGCCTAATGGATGCGTTGCGTTATAACGGCCAAGTGCTGGGGCGTGAGTTTCCGATTGTGATGGGCGATGGGGAGTTTTTTGTTCGTGCGGTTTGCCCGGAAAAAGAGAGTTTGCATCCACGCCATCATTCGGATTATGTGCGCGTATGTCTCAATCGTCTTTCTGATGCGGCGTTGCTGGCACCCAAAATGCGCTTGCTGGGACGAGACATCAACTCTGAAGAAGCGGCCGAAGAAGAGACACCAAGTTGGCAAGTGTTATACACCACTTATGTGCACACCTGCTCGCCGTTGAGAAGTGGTGAAACTTTGCTGCCAATCCCCTTGTATCGCAATGGCCCGACGTTAAATGGCGATCACAAAGCGGTGATTAAGTGGCAAACCGAATGGCAAGCGTGTGATGAACTGCAGATGGCCGGGGCGTGTCGCGCCGAGCATGCCGCACTGCATGAGATGTGCGACGTAGACAGTGTCTTGTTCAAGCGAGGTTGGGATATTCGTGGTCGTATTGAATACATCACGAAAGTACCGACCTACTATTACCAATACCGTGTTGGCGGCCATTCTCTAGCCGAAGAGCAAGCGCGCAAGTGCCCGAAATGTGGTGGTGAATGGCTACTCGATGATCCACTGCACGATATCTTCCATTTCAAATGCGACGACTGCCGTATCGTCTCAAACATCTCTTGGGATCATTTGAAGTAACAAGTGGCATCTCAACATGCAAAAAGGGTTGGCGCTCTCACGCCAACCCTTTTTTGTTTTGATGAACTTCGACTTTTGCTATCGAAATTACCAGCCTTTTACAACGCCGCCTTTGAAGATTTCTTTTGCAGCAGTGTAGACTTCTTCAGTTTGGTAAGCTTTAACAAAGTTCTGTACGTTTTCGTTTTGAACGTTGTCTTGGCGAGCCACAATCAGGTTCACGTATGGAGACTCTTTGTCTTCAACAAATACGCCGTCTTTTTCCGGAGTTAGGTTGATAGAGCTCGCGTAAGTGGTGTTGATGATAGACAGAGCCACGTCGTCAAGTGAGCGTGGAAGCTGAGCAGCATCGAGCTCGACGATAGTGATGTTCTTTGGATTCTCAACGATGTCACGAACGGTCGCAAGTAGGCCCACTTCTGGACGTAGTTTGATCAAACCTTGTTGCTCAAGAAGCAGCAGAGAACGGCCAAGGTTGGTTGGATCGTTTGGTACCGCAATACGTACGCCGTCAGCCAACTCTTCAACCGATTTCACTTGTTTTGAGTAACCCGCGATTGGGTAAACAAAAGTGTTACCAGCGATGGTCAGTTTATAGCCACGGTCAGCAACTTGACGATCTAGGTATGGTTTGTGTTGGAACGCGTTGATATCGATAGAACCGTCATCCAATGCCGCGTTTGGTGTCACGTAGTCAGTGAAGGTGACCAATTCCACGTCAAGGCCGTATTTTTCTTTTGCAATTTTTGCTGCTACTTCGGCAACTTGTGCTTCGGCACCCGCCATAACGCCAACTTTTACTTTGCTCGCGTCTGCCGCTTTTTCGCCACAACCTGCCAATACCAATGTTGAGGCAGCAGCGATAATGGTCAGTAAACCTTTGAGGCTAAATTTCATAGTAAATCTCCTTATAATTTGAATCTTTCAATGCTTATCTGTGGTCTACACGGCGCACGATGGTGTCACCGATAGACTGAATAATTTGTACCAACACAATCAACATCACGACAGTGACCGCCATGATAGTGACATCGTAGCGATGAAAACCGTAGCGAATCGCTACGTCACCGAGACCGCCGCCACCAACGGTGCCCGCCATGGCAGAGTAGCTCACCAAGGTTACCAACGTAATAGTGACGGAGTTAACAATGGTCGGCAATGCTTCAGGAAGCAGTACCTTAGTGATGATTTGTAGTGGTGTTGCACCCATCGACTGTGCCGCTTCAATCAGGCCAGTTGGAACTTCAAGTAACGCTCCTTCAATCAGGCGCGCAACAAATGGAATCGCCCCAATGGTGAGTGGAACAATCGCTGCTGTAGTGCCGATGAAAGTACCCACTAACAGTTTGGTGACGGGAATGATCGCCACCATCAAAACCAAAAATGGCACCGAGCGGCCAATATTGACAATGGCGCCAAGTACGCTGTTCAGTTTGGTGTTTTCAAGCAAGCCACCTTTTTTGGTGGTGTGCAGAATCACGCCCAAAGGAATACCAATCGCAAAACCAACGACGCCGGCAACCGCAACCATGTAAAGCGTTTGCCAAGTCGCGCCCAGCAGCAGGTCAGTGTTCAAACTGAGCCATTGAGATAGGTCATTAAAGGACATAACCCAGAACCTCCACTTTTACGTTGTGCTCGCGCAGGTATTCAATCGCTGCGTTATCGTCTTCTTCGTTACCAAACAGTTCAGCGACCATCATGCCAAACTTCACTCCGCCGGCGTAGTCGAGATCGGAACTGAGAATGCTGATGTCGATGTTGTATTTACGAGAAATCTGCGACACCAAAGGCGCATCAACCGTCGCGCCGGTAAATTCCAAACGCACTAGAGGATAGCTGCCTTCAACACGCGTTGCTTGCAAACGCGCTTGGTAATCTTCAGGAATAGAAAGATCCAGTGTTGAGCGGATAAAATCATGCGCCAATTCCGTTTTAGGATGGGCAAAAATTTCACCGACGGTGCCTTTCTCAACCAATTCGCCGTCACCAATGATGGCCACTTCGTGACAGATGCTTTTCACGACATCCATTTCATGAGTGATGAGCAAAATGGTGATTTTCAGCTTGCGGTTGATCTCTTTGAGCAACTCCAAAATGGATTGAGTGGTCGCAGGATCCAGCGCGCTGGTGGCTTCATCACACAGCAGTACTTTGGGATCGCTGGCCAATGCTCGTGCAATCGCCACACGTTGCTTTTGACCACCACTTAAGTTGGCTGGATAGCTTTCGTGCTTGTCGGCCAAACCAACCAGCTTCAGAAGTTCCGTCACTTTGCTTTGGATTTGCTCTTTGTCTTTTCCAGCCAACTCTAATGGCAGTGCAACGTTGTCAAACACAGTGCGAGAAGAGAGCAAGTTGAAGTGCTGGAAAATCATGCCGATATTGCGGCGAGTTTCGCTGAGTTGCTTTTTACTCAGTTTTGTTAAATCAACGCCATCCACCACAATGGAACCACTGGTTGGTGCTTCTAACATATTCACGCAGCGGATCAGCGTGCTTTTCCCTGCACCCGATGATCCGATCACACCAAAAATGGTGCCTTCTGCGATGTGTAAGTTAATGTCTTTCAAGGCATGGATTTCCTTACTGCCTTGATAGAACACTTTATTTACTTGGTTAATTTCAATCATTTCTCAACCTGTGCAGGGACAACAGAATAATATTTTGAGCTCTAGCTCACTTTTCAGATGATGCTATGGCTTTCGTGTTTTTAAGTCAATAGATATTTTTACGTCTAGACGTCTAAACGTTCATTTGAGGCTAACGGATTTGCTATGAGTTAGTTGATATTCGTATATAGAGGGTGTTTTGACGATGTACCTCACGGCTTGGAAACTCGCAATGTAGCGCTTTTAAGGTATAATCTCGGCTTATATTCCTTTGTGACAGAGACAGATACTTTGGCAAAACCAGCTGTTTTTTTGGATCGTGATGGCGTGATTAACGTTGATCATGGTTACGTTCATGACGAGCACGACTTTGAATACATTGAAGGTGTGTTTGAGGCGACGAAGGCCCTCAAGGATATGGGGTATCTTTTGGTGTTGGTCACCAATCAGTCGGGGATTGCCCGCGGCAAATTTAGCGAAGATCGCTTCCTTTCTCTGACCCAATGGATGGATTGGAATTTTGCGGACAACGGCGTTGAGTTTGACGGCATTTATTACTGTCCGCACCATGCAGAACACGGTGTGGGGGATTACAAACAAGATTGTGATTGTCGCAAACCAAAACCTGGGATGTTTATCTCAGCGCGTGATTTCCTCAAAATCGATATGGCTCGCTCAGTGATGGTGGGTGACAAAGCCGAAGATATGATGGCTGCCGAAGCGGCAGGGGTTGCAACGAAGATTTTGGTACGCACTGGCAAACCTGTTACACAGCAGGGTGAGCAACTGGCAACCGTGGTGCTCGATAGCATCCGTGATGTGCCACTTTATGTAAAAGAACAAGTAAAAGGTCGCTAAGCGGCCTTTTTATTATTGAACGTCTTTCCTGGCCTATTATGAGCAAAAAGCTGACTATTCTCGATATTGCCCGTTTGTCTGGGGTCGGTAAATCGACCGTTTCGCGCGTGCTGACCAATGATCCCAAGGTAAAACCTGAAACCCGAGCGAAGGTAGAACAGGTGATACAAGATTCCGGTTATGTGCCTTCTAAATCCGCTCAATCGATGCGTGGCGGTAGCCAGAAGGTGGTTGGGGTAATTATCTCGCGTCTCGACTCTCCCTCAGAAAATCGTGCTGTCGGTAGTATGCTTAATGTGCTGTATCAAGCGGGATACGATGCGGTGATCATGGAGAGTCAGTTCGATCGCGAGAAAACCAACGAGCACTTAGAAGTGCTGCGTCGTCGCAATGTCGATGGCGTCATTGTGTTTGGCTTTACCGATATCGATCTACAAACCTTAGCCAGTTGGCAAGATCGAGCCGTGGTGATTGCCACGCCTGCAGAAGAGGTGTCTTCGATTAACTACGATAATCAGCGTGTGATTGAGCTGGCGTTAGAACACTTGCAATCTTTATCGCTGAGCCATATCGCTTATATCGGTGTGAATAAAGAAGATAAAACCACGGGCTGGTCGCGTTTAAATGCCTACTTGTCGTGGTGTCAAAAACACGGTGTTGAAGCTCGCTATCAAACTGGCAAACTCAACCATGAGAGTGCTTATCACTTAGTTGATGAGGTGTTAGCGGAAAACACTCAAGCGATTGTCTGTGCGAGCGATACCTTGGCTTTGGGTGTCATCAAGCGACTTCAAGAACTGGGGCGCGAAGAGGTTTGTGTCACCGGTGTGGGTGGCAATGAGTTGCTCTCTTTTCTTTTTCCAAAGGTGTTCAGTGTCGATCCCGGTTACAAGCAAGCGGGAGAAAAGGCCGCTAAGATGCTGATTTCTCAGATGAATGGTGAGGAAGCTATCTCGCATATCACTCAGGCACCGATCCAAAACTAACCCTTTCATTTTTCTTGTTTTTCCGATCTAGACTGTGATCACTTTCAATTAATGGGACTGTTCCCATTTTGTTTATTTATAAAAACTGGCAATATTAAATCAAGAAATGGGAATGTTCCCATTATCTAAAAACTATAATTGAGTAGATCAGAATAGGGTGGACAGAGTTATGAGTAAGATAGCGCGCAAGGACGTTGAACGTCTCATCGAGCTAGTCGGAGGAAGCGACAACATCGCCAGTGTCAGCCACTGTTTGACACGCCTTCGCTTTGTGTTGAACGACACGTCGGCCGCCGATGTTAAGCAAATCGAAACATTGTCGATGGTCAAAGGATGCTTTACCAACGCGGGTCAATTTCAAGTGGTGATTGGCACGGAAGTTGATGCTGTCTATAAAGTGTTGCTCGAGATTTCAGGTAAATCGGAAGCGAGCAAAGACGATGCGAAATTGGCGGCTCGTCAAAACATGAACATCATTGAGCGCGGAATCTCCCATCTTGCTGAAATTTTTGTCCCTCTGCTCCCTGCGATCATCACTGGTGGTTTAATCCTTGGTTTCCGTAATGTGATTGGTGACATCAAGATGTTTGATGGCCAGACATTGACGGAGATTAGCCAGTTTTGGGCAACGGTTCACTCCTTTTTATGGTTGATTGGCGAAGCGATTTTCTTCTTCCTACCGGTAGGGGTGTGCTGGTCTACCGTGAAGAAACTCGGCGGGACACCGATTTTGGGCATTACACTCGGTGTAACACTGGTTTCACCGCAGCTCATGAACGCCTACTTAATAGGTAAACAAGCCCCAGAAGTGTGGGACTTTGGTCTGTTTGTGATTGAAAAGGTTGGCTATCAAGCGCAGGTGATCCCAGCCATGTTGGCTGGTGTCGCGTTGGCTTTCATTGAAACCAACCTAAAACGTATCGTCCCTTCTTACCTCTACCTCGTAGTGGTGCCGTTTGTCTCGATCATCCTATCCGTTATTCTTGCTCATTCTTTGATTGGCCCGTTTGGCCGTGTGCTGGGTGATGGCGTGGCATTTGCGGCAAAAGCGGCCATGACGGGCGACTTTGCAGTGTTAGGGTCAATGATCTTTGGCTTCTTGTACGCACCACTTGTGATCACCGGTATTCACCATACAACCAACGCTGTGGATTTGCAGTTGATGCAAGAGATGGGTGGTACGCCAATTTGGCCGCTGATTGCGTTGTCAAATATCGCGCAGGCGTCTGCCGTTGTTGGCATCATCATTATCAGTAAAAAACATGGCGAGCGTGACATCTCTGTACCCGCTGCGATTTCAGCCTATTTAGGTGTGACTGAGCCTGCCATGTACGGCATCAACCTCAAGTACAAGTTCCCTATGCTGAGCGCGATGATTGGTAGTGCTGTCGCGGCCGCAATTTGTGGTGGTGCTGGTGTGATGGCAAATGGCATCGGGGTGGGTGGCCTACCTGGCATTCTCTCAATTCAACCACAATTTTGGGGAATTTACGCACTGGCGATGTTAACCGCCATTGTGCTGCCAGCAGCCCTCACTTTAGTGTTTTACAAGCGAGCAGAAGCCAAAGGCGAACTCGAACCGGTAAACGCATAATTTCATCGATTTGGAGTGGCGAATGGCCACTCCGCTTTGTTTCTCTTCGGTAAGTGAGTCTTTTCCATGACAACACGTAACACAGATGCTTATTGGTGGAAAACCGCCACTATCTATCAAATCTACCCAAAAAGTTTTTGCGACAGCGGGGCAAAGGGGACGGGTGATATTCAAGGCATCATCTCTAAGTTGGAATATTTGAAGCATCTCGGTATTGATGCAATCTGGCTGACGCCGGTTTACCAATCGCCGATGGTCGATAATGGATACGACATTTCGGATTACTACCGAATTAACCCTCAGTTTGGCACGATGGCGGATTTTGATGAATTGCTCGAGAAAGCGCATCAGCTCGGAATCCGTCTTATCATGGACATTGTGGTGAACCACACCTCGACCGAACACGCTTGGTTTCAATCGGCACTGGGTAACAAAAACAGTCCATATCGGGATTACTACATCTGGAAAGACCCGGTCGAAGGAAAGGTGCCCAATAATTGGCAGTCTAAGTTTGGTGGCAGCGCTTGGGCGCTGGATGAACAAACGGGCCAATATTATCTGCACCTTTTCGCCAAAGAGCAGGCCGATCTCAATTGGGAAAATCCCACGGTTCGTGAGGAAGTGAAAAATGTTATTCGTTTTTGGGCGGAAAAAGGCGTTGACGGATTTCGTCTGGACGTCATCAATCTGATTTCGAAGCAACAAGATTTTTGCGACGATGAGATTGGCGATGGGCGTCGTTTTTATACTGATGGACCGCGTGTGCACGACTATCTCCAAGAGATCAGTCAAGCTGTTTTCCAAAAGTATGGCAGTGTGACAGTGGGTGAGATGTCATCGACAACCTTAGAGCATTGTCAGCAGTACTCCTCACTTGATGGCAAAGAGCTTTCCATGGTGTTCAATTTCCATCACCTGAAAGTGGATTACCCAAATGGTGAAAAATGGACCAAGGCACCATTTGACTTTCACCAGCTCAAACAGATTTTTAATCATTGGCAAACCGGCCTGAATGGGAAAGGGTGGGGAGCGCTCTTTTGGTGTAACCATGATCAGCCACGTATCGTGAGCCGTTTGGGCAACGATCAGGTGTATCGTGTTGAATCGGCAAAAATGTTGGCTGCCTCGGTTCATATGATGCAAGGCACGCCTTATGTTTATCAAGGCGAAGAAATTGGCATGACCAACCCAGGGTATACAGCGATTGAACAGTATCGTGATGTTGAAAGCACCAACATGTATCAGATCATGGTTGAGCAGCAAGGAATTGACCATGACGAAATGATGGCGATTTTGGCACAAAAGTCTCGTGATAATTCACGCACCCCAATGCAGTGGTCAGAAGAAAAACACGCAGGATTTACGCAAGGAGAACCTTGGTTAGCGGTGGCGAGTAACTACCCGAAGATCAACGCGGAAGCGGCGGTGGCGGATCTCAATTCGGTGTTCTATTTCTATAAGCGATTGATTGAACTGCGTAAAGAAGTGCCAGTGATCACCCAAGGTGATTATCAAGACTTATTACCAGAGCATCAGAGTGTGTTTGCTTATGCACGGACCAGTGCGGCTCAGCAACTGGTGTGCATCAATAACTACTACGGGGAAGAGGTGGAGTGTGTATTGCCATTGGGTCTCGACATGCGTAAAGCGAAATGTTTGCTGTCTAATTACCAAAATCAACCGAGTGCCATGGCTTCGCATCACCAAGTGCTCAAACCTTACGAGACTCGTATTCTCTTGATTGAACGTTAAGTTTGTTGTTGGTTATAAAGAACGCTAACGGCACGCCCCTAATACGTTCAAAGGCTTTGGAAGTTCCAAAGCCTTTTTTTGTTGCAGGGTAAAACAGATTACTGATAACGAACCGAGTATCGATGCGGCTTATGATTCATCGCGAGTACTAAATTCAATGCAAAAGCGCCGAGAATTGACAGTACGATCGTGGTCGGGCTGACAAAGAAAAAGGAAGCAAATAGGATGGTTGCATCAATTGCCATCTGCGATTTGCCCACTGAAACACCAAACTTATCTTGGATGTAGAGGCAAAGCACGTTAAAGCCCCCCAAGCTGGAACGATGACGAAATAGGATAAGCATTCCGAGACCCATTAACAGCCCACCCGCAATCGCGCAGTAAACTTCATTGATATGCTCAACAGAGATTACTAAATATAGGTTATCGGCAAAAATCGAGACTAAACCACCAGAAATGGCACTATTAAAAGCAAAGCGACGGCCATAGCGTTTCCAAGCCAATAAATAGAAAGGGCAATTTGCCAAAAAATACAACATTCCAAAAGTGAATGGAGTAAACTGAGTCACTAATAGAGCAAGCCCAGTTGTCCCGCCCGTCAGTAGATTGGCTGATTGCAGAAAAAAGACGCCTTGGGCGACGAGGAAGGTGCCGGTCAATATGGCGATCCAGTCTTCTCTACGTGAGTGTTTTTCCATCAGTGGTTAAATTTCATTTGCGATTAAGGGCGTGCATAGTAGTAAAAAGCTGATCTTTTTGGTAGCTAGCGGGTTAAAATTAGGGTAAACCTATGTAATTGTTGTTTTACAGGTGTGAAACGCAAAATTGACACTTTAGATTGCATTTTCGCTTAAGGATAAAGCCAAGATGAAATCTTTCACATGTCATCATGAAGAAACTGCATAGAGAAAAGTGAATTTTCTCTTTATGACCTGGATCAAATTATGTAGAATGCGCGCCATTACGGTGACGAAAACGTTTGCGTTGGGTCATTAACCAGTTTTTTTGCAACTTTCAGTCAAATCTGAGTCAGGAGATACAGATGCTTAAGCGTGATATGAATATCGCTGATTACGATGCGGAGCTATTCGCAGCTATCCAGGAAGAAACTCTTCGCCAGGAAGAACACATCGAGCTGATCGCTTCAGAAAACTACACAAGTCCACGTGTAATGGAAGCTCAAGGCTCTCAGCTAACCAATAAGTATGCTGAAGGCTACCCAGGCAAGCGTTACTACGGTGGTTGTGAGTACGTTGATAAAGCGGAATCGCTCGCGATTGATCGTGCATGTAAACTGTTTGGTTGTGAGTACGCGAACGTTCAGCCACACTCTGGCTCTCAAGCTAACAGCGCGGTTTACATGGCACTGCTTAACCCAGGCGATACAGTTCTAGGTATGAGCCTAGCGCACGGTGGTCACCTGACTCACGGTTCTCCTGTAAACTTCTCTGGTAAGCACTACAACGTTATCCCTTACGGTATCGATGAAGCTGGCCAAATTAACTACGACGAGATGGAAGCACTTGCGCTAGAGCACAAACCTAAGATGATCATCGGTGGTTTCTCAGCTTACTCTCAAATCGTTGATTGGAAGCGCATGCGTGAAATCGCGGACAAAGTTGACGCTTACCTATTTGTCGATATGGCGCACGTTGCGGGTCTTATCGCAGCAGGTGAATACCCAACACCTGTGCCACACGCACACGTAGTAACGACAACGACGCACAAAACGCTAGCAGGTCCACGTGGTGGTCTTATCCTGTCAAACGCTGGCGAAGACATGTACAAGAAACTGAACTCAGCCGTTTTCCCTGGCGGTCAAGGTGGTCCTCTGATGCACGTTATCGCGGGTAAAGCAGTAGCGTTCAAAGAAGCGATGGAACCTGAGTTTAAAGCTTACCAAGCGCGCGTAGTGAAAAATGCAAAAGCGATGGTGGCTCAGTTCCAAGAGCGCGGTTACAAAATCGTATCTAACGGTACAGAAAACCACCTGTTCCTTGTTGACCTTATCGACAAAGACATTACGGGTAAAGATGCGGATGCGGCACTAGGCGCAGCAAACATCACGGTAAACAAGAACTCAGTACCAAACGACCCTCGTAGCCCATTTGTCACTTCGGGTATTCGTGTTGGTACGCCTGCGATCACTCGCCGTGGCTTTACTGAAGCGGACGCGAAAGAGCTAGCAAACTGGATGTGTGACGTACTAGACAACATCGGCAATGAAGCGGTTATCGAAGCGACGAAACAGAAAGTCCTAGAAATTTGTAAGCGTCTACCTGTTTACGCATAAGATTTTTGCTATTTGATCATCAAAAAGGCTTCCGGATGGAAGCCTTTTCATTTCTTATATTTCTTAGTCGAAACAGCAAATGGAATAAGAAAAGTCACCATTCAACCAAGAGTGTTTGAGTGGCGGTAGCTATTACTTGTCTTTAGAAATGCTTAATAGCGAACCTGATTTACATTGAAATGAGTAATAGCTGCTGGTTTCGCTAAACTTGCCTAAGCCTTCGCCATCACAGTAATCGATATTGATATCACGCATCACATTCAATGTCTCTTCACTGTTTAGCGCAAACTTCGCACCATCAGCGCATACGATGCGGACACGCCCATCTTTACTAACTGAGTAAAGTTTTACTTCGGTATTGCAGAGTTCAAAGGATGCTTCGCGGTAGTTATCTTGTGCAGTGTTTTGTTGGGCACAACCTGCCAAAAGAGCCGATGCGAATAGGGCGATAAAACCTAATTTGTTCATCTAATCAATCCTACTTTTTGAAAATTAAGAATGCCATACGCAATGCGATGGATATACGTTTGCATCAAGCCTATAGAATTGACCTATGGATGACAAGCAATTCATGTCCTGAAGGCAGGGTCGACAAAGATTTAAGACAAATAAAAAGCTGGTTATCAACACCAGCTTTTGTTTTTCGAGGCGAACTGTGATTTTGGCTTATTTGACTTCTAAGCCTTGCGCCTGCATATCGGCATGATAAGACGAACGTACAAATGGGCCACATGCGGCATGAGTGAAACCAAGTTCCAGCGCAATCTCTTTGAGCTCATCAAATTCTGCTGGTGGAACGTAACGCTCTACTGGAAGATGGTGGCGACTTGGCGCAAGGTATTGGCCGAGTGTCAGCATGGTTACACCATGCGCACGAAGATCTTTGAGCACTTCAACGATCTCTTCTTTGGTTTCACCTAAGCCCATCATAAGACCCGATTTGGTTGGGACGTCAGGATGTTGCTCTTTGAATTTCTTCAGAAGATCCAATGACCATTGGTAGTTTGCCCCTGGACGTACCTTACGGTACAGGCGTGGTGCCGTTTCCAAGTTGTGGTTGAACACGTCTGGCGGGTTATCTTTTAGTGCTTCTAGCGCCACATCCATACGACCACGGAAGTCAGGAACCAATGTTTCGATACGAATATGTGGGCTTTGAGCGCGAATTTCGCGGTTACAATCGGCAAAATGTTTTGCCCCTCCATCACGCAGATCGTCACGGTCCACAGAAGTAATCACCACGTACTTGAGCTTCATGTCGGCAATGGTTTTTGCTAGCTTAGTCGGTTCTTCCGCTTCCGGTGGAAGTGGTCGGCCATGGGCAACATCACAGAATGGGCAACGGCGAGTACAGATAGCACCTAGAATCATAAAGGTTGCCGTACCGTGGTTAAAGCACTCCGCCAAGTTTGGACAAGAAGCCTCTTCGCAAACCGAGTGCAGATTATTTTTACGCATAGCGGATTTAATATCTTGAATGCGTTGGCTATCTGCAGGCAACTTGATCTTCATCCAATCAGGCTTGCGTAGGACCTCTTTTTGCTCTGTCGGCATGTTCTTGACGGGAATCAGAGCCATTTTGTCGGCGTCACGGTATTTAACGCCTTTTTCCATCTGGATTGGTTTACTCATGCTTCTCTTACTTCTGCTTCTGTGCTGAATTCAACTTGCTCATAACCAAGCAAATTTACCAGTTCTTTGACTAATTGTTGCTCTACGAGAGCGATGTCCGTGGGGCCACCAAGCTCACTCACCTGAACCATCTCCATGCCTTGATAACCACATGGGTTAATTCTCAAGAAAGGGGAAAGGTCCATATTTACGTTGAGTGCGAGCCCGTGGAAAGAGCATCCTTTACGGATGCGCAGACCTAACGAACATATCTTGCTACCCTCGACGTAAACGCCGGGTGCGTCCGGTCTGGCTGCGGAGTCGATATTGTATGCTTTAAGCGTATTGATTACGAGGTTCTCTATCGTCGTGACGAGATCTCGCACACCCAATTTTTTGCGACGTAGGTTGATGAGGAAGTAAGCTACCAGTTGACCGGGTCCATGATAAGTCACTTGCCCTCCACGATCGCTTTGCACAACAGGAATATCACCGGTATTGAGTAGGTGTTCTGCTTTACCCGCTTGGCCTTGGGTAAAAACGGGGTTGTGTTCAACCAACCACACTTCATCCGGTGTTTCCTCGTTGCGTGTATCAGTAAATTCATGCATTGCTTGCCATACTGGCAGGTAATCTCGACGGCCAAGTCGTTTTACAACTAATTGGTTTTGCATGATATTTCCTGTTATCGCTTAGTAAAGTTTTTGCATTATAAACCTGTTCACGGTTGGGAACTATATTTGTTTCACAACTATTTAACGCGTTGGGTCGTGCTTAGGTTTTTATCTATCTGATAAATATAAAGAAAGCAGCCATAAGCTGCTTTCAAAAAAAATTTAATTTATCAAAAAATTATAGAACCATGCGTACAATGTCAATTTCGCCGAGCTCTTTATACAGCGTTTCAACCTGCTCGATAGAGGTGGCAGTGATGTTGATAGAAACCGAGTGGTAGTTTCCTTTGGCACTTGGTTTGACCGCTGGGCTGTAGTCTCCAGGAGCATGGCGCTGAATGACTGCCAGCACTTTCTCTGGTAGTTCAGGTTTTGCGTAACCCATCACCTTGTATGTAAATGAACAAGGGAACTCAAGAAGATCTTTCAGTTTGGCATCAGAGTTGATGTTGAGCATTGAGGATAACTCCAGTTAGATATTCGGTTATGCGGGGCGCAATAGTAACGTCTGTTTTATGCGAACTCAAGTACAACAAAGCCGCCGAATCGGCGGCTTTGGGCTAACAGTCTGTTTTGAAATTAGAACAGGCTCTTAAATAGCAGTACGAGGTAATCCCAAAGACGGCTGAATAGGCTGCCTTCATCAACAGATTCAAGAGCCAGTAGTGGGTACTGCGCTACATCTTCACCATCGACTTGGTAGTAAAGTTTGCCTACCACATCGCCTTTCTTAATTGGTGCTTGAAGCTCTTTTTCAAGTACAAAGCTGGCGGTGAGGTTTTTCGCTTGACCACGAGGTAGTGTGACGTAAGTGTCTTCGTTAACACCCAGTGCTAGGGTGTCTTTGTTACCCATCCAGATTTTTTCTTCGACGAAGGTTTCTCCGGCTTTGTGTGGCGCAACGGTTTCGAAGAAGCGGAAGCCGTAACTCAGAAGTTTCTTACTTTCTGATTTGCGTGCGTTCATGTCTTTGGTGCCCATGACGACAGCGATAAGGCGCATCTTACCTTCAGTGGCAGAACTTACTAGGCTGTAACCTGCATTACTGGTGTGGCCCGTTTTGATGCCATCCACATTCATGCTTTTATCCCACAGTAGACCGTTACGGTTGTACTGAGTAATGCCGTTGTAAGTAAATTTTTGCTCTGAGTAGATACGGTATTCATCCGGCACATCACGGATCAATGCTTGGCCAAGGAGCGCCATGTCGTACGGCGTTGAGTATAGGTTGGCGTTATCCAAACCATGTACGTTGGCAAAATGCGTGTTGGTCATGCCGATAGAACTGGCCCATGCGTTCATGAGATCAACAAACGCATCTTCTGACCCCGCAATATGTTCAGCCATGGCCACACAGGCGTCGTTACCTGACTGAACGATAATACCGCGGTTAAGATCTTTCACTTTTACCGTGGTGCCCACTTCGATAAACATCTTTGAAGAGTCTGGAAAATTTTTTGCCCACGCATTCTTACTAATTACAACGTCATCTTCTAGGCTGATGTTACCGCGCTCTAACTCTTGGCCGATCACGTAGCTGGTCATCATTTTGGTCAAGCTGGCTGGAGAGAGCTTAGTGTTCATCTCTTTCTCTGCCAATACTTTGCCTGAATGGTAGTCCATTAGAACAAAACCTTTAGCTGCGATTTGTGGCGCGTCAGGCACCACAACTGGAGCAGCAGAAACTGAGTAAGCCAGCGTTGCAGAAAGTGCAAGGGAAGAAACGAGAGTGGATTTCACAATTTTTGTTGTTTTGTTCATGGTAATTCAATTTTTTTGGTTAATTGTCCATATCTTAACAGATTCGCACTGTAAGTCAGAGCGTCTAACACTAGAAAGTGTCATGTCAGTTGTCAACGAGTGATGGCTCGCTTTCTGATGAAGGCGCTTTCATGACCTGCCAACTTAACTTGATCTAAGATCTGTTGCGTCAGCGTAAAGTCAGTAAATGGCCCCAACATGAGACGATGCGTATCGTCGGTGCTTTCTAAGAAAGAGTCTACATTCAGGTTTTGACCAAGATCTTGTCCTAAAGTTCTCGCTCGTTCAGCAGATTTTGAACTTAATACTTGAATGAGATATTTGGGATGATTTTCCAGCGCTTTGGCATCGGTTGGCGGTTCAAAGTTCAATACTTCAATTTCCACATTGGCGGTGCCCGTTTTTAGTACATCCAATTTGTAAGCGGCGGCGTAGCTCAGGTCAATGATACGTCCTTCGTGGAAAGGACCCCGATCGTTCACCCGCACAATGGTGCTTTTGCCATTGTCTTTGTTGGTCACCTTCACGTAACTTGGCAATGGCAAGGTTTTATGTGCTGCGGTCATCGAGTACATATCGTAGATTTCACCATTCGAGGTGAGATGGCCTTGGAATTTTTTACCGTACCAAGAGGCAATGCCAGACTCTTTAAACCCTTTTACATCGCGCACAATTTTGTAGTCTTGGCCGCGCAAAGTGTAATCTTTGTTTCCACCTAAGCTGTATGGCTCATAACGTGGGTGGGCATCTTCGATATGCTCGACGGAAATCGGTTGGTCAGGAGCAACATCTGACTCTAGGCTATAGCGCCCCTCAGGTTTAGAGCTACAGCCCGCTAAAAGCGACGCGCCGCAAAGTAAACTGAAGATAACAATGGATTTATTCATTAATTTGCCTTTGAGAATGCTTTACGGTGAGTATGGATAGACATCAGAATACCGAAGCCCGCCATCAAGGTCACCATGGAAGTACCGCCATAACTGATGAGTGGCAGTGGTACCCCCACAACGGGCAAGATACCGCTGACCATGCCAATGTTAACAAAGATGTAAACGAAAAAGCTCAACACAACACTGCCTGCCATCATACGGCCAAACGCCGTTTGTGCTTGAGATGCTAAGTAAAGCCCACGACCGATGATGAATAGGTACAGCGAAAGCAGCAGTAAGAAGCCAATCATGCCCCATTCTTCGGCGATCACTGCAAAGATGAAGTCGGTATGTCGTTCAGGAAGAAATTCGAGTTGAGACTGTGTCCCTTGCAGCCAGCCCTTACCAGATATGCCGCCAGAACCGATGGCGATTTTACTCTGAATAATATGATAGCCCGCACCAAGAGGATCTGACTCAGGATTAAAAAGGGTTCTGACACGCACTTTCTGATACTCGCGCATCAAGAAGAACCACAAAATTGGGATAAATGCGGCTAACGCCACCGCTGCCGCACCAATAATGCGCCAGCTGATCCCCGCTAAGAAGATAACGAAAATACCCGAGGCCGCAATCAGAATCGAAGTGCCGAGGTCAGGTTGTTTAGCGATCAAAATGGTCGGAATGAACACCATCACCAATGCGATACACAAGGTTTGGAAGGTGGGAGGCAGCGGCCGTTTACCAATGAAGCGCGCCACCATTAATGGTACCGCCAGTTTAAGCAGCTCTGAGGGCTGAAAGCGGACGAAACCAAGATTCAACCAGCGTTGAGCTCCTTTTGACGCTTCACCGAAAAAGAGTACGCCAAGAAGAAGGATTACGCCGCCAACAAACATTAAAGGGGCTAACGATTCGTAAGTGCGTGGTGAAATTTGCGCTAACACGAGCATCACCACGATAGAGAGTGCCATGCGCATTGCTTGGCGATCCATCATCGCCAAGCTTTGCCCGCTGGCACTGTACATCACAACTAAGCCAAACCCCATCAGGGCCAAAATGCCTAGAAGAAGTGGCAGGTCGATATGAAATCGCTCAAACAGAGCGCGATTCTTTCCGGTTGCTGGATCGAGTTTCATCAGTGTTTGACCTCGTCACTGTCTTTATCGAGTAACACTTTATCAAAAATACGTCTTGCGACAGGAGCACCATTGGAGGAGCCGCCGCCCGCGTTTTCTAACACTATAGTGACGATGATTTTAGGATCGTCAAATGGCGCAAAGCCAGTAAAGAGAGCGTGGTCGCGTAAGTGCTCGGCCAGCTCATCGGCGTTATATTCTTGGTCTTCTGCCAAGCCAAAAACCTGCGCTGTGCCTGATTTACCTGCGGTCATGTAAGGCATACCGGTAAATGAGCGTCGCGCGGTGCCTTTCTTGCCATGGTTAACCAAGCGCATCCCTTCTTTGGCGAGGTTCCAGTATTTGTCTGGTACGTTTTGAATGGGGGGATAAGTGACGTAATCAGAGAGCTTTCGGCTGTCAAACGCTTCACCGTTTTCAATCGTGGCACGCAATAAGTGCGGTGCGGTCACGTTTCCTTCGTTAACTAATACAGAAGTGGCTTTCGCAAGTTGCATTGGTGTTGCTGTCCAGTAACCTTGGCCAATACCAACGGGAATGGTGTCGCCTTTGTACCAAGGTGTTTTATGACGAGACATTTTCCAATCGCGTGTTGGCATGTTGGCTTTGCTTTCTTCAAATATATCGATGCCGGTGTAGTCACCAAAACCAAACATACTCATCCAATTGGAAAGACGATCAATGCCTAAGTCGTAAGCGATTTGGTAGAAAAAGGTATCAACCGATTCTTCAATGGATTGCACCAAGTTCACTCGACCATGTCCCCAACGCAGCCAGTCACGGAAGGGACGTGTATCGGAGTTGGGGATGCGCCAATAACCAGGATCGTTTCTGGTTGTGTTGGGTGTTACCACACCTTCTTGCAATGCAGAGACGGCGATAAAGGGTTTGACGGTCGAAGCGGGGGGGTAAATCCCCAGCGTCGAACGGTTTACCAACGGGCGGTTTTTGTCGTTAAGAAGATCGCTGTAACCTTTGCCTGAAATGCCGTGGACGAACGCATTGGGGTCATAACTTGGGCTCGATACCATGGCCAAAATGCCATTGTCTTTCGGATCCAGAACGATCGCACTGCCTCGTCTACCGTCGAGCAACTGATGAACATAGGTTTGCAGTTTGATATCAATGTTCAACACAATATCTTTGCCAGGCAGTGGCGGAACAAATTTGAGGGTGCGGATGACTCGCCCACGGCTGTTGACCTCGACTTCTTGGTAGCCAGCCGTTCCGTGGAGCATGTCTTCGTAAAACTTCTCAATGCCAAGCTTGCCGATGTCGCGTGTTGCTTGATAGTTGGCTTCTTTACCTTCATCACTCAGCCGTTGCATGTCTCGGTCGTTGATGCGTGATACGTAGCCAATCACATGAGTGAGAATTTCGCCATAAGGGTAGTAGCGCTTCAATGTGCCAGACACTTCAACGCCAGGAAAACGGTATTGATTCACGGAGAATACCGCGACTTGTTTTTCTGTAAGTTGACTGAGAATCGGGACCGATTTGAAGCGACGCGTGCGTTTTCGCTCGCGATGGAAACGTTCGATTTGTTCTGGCGTGATTTCAAACAGGGTTTGCAACTGAGTAATCGTGGCATCCATGTTTTTGACTTTTTCCGGTGTGATTTCCAAGTCAAAAACCGGTCTGTTTTCCGCTAATAAAACGCCGTTGCGATCATAAATCAAGCCACGATTGGGTGCGATGGGCACCACTTTAATGCGGTTGTCATTCGAGCGGGTTTTGTAATCTTGATACTGGTTGACCTGAATGTTGTATAGGTTGGTCACCAGTACGCCCATTAAGGCGACGATACCGAAAAACGCCACCAGAGCACGATTGGCAAACAACCGTGCTTCGGCTTGGTAATCTCGTATCGTGGTTCGGCGTTTTCTCATCATTAACGCAGCGTCTCACTCATTGGGCTGAACTTATTCTCGATGATAAGGGTGATTCGTGGTGATACTCCACGCACGATATAAACTCTCGGCCATCACAATACGCACTAACGGGTGAGGTAAGGTGAGCGCTGAAAGAGACCAACTTTGCTCAGCAGCGGCTTTGCATGCGGGTGCTAATCCTTCTGGGCCACCAATCAAGATCGAGACATCTCGACCATCCAGTTTCCACGCTTCAAGCTGTTGTGCCAACTCTGGGGTATCCCACTTCTTTCCAGGGATATCGAGTGTGACAATGCGATTGCCTTTGGGAATGGCGGCTAACATCGCTTCGCCTTCTTTTTGTAAAATGCGGGCGATATCTGCGTTTTTGCCTCGTTTACCCGCCGTGATCTCAATGAGCTCTAGTGGCATATCGTGTGGGAAACGACGGCGATATTCTTGAAAACCTTCTTCAACCCACTTTGGCATTTTTGTACCAACGGCGATCAACTGAATTTTCAAACCATTAACCCCAAAGTTTTTCGAGTTGGTATAGCTGGCGGTGTTCTTCTTGCATTACGTGTAGCATCGCATCACCCATATCCAGCACGACCCATTCGCCTTCGTTTTCACCTTCCATGCCTAATGGCTGAAGGCCTACTTTTTTTACTTCATCAGCGACGTGATCAGCAATCGATGCAACATGACGTTTCGATGTGCCAGTGCAGATGATCATATAATCCGTCACGCTGGATTTGTCTTCCACGTTCAGAATTACGATGTTTTCTGCTTTCATATCGTCGGCTTTATCAGCCAAAAAGTCTTTTAGTTCTTCGCGAAGCACGAATATTTCCTCGGTGTTGTTCTCTGTTTTACATGCGCGCGCAATATAGCACGCTTTTAACTTTTAAAAGCTAACTCTACGTCAGGGAGAGACATCTCGACGCTTAATTGCTGCAGAATTGGCCATACTGGTTGCTCATACTGGGTTTTCGCCAGAATTTCTGCCTTGGCAAGCAATGTGAGCAGTTGTCTCAGCTTAGTGCTCTTGAGTCGAGTTAAAGCCGCAGTGTAGAGCGGTTTCTTGTTTTGCCAAATTCGGTGCTTTTCGAACACTTGCATCATAGAGCTTTGCTGCAGTTGTTGCTGCATTTGTAAAAGCAATAGCAGTTCTTTTTGCAATGAACGCAACAAAATAATCGCTTCAATATCTTCTGCTTCAAGTTGACGCAAGATTTTTTGGCAGCGGTTGGCTTTCCCTTCCAATAGTGCGTCAATCCAGTGAAAAACAGTAAAGTGATTATGTCGGCTGAGGGATTCCTCCAAGCGAATCAAGTTGAGCTCGCCGTCTGGATAGAGCAGTGCCAGTTTCTCAAGACTTTGAGAAAGGGCAAACAGATTGCCTTCATGCCATTGCGCGAGCATTTGTACCGCTTGTTGGTCTGGTTTTAAATTCAGTTGACGGCAGCGATTTAATACAAACTGTGGCAGGCGTTGATTATCGGGTGTTAGACAACTGATCCAGTGGCCTTGCTGGCTCAATGTTTTGAACCATTTGGCGTTTTCTTGCGCTTTGGTGAGTTTGCTACCAATGATAACTAACATAATATCGGTATGCAGCATCTGAGCGACAGAAAGCAGCTCATTGGCGATAGATGCATTGACGCCGCTTTCTGGCAGTTCAAGTTCAATCAGTTGTCGGCTGGAAAACAGACTCAGAGCTTGGCAACAGTCGTAAACCTCATTCCAGTTCAAGCTTGTATCAACGGCAAAGCGATGACGCTCTTCGAAACCTTGTTGAAAGGCCGCTTTTTGGATCGCGGTTCGGCTTTCTTGTATTAACAAGGGCTCGTTGCCAAAGATTAAGTAAACGGGTTTTAGGTCTTTCGTCAGTTGCTGAGCAAGGTTATCGGCAAAAATTCGCATAATTACTGATTAGCCGATGGTTGGTCTTCATTCTCGTATTCTGCGCGCAGACGCCCCATCTGGCGCATCATTTGACTGGCCGCTTGTTTGCGCATTTCATCTTCGATCACTTCACGTTCCACCGACTTAGCCAGTGCGGTAAGTGGGTTATCAAGGTAGTTGCGATTGACGCGAGTTTTAAAGTCTTTGCTGCCCAAGTCTGGCACGGTAACGCGGTAGTTCACCACATACGTCAGCTCTTTTTCCGCTGCGCGGCTGTTTTGATAGAGCGATAACGTACGCTCTTCAATGCTCTCGCCAATCAAATATAGGTTTGGAACCGTTTCGGCTGGAGCGACGAGATTGACTTTATTTAAAAGCAGTTGTGAGCGGACTGCGCGTGCTAACGGGCTGTATTCATCATAACTGGTAAAAGAGAGCGTACTCAGCTCTTCTGGAACAGAGTATTCACCTCGGAGATGGAAACCACATGCCGATAGTATGGTGGAGAAGGCGAGAATGAACGAGATTTTAAACACAGACGTAAAACGCATGGAGATGCTCTTCTTTATTTACAAAAGTCGGTTAGTAATGGCCCGATGATTAGACTTATCTAAAACCACGGACAAGCCATGATTTTAGATAAGTAGGGTAAAATGCTTACCCCTACTTGGACCCAAATGAGGCGAGTTGGTTCGCCTCATTTGGTGGTTTTTCACTCTTGATATCGTGATCAGTTCGCCACGATGCTCAATAGTTTGCCTGGTACGTAAATCACTTTACGGATAGTCACGCCGTCTAGGTGTTTAGAGACGTTTTCTTCGTTAAGACCGATTTGTTCAACTTGCTCTTTCGTGGCGTCTGCAGCAACGGTGATTTTACCGCGGACTTTGCCGTTGACCTGAACAACAATCAGTTTTTCGTCTTCAACCAGAGCCTGCTCATCGTAAGTTGGCCAAGATGCGTTGTCGATGTCTTGCTGGCCAAGTGCCGTCCACATTTCGAAACAGATATGCGGAGTGATGGGGTACAGCATCGCAACGACCGCTTTTAGCGCTTCGTCAAGGATCGCACGATCTTGTGCAGATTCTTGTGGCGCTTTCGCCAGCTTGTTCATCAACTCCATGACCGCAGCGATCGCGGTGTTGAACGTCTGACGACGCGCAACGTCATCGGTTACTTTGGCGATGGTTTTGTGAACGTCACGACGCAGTGCTTTTTGATCACCAGACAGTGCGGCTGCATCTACTGCTTCTGCTGCGCCTTTTGATGTGTGCTCGTTTACGAGTTTCCAAACACGTTTCAGGAAGCGGTTAGCCCCTTCTACGCCAGACTCTTGCCACTCAAGTGTCATGTCTGCTGGAGAAGCAAACATCATGAATAGACGTACTGTGTCTGCGCCGTATTTGTCGACCATCTCTTGTGGGTCGATACCGTTGTTTTTCGACTTAGACATTTTGATCATGCCTGAGTGTTCTACGCTACGACCTTCGTTGTCGACAGCCGAAGTGATGCGACCTTTGCCATCGCGTTCAACTTTCACTTCTGTTGGTGATACCCACTCTTTGCCACCTTTATCGTTGGTGTAGTAGAAAGCATCTGCCAGTACCATGCCTTGACACAGTAGTTGCTTGAACGGCTCGTCAGACGTCACGTAGCCCGCATCACGCAGCAGTTTGTGGAAGAAGCGAGAGTACAGTAGGTGCATACACGCGTGCTCGATACCACCGATGTATTGGTCTACAGGCAGCCAGTAGTTGGCTTTTTCTGGATCTAGGATGTCGTCAGCTTGTGGTGAACAGTAACGTGCGTAGTACCAAGAAGATTCCATAAAGGTATCGAACGTATCTGTCTCACGTAGAGCTGGCTCACCGTTGAAGGTTGTCTTCGCCCACTCTTTGTCGGCTTTGATTGGGCTCGTTACGCCGTCCATTACTACGTCTTCAGGAAGAATCACGGGTAGTTGGTCTGCGGGTACTGGGTGAACTTGGCCATCTTCAGTGGTGACCATTGGGATTGGTGCACCCCAGTAACGTTGACGAGATACACCCCAGTCACGTAGACGGAAGTTAACCGTCTTAGTGCCTTTGCCTTCTGCTTCTAGCTTCGCTGCGATGGCATCGAACGCTGCTTGGAATTCTAGGCCATCGAACTCACCTGAATCGAACAGCACGCCTTTCTCTGTGTAGGCCGCTTCTGAGATGTCTAGCTCGCTGCCATCAATTGGCTTGATTACCGGAATGATGTCTAGACCGTACTTAGTGGCGAACTCGAAGTCACGTTGGTCGTGTGCCGGTACTGCCATAACAGCGCCTGTACCGTAGTCCATCAATACGAAGTTAGCGACGTACACTGGCACTTCACGGCCGTTTAATGGATGAATAGCAGTAAGGCCCGTCGCCATACCTTTCTTCTCCATGGTGGCCAATTCAGCTTCAGCAACTTTGGTGTTCTTACATTCTTCGATGAACGCAGCAAGCTCTGGGTTATTCTCAGCGGCAATTTTCGCTAGAGGGTGACCTGCTGCGATACCGACATAAGTTACACCCATTAGTGTGTCTGGACGAGTGGTGTACACTTCTAGGTCTTGTTGACCTTTCACTTCAAACTTGAGCTCTACACCTTCAGAACGACCAATCCAGTTGCGTTGCATGGTTTTCACCATTTCTGGCCAGCCTTCAAGTTTGTCTAGATCATCAAGCAGTTCTTGAGCGTACTCGGTGATCTTGATAAACCACTGAGGAATTTCTTTTTGCTCTACAGGCGTATCACAACGCCAGCAGCAGCCGTCTTCAACCTGCTCGTTCGCAAGAACCGTTTGGTCGTTTGGACACCAGTTAACAGAAGACGTCTTCTTGTAAACCAGACCTTTCTGGTAAAGCTTAGTGAAGAACTCTTGTTCCCAACGGTAGTACTCAGGCGTACAAGTGGCGAATTCGCGGTTCCAGTCATAACCAAAGCCAAGAAGCTTAAGTTGGTTCTTCATGTATTCGATGTTTTCGTAAGTCCAAGGCGCAGGCGCGGTGTTGTTTTTCACCGCTGCGTTTTCTGCAGGTAGACCGAATGCGTCCCAGCCGATTGGCTGCATGACGTTTTTGCCTTGTAGGCGTTGGAAACGAGATACTACGTCACCGATGGTGTAGTTACGCACGTGACCCATGTGCAGTCGACCACTTGGGTATGGGAACATAGAGAGGCAGTAGAACTTCTCTTTGGTTGGATCTTCAGTCACAACAAATGTTTTGTTGTTGTCCCAGTGCTGTTGAACTTTCTGTTCAATATCTTGTGGATTATATTGTTCTTGCATCGATGGTATCCGGTTATCTTGGAATTTGTGAGTTCGGTTAGAACAGATTGAAATAGATCGTCATAGAATACCTAAAGGTACCGTGCACAACAATAGCCAATCTTTACAGATGGAGGACTGCCATGCCGAAACGTAAATCCGGTTATGAAGAAATGTTGGAAGATGTCATCGAGACACTCAAACATAGCCCAGATGAAGTGAACAACGTCCTAGAAACATCTGGCAAGGTGATATCAGCGGCGAATGATATGACCAAAGATGAGTTGGCGTTGATCTCTGCGTACGTAAAAGCGGACTTAAAAGAGTTTGCCGACAACTATGAAGAGAGCAAAAGTGGACCTTTTTACCTCACCATTGCCGATTCTATTTGGCAAGGTTTGCTCGAAATTACTGACAGAACCAAAGTGGAATGGGTTGAACTGTTTGAAGATCTTGAACATCAAGGTCTTTACGAAGCGGGAGAGGTGATAGGGCTTGGTGTGTTGGTGTGTGATGAATGTGGCCATAAAACCTCCTACAATCATCCAACCGTGATCATTCCTTGCATCAAATGTGGTCACAAGGGCTTTAGCCGCCAAGCGTTGAAACCGTAATCACGCTCTTTTTGCTCACGTGAGAAACAGAAAAGGTACGCATTGCGTACCTTTTGTTTTTTGCCCATCTGTGCTTGCGCTTTTCGCAACGGGTTTTCTCCATTGCTTTTGCCGCTAAGCATTCGTTCGGCGTTTTCGCCACCATGCGAGAGCAAGTGACAAGGCAACCCAAATGTAGAGTGGCCAACTGCCTAGTTGATGATAGGGCGTTTGTCCTTGGGTTGGCGTAAGCTCTGCCCGCAGTACCGCCGTTTCAAACTGTGGAATAGAGGCGATAATTTTACCTCTATGGTCAGTAACGGCCGTTAAACCATTATTGGTGGAACGAATCAGCGGTTTGCCCAGCTCGAGAGCACGCATTCGTGCGATTTCCATGTGTTGCAAGGGGCCAATTGAACGACCAAACCAAGCGTCGTTTGATAGAGTCAAAAGGAAATCGGTGTCGTCGGTAACGTTTTGCCTTACTTGCTCGTTAAAGATAATTTCGTAACACAGCGCTGGCGCCATTGGATGGCCATTTGCCACGATATTAGGCTGCACAAAATCACCACGGCTAAATGATGACATGGGCAAATTAAAAAACGGTGCTAATGGACGCAAAATTTGCTCAAACGGGACAAACTCACCGAACGGCAGCAGGTGATGCTTATGATAACGCTCAGTGAGATCAAAAGAGTAATCCCCATAAGGCGTCAGGCCGACGGAAAGAATGCTGTTGTAAAACTGACCATCTTCGGCTTGATTGACAATGCCACTGATGATCGCGCTTTGATTCATTTTTGCCGCACTGTCCAAATTACTCAGATAGGAGGGCAACTCGACTTCAAACGCTGGAATAGCGGCTTCTGGCCAAATAATAATATCGGCGTCCCAGTTTTCACGGCTTAAATCGGTGTACTTCATAATGGTTGGCCAGCGTTGGCTTGGTAACCATTTTAAGTTTTGGTCGACATTGCCTTGGATAAGCGCCACTTTAGTGGTTTTGTCCGGCTGCGGTGTGACCCAGTCCCAATGTGATAAGCCATAACCCGTGCTGAGTAACACCGTCGGGATGAGTAGCATCGACCAACGTTTATGAATTACCGCATAGGCGATCGCTCCGGCACCGACCAAAAGCAGTAGCGTAAGCAGCTCAACACCACCTATCGGAGCGAAACTCGCCAGAGGTGAATCGATTTGACTGTAACCGAGCCACAGCCAAGGGAAGCCCGTCATCACCCAACCACGCAACCAGTCGGCTATCAACCAAAGGGCTGGCGCCGCAAGCAACAAGTTGAGCAAGGTAGCTTTGGCAAAAAAGCGTTGATAGCTCCAAGTGAAGAGTGCAGGGTAGATGGCGAGATAGGCGATGAGTGCACCCATCAAAAAGAGGTTAGCCGCCAGAGGCATGCCACCAAAGCCTGCGATACTGACGTAGACCCAGCTAATGCCGGAGGCAAACTGCCCTAATCCCCATGCGTAACCCGTCCAAATGGCTTGGCGACGTGATTGATCATGGATAAGGATAAGTAACAGGGCTGGTGTAATAAGCGCAACTAACCAAATTTGGTAAGGTGCAAAGGCAAGCGTAGTGAGAGCGCCAACAAAAGCGGCCGCAATGGGCCGCTTGAGGCGATGAAATAGGGTATTTTTCATCTATCGTTCGTCTGATATTCCTCTTTGCAGAGGCGGTTATCGTTACTCTGGAGTGGTTTCTGCAACAGAAACCGAGTCAGGCACGGTGACTTGTAACTGGATAACACGACGGTTATCGGCGGCGGTCACTTTGAAATTGAAACCATCAATTTCTACGATCTCGCCACGAGTTGGTAAGTGACCAAAGGCTGTCATCACCAAACCACCCACTGTATCCACTTCTTCATCGCTAAAACGACTGCCAAAGGTTTCGTTAAACTCTTCAATGGTGGTCAATGCTTTGACCGCATAAGTATGCTTGCTGAGTTTACGAATATCGGCATCTTCCTCTTCGTCGAACTCATCTTCGATATCCCCAACAATTTCTTCAAGAATATCTTCGATGGTGACAAGGCCGGAGACGCCACCAAATTCATCAACAACAATGGCCATGTGATAACGTTCTTGGCGGAATTCTTTCAGTAGGCGATCGACTCGCTTACTTTCAGGAACCACGACCGCTGGGCGGATAACTTCTTCGATATCAAATGGAGCACTGTCTGAGCCTAAGTATTTGAGTAAGTCCTTCGCAAGTAGGATGCCTTCTACATGGTCTTTATCTTCACTGATAACTGGGTAGCGCGAGTGCTGCGCATCGGTGATCAGTGCGATAAGTGAATCGAGATTGTCTTTTCTCTCAATGGTGACCATTTGCGAGCGAGGGATCATGATGTCCCTAACGCGCATTTCAGCAATTTCCATCACACCTTCGAGCATGTCGCGAGTGTCATGGTCAATCAGGTCATTTACTTCAGAATCTCGGATAACATCCACTAACTCTTGGCGATCTTTAGGCTCACCCTGAAATAATTGACCTAGGCGTCCGAAGAAGGACTTTCTACTCGGACCGTCGGAATTTTGAGAATTGTCGTCGTTCATTGTTTCTCTAATAAGTAACGCTATCAGAAGTGTGATAGCTCACATTTGGCACTCGAACCTAATACTAACGGTTTGAATACTCACTCTTTTTCTGCAAGATATGGATCAGAGAAACCCATCTCTTGCATGATTTCTGTTTCGAGGGACTCCATCTCTTCAGCTTCGTCGTCCTCAATATGGTCATAACCTAACAGATGCAAGCTACCATGTACAACCATATGCGCCCAATGTGCCATTAGGGGTTTGTCTTGCTCTATGGCTTCTTGTTCAACCACTTGGCGACAAATAACCAAATCACCCAACAAATCCATTTCCATTCCAGGGGGCGCTTCAAACGGAAAAGAAAGCACGTTAGTGGGCTTATCTTTGCCACGGTACTCATTATTTAGCTGGTGGCTTTCTTTAGCATCCACGATACGAATGGTCACTTCAGCTTGTGGCTGGAAAGAGGTGATGGTCTTGTCCAGCCAGGTTTGGAAATCTTGCACACTGGGTAGGCCGCTTTGATCTTCGACCGCAAGTTGCAGATCCAGTTCAATTGCCATGTGTGGTTTCCTTATCCGCGCTGATTTGTGCAGAAAGCTCGGCTTTGGCGGCTTCAAGCAGTTTGGCATCGCGCTCTTCTCGGCGACGTTGTTCAAACTCTTTACGCTCTTTTTGGTCTTGTGCTTCCCACTTCTCGTAGGCATTGACGATGCGCGCGACGACTGGGTGGCGAACGACGTCATCGGATTGGAAAAAGTTAAAGCTGATCTCTTCCACTTCATTGAGCACTTCGATGGCATGACGAAGGCCCGATTTTGCACCGCGAGGTAAGTCAATCTGCGTGACATCCCCCGTGATCACGGCGCGAGAGTTAAAGCCGATACGGGTCAGGAACATTTTCATCTGTTCTACGGTGGTGTTTTGGCTCTCATCGAGAATGATGAACGCATCGTTGAGTGTGCGACCACGCATGTATGCCAGTGGTGCCACTTCGATGACGTTACGTTCAATCAACTTTTCAACCCGTTCAAAACCGAGCATTTCAAACAATGCATCGTAAAGCGGGCGTAAATAAGGATCGACTTTCTGACTCAAATCACCCGGTAGGAAACCGAGTTTTTCACCTGCTTCAACCGCAGGACGAGTGAGCAGAATGCGGCGGATCTCTTGACGCTCTAGCGCATCGACAGCTGCAGCAACCGCAAGGTAGGTTTTACCCGTACCAGCAGGACCAATGCCGAAAGTGATGTCGTGCGTGACCATATTGACCAAGTATTGCGCCTGATTCGGCGTGCGAGGTTTGATCACCCCTTTCTTGGTTTTGACAAACACTTCTTTACCATGTGCGATGGCTGACTCTTGGTTCTGTTCAAGCACACCAGATTCTTTGATCGCAAGGTGGATATCTTCAGGTTCAACATCTTTAATTTGACCACGAACCGTCGCGGTTTCAACGTAAAGTGTTTTAATGATATCGAGCGCGGCAGCGGAAGTATGAGGTTTACCAACGATGGTAAAGAAGTTGCCACGGTAACTGATTTCAACGCCGAGTCGACGTTCTAAGTGTTTGATATTGTCATCAAAAGGACCGCACAAGCTTGCAAGACGGCGGTTATCGGAGGGTTCTAGGTTAATCTCTAGAGTGACGATTTTATTGCTCAATGTTGCCTCTCATTGTCTGCCACTTAACGAGAGCCTGATAACAACCAGGCTCTCAATGGCGATTAATACGAGCTTATGGCGTAAATGTCGCTACACCTAGCTCATCTTCGCGGCGTGTTTTGGCCATCATTTGTGTTGGCGAAATCATGCTACGTAGGTCCATGTCTTTTTCAGTACGTACAATCTCACCACGCAGTGAGTTTGCAAATACATCGGTAATTTTCACATCAACGAACTGACCAATCAGATCTGCGCTACCTTCAAAGTTTACTACACGGTTGTTTTCTGTACGAGCACGTAGCTCCATCAAGTTCTTCTTAGAAGGACCTTCAACCAGTACACGCTGCTCTGTGCCTAGCATTAGGCGAGAGTAACGCATGGCTTGTGCGTTAATTTGTTGTTGCAGTTCGTATAAGCGCTCTTTCTTCGTCTCTTCTGAAAGATCACATGGGTAATCTGCCGCAGGAGTACCAGGGCGAGGAGAGAAGATGAAGCTGAAGCTCATGTCAAAGTCGACATCTTTGATCAGCTTCATGGTGTCTTGGAAATCTTTGTCGCTTTCACCTGGGAAGCCAACAATAAAGTCAGAACTGATTTGGATATCAGGACGCGCTTTGCGCAGTTTACGGATGATCGACTTGTATTCGATGCCAGTGTGAGGACGTTTCATCATCGTCAGAATGCGATCGCTACCACTTTGTACTGGTAGATGAAGGAAGCTCACCAGCTCTGGCGTATCTTCGTAGACAGCGATGATATCATCGGTGAACTCAAGTGGGTGGCTGGTGGTAAAGCGAATACGGTCGATACCATCGATAGACGCAACAAGGCGAAGCAGTTCTGCAAAAGAACAGATTTCACCATCGTGCATCGGGCCACGGTATGCGTTTACGTTTTGGCCTAGCAGATTCACTTCACGAACGCCTTGCTCGGCAAGTTGCGCGATTTCGTATAGCACATCGTCCATTGGGCGGCTGACTTCTTCACCACGAGTGTAAGGCACTACGCAGTAAGTACAGTACTTAGAACAGCCTTCCATGATAGAAACGAATGCGGTTGCGCCTTCTGCACGCGGTTCTGGCAGACTGTCGAACTTCTCGATTTCTGGGAATGAAATGTCCATCACTGGTGCATCTTCACTTTGTGATTGTTTGATCATTTCAGGAAGACGGTGCAAGGTTTGAGGACCAAAGATAACGTCAACAAAAGGTGCACGTTCACGAATGTGATCGCCTTCCTGTGTTGCTACACAACCACCAACACCGATCACGACGCCTGGCTTTTTATCTTTGAGCGTTTTCCAACGGCCAAGCTGGTGGAACACTTTTTCTTGCGCCTTTTCACGGATCGAACAGGTGTTAAGTAATAGAACATCTGCTTCTTCTGGTTCTTCTGTCAATTCGTAGCCATTTGCTGCGTTCAGCAGATCCGCCATTTTCGATGAATCGTATTCGTTCATCTGGCAACCCCAGGTTTTAATTAGCAGTTTCTTACTCATCTCACTTTCGCTCGTGTTAATACTAAAAATTCGTTGAACAAATTGTTCAAAGTATAGCCGCCATCACGGCGGTAAGCGGCGTATTGTACTGCTTTAAAAACCTACTGACTAGTGATCTGGTGAATTCTTCGCAAAGCCTGATTTTATCTAGGGTCTTGTCAGGTATTTCGCCTTGGTTTTTTAAGGTTTTTGTCGATGGAAACTGAGTGACCTAAGCCGCTTGATAGGGACAAAGTGTTTCGCAAACTTGCCAGTAAAACGTACAATGCAAAACCGTCTTTGAATCAAGTTGATCAAGAGTACAAGATGAATAAATACGACATTGCCGTCGTCGGTGGCGGCATGGTAGGTGCGGCTGTGGCCATCGGATTTGCCAAACAAGGCAGAAAAGTCATCGTGGTTGAAGGGTTTGAGCCGAAAGCGTTTGAAGCAAGCCAACCGATGGACATCCGAGTGTCCGCCATTTCCCATAACTCCGTGCGTTTGCTGGAATCGCTAGGGGCCTGGCAACATATTCAAGCAACTCGAGTTTGTCCCTACAAACGCTTAGAAACCTGGGAGCACCCAGAATGTCGTACACGTTTTCACAGCGATGAACTCAATTTGGAACAGCTAGGTTACATTGTGGAGAACCGTCTAATTCAATTGGGGTTGTGGCAAGAGTTTGCTCAGTACCCGAATTTGACTCTGCAATGCCCAGATAAACTGAAGCGTCTTGAGTTCGATGAGATCAACACGTTGACGCTTGAGAGTGGTTTAGAAATTGAAGCCTCTTGGGTCATTGGCGCAGATGGTGCCAACTCTCAGGTGCGTGAGTTGGCTGGCATTGGCATTACCGCATGGGATTATCGCCAACATTGTATGTTGATCAATATTGCGACGGAATCTGCGCAACAGGCGATCACTTGGCAGCAATTTACCCCAACTGGCCCACGATCTTTTTTGCCATTGAAAGGCCAGCAAGGTTCTTTGGTTTGGTACGATTCACCCAAGCGTATTCGTGAGTTGTCAGCCATGAGCGCAGAAAAGCTGAAACAGGAAATTATTCGTCATTTCCCTGATGAATTGGGAGAGTTTGACGTGCTGTACTGGGATTCTTTCCCATTAACCCGACGACATGCACAAGCGTATTATCAACAAAATTGTTTGTTGGTTGGTGATGCGGCCCACACGATCAATCCATTAGCCGGCCAAGGCGTCAATCTTGGTTTTAAAGACGTTGAAGCGTTACTTAAGGTAACGGAAAACCAACCTCTGACAATGACTCAACAAGCGGCCTATCAGAAAGCACGTTATGCGGACAACTTGCTAATGCAAACGGGGATGGATCTGTTCTACAAAGGCTTTAGCAACGATATCACCCCATTAAAGTTGGTTCGTAACGCTGCCCTCAAGTTGGCTGAGCACTCTGGGCCTATCAAGCATCAAGTATTGAAATATGCGCTAGGAATGTGATGGCCTTGGGCAAGGGCTCATAAACGAGCGCTAGTATCAGGGAAGGAAAGCGGACTCATCGAGTTCGCTTTTTTTTGTTTTCACAAACAATGAACAATGCAATGAAGATAAGAACGTCAGATAAAACAAAACCCAGCCTAAGCTGGGTTTGTTCAATGATGGTGCGGAAGGAGAGACTCGAACTCTCACACCTCGCGGCGCCAGAACCTAAATCTGGTGCGTCTACCAATTTCGCCACTTCCGCATCTATTCCTAATAACTCTTTAAAAAAGTTCTTAGGGATGGTGGCTACGACGGGATTCGAACCTGTGACCCCATCATTATGAGTGATGTGCTCTAACCAGCTGAGCTACGTAGCCAAAACCATGTTTTCCGTTCCTTTCGTTTCATCGCTGTCTCGTCGGGAACGGGGCGCATTATGAGGAGTTGCGTCACAACCGTCAACAGTTTTTTTTAATAAATCGGGGGAAATAAATCGTTCGCTTTCTTTTTAAGCAAAGAGGCGTGTTTGTGATCGAAAACTGCTAACAAATTGACTTGGTTTGAATAACTTAATGTGAACTTTTTTCTCAGCCAATAAAAAAGCCAGCAAATTGGCTGGCTTTGTATTCGATTGAGTTGTTTAAAGTTTAAACAAACAATTAAACGTTGAAACGGAAATGAACCACATCGCCATCTTTTACGATGTACTCTTTACCTTCTAGACGCCACTTACCTGCGTCTTTTGCTCCGTTTTCACCTTTAAATTGGATGAAGTCATCATAGGCAATAACTTCTGCACGGATGAAGCCTTTCTCAAAATCGGTGTGGATCTTGCCTGCCGCTTTTGGTGCAGTCGCACCAACAGGAATGGTCCATGCACGAACTTCTTTCACACCAGCCGTAAAGTAAGTGTGTAGGCTCAGCAACTCGTAACCTGCACGGATTACGCGGTTTAGACCTGGTTCTTCAATGCCCATATCCGCTAGGAATTCTGCACGCTCGTCATCTTCCAGTTCTGCCATTTCCGATTCGATCGCGGCACAAACTGGAACAACAATGTTATTCTCTTTTGCTGCAAATTCACGAACTGCGTCTAGGTATGGGTTGTTTTCGAAGCCATCTTCATTCACGTTAGCGATGTACATGGTTGGCTTTAGCGTTAGGAAGTTTAGGTAACCAACGGCGGCAAGTTCTTCTTTAGACAGTTCTACAGTACGTGCAGAGCCACCTTCAGTGAGGACAGGAAGCAGCTTTTCTAGAACAGTCAGTTCGAATTTCGCGTCTTTATCGCCGCCTTTCGCTTTCTTCGCTTGGCGTTGAATGGCGCGTTCGCAAGAATCAAGGTCAGCCATGGCCAGTTCAAGGTTGATCACTTCGATATCTTCGATTGGAGAGACTTTGCCTGCAACGTGAACAATATTTTCGTTTTCAAAACAACGAACTACGTGACCAATTGCGTCCGTTTCACGGATGTTGGCTAGGAATTTGTTACCCAGACCTTCGCCGCGAGATGCGCCAGCTACTAGACCTGCAATGTCAACGAATTCCATTGTGGTTGGCAGAATACGTTGTGGGTTTACGATTTTTGCCAATTCGTCTAAACGCAAGTCTGGCACTGGTACCACGCCAGTGTTTGGTTCGATTGTACAGAACGGGAAGTTAGCGGCTTCAATACCCGCTTTAGTCAGTGCGTTAAACAGAGTTGATTTACCAACGTTTGGCAAGCCAACGATGCCACATTTAAAACCCATGATTGTAACCTTATTCAGCTTTGAACGTGTGGAGGCGGTTTTGTGCTTTGGATAGACCATCTTTGATCAAAATATCCAAGCAGCGAACAGATTCGTCGACGGTAGCGTCGAGTAAGGATTGTTCACTGGCAGGTGCTTTACCCAGTACAAAACCCGCTACTTTATCTTTGTGTCCAGGATGGCCAATGCCGATCCGTAGACGGTAGAATTCTTTATTGTTGCCCAGTTTACTAATGGTATCTCGCAAACCATTGTGGCCACCATGGCCACCACCCTTTTTGAACTTTGCGATACCAGGAGGAAGATCCAGCTCGTCATGCGCGACCATGATCTCTTCTGGTTGAATCTGATAAAACTTTGCCAATGCGGCAATGGCTTTACCAGAAAGGTTCATAAAGGTAGTTGGAATCAGTAAACGCAGTTCCTGACCATTCATCACAATACGTCCTGTTAAGCCATAGAACTTTGCTTCATTCTTTAGCGTAACGTTGTGAACGCGTGCCAGTTCTTCTACTACCCAAGCGCCCGCATTGTGGCGAGTTTTGGCATATTCAGGCCCGGGATTAGCAAGGCCGACAAGAAGTTTGATCTGTTGACTCAAGGTTAGGATCTCTTTGGAATCTTCAAAAGCGCGGTATGATAGCACAGAAAAGTAACGATGGGCGAGGCCAAGCCTATTGCAAATAAAAACACCCCAATCAAGGGGTGTTCTAAAATTGGACTAATCGAAATGGCGATTAGTTAAACATCGCAGAGATAGACTCTTCGTTGCTGATACGGCGGATCGCTTCAGCCAACATGCCAGAGAGAGTTAGTTGAGTCACTTTACCGGTTGCGGCCATCTCTTTGCTCAGAGTGATTGAGTCAGTCACGATCACTTGGTCAAGCACAGAGTTTTTGATGTTTTTCGCTGCGTTGCCTGAGAACACGGCGTGAGTTGCGTAAGCAAATACTCGCTTCGCACCACGTTCTTTCAATGCTTCAGCTGCTTTACATAGCGTGCCGCCAGTGTCGATCATGTCATCAACGATCACACAGTCACGACCTTCAACATCACCGATAAGGTTCATCACTTCAGAAACGTTGGCACGTGGACGACGCTTATCGACGATAGCAATATCGATATCACCAAGCGCTTTTGCCGTTGCACGAGCACGAACAACACCACCGAGGTCTGGAGATACAACCACAGGATCTTCTAGACCACGCGCGTGCATATCTTCAAGTAGTACTGGCGTACCGAAGATGTTGTCTACTGGCACATCGAAGAAGCCTTGAATTTGCTCTGCGTGTAGATCAATCGTCAGAACGCGGTCAACACCCACGTTTGAAAGGAAGTCTGCGACTACTTTTGCAGTGATTGGCACACGCGCTGAACGCACACGGCGGTCTTGACGAGCGTAACCAAAGTAAGGAATAACTGCTGTAATACGGCCCGCTGAAGCGCGGCGCATTGCATCAATCATTACGACCAGCTCCATTAGGTTGTCGTTGGTCGGAGCACAGGTAGATTGAATAATGAAAACGTCACTACCACGTACATTTTCGTTGATTTGTACCGCTACTTCACCGTCAGAGAAACGAGAAACAGTGGCGTCACCAAGAGAAATGTAGAGACGATCAGCAATACGTTGGGCTAGTTCAGGTGTTGCGTTACCAGCAAATAGCTTCATATCAGGCACGGTGGAAACCTCAGGGTTGCGTCCAGTTTTTAAATAGGTCGGTTTTGGGCTGAAAGATAATCAGCCAACGTCTCTTTTAGCGGCGAAACATTGCGCCCTTGAGCGACAAATGCCGAGACATTGTCAGAGAGTTGGGCAAGGATTGATTCCGCTTCAGATCTGCTGCTAAATTCAGCGAAAACGCAAGATCCGGTCCCCGTCAATCTTGACGGCGCGTATTGTAGCAGCCATGAAAGTTGCTTATCAACCTTTGGGTGGATCATTCGGACAATTTTTTCGCAATCGTTTCCGTATTCGCTATCAAGAAGCGTTTCCAGAGAACGCTTTGGCGTATTTCTCGTCAAATCTGGATGCGTGAAAATATCGACGGTGGCGATGTGCACATCGGGTCTTACCACCAAATACCACTTCTCTTCTGGTTGTGCTGGAGTCAGTTTTTCACCAACACCTTCAGCAAATGCCGCATAGCCGCGCACAAAAACGGGCACATCCGCGCCCAGTTTTAAGCCAATGTCGGCTAGTTCATCATCAGAAAGACCAAGTTGCCAAAGAAAATTCAGAGCAACCAATGCCGTTGCTGCATTGGAAGAACCACCACCGATACCGCCGCCCATCGGCAATATTTTGTTCAGATGAATGTTGGCGCCCAAGGTGCATCCCGTCTTTTTCTGGAGTGCATTGGCCGCTTTCCAAATGAGATTTTGTTCTACGGGGAGATCGACAATGTCTGGCGTTAGTGTGATATGACCGCTGTCATTGGCTGTAATCGTGAGTTGATCGCCATGGTCAAGAAACTGAAATAACGTTTGCAGTTCGTGATAGCCATTTTCAGTACGGCCATTGATGTACAAGAAAAGATTGAGTTTGGCTGGTGAGGGCCAAGTTGTTGGGCTGGTAATCATTATTTTAGCGTCCACTTACTCACAACGATATTTAGTTTGATGTCTTGCTGGGTCAGGCTAAGCTTGGCCGGCAGCGGTACAACTTGCTGATGAAATTCCACATCGCGATACTGCGTGTAGGCGATATGCCAACGCTGAAAATTGAGATCTTTCTCTAATGAGCTGAGTGTATTTTGCTCATTGAGTTGAAAGTCGTCAGCGCCATTAGGCAAGCCGATGATCCAATCACTCAGTTGTTCGACAGGTATAACCAACCCGGTTAACTGTTGGACCAAAGCGGTCGCATTCTCAGCGGTTAAGATTTGATCGTCGTAGGTTTCAACGCGAGCACCTTGCGGCGTCATAGTGAGATTTAATGCGGTTTGGCCAAGAAATGTCGTAAAACGCAGGTGGCTTTGCGCTGATGAGTGTTTCCAGTAGAAGTTGAGGTTTTGTCGTTGATCTGGCGAGATGTAACCCAGTTTGCCGACGGCTTGAAATGATTGAATTTGTGACAGTTTGGCTTGATGACTTTGCCACTCAACGCTGGTGGGATGGTCCGGAAGGCCAGTACAGCCAAGCATAAACAGCGGCAAGAGCATTAACCAAAAATAAGTTCGTCGAAACATGGCGGATACTTTCTGTCTGATTTAAGTCTTTGAGCGCTCAACTATAGCATCGAACTCACGAAGTAAGGAAAACAAATCCGCTACACCCTTTTAATAAAGTCGTGCATAAAGTAAAATTCGCCTCCTAATTTTCCATTCTGTACAGAGAAAGCACTATCGATGTCTTTGCTTGCTATTGGCATAAATCACCACACCGCGTCGGTTGACTTGCGAGAGAAAGTGGCGTTTGGTCCAGACAAACTGGCCAATGCACTGCAGCAGCTCAGCCAGCATGAAGCAGTCAATGGCAGCGTGATCCTCTCTACCTGTAACCGCACCGAGGTGTATTGCGATGTCAAATCGGGTGCACGCAGCAAGGTGATTGATTGGTTGAGCCAGTTTCATCAAATCGGTTTAGAAGAGCTCAAACCGAGTTTGTATGTGTATGAAGAACAAGCGGCAATTCGCCATCTGATGCGCGTTTCTTGCGGCTTGGATTCTTTGGTGCTGGGTGAACCTCAAATATTAGGGCAGGTGAAACAGGCGTATTCCGATTCGCGCGAGCAGCAGGCGGTAGATGCGTCTTTGGAAAAATTGTTTCAGAAAACCTTTTCCGTTGCTAAGCGCGTCCGCACGGAAACCGATATTGGCGGTAACGCCGTTTCGGTCGCCTATGCCGCTTGTACGTTAGCCAAACACATTTTTGAATCATTAGCTCAATCCACGGTACTATTAGTGGGGGCTGGTGAAACCATTGAACTGGTGGCAAAACATTTAAATGCCAATGGATGTCATAAGATGATAGTGGCCAACAGAACGCGTGAGCGTGCATTGGCTCTGGCTGAACAGTTCGATGCGGAAGTGATCAGCTTACAAGATATTCCGGACCATTTGGCCCGCGCAGACATCGTCATTAGCTCAACGGCGAGCCCACTGCCGATCATTGGCAAAGGCATGGTGGAAACTGCGCTCAAGCAGCGCCGTCATCAGCCCATTTTGCTCGTGGATATTGCGGTACCGCGTGATGTGGAAGCGCAAGTGGGCGATTTGAATGATGCTTACTTGTATACTGTTGACGATTTGCAATCAATTATTGACAGCAATATCGAGCAGCGCAAAGTCGAAGCGATTCAAGCAGAAGCGATCGTGGCGGAAGAAAGTGCTGCGTTTATGAGTTGGCTTCGCTCGCTCCAAGCGGTGGACAGTATTCGTGAGTATCGCCAGTCGGCCAATGACATTCGTGAGGAATTGCTCAGCAAAGCGTTGTTAGCACTGGAAAGCGGTGGTGATCCAGAAAAAGTACTGCGCGAACTGAGTAATCGCCTGACAAATAAACTCATCCATGCACCCACACGTGCGCTACAATTGGCCGCAGAGCAGGGTGAGCCCGCAAAATTAACCGTCATTCGCCAAAGCTTAGGGCTGGATGAACTCAAATAATTCTATCAATCAGTAAGATATATAAATGATGAAAGCCTCGATTCTAACCAAGCTAGAAATGCTGGTTGAGCGTTATGAAGAAGTGCAGCACCTTCTTGGTGATCCGGGAGTGATCGGTGACCAAGACAAATTCCGTGCACTGTCAAAAGAGTATTCTCAACTTGAAGAAGTCACTAAGTGCTTTACTGCCTATCAACAAGCGCAAGAAGATTTAGTTGCTGCGGAAGAGATGGCCAAAGAAGACGACGCAGAGATGCGTGAAATGGCACAAGAAGAGATCAAAGCAGCGAAAGCGGCGATTGAAAACTTGGCCTCGGAACTGCAAATCCTGCTGTTACCGAAAGATCCGAATGACAGTCGTAACTGTTTCCTCGAAATTCGTGCGGGTGCGGGCGGTGATGAAGCCGGTATCTTTGCTGGCGATCTGTTCCGTATGTACAGCAAGTTTGCAGAAAAACGTGGTTGGCGTATTGAAGTCATGTCCGCGAATGAAGCAGAACATGGCGGCTACAAAGAGATGATCGCGAAAGTGAATGGCGATGGCGCTTACGGTTTCTTGAAGTTTGAGTCGGGCGGTCACCGTGTTCAACGTGTGCCTGCAACCGAATCGCAAGGTCGCGTACACACCTCTGCGTGTACCGTGGCAATCATGCCTGAAATTCCTGAAGCGGAAATTCCAGAGATCAAAGCAAGCGATCTAAAAATTGATACCTTCCGCTCTTCTGGTGCGGGCGGTCAGCACGTCAACACCACCGACTCGGCAATCCGTATTACCCACTTACCAACTGGTACTGTCGTGGAGTGTCAGGACGAGCGTTCACAGCACAAAAACAAAGCCAAGGCGATGGCTGTTCTAGCGGCTCGTATTGTTCAAGCTGAAGAGGCTAAGCGTGCAGCTGAAGTGTCTGACACGCGTCGTAACCTGCTTGGTTCAGGCGATCGTAGTGACCGTATTCGTACCTACAACTACCCACAAGGCCGTGTGTCAGATCACCGCATCAACTTGACGATTTACCGTCTTTCTGAAGTGATGGAAGGCGATCTTCAGTCTTTGATCGACCCTGTGATTCAGGAACACCAAGCGGACCAATTGGCTGCTTTGGCGGACAACAACTGATCCCATGTCTGAGTTGATGACACTAGATGCCGCTGTTAAACAGGCGGCATCTCGCTTTTCTGAGTTAGGCAATGATTCGCCGTCTTTAGACGCCGCGGTATTGCTTTGCCATGTACTGGATAAGCCGCGTAGCTATCTGTTTACCTGGCCAGATAAAATACTCACCGAACAAGAGCAACAGCAGTTTGAAGCCTTAGTGGCGCGTCGATTGTCTGGCGAACCGGTGGCGTACATTATCGGTGAACGAGAGTTTTGGTCTTTGCCTTTTAAAGTCGCGCCATCGACGTTAATTCCTCGCCCCGATACCGAGCGTTTAGTGGAGTTGGCGTTAGAAAAAACGGCTACGCAAACGGGCTCTATCCTCGACTTAGGCACAGGCACGGGAGCGATTGCCATTGCACTGGCGTCTGAACTGCCACATCGCACTGTGATGGGCGTGGATTTGCAGCAGGAAGCGAAGCTGCTTGCTGAGTCGAATGCGCTGGCATTGAATATCAAAAATGTGACCTTTAAACAGGGCAGCTGGTTTGAACCTGTGGCTCAAGGCACAAAGTTTGCTTTAATCGTTTCCAATCCTCCTTATATTGATGAGAATGATCCCCATCTTAATCAAGGAGATGTGCGATTTGAGCCAAAAAGTGCTCTGGTTGCCGAAGAGTCTGGCCTGGCTGATATCCGTTATATCGCGCAACAGGCACGTGACTATCTTGAGCCTCATGGCTGGCTGATGTTTGAACATGGCTACGATCAAGGTATCGCTGTTCGAGAAATCCTAGAAACGTTGGGATATCAAGAGGTAGCAACCGAGAAGGATTACGGTGGCAACGATCGAGTGACTTTGGGTTACTTCGTTGCTTTACCAGAAAACACGGATCACTAGATCCAGATATCAAAGAGAACACTATGTACGAAGCTTTGAAATACTTTCATTTACTCACCATCGTCATCAGCGCGTTGCTACTTTCCGTTCGCTATGCATTGATGATGATGAATTCAAATAAGTTGAAGCACCCATTTTTACAGCGTTTTCCTCATATCAACGACTCGTTATTGTTGTTGTCAGGTATTGCGCTGATTGTGATCACTGGTTTCATTCCATTTACCCCGTCGGCGCCTTGGCTCACCGAGAAAATCACCTGTGTAATGGCCTACATTGCTTTAGGTTTCTTCGCACTTAAACTGGGTAAAAACAAGCTGCTACGTACTTTTTCTTTCTTCGGCGCACTCGGTTGGCTGGCGATGGCAGGCAAATTAGCGGTTTCAAAGACACCGATGTTTTTCGGTTAAGAATATTTAGTGTGAATTAAGTAAACGGATAACAAGTAATGCTGGAATTGTTTGACGAAGATTTTGACAACATGGAACTGGTGGAAGGGGCGTTAGAGCTCAATAAAGCCATTAATCCAGAAACAGAAGATCTTTGGGTAAAGCATGAGTTGGCTCGTTTGTTAAAAGAAGCGGAAAACGAACTGTTTGTCGAGCGAGATGAAAAGCAGCGCTTTGATGCCTTTCTACGCCTATTTTTCATCCAATGGCAGTTCCAAGGTGATCGTGAAGCCTATTTTGATTCAGACAACAGCTTTATTGACAAAGTATTGCAGCGTCGGAAAGGTATCCCTGTCAGTTTAGGAGCGATACTGCTTTATCTAGGTCGCCAGCTTGGCTTCGATTTACATGGTGTCACCTTCCCAACCCAGTTTCTTTTGCGAGTGGATTGGTGTGAAGGGGGCGTTCAATACATCAACCCATTTAATGGTGAGTTTGTTGGCGAGCGCCTTTTACAAGCTTGGTTGATTGGTCACGAAGGGCCGTTAGCAACGTTGAAACCTGAGCATCTTGAGGTGGCGGATAACCCTACGGTGATTGGCCGCTGGCTTGCCTTGTTAAAAGGCGCACTACTTCGAGAAGAGCGCTATACTCTGGCTTTACGTTGTACCAATCTGGCGTTAACGTTTGTGCCAGATGACCCTTATGAAATTCGTGATCGCGGCTTTATCTATCAACAACTAGAGTGTCATCAAATTGCGGTGTCTGATTTTCAATATTTTATTGATCAGTGTCCCGATGACCCTGCGGCAGAGCTGCTAAAAAAACAAGTTAACGTTATGAGTGGCAAAGCGGTCACTCTACATTGATCAAATAAGAGACATAATGATGGAACAGAAAATTGTTCAGATTGGTGATATCCCAGTTGCCAACGATAAGCCATTTACTTTGTTTGCTGGCATGAACGTACTAGAGTCACGTGATTTGGCGATGCAGATCTGTGAGCACTATGTGAAAGTGACCGATAAGTTGGGCATTCCTTACGTATTTAAAGCGTCTTTCGATAAAGCCAACCGCAGTTCTGTTCACTCATACCGTGGCCCAGGTCTTGAAGAAGGGATGAAAATCTTCCAAGAGCTGAAAGACACGTTTGGCGTAAAGATCATCACCGATGTTCACACGGAAGCACAAGCGCAGCCTGTAGCGGATGTGGTGGATGTTATCCAGCTACCTGCGTTCTTGGCTCGCCAGACTGACCTTGTGGAAGCGATGGCCAAAACGGGCGCGGTAATCAACGTGAAAAAACCTCAGTTCATGAGCCCAGGTCAAGTGGGCAACATCGTTGAGAAATTTGCGGAGTGTGGCAACGATAAGATCATTCTTTGTGAGCGTGGTTCTTGTCATGGTTACGATAACCTAGTCGTAGATATGCTGGGTTTTGGCGTCATGAAAAAAGCATCAAAAGGCAGCCCAATCATTTTTGATGTGACCCACTCACTGCAAATGCGCGACCCATCAGGTGCGGCATCAGGCGGTCGCCGTGAACAGACCGTTGAACTGGCGAAAGCCGGTTTGGCAACGGGTATTGCTGGTCTGTTTATTGAGGCGCACCCAAATCCAGACCAAGCACGTTGTGATGGCCCATCGGCATTGCCACTTGACAAACTAGAGCCGTTCCTTGCGCAAATGAAAGCACTGGACGATCTGGTGAAAAGCTTCGCGAGTATCGACATCCGATAATATTTGCGTGTTATCGAGATCAAAAAGGACCGAGAAAACGGTCCTTTTTTTTGCTTGTAATTTGTCCCGCTGAACCTCTGTTTAATGCCTATTCTTCTAATACTGTTTAATTGGTGAGCTGATTCACATTTATCTCGAACGGCATGCAATCTCAGACAAACGTTTGCTTGTGATCGCGTGAGTTTTGTCACTGTAACTCTCAGGCTTTGTTACAGTTTTTCGTGGTTTTTATAGTGATCAATGCATCAGAAATATGAAAACGGACTGAAATGGTTTGGCCAGTTACTTTAAACTGTATCAAGTTTTACAGCCAACCTAACTCGGTTTAATAAATTGAGCTTATGTTTAAAAAGGCCTGTAGATATTTGCAGTGGAATCCCCAAAAAGTTCAAAAGGTATGACAATGAAGCAACGCCTGATTATAAAAACCGCGCTTAGCGCAGCTATTCTGGCAACTCTGGCGGGTTGTGCAACTCAGCCAACTCAAGAATGGGCAGCAGATACAACTTACAAACTGACAGTATTGCACACGAACGACCACCACGGCCGTTTCTGGCAAAACAAATACGGTGAGTACGGTATGGCAGCTCGCAAAACTCTGATCGACGAGCTGCGTGCTGACATCCAAGCGGAAGGCGGCAGCGTACTGCTACTTTCAGGTGGTGATATCAACACAGGTGTTCCTGAGTCAGACCTTCAAGATGCTGAGCCAGATTTCAAAGGCATGAGCAAAATCGGTTACGACGCAATGGCGCTGGGTAACCACGAGTTTGACAATCCTCTAGACGTACTGATGAAGCAGAAAGAGTGGGCTAACTTCCCAATGCTGTCTGCCAACATTTACGACAAGAAAACTGGCGAGCGCATGTTCCAAGCTTACGAGATGTTCGATAAGCAAGGCATTAAAATTGCGGTTATTGGTCTAACAACCGAAGACACAGCTAAGCTAGGCAACCCAGAATTCATTAGCGCAATTGACTTCCGTGATCCGAAGGAAGAAGCGAAGAAGCTGATTGCTGAGCTAAAAGAAACAGAAAAACCAGATTTGATCTTCGCCGTGACGCACATGGGTCACTACGAAGATGGTAAGCGTGGCATCAACGCTCCTGGCGATGTGGCACTGGCTCGTTACCTAAACGAAGGTGATCTAGACATGATCGTCGGTGGTCACTCGCAAGAGCCGGTTTGTATGGAAGCACCAAATGTGGTGAAGAAAAACTTCAAACCAGCAGACGAGTGTAAGCCAGACCAACAAAACGGTACTTACATCGTGCAAGCGCACGAGTGGGGTAAATACGTTGGCCGTGCTGATTACGAGTTCCGCAATGGTGAGCTACGCATGGTGAGCTACGATCTGATTCCGGTTAACCTGAAGAAGAAAGTGGAAGTCGATGGTAAGAGCCAGCGCGTCTTCATTGAAAGCGAAATTAAAGAAGATGCGGCATTGCTAGAATTCCTACGTCCTTACCAAGAGAAAGGGCAAGAGCAACTTAACGTCAAGATTGCAGACACAAACGGCAAGCTTGAAGGTGACCGTAATGTAGTTCGCTTCCAGCAAACTAACCTTGGTCGTCTAATCGCAGCTTCGCATATGGAGCGTGCAAAAGCTGACTTCGCAGTAATGAACTCGGGTGGTGTACGTGACTCGATTGAAGCGGGTGAAGTGACTTACAAAGATGTACTCACCGTTCAGCCTTTTGCAAACATCCTGACTTACACCGATATGACGGGTAAAGAAGTGCTGGATTACCTAAACGTTGTTGCAACGAAACCTGTTGATTCAGGTGCTTATGCGCAATTCGCAGGTATCTCAATGACAGTGGCAGACGGTAAAGTTTCTAACGTATTCATCGGTGGCAAACAGCTTCGTCTAGATGAAACTTACCGCTTCACCGTACCAAGCTACAACGCCGCGGGTGGTGATGGTTACCCTAAACTGACTGGCCACCCTGGTTACGTGAACACTGGTTTTGTGGATGCTGAAGTACTGAAAGAGTTCCTAGAGAAGAACAGCCCAATCGATGTGAACAAGTTCGCGCCAAATGGTGAAATTGTTTACAAATAATCGATAAGAGAAAGAGTTTGACTCAATCTCGCTGATATCTTTAACTAAAGCGCTATTTCGATCTGGAATAGCGCTTTTTGTTTATACAGGAGAGAGACGATGACTCCGGCTATCAATCTTGCCAAGAAAAAGAAAGTTCCTCATACCATCCATGAATATCAGCACGATCCACGAGCGGCAAGCTATGGCTTGGAAGCGGCAGAAGTGCTTGGGCAAGATCCAAAGAAAGTCTTTAAAACGTTGCTATTTTGCTTAAATGGCGAAGCAAAAAATTTGGCGGTAGCGATCATTCCCGTTGACCAAAAACTCAATCTAAAATTGGCAGCGAAAGCCGCTAATGGCAAAAAAGCCGATATGGCCGATCCTGAAATCGCGCAAAAAACCACAGGCTATGTCGTGGGCGGCATTAGTCCGCTCGGGCAAAAGAAAGCTCTGCCCACCTTTCTCCATATCAGTGCAGAGCAACAAGAGACCATTTGTGTCAGTGCAGGCAAGCGTGGCTTAGAGATTGAGTTAGCACCCAAAGATTTACTTATGCTCACTCGAGGGCATTTTGCTGAGCTCTGTTTAGAGGCCTAAGCTCTTTGAGGGGTAAAATAGAATACGTTTGGTGAACAACAAAGGACGCTCGTTCGAGCGTCCTTTTTAATGGTTGCGAGGAATATTATTTCTTAAGAGTCAAAGTGCCGCCCGTGCGTTTGACGGGTTTTGCTGCGTTGGGATTGTCATAGCGTTTTGCTTTTCCAGCTTGCTCTTGGCGCTTTGGTTTTTCAAAACGCGGTTTATCGCCATCCTGCTGCTTTCTTTGCTGCGCTTTTTTTGAATTTGGCGCATGGCGAAACTCATCAGCATTGTTGCCTTTGAAAGTGCGCTGTTTTTGGTTGCGACGTGCAGTAGAGGTTTGGTTTTCCTCACGGCTGTCAAACAGCTTAGCGTCGGTGGCTTTGCGAATACGGCGGCCTTTGGCATCAACGCGAGAGGCTTCTTCGGTGCCAACAGAGCCTTCACACATCGCAAGGATCTCCGTCACCTCATCGTCGGTAAGGTAACGCCACTTACCGTTCGGAATGCCGTCGAGAGAAATGTTCATAATGCGCACACGACGCAGTTTAAACACTTCATAGCCGAGTGCTTCACACATACGGCGGATCTGGCGGTTCAAACCTTGAGTTAAAACAATACGGAAGGAGAACTTGGTTTCCTGTGTGACTTTGCAAGGCAAGGTTACGGTATCGAGAATATTGACGCCGCTCGACATTGCTTTAATAAACTCAGGTGTAATGGCTTTATCCACTCGCACCACATACTCTTTTTCGTGGTGGTTACCCGCACGGAGAATCTTATTAACAATATCCCCATCATTGGTTAGGAAAATCAGACCGTCAGACGGTTTATCCAATCGACCAATTGGGAAAATACGCTTCTTATGACCAATAAAATCAACGATATTGCCCGGAATGTTGCGTTCAGTGGTACAGGTTATGCCGGTGGGTTTATTGAGCGCGATGTAGACCGGTTTTTCTTTCGTGGCAACGGGTTTTCCATCGACACAAACATCATCACCAGGTAGGACTTTGGTGCCCATTTCTGGCTGTTTGCCATTGATGGTGACGCGACCTTGCTCGATGAGTTTATCGGCTTCTCGGCGTGAGCAAAAACCAGTTTCACTGATGTATTTATTAAGGCGTTTAGCGTTATCTTGGGACATGTTGTTCTCTCTTAACGTTTCACAACGGCGTTGTATCGATCACTCCCTTACTGGCTGTAAGGGAAATTGGGGCGTGCATTCTAGCACTGAATAAATGTTAGCCTAAGCGTTTTTGATGGCGTTCTCGATTCTCGAGTTTTTTATCGGCACTTTTCTGCAACAAAACGTAGAGAGCGCCAGTTCCACCATGAAAACGCTGCGCACTGTGGCAACATTGCACTTCTTTAATCTGCATTAACCACGTCGTGACAAAACTTTTCATCTTGGCGGGGGGATCGGATAGCTCGCCTCGACCATGAGCGATCACGACGGTGCGAATGTCCATTTTCATGCATTGTTTGAGAAAGTGAACAAGTTCATCTCGTGCTTCTTTGAGTGATTTCTTATGCAGGTCTAGTCGGGCTTGGATGGGGTACTTGCCTAAACGCAACTTACGATAGACACCCTCTTGTACGCCGTCTCTTTTAAACTCCACCATGTCATCAGGTTTGAGCATTTCTGCGTGATCAAGGCTGAGGTGCTCTGGATTATCCTCGGTGAGCCAAATCGCCGCTTCGCGCCGCGCCAATTGCGATTCACTGACTTGGTGTTTTTTCTTGTGCTCAGCAGTGTCATGAGTGATGGGCTTTACATCCCCCATCATTTGTTGGAAAAGTTCGAAATCATCGTCGTGAGACATAACGGCATCTCAAAGCTTGATTAATGGTTGCAGGAGTATACCAACGGTTGGGGGAAAACGATCAATCCAGAGAATAAAAAACCGGAACAGGCAGAAAACCCATTCCGGTGCAAAGCGTTTCTATAAAAGATTATAGAGCTTGGCGATATCTAGTGAGGAGATTTGTCATTCATGACCTTGTAAACGATGAAACCGCCGTAAAACAGCATTAGACCTAGTGCACCAAATATGACAATCATTGAAGAAAGTCCTACCGCATTACCGAATAGCAAATCGAGCCAAAAGTCCATGGTTTCCCCCAAAGTGTGAAGACAGGGTAAAGTTAAAAGCTGGTGCTATTTTGCACACTGATCTGGATCAATTGTGTTGCATAAGTTAACGGTATGTTTTTGTTGGTGTGTTTCTGCTCACATTTTATGTGCTACTGGTGGCGGAATAAGCAAACGGATAAATTATTACAAAAAAACTGCGCTTAGCTCTTGCGTCGTCAGCCAGAATCCGTAATATACGCATCCGTTGACGGAACAAAGCTTCTGTGAAACATCTCGGTGAATAGCGCAGCTTGGTAGCGCATCTGGTTTGGGACCAGAGGGTCGGGGGTTCGAATCCCTCTTCACCGACCACTTTAAGAAAGCCTGCTTTTTAGCAGGCTTTCGTCGTTTTGGTTTTAGACAAAGTTTGCTTACTGATGTTGAACCTTGTGGGGTTCGCCTGACGTTAGAATATAGATCTTCACCGACCATATTAAGAAAAGGCCCTGCAGAAATGTAGGGCCTTTTTGCAATGTTTTGGTTGTAGAGAACGGGGGCTGGAACGCCAGTCCGATGGAAGCCCATCCGCGTCGATTTCCTCTTCACCGACTACTTTTAGAAAGCCTGCTTTTATAGCAGGCTTTCGTCGTTTGGGGTGAGGCAAAGTTTGTTCGCTGATGCCGAACCTTTTATGAGGTGGCCAAAATTAGAAATGGCATTGCGCAGGCTGGCTTTGGGTCAGTTGCTCGGTTTTAAAACCGAATTGCTCGAGCAGTGCAATGAGATTCTCTTTACCCACCAGATGCAACGCTCCGACCACCACTGCATAATGACCAGGCTCCTCTTGAGCAAGTTGAGAGAGCTTTTGGACCCAATCGTGATTTCTATCCGTCAGCATCGCTTTTTCCAACTCAGGGGAGATCTCCGACAGGTTAGCGAACTCCACCAGTTTTTGTTTGTCGCCTTTTTGCCAGCTCTCAACCAAACAAGAGAGTAACTGCTCACTTTCACTAAACTCTGACAGCGCACTAATCAGCAATTCTTTGCCATCTTGAGGTGTTTTGGTGAGTAGATCGATTTGAAATTGCGCACTTTCCAACGGATGAAGAGGGACACCATGTTGACGTGCTTTTTGAATAAGATAAGTATCCACGCCAAGTTCTGAGTGGTAGCCCAGTTTTTGTACTTGAGCCATTTGGATGGTTAAGGCACTTGCCCACGGCGGAGCAAGCATCAATTGTTGATAGGGCAAGCCGAGCTCATTGGCGATTTGTTGCAGCTGCTGTTTCTGTTCATCGGTGAGGACTTGCTGACTGACATAGCGTTGAGGTGGATAAGTCACTTGATTCAATTGCGATAAATCGGCCTCCACAATGAGAGCTTGGCTGTTAGCGATGGCGTTTTCTATCTCATTGGGTAGCGGGTACAGTGCATCGCTTCCCACATGAATCGAGCCTAATATTCTGAACTCCGTTTTACCTTTGGTGGCTTTCCACACTAATGGTTCGGCAATTACCGTGGGAACGAGAGTTACAATCGCAATAATAAGGGTAACGAGCTTGAGCATGTTTTGCTTCCTGAAAAATGTTCCGGCAAATTTGTTGATTTGGTAAAAATGACGAGGGTTAACGGAGCTAAAAGTGAGATCAAATACTCAATTTCAATGTCAAATTCTGATGATTTGAATTTTAAAGCACGTCACCATTGTGGGAAATTTCTTTCAATAGTGTCCATTGTGTTGATGTTTTTGTGATCTGTATACGATAAAAACTCGTCAAAAATGAAATTACGAATTTAACGTACGTTTTAACTTGTTGAAATTAAAGTTTTTATATTTTCGTATTCGTTCTCAGTTTGAACTAGATCACTTCTCCTACTTATTAATTTCACGCTTAGAAAAAACTCGCTGTATGTTGAATGCATTGGTAAGTAACAGCCGTTTTGGCTGGATTGATTTTCTGAGTTTTAGGGTAAGTAAGATGTTGAAACAAACTTTAATTGCTGCGTCGGTTATCGCTTCTTTAGCGGGTTGTTCTACATTACAAAGTGATGAGCAACGTGTCGTCAATTCATTAGCGGATAATTTGGATATTCAATACCAAGTTATGACAAATCATGGCGCGAACGAGGGGCTGGCCTGTGGTGATATGGGGGCTGAATGGGCTTCTTGTAACCGAGTGAATATGACGCTGGTGAATCAAGGCGAAGCGGTCAGCTCGAAAGATTGGGCCATTTACTTTCACAGCATCCGTCTGATTTTAGATGTGGAAAATGACCAATTTAAAATCTCTCGTGTAACAGGTGATCTACACAAATTAGAACCGACGGACAAATTTGATGGTTTTGCCGCAGGTGAAGAAGTCGTACTGCCTCTGATTGGTGAATACTGGACGTTGTTTGAAACCGATTTTATGCCAGGTGCTTTCGTCACGGCGCCAAACGCAGAGCCAAAGATGATTGCCTCTCTAAACACGGAAGATGTGGCATCTTTCGTCGCCGGTCTTGAAGGTAACAACCTAAAACGTACGCCAGATGACAACAATGTATTCGCGAGTGCTGTGTCTCGCTTTGAGAAGAACCAAGACCTAGCAAAACAAGATGTATCAACTACGCTGCTACCGACGCCACTGTTTGTGGAAGCAGGCAAGGGCACAGTTGATATCGCGGCGGGTATTGCGCTGCCTAAAGACGCATTCGATGCAGCTCAATTTGCAGCAATTCAAGAACGTGCAGAAGTGGTTGGTGTGAATGTTCGCGGTGATGTTCCGGTTAGCATCACGGTTGTTCCAGCGGACTTCACTGGTGAGTTAGCAAAATCGGGTGCTTACGAGATGAGCATCCAAGGCGACGGTATTGCGATTAAAGCGTTTGACCAAGCAGGCGCTTTCTACGCAGTGCAATCTATCTTTGGCCTGATAGACAGCCAACATGCTAATTCTCTACCACAACTGTCGATCAAAGATGCGCCTCGTTTTGATTACCGTGGCGTAATGGTGGATGTGGCTCGTAACTTCCACTCTAAAGACGCCATTCTTGCGACGCTAGACCAAATGGCGGCGTATAAGATGAACAAACTTCATCTTCATCTAACGGATGATGAAGGTTGGCGTTTGGAAATCCCGGGTCTGCCTGAGCTGACAGAAGTGGGTGCTAATCGTTGTTTCGACGTTGAAGAGAAAAGCTGTTTACTGCCTCAGCTTGGCTCGGGTCCAACGTCAGACAACTTTGGTTCTGGCTACTTCAGCAAAGCAGACTACGTAGAAATCCTGAAGTACGCCAAAGCACGTAACATCGAAGTGATTCCAGAAATCGACATGCCAGCCCACGCTCGTGCCGCAGTGGTATCGATGGAGGCACGTTACGATCGTCTCATGGCCGAAGGAAAAGAAGCACAAGCGAACGAATTCCGCCTGATGGATCCTCAAGATACATCGAACGTGACGACGGTTCAGTTCTACGATAAGCAAAGCTTTATCAACCCATGTATGGAATCGTCAACGCGCTTTGTTGATAAGGTGATTTCAGAAGTGGCAGCCATGCACGCAGAAGCAGGCGCACCGCTAACAACATGGCACTTCGGTGGTGACGAAGCGAAGAACATCAAGCTAGGCGCTGGCTTCCAAGATGTTAACGCGCAAGACAAAGTAAGCTGGAAAGGCACGATTGACCTGTCTAAGCAAGACAAGCCATTTGCCCAGTCGCCACAATGTCAGACGCTCATTACCGATGGCACAGTCAGTGACTTCGGTCATCTGCCAAGTCACTTTGCAGAGCAAGTATCGAAGATTGTGGCCGAGAAGGGCATTCCAAACTTCCAAGCGTGGCAAGATGGCTTGAAGTACAGCGAAGGTGAGAACGCGTTCGCAACAGAAAATACGCGCGTAAACTTCTGGGACGTTCTGTACTGGGGCGGTACATCTTCAGTGTACGAGTGGTCGAAGAAAGGTTACGACGTGATCGTGTCTAACCCAGACTACGTGTACATGGACATGCCATACGAAGTGGACCCGAAAGAGCGCGGTTACTACTGGGCAACACGTGCAACAGACACGCGTAAGATGTTCGGCTTTGCGCCAGAGAACATGCCGCAAAACGCTGAAACCTCTTTAGACCGTGATGGCAACGGCTTTACGGGCAAAGGTGAAATTGAAGCGGAACCTTTCTACGGCCTATCAGCGCAGCTTTGGTCTGAAACCGTGCGTAACGATGAGCAATATGAGTACATGGTATTCCCTCGCGTACTCGCCGCCGCTGAGCGTGCATGGCACCGCGCGGATTGGGAAAACGACTACAAAGTGGGTGTGGAATACTCGCAAAACTCAAACCTAGTGGACAAAGCGGCGCTAAACCAAGACTACAACCGCTTTGCCAACGTACTTGGTCAACGTGAACTGGCGAAACTGGAAAAATCAGGCATCGACTACCGCCTACCTGTACCGGGTGCGAAAGTCGAAGAGGGTAAGCTAGCTATGAACGTTCAGTTCCCTGGCGTCACGCTTCAATACTCGCTAGACGGCAAAAACTGGCTGACGTACGCGGATGATGCTCGTCCAACCGTAGAAGGTGAAGTCTTTATCCGTTCTGTGTCTGCGACAGGCGAGAAAGCAAGCCGAGTAACAAGCGTGAAGTAATGCTTAGCGCGTACAGAAAGAAAAACCCAGCTCAGCTGGGTTTTTCTCTTTATTGTTCAATCGCTATTTTTGATTGCCTTCATGGCGGCGATATTCAAACACTTGACCTTGTTCGTTAAAGGCATACACAGAGTAGCTGTCTTTTTTGTCGCCATATTCCATGCCCGGAGATCCCATTGGCATGCCCGGAACCGCAAGGCCTTTCGCGTTGCGAGGTGGGTTTTCTAAAAAGGCTTTGATATCGTCAGCCGGAATATGCCCCTCAAATACGTAGCCTTCAATTTCCGCAGTATGGCATGAATAGAGTTGCTCGTTCTTCAATCCTAGCTTCTGCTTAACGCTGTTCATATCATCGTGAAGCTCTTCTTTTACGGTGAAACCATTCTCTTCCATGTGTTTGGTCCAATCACCGCAGCATCCACAGTAAGGTGATTTATGGTTGATGACGTCCGCTGCCAAAACGTTTGCTGACAGACCTGTCAGCAGCATAAGAGTAAGTGTTTTTAGTTTCATAGTGACCCCTAAGAGCGTGTTGTCGTTTTAAATAAGCGTAGTCGATTGGCGTTGCTGACCACGGTAATGGAAGAGAGTGCCATGGCTGCACCAGCCACCACAGGACTCAAAAGAAAACCGGATACAGGATACAGTACGCCAGCTGCCACTGGAATACCCAAAGAGTTGTAAATAAAGGCACCAAAGAGATTTTGCTTCATGTTTTTCACCGTCGCTTTGGACAGTTCAATGGCGTTGAGAACGGCAAGTGGTGACGAGTTGAGCAGCGTCATCTGTGCGCTTTCAATCGCCACATCACTGCCACTGCCCATCGCAATGCCAATATCGGCCAAGGCTAGAGCTGGCGCGTCATTAATGCCGTCACCGACCATGGCGACTTTGCGACCTTGCGATTGAAGGCGTTCAATATGGCTCGCTTTCTCATCGGGCAGCACTTGCGCGATGACTTCATCGATACCCAACTCTTGAGCAATGGCGTTGGCCACGCTTTGGTTGTCACCTGTCAGCATTACGGTGTGGATGCCTTCTCTCTTCAAGGCTTGGATAGCTTGTTTAGAATCGCTTTTGATTGGGTCTGAAATGGCGATCAAACCGATTAAACGCTGGTTAAGCACGGCAGCGACTGGCGTCCAAGCGTTTTGCGCACATTCGTCAATCGCCTCAGTGGCGACGCTCAAGTCAAATTGCTGTGCTTGTAAGTGATTTAATGACACCACCAATAGCTCATCCCCCGCAATGACGGCGCGAACCCCTTTGCCTCGCATATTTTCAAACTGGCTCACTTCAAGCGCAGGTGCTTTGTGGTGTAGGGCGTCTGCCACAATCGCTTTGGCGAGTGGATGCTCTGATTGCTGTTCGGCACTCAACAGCAGTGAACGTAAATGCTGCTGATCGTAGTCAAAGGTATAAAGCGCTTGGACTTTGGGGGCTCCTTGGGTCAAGGTGCCGGTTTTGTCGAATACCACAGTGTCAATTTTGCTGGCCGATTGCAGTACATCCGCATCTCGGATCAAAATGCCCATTTCAGCCGCTTTACCAACCCCCACCGTCACCGACAATGGGGTTGCAAGGCCGAGTGCGCAGGGGCACGCGATGATCAGTACGGTGGTGGTGACCACCAACATGTAACTGGCTTTTGGCTCTGGGCCAACGAAAAACCAAATTGCCGCAGAGAAAAGGGCAATGGCCACGACAACAGGCACGAAGACCGATGAAATCTGATCCGCCAGTTTGGCGATAGCGGGCTTACTGCTTTGCGCCTGACGCACCATACGGATAATACGAGCCAGCATGGTATCAGCACCGATCCCAGTTGCTTGAATAATTAAGCTGCCGTCATTATTTAGAGTGCCAGCAGAAACGTTGTCTTGCGCTTGTTTGAAAACCGGAACGGGTTCACCTGTGAGCATGGATTCGTCGAGATATGACTCGCCAGAAATCACCAAACCATCAACGGGAATTTTTTCTCCCGGCTTGATGCGCAGTTTCATCCCTAATTGAATCTGTTTAACAGCGATGGTTTGCTCGCCTTGGTCGGTGATCAAACTTGCGGTTTGAGGCTGGAGGTTGATCAGCGATTGCAGCGATTGAGTTGTACGCGCTTTGGCTTTCGCTTCGATATAGTGTCCTAGTGAAATCAAGCCGACAATCATCGCACTGGCTTCAAAATAAACGTGACGTGAGGCTTGCGGAAACCAACTCGGAAATAAAACCACCAACATCGAGTAGAGCCAAGCTGCTCCAGTCCCCAATGCAACCAGCGTATCCATGGTGGCGCGTTTGTGAGTGAGTGCTAACCACGCATTAGTAAAGAAACTTTTTCCCGCGGTAGCAAGCAACAATAGGCAGACTAAGCCGACAATTCCCCATGCGATCTGATCTTGAGTGTTTGCGATACTCATGCTGCCACCTAATACACCCCACAACATCAGTGGCGCACCAAGGGCAATTCCTGTGAAAGCGCTGACTTTGTGTTTTCGCTGCGCTTGCATCATTTGTTCACTTTGCTTTTGTTGTGTCAGTTCAGCGTCGAGCACTACTTCCGCCTGATAACCCGATTGTTTGACGGCGGCAAGCAATGCGTCCGTTAAGTCCGCTCTGCTTGAGCGTGTAAACACAAGTGCACTTTGCTCTGCAAGATTGACTTGCGCCTTGTCAATTCCATCGACAGAAAGCAGCGCTTTTTCGACGGACGAAACGCAACTTGCGCAGGTCATGCCTTGAATCAGTAACGGTATGCTTTCCTGAAGTTCCGGTGAGGTGATCGCCTCTGTGGATAAGAGAGAGGAGTCAACCTCGCGCGTGGGTTCACTTTGCGGCAATAGTAAAGAAGTCACTGCGGGCGCTTGCGCTACCTCTGTTGTTGCGGCATCCCCAGGTAGGGCTTGGTAACCAATAGAAGCAATAAGCTCAATGACCGCTTGTTCACTCAAGCTGGTGGTGATAGCAAGTTCTGTTTTGCTCACGGTGAAGCGAATCACCTCGCTGTGCTCACTGAGTAAGGCGTTCACTTTATTGACGCAGCGACCACAGTTAAGCCCTTGAAGTTGGAAGTGATAATCATGACCAGCATGATAACCAAGCTTTTCTATCGTCTCAGCAATCTCGACCAGAGTGGACGGGGTCTCTAAGCTGATTTCGTTGGGAGACAGCGCTTGAATCGTGACACTGTGCTCGGCATGCAGTGCTTTCTCTACCTTACGAGCGCAACCCATGCAGTTGAGGCCAGAGAGCGCAAGGGTAAATTGGTTCATCTTTTTATCTCCCACGAAATAATGTGGCAATAAAGATAAACCTTACCGCCGGGGGAAGGTCAAGCATTGGTTCGTGCAATCAATTACGTCAAAATGGCTTTGCCGTACCGATATTTCGCCTCATTTCCTTGCGAGGCACTTCAATCTTTTTTCTTTGGAAATATAAAGTTCCATTAATTGAGCTAAAAGTTGTGTGAGTCGCTTCACGATACGGCAACATATTTGCCGCCACGTCGCAATAAAAAACTAAATTTGACGTTTTTTACATTTATCTTTTCTTTTTAAGGTGTTGATTTTTAATTGTTTACATTGTTTTTCATTGATTTATTTTGAACTGGCTCAGGTTGTTGGAACTGCCATTTTTTAAAGAAAAAAAAGTCTGAGATATTTGCCCCGTCCAAAATTTAGTTCTCCAAAAAAATCAGATGGTTACTAGGAATAGCAACTCATCGAGTTTAACGAAGAACAAGGAAAAACATAATTCTAAATAGGGGTTAATCTTATGTCTCACTTTAAAAAAACGCTTTTAGGTGCAGCAATTGCAGTGGCCGCAACTGGTGCAACCGCTAAAGAAGTTGGTGTGAACTCTGACTTTAATGTCGAAGTTTACGGTGTTGCAGCTATCTCATTGGTGAACTACAACGTCACTGATAACAATGATACCAGCAGTGGCTTTGTTGTAGAAAACGAATCTCGTATTGGTTTCCGTGCGCACAAAGAAATGTTTGATAATGTATTGATTACAATGCAAATTGAATCAGGTTACGTTGACAGCACTGACTGGGGTCATGGCGGCGTTTCAGGGGGTGTGCTTGGTTTCCGTGACACTTTCATTGGTGCATCAGGTGATTGGGGTAACGTTCGTGTTGGTCGCGTTCTAACTCCACTATACGAAATTGTTGACTGGCCATTCTCTAACCCAGGTCTAGGTTCTGTATTCGATTGGGGCGGCATCAATGGCCACTACGATCGTCAATCTAACCAAGTTCGCTACGATTCTCCTAAGTTTGGTGGTTTCTCGTTCGCAGCGTCTGTTGGTCGTGATGACAATGACAATGGTGGTGGTGCAGCAACTCGTGATGCCAACTTCTTTGGTGCTAGTGCGAAGTACAGCTTGGATAAAGTGACCTTCATGGGGGCAATTGAATCGGGAACTCGCGTAGTGGCGAAATCTGGCGGTGATTGGAGCTTTGACAAAGATGGTAAGCCTACACAAGCGCCAGTAGTTGCAGGTTATGAAGATGATACGTTCGCTTACATTGTTGGCTTTGAAGCAAGTCTTCCCGGTGGCTTTGGTATCGCAGCAGCCTATAAAGGGGAAGAGTTAGATAATGGATCTCGTAAGTATACTCAAGATTCCTACTCTATTGTTGGTCAATACTGGAATGGTCCAATTGGCTTTAAGGTGGGTTATGCGGCGAATCTCGAAGCTGATTTGAGTGGCACTACGGCATCAAATTCGGCGTTGAAAGCGGATGCTTTGGCTGATAGCAACACCATTTCTGCTCAGTTGATGGCGGTGCATAATGGTTTCGTACCTTACCTACGTATTGCAGGTCGTACCGTTGGTGACGCGGATACCGATATCGTAACTCGCATTGGTTTAGAATACGGCTTCTAAGTGACCGTCTTCTGAATAAAAAACGCTAGCAGTACACTGCTAGCGTTTTATCGTTCTAAAAATCTAAGAAATAAGGTGTATGAAATGTACAAAAAGATGTTGGTTATAGGATTAATTTTGCTAAATGGATGTACTACCTTATCGAGCGATGACGATTTTAGTGATGCGATTAGCTCTGTTAGTCAGAAAGCGAGTTATATTACTGTAGAAGCGAAAGGAGTTACCCCAATAGAAAATGATTCTAGAGGTGGCTTTGCCATAAAAAATGTCTCGAAAGTTATCGCGAACTTTCCAACAAATGAAAGCTCAACTGCTCCCGACTCCTACATTGCGATTGAACTGAGCTATTTCAAATCAAACAATGAGTATACTTCGGTCTCTATTAAGAATAAGCAACGTTCCATTACAATGACAGCACCAACCGATGAAACATGCTCAGAGCACTGTACTGTTACACAGCATTTTTCATTTCCTATTTATGAAAACGAGTTGTTGTCTGCGGCAGAAAATGGGCTTCACTATTCTGTGAATGCAAGAAACAACAGCTCTCAACTTAATTTTTTAATTCCAGCAGGGTATTTTGAAGCAATCCTCGCGGAGCAAAAACAGAACGTTGTCATCGTTGAGAATGAGAACAATGTTTCAAAACAGCCAGCTGTAATGGTTTCTAAGCCTGTAGAAATGGCCCAATATTGGTATAGCGAAGCCAGTGCAGAAGATAAACAACGTTTTGCTCAATGGGCTTTTGAGAACAGAAAATCCATCTCAACTCAGCTACCAGCGACATCTAAATCTCTCGATATGCTGAGTTATTGGTATGAAAAGGCAACAGCCGAAGAAAAAACGCAAATCTTAACTTGGTTACTAAACAAGTAACCAATTTGAGCGGGTAATCGACCTGAACTGTTGGGCTTGGCAAAATGTCTTTTGTATGGTCATTGTAGATTTACCTCATAGTGCTAAAATGTCGCACATTTCTTAGTGGTGCTAGTCTTATCAGCACGCTTCTTCCAAAAGGTAAAAATTAATGACGGTTAAAACTCGTTTTGCTCCTAGCCCAACTGGCTACCTACACGTTGGTGGTGCTCGTACAGCACTTTACTCTTGGTTATACGCGAAAAGCCAAGGTGGTGAATTCGTTCTACGTATCGAAGATACTGACCTAGAGCGCAACTCTCAGGAAGCGGTAGATGCCATCATTGAAGGTATGCAATGGTTAGGTTTGGAATGGAACGAAGGTCCTTATTTCCAAACGCAACGTTTTGACCGTTACAACGAGATGGTTGACAAGCTGCTTGCGGAAGACAAAGCGTACAAATGTTACGCATCAAAAGAGCTACTTGACGAAGTTCGTGCTGAGCAAGAAGCTAACAAAGAAATGCCTCGCTACGATGCCGATCATCCAAAGATTAAAGCGGCTAATGAAGCAGCAAAAGAGGGTGATCCATGCGTGATTCGTTTCCGTAACCCGAAAGAGGGTAGCGTAGTATTCGAAGATCAAATCCGTGGCCGTATCGAAATCAGCAACAGCCAAATGGATGACCTGATCATCCGTCGTACCGATGGCTCACCAACCTACAACTTCTGTGTAGTAGTCGACGATTGGGATATGGGCATTACGCACGTTATTCGTGGTGAAGACCATATCAACAACACGCCTCGTCAAATCAACATCTATAAAGCACTAGGTGTAACCGTACCTACGTTTGCGCATTGTGCCATGATCCTAGGTGACGATGGTGCGAAACTGTCTAAGCGCCATGGTGCGGTGTCAGTGATGCAATACCGTGATATGGGTTACTTGCCAGTCGCATTGAACAACTACCTCGTGCGCCTTGGTTGGTCTCACGGCGACCAAGAAATTTTCTCTCAAGAAGAGATGATCAACCTATTTAGCTTGAATGCTATCTCAAAGTCAGCGTCTGCGTTTAATACCGACAAGCTGCTTTGGTTGAATAACCATTACATCAAAACATCGGATCCAGAGTATGTGGCAGAACACCTACAATGGCACTTGGATCAAAAGGGCATCAAGACAGAAAATGGTCCAGCCATTACTGACGTGATCAAACTGGTTGGTGAGCGTTGCAATACGTTGGTTGAGTTGGTTGAGCAAATTGGTTACTTCTACCAAGATTTTGACGCATTTGATGCTGATGCAGCGAAAAAACACCTGCGTGGTGTGGCGAAGCAGCCGCTAGAAGTCGCACTGGCTAAAGTGGAAGCCCTTACTGAGTGGACAACAGAAAACCTACACCAAGTGATTGCCGATGTGTGTACTGAACTTGAAATCGGCATGGGCAAAATTGGTATGCCTCTACGTGTGGCGGTAACCGGTGGTGGTCAATCACCTTCTGTGGATGCGGTAATGCAGCTTATCGGCAAAGAGCGTGTTGTTGCGCGTATTAAGATGGCGTTGGCGTTTATTGCAGAGCGTGAAGCAAACGCATAATTGGCCAGTAAGAATAAAAAAACCGCAGCTCAGTGCTGCGGTTTTTTTTGCTTTGTTTGAGGGCGAAAAAGAGTACGCGTTATTTGAGACCGATGCTGTTCAATCGGCCCATAAAGGTGAGGATCTCTAAATTCTCTTTGTGCGCTTCCAATAGCGCTTTTTTGGTTTGTGAGTAGGCTGCGAGCTTGCCATACTTGCTGATTGAACGAACCACGGTTTTGTACTTGTATTCGCCCTTTTCGTCCATCACTCGCCACTTTGCGATATAGCAAGTATCACGGTTGTTGGGATCTGCAATGGTTGGGCTCGGTTTGTGAACAATTTTAGGTTCTACGCTGTGGGGTAATCGAGTCATCAAGTATGGATCTTTTAGTAATCGACGCCAAAACTTACCCCACATCTCTTTTCCAATCTCGTTGCGCATCTTAATTGCTTTCTGAAGCGCTTTTTTTTCCCCGATTTTTACAAATCCAATTGAACGATGAAGCACTTTGTCTTCAGGCGTATGGATATGAATTTTGAAGGCAGTTTTGCCTTTTGAAATAAAGCGATGCCCAGTGCTAGTTATCAAATTGCTCTTAGTCATAATCTTTAATAATATTTTTATTAATATGGGGTAGAGTAAGAAAATATTAGTGATAATTAAAGTAGTAAAAGCAAAAATTCGCCAGTGGATTTGGTTTCTGTGCAGTGAAGTTCAGTTCTTGAATCTGTCAACGATTGCAAACAACGAGAATAAAAAACGCACAAGAACAATGTTGCTCCTGTGCGTTCAGTGATTATGAGGGGAACTTGTTTACTCGACCATGTTAGGAGTGATCAAACTTTGCTTTCTCGTCTTTTTCTACCTGCGATAGCTTCTTAAGTTTCATCCCCAACTCTTGTCCGCGTGCTCTGGCAAAGAGAATATTGCCAGCAAAACCAAGCGTTGTTAGCAGTAGCTCTACAAGGGCAAGCCATCTTTCACCACCATCGACGTACAAAATGGTCAGTGCGTGTAAGAAATAGAGCATCAACACAAAGTTGGCCCAAGCATGGGTATATGGTTTTCCCGCTAAAATGCCCGGCAAAGGCAATAACAGCGGAATACACCATGCAACAGCCAGTGTAGTGGAACTCAAATGTGGGTGCGGTGAGAGTGCCATTTGCCACAATATGACCCACAGCAACAGTGATAGGTTGCCAAATAAGGCCAGATAACGGTACTGCTGAGTTTTTGGACTCATTTCGACATCAGACATTTACGACTCCTTTTGCTTTTTGGCAACTTGTGCCAAGCGCTTTCCTAATTGTTGCGCTAAGCGAATTTCTTCCGCTGTCAACGAAGCATCATGACCAACACTGCTGGCACCATAGGGTGTGCCTCCTGATTGGGTTTGATGTAAATCAGGCTCAGAATAGGGGATGCCCAGAATTAACATGCCGTGATGCAGCAGTGGGACCATCATATTCTGTAGCGTCGTTTCTTGCCCCCCGTGCATACTACTTGATGAAGTAAAAACACAGGCTGGTTTATCAATCAAAGATCCATTCAACCACAGCGGTGAGGTTTGATCCCAAAAGTGCTTTAGTGGCGTTGCCATCGCACCAAACCAAACGGGACTGCCCATTGCCAAACCATCGCAATGACGCAACTCGTCCAGAGTAACAATCGGATCAGCCGCATGCTGTGAGCCAGTGTTCAATTCTGCTACGGTACGTAAAATGGCTTCGCTGTGGGGAACGGTCTCTATTCCCCGGGCGATTTGACGAGCAAGCGATTTGGTTTTGCCGTGGCGACTGTAATACAGCACTAAAAGCTGAGTAGTCATAGGCAATTAAAGGATCTCAAGTACTTGCTCTGGTGGGCGACCGATGCGTGCTTGGCCATTGGCAACCACGACTGGACGTTCAAACAATGAAGGGTTGTCTGCCATCGCTTGGAAAAGCTGTTCGTCCGAGACGTTTGCATCACCTAACGCTAGCGATTTGTAGAGCTCTTCTTTGGTGCGCATCATGTCACGCACAGACGAAAAACCAAGCTGTGCGAATAGGGCTTTCAACTGCGCCACATTCAATGGCGTTTCTAGGTATTTGACCACGTCAGGTGTCACACCATTTTGCTCTAACAGTTCTAGTGTTTGGCGGCTCTTTGAGCAACGAGGATTGTGATAAATCACGACTGACATAAGTATCTCCATATCATTATTGTAATGCGAGGAAGCGATCACGCTGAACCATCAACTGATCGATTCTAGCGTCGTATCTTGCTTGTTGTAGGCTGCCCAATTCGGCTAATTGGCTTGCCTGAGTGTAGTACTGTATGGCTTTGTTCCAATTCGCTTGCAAAGCGAGAATTTCAGCTCGGGCTGCGAGGTCTTCACCACTGTTTCCTACGGCAATGTTGGCGCGTGAGAGCAAGTGCCAGCCGTTGGTATCTTCAGGACTATCGTGGGTATAACGTTGCAGTATGCGAATCGCTTCTTCAGTTTTTTGCGCTTCGAGCAAAGCGTTGGCGTAGTTTATCGTTAGAACCTTGTTATTGGGAATGCGTTCTAACGCATTTTTTAACATTGTGATTGCTTTCTCTGGCTGCTTTTGCTCGATATAGAGATCCGACATAGCATCCAAGTAGAAAATGTTATTTGGGTCGGCTTTATTAAGTTTCGTCAGAATTTCTGAAGCTTCAGTAAGCTGTTTATTATCAAGGTGAACTAATGCTCTTCCATACTCAAAGGCAGGGATAAGATCCGGCGTTGCTTTCTTCTGCGTGCGCTCAAACCAATCCATTGCAGCATCCGAATCGATACCAGCATACCGCGCCACAATGCGCGCACGAGTCAGATGATAATCCAATGAGGGTTGGATGCGCATCGGAGGATAGGCTTGCGCTCTAGCTCGGCTATCGGTAATACGGTCTTCAGGCAATGGGTGGGTGAGTAACATCGGTGGTGGTGTGCTGGCATAGCGATATTCGTCAGCTAGGCGAGAGAAAAATGTCGGCATCGCTTGTGCATCAAAGCCTGCCTTGGCGAGGGTATTAATACCAAAACGGTCCGCTTCTTTTTCATTGCTGCGAGTGTAGTTAATTTGGCTCTGCATATTCCCCGCGGTGGTGGCGGTAATGGCCGCTATGCCTGCTTCTGGTGCGGCAATGGCCAGCAACAAAGCACCGGCTAGTGCAGCAAGTGTAGCGGGTGAGCGTCTCGCTTGCTCTTCCATGCTACGAGCTAGGTGTCGCTGTGTAACGTGGGCAATTTCATGTGCCACAACGGACGCGAGTTCACTTTCCGATCGCGCATGCAAAAATAGCCCAGAATGCAATGCTACATACCCACCAAAAAAAGCGAACGCATTGATGTTGCGATCGCGAATCATAAAAAAGTGGAAAGGGGTTTTTACGTCATTCGCATTGGCCACTAAGCGATGACCGAGCGTGTCGATGTACTCATTAAGCACAGGATCGTTAACGATAGGTTTGCTACTGCGCAACATGCGCATGTAGGCATCTCCGTAGATCAGTTCTTGATCGATAGAGAGCGTTGCTCCTGCGGCAGTACCTATGTCGGGTAGGTCCACAGAGTTTGACCAAACGGGAGCTGGCAGTGCCAATGTCAAAGCGACAGAAAGGCTAACAATAGTGCGTGCGCGTTTTAACATAGTAATGATTGATTCTCCATATAGCAGCAATGATAAGACCCATCGATGGCTAATTGGTTTCGTAAAGTGTTACAAAAGAAAATGCCAGTGCAAGGTCCAAACTGCAAATCAAACTTTGATAAATGCTGGCACCCATAAAAAAACACTTTACAATATCTCCCTATGTTTAGTTTTAGGCGAGAAGATGGAACGTAAGCGACTCGATCTTAGGCAACAGCGCTGCCCAATGTCATTGCTTTTGGCGAAGCGTCACAGTGCAGAGTTATCGGAAGGAAGTCAATTAGTTATTCAGGTTTCTGACCAGGGCTCCATGCGAGATATCGTCCGCTACCTTCAGTCACGCTCGTTTATTGTTGAAACAAAAATGGAACAGGATTGCTATCTCCTGCATATCACACTCAATAAGGAATCATCGTACGATGTTTGAAATGGTCAGTCGCTGGTATAAGCGTCGTTTTTCAGATCCCCATGCCGTCAGCTTAGTGGCTATCTTGCTGTTTGGCTTTGTTACGATCTATTTCTTTGGTCATCTTCTTGCCCCTCTTTTGGTCGCCATTGTGTTGGCATATCTGCTCGAATGGCCAGTCGCACAACTTCGTCGTTTTGGTGTTCCTAGAACAGTTGGTGTTATTACGGTTATCTTACTGTTTATCGGTTTAATGTTGATTGCATTGTTTGGATTGATTCCAACCATTTGGACGCAGATTGGCAACTTAATCAACGACATTCCGAACATGTATAATGGATTACAACAGTTTATCGCTTCACTTCCGGAACGTTATCCAGAGTTAGCTAACCTGCAAATCGTGGAAGCGATCGCCACTAACGCGAAAAACAAAGTGTTGGGAATGGGAGAAAGTGTTGTTAAAGGATCATTGGCTTCCTTGATTAGCATTGCCACTTTGGCGGTATATCTGATCTTGGTGCCGCTGTTGGTGTTCTTCTTACTCAAAGACAAAGAAGAAATGATGCGAATGGCCAGTGGCCTGCTACCCAAAAACCGAAATCTGGCCAACAAAGTTTGGCGCGAAATGAATGAGCAGATTTCAAACTACATCCGTGGCAAAGTGTTGGAAATCTTAATTGTCGGTGGAGTGAGTTATATCACCTTCGCCATCTTGGATTTAAGATATTCGGCACTACTGGCAGTAGCCGTTGGCCTTTCAGTACTCATTCCGTATATTGGTGCCGCAGCGGTAACGGTTCCTGTTGCGATCGTTGCACTGTTCCAGTGGGGTATCTCAACCGAGTTTTATACGTTGCTCATCGCTTATGGCATCATCCAAGCGCTCGATGGTAACGTGCTTGTGCCAGTCCTCTTTTCTGAAGCGGTCAATCTGCATCCCGTCGCGATTATTGTCGCGGTTTTGGTGTTTGGTGGCCTATGGGGATTTTGGGGCGTGTTCTTCGCTATCCCGTTGGCGACCTTAGTGAAAGCGGTGTGGAAAGCACTGCCAAGTCAAGATGATCACGAAGCACAACCGTCCTAAGATGGTATTGCCTCAATTCATTCATTTATTGCTCATAAAAGAAAGCCCAGCGAACACGCTGGGCTTATTATTGTCTGCTGGATAAGTAAAGATGCTTTAACTCGTCCTATTTACTCTGCTCAAGATAATTAAGAACCACTTCATGGTGGTCTTTGGTTTTGAACTTATCAAAGACGTGTTCAATAACGCCTTCCTCGTTGATGAGGAAACTAATACGGTGAAGGCCGTCGTACACTTTGCCCATGAACTTTTTCTCGCCCCAAACACCAAATTGTTCAGCAACGGCGTGATCTTCATCTGACAGTAAAGTGAAGTTGAGCGAATCTCGTTCAATAAACTTACCCAAACGTTTGACGGGATCGATACTTACGCCCAGCACAACCACATTATGCTTTGCGAGCTCGCTATGGACGTCACGTAGGCCTTGGGCCTGAACGGTACAACCGGGAGTCATTGCTTTTGGGTAGAAGTAAAAGAGAACTTTTTTTCCTTTGAGGTCTTTGAGCGAGACAAGATTTCCATTTTGATCAGGCAAAGAAAATTCTGGAGCAGGGGAGCCTGCTTGCAGCATATTCATGTCGTTATTCCTTTTAAAGGGTGTTTTTTATAAAGTTCAAAGTGCCTTGTACGTTCAGCGAGCGGCAAAGATCATTAAAGTCTTCTTGGATTTGCATTAGATTGCATTCGCTTTGAACATGAGCCGTAATCGCAATATGGAACTGGTCTTGTTCCTTGTGTACGGCTGCTTTGTTGATGGTTTGCGCACTAAGGGCGCTAAGGCCAATTTGTTTGTCAGCGAAAAAATGAGTGAATTTTTCCGTTAAACCTACTCGGTCATCCGATTCGACAAACACTTCCATTGTGTAGCTGTTGCTCGAAGGATGATGAGTAGAGGTTCTTTTCATAATGGTGATGAGATCATGCTCTTGCCCAAGTAATGGAAGGGTAGTCTCTACTCTGGTGATGCCATTGGCGTTTCCAGAAAGCAACATGATGAGGGTAAATTCGTTGCCGAAAATCGCGATTCGACTGTCAATAATATTACAACCAGCGCGTGTCACTAATTGTACGACCTGGTTACAGATGCCTGGCCGGTCCGTGCCCATTGCGGTGATTACCAGATGTTGAGTCATAGATTCGCTCTTATTGTGCATTTTGTTTTTTCCGGATGGTAACACAGAAGTTTAAGGAAAATGTCGAGTCGCTTCCGTTTTTTACGTTAGAGAATAGCGTGTTGCGAAAAGTGCTTTGTTCACCAGACGCTGACACGCTATCGATATTGTCTGATTATAGTTGAGTGAATCTCGCTTTTCCGAGTGGGAGCGCCTTATAAACCACCAATAAACGCAAATATTCATCCACTAGTATTCAGGAAGCGAGTTTGCGCTCTTGTTTTTTTGAATCGCCTTACAGTACCATGCAGGAAGGATTATATGAGGGAGAAAGACATGTTATCAGGAAGTATCGTTGCGTTACTTACGCCGTTTAAAGCCGATGGTGAAGTGGACTTTGATTGTCTACAAAAATTAGTTGAATATCACATCGCTGCCGGTACGAACGGTATCGTGGCTGTGGGTACCACAGGAGAGTCTTCAACGTTGACAGTTGAAGAGCACGTTAAAGTAGTCAACAAAACGGTTGAATTTGTTAATGGTCGAATCCCAGTTATCGCTGGCACGGGAGCAAATGCTACCCATGAGTCGGTGACTTTCAGCCGTCTGCTGAATGATTCAGGTATCGATGCATGCCTGAGTGTTACTCCATACTACAATAAGCCAACGCAAGAAGGTTTGTTCCAGCACTACAAAGCGATTGCTGAAGTGAGTAATGTTCCCCAAATTCTCTATAACGTGCCTGGGCGTACTGCGGTTGACCTTTTGCCAGAAACCGTCGCTCGTTTGGCCGAGATCGATAACATCGTTGCATTAAAAGATGCGACGGGTGATTTGAAGCGTGTTGCACTTCACCGTGAACTTTGTGGCGAAGATTTTATCTTACTAAGTGGTGATGACGCGACAGGCCTCGATTTTGTTCGTTTGGGCGGTCAAGGTGTGATTTCTGTAACCAACAATATCGCAGCGAAAGACATGGCGGATATGTTCCGTTTGGCGCTTGAAGGGCGTTTTGAAGAAGCAGAAGTGATCAACCAGCGTTTGATGCCATTACATAAGAACCTGTTTATTGAGTCGAGCCCAATTCCTGTTAAATGGGTTGCTCAGCAACTGGGTTTAATTGAATGTGGCCACCTGCGTTTACCGATGACAGAATTGTCTGAGAAGTGTCGCCCGATCGTTGCGCAAGCAATGACCGATGCAGGAATTTACTAAAAGAATGTTGTCACGCCGGAGTAATCCGGCGCTTTAGGAGTTTCAATGAAGTTTTCTCGTCAGTTGGTGCTTAGCTCGCTGGCTGTTTTCGTTTTGTCTGCCTGTTCTGGCAGTCCGACTCAGCGTCGTCAGGCAAAGGATGATTTTGCTTACCTCGAAACCCCACCGCTAGAGCAGTGGCAGTTACCTGAAGGGGCCACTCCCCAGTTTTACCCCAATTACAACATCCCTCAGGGCGAGTTTGCTGGAGGTATTGGTCAGCAAGTGGATATTCGTCCACCTCAGCAAATTCTTGAACTCATTCCTGGCGCTCGTTATGAGCGTAACCAAGGTGAAGTGACCTTGTGGCTGATTAAGCAAGAAGAGGCAGATGAAGTTTGGCAAACGGTTAAAGACCTGATCGCGGAGCGTCAAATCCCCATTGAAGCACAGTCAGATTCACACATCGAAACTGGCTGGGTTATCTGGCGTTCTGAAGATGAAGATGTTGAAATTGGCAGTCGATATTCGATAGACAGATTTGAAGCCAGTAATCGACACGGTTTTAAAATCAATTTGATCGATTGGCGTGAGGGAACGGAGTCAAAACCTGTCACTTTGGTGAATAAAGAACGCTACAACGTCTTTATGACCAACTTAGTCACGTCCCGATATGATCAAACGAAGCGTGAAGAAGCGCAGCGTCGAGCTCAGGAACTGGTGAAGCAAATTCCTATCACTATGGGTACCGATAGAAGCGGCTTCCCCGTCATTATTGCTCGTACACCTTACAACGTGTTGTGGCAACGACTTCCGACGATTCTACCTAAGATGGGCTTTACCATTGAGGAACGCAATCAATCTCAAGGTACTATCAAGGCGAAGTACGCGTCGCCAGACGATGAGTTTTGGAATAAGATTGGCGTGAAGCCGATGGAGATGAAGTCTGGGACTTACACCTTCTTGTTTGGGGATTTAGGTAACCGTACGTCGATTAACGTGACGGATGCGTCAGGTAAGCCCGTTGAAGAAGCGTTCTTGAAATCGATGGCGCCAGTGTTGGCTGCGGTCGTTAAGCTAGACTAAATTCGTTGATGGATATGAAAAAGGGGCGTTAAGCCCCTTTTTCGTGTTTAGTGATTTCTGATGGTGGATACACAGAGCTTTTACTCTTATTCGTCATCCGTTTTACGTTGTTGGTTTTTCTTATCCAACTCGTTCAGTTTGTCGAGATCACTTTTCTCTCGCAGTTTATCCACTTGGCCGAATTTCATTTTGGCGGTGTATTTTAGTGCTGCAATATTGCCGACAATCACGCTTAGAACAACGAAACTGATGACCCAAGGGTTGGTTAAAAGTTCTTTCATACTGCCTCCGCAGGGCAAATATTGGCGATAAACTGATTGTAGATCAGAGAGAGATTGGCGAGTACATGTTTTTGTCCATCAATGGGATGCTGTTCCAGTTGATGTCTCAATTGTGTAAGTGTTAGTGCTTGCAAAAAATCGCAAGAGGTTGCGACATGGCTGATGTGCCATGGTTCAGCGGCAACACCGCCTAAGTCTTCCGCATAGGGAAAGAAAAAACCGAACTGTGATAGGTGTTGTTGCAACCAAAGATAAAAGGGCGCTTGATGACCAGAGTGGTATTCCCAAGGTTCCAATTTGAGCGATTCGTTTTCGGGCAGGAGATTGCGTGCAAAGACATCAAAATCACACCCCCAATGATGTCGACTGGCACCTGGCAGTGCAGACCAACGCAAAATCGCCCACATTTTCTCTTCATCGGTTAGAGACTGTTTATCAATTGGTTGAGAGTTGCGATCGAGAATCGCTGTCGTGCCAGAAAATTTTGCGTTCCAAATAGCCCGCTGGCGTTGAAAATCACGAAAACCGCTGGCAATTTCCATTTTAAAACCAGCGGTTTGAGCCGCTTCTAGCAGAGCGAAAAGATCATTTTTCACCTCCGGGTGGAGCCAAAACCATTTTTCCCCCACTAAAACGTGTTCTAAATGAGACGTTTCGCTGCCAGTCAGCTGCTCAATGGTGTTCATGCCAATAAGTTTTCCAATGTTTTCTGGTACATATCGGTGAGTTTTTCTAAGTCATCGATTTTCACACACTCGTTCACTTTATGAATGGTGGCATTCACCGGTCCGAGCTCAACCACTTGTCCGCCCATTCGTGCGATGAAGCGTCCGTCTGAAGTACCGCCAGTGGTCAGTAATGCGGGTTTGGTTTGGTTGACGCTATCGACAGCATCCACCACCGCGTCCAGAAGTGCTCCCGTATCAGTTAGGAATGGGTCGCCGTTGTACGTCCATTTGAGATCGTAACTGAGGTCATGTTGGTCGAGTGTTTGAGTCACTCGTTCTACAATTCGCTCGTTGCAAAGCTCGGTACTAAAGCGCAAATTGAACTGAACGTGGAACTCACCTGGGATAACATTGGACGCACCCGTACCCGCTTGTACGTTCGGGATCTGGAAGCTGGTTGGCGGGAAGTATTCATTACCCTTGTCCCACTCAGTGGTCGCTAGGGCGTGGATTGCCAAAAGCGATTTGTGCACTGGGTTGTCCGCAAGATGAGGGTAAGCCACATGGCCTTGAGTCCCTATGACGGTTAAGTCGCCAGTGATCGAACCACGACGACCATTTTTTACCACATCACCAACGACTTCGGTGCTTGATGGCTCGCCGACAATACACATGTCGATGTTTTCATCGCGCGCCATCAACGTTTCCACAACGCGAACCGTGCCATTGATAAACGGGCCTTCCTCATCTGAGGTGATCAGGAAACCGATAGAACCCTGATGATCGGGATGTTCTGCGATAAAACGCTCCGTCGCGACGATCATTGCTGCCAATGAGCCTTTCATATCCGCTGCTCCGCGGCCATACAAATAGCCTTCTTTTTCGGTCGGTTCAAAAGGCGGTGTGTGCCAATGCTCTAATTTTCCAGCGGGCACCACATCAGTGTGGCCTGCAAAGGCGAAGAGTGGCGCTTGTGTGCCACGGCGAGCCCAAAAGTTGGTGGTATCTTCAAACACCATGCGCTCAATGGTAAAACCAAGAGCCTCTAGGCGCGCTATCATGACATCTTGGCAACCGGCGTCTTCGGGGGTTACCGACTGGCGACTGATGAGATCTTTGGTTAGAGCCAGTACTGGGCTGTCTGTCATCCTTGATAATCCTTCATTAATTGAAAATTTTTGAATACTGTTCTGCTTTAAAGCCAACGTGTAGCTGGTCATTGACTCGCAAAATTGGGCGTTTGATCATCGCAGGGTGTGCGACTAGCAAATCAACGGCGGTTGTCTCATTGAGCGACTCTTTTTGCTCGTCAGTCAACTGACGGAAGGTGGTGCCGCGCTTATTAAGCACTTGCTCCCATGTCAATTGCTGACAAAACTGACTCACAAGTTCCGCGTTAATACCTTGCTTACGATAATCATGAAATTCGTAAGCAACACCTGCGTCTTCTAGCCATTTTTTGGCTTTCTTAATGGTGTCGCAGTTAGGAATGCCATACATGGTAATGGTCATGTGTTTTTCCTTTTGGGCTAATTCTTTTTGTTGTGTTTTGCATCCTATCAAGAAGCGACAGAACACACAAAATATCGTCAGGAATATTTTGAAGTTCAAAAAAACTCACACTTTCGCTAAGGGGATTGGAGAGTTATTGATCAACCTCAACAAAAGACTGAGAAAAAAAGAAATAATGAGTTAGCACAAGTTTAGGAGGTGTCAATGGAATTGAGTCCTGTTTTCGCAAGGCGGCTGTATTTGGCCTTATTGGTGGAGAACCTTGAAAGGCCAAATGTGCCTAAGTTAATCGAAAAAACGGGGTGGCCTCGTCGTACTATTCAAGATGTACTGAAGGCGCTGCCGGGGATTGGAATCGAACTTATGTTTGTTCAAGATGGCCGACGTCATAATGATGGTTATTACCAACTGTCAGACTGGGGACCATTTGATAGCCAATGGGTTATGGAACGTGAGAAAGATATCGCCAGCAGCCTTGGATTTCGTGCGTAAGCCAGCATTCGCTGGCTTTTTTTATTGGCAGCGATAAGCGGTGCCAAGCAAGCTAAAAGAGGTAACAAACGCCTGCGGCGCAATGACGAAGATGGTGTCTGCATCTAATTCTTTGGCATTGTTTTTCAAATCATTCACCGCTCCCTGCATCATGGTGTCATTGGCAAAGAAGAGATAGCTATACCAATGACCTTCATTTCCTGTCACCGTGCCAAGATACTGACACTGTTTAGGATTAAACTGGTCATCAATGCGGATTTCGATTGCTTGTGAGCCGGAAAGTGGCTGATGGGTTGGGGTGGTACACCCCGCTAAAAACAGGCTAGCAAGTAACAGTGAGCCGATGTTTTTCATATTAGTTCCTCATCATGGTGTAAACAATAAATCCCAACCAGCTAACAATTAGCAGCCCCCAAGGAAGTATATGTACAAATTGGCTTGGTGTTGGGGTCGTTGCTTGAGTGTCGAATATTTCGTCTTCAATCGAGCTCTGTTGCTCTTTGCTTTTATCGCGTAATTGCTTCTTACGCATTTTGTCCGCTTGACGATGCTTCTCTTTTTGCTGCTTTTTATAAAGCGCGATGCCTTTCTCAATGCCTTGTGCGATCAGTTTGGTTTGTTCTTTGGTTTGCCCAGGCTTTTGTGTTGCTCTAGCGATTTTGAGTGCTTCTTGCTGAGATTCTGGTGACGGTGTGATTGTGTTGTGTTTCATCATCATAAGTCTGCTGTAAAAGAGATGGTAATAGTCTAACCTTTGCGGGTTACTAATTGAATCATTTGCGTTAAAGTGTCGCGAGTCCCATTGATTAAGATTTAGATTTTGCGATATTCGATAGATCATTATGACAACCAAGGTTATCTCAAAGCGCCTTTGTTGCTTTGGTTTGGTTGGTTTTTTTTAGCCCGAGCTTGGGTCGTCTTTGCTGGTGCAGGGGCAAGCCGCGAGAGTGGCGGCAAGATCTTGCAAATTGTTTACCCTGATAACCATACCCTCTATTTAGGTCTTCTGATTGGCATTCCAAGTGTTTTGCTGATGTGGATTATGGGATTGAGAAAGCCCGGCCGCCAATGGATTGATAAACTTACCAACTATGGACGGGGTTTCACCTTATGTTTGGTGTTAGGGCAAATTGTGCAGACGACCTACCATGTTTATTTGGAACATGGCGAGTTTAGCTGGACCAATGGGTTAACCCTATTAATACTACTTTGGTTTGGTATTTACGTATTCAATAGTCAGTGGGTAAAAGATTGTTTTCATGTCCCTAATTTACCCACAGACGACAACCTTAACTGACGATCATCAATAATTATCCGTCAGTTTCGCCCTACACTGGGGGCAAAAAAGAGGAGTTTATTATGTCACTTGCTCAAACGGCGATTCTGCCAGAAGCGGGCCCATTCGCGTTATACACTTTGCTTAAAATCAACCACAATCCAGCAAAGGTATTGGCTCAATTACAATCGCTGCCAGCACTGGTTGAAGAGCTCAACCAATCTCAGCCTGATGCAGAGTTGACGCTTTCTATTGCGTTTAGCAAGTCGTTTTGGCAGCAATTGGATATGGCGATGCCAGCGGAGCTGATCGATTTCCCTGTATTGGGTGAAGGGGAGATTGTTGCGCCTTCAACGGATGTGGATGTGTTACTGCATTGTCATTCCAAACGCCATGACCTGCATTTCTACTTGCTGCGTAAACTGCTGTCAGAGGTTGCAGAAGATATTACTGTCGTCGATGAAACCTACGGGTATCGTTATCTTGATTCGCGCGATATGACCATGTTTGTTGATGGTACTGAAAATCCGAAAGCAGAAAAGCGCGCGGAAGTGGCGTTGATCCCAGACGGAGAGTTTGCTGGTGGCAGCTATGTCATGGTTCAGCGATTTGAGCACAACCTACCTGCTTGGAATCGTTTGAATGTGTCTGCTCAGGAGAAAGTGATTGGCCGCACCAAACCAGATTCTATTGAGCTGGACGACGTCCCTGCTGCTTCACACGTTGGTCGAGTGGACATTAAAGAAGAAGGCAAAGGGCTTAAGATTGTTCGTCACAGCTTACCGTATGGCAGTGTGACTGGTTCGCATGGCTTGCTGTTTATCGCCTACTGCCACACATTGCACAATTTCAAAGCGATGCTTGAGAGCATGTATGGTGTCACTGATGGTAAAACAGACCAATTGTTGCGTTTCACCAAAGCAGTTACCGGTGCGTATTTCTTCGCGCCATCGAAAGAAATGCTGAGTGCATTAGCGGTGAAATAAGTTATCTAGGGATGCTCAATTACTCCAAGACTTTGAGCAATACCAGATGTAAAAATGGCGCCAATCGGCGCCATTTTTGAAGAACTTAGTTGGTTCAATTAGAACTTGTAAGTAGCTGCGAAGTAGTGACCAACACCAGATGAAGGGAATGCTGATGAGTCTTTAATTCCGTATACATCGCTGTATAGTTTTAGACCGTAGCCCAGAGCGAAGTTATCTACGTGCCAGTAGATGCCATTAAACATAGCCAGACCGTCACTCGAGTTTGCTCCGTTGTTGTCATCCATACCAAATTCATAATCTAAATAACCTTGGTAAGAAATAAACGAACCATTTTCGAAGTTCATAAATGGTTTAAACCAGTTAGTTGATACTTGGTAACCATTCCAGTCTTTCGTTTGGAAATCATAGCGCGCATACAAATTGAACTGCATCTTGCCAAACCATGGAACCATTACATCAGAGCCTAGACCCCATTTTGTTTTGTAGCCATTGTCACCACCATCTACAACGTTTTCACTAGCAATGTATAGCTCTTGGATAGGACCAAAAGAAAGATCTTTGCCCGTTGCAGCATCTAAAGACATGCGAGGGTTAAACTTAAGGAACAGACGATCTGCGCCATCCTTGTCACTACTAGAGCTGTTTGATGGATTGAAAAGGTCAACATAACCATACAAATCAAAAATGCCAGAGCGACCGCCAAATTCCATTTCTAAGTATGTGTGATTTGCATCACCGGGTTTCTCATCAATGGTATGCATTACATTGAACTGCATCCAGGAGTAATCATTCTCACGAACGCCATTTGAGTAGTCAGCGGCCATAACTGGTGCTGAAGTTGCTGCTAACAGACCAAGAGCTAATAGTGATTTACGCATAAGGGGAACTCTCTATATTTGTAACGGGTTGAGACGCTAATCCTTGCGCTACATGTTTTCCGATTTGCGCGCATCATAGCGATTTAAATCTCAAATAAAAGTGACTTGAGTGCAATTTTTCATCAATTTGAGTGATGTAGATCTCCTTTTTGGTCGAAAGTCGGGAACTTTTCTTTTGCTATAAATCTAGATGCATTTGTGATTTTGTTGAAAGTGGGAGTTGTATGGGAATTGTTAATCTTTGAGTTTATTGTGATCTAGGTAAAGGTTTGCGCGTACAAACTAGCGTGAATTTTGAACGGAGGAATTATGAGTGAGCTAATGCTTTTTCCTCTAAGCTCAACGGTGCTCCCGGACGGAAAAATGAAATTACGCATTTTTGAGCCTAGATATCAACGGATGGTCAAATGGTGTTGTGAACACAATGTGAGCTTCGGCATGTGCCTTGTCGACAACAGCCAAAGAAAGAGTCAATTATCGTCTTTGGGTACAGAAGTGAAGATTGTCGATTTTGATGCTTTGCCAGATGGCCTACTCGGTATCACGGTACTCGGATTACGGCGTTTCATGAGCGAGTCGATTCGTATTGAGCAAGATGGGTTACGTATTGCTACAGTAAACTTTCTTGAAAATTGGCCTCAAGAGCGTTTATCCGCACCACAACGTTTTGTTGGTGAGCAACTGCAAGAGGTGCATCACTCTTTCCCGCAGCTTGGCGAACTCTACAATGAGTGCTTCTATCAAGATGCTAATTGGGTGGCAAGGCGTTGGTTAGAAATATTACCACTCTCAGTTGAGCAGTTCGATCATTTGGCGGGGACAGAGAATTGCCACACAGCGATGCACTTTTTATCAGAGGTTGTAGAGAATGCTGCGCGTGATGAAAAGGCTAAACTGAACTAAAAGGGCACTAGAAATGATTGGAGTGAGGTAACAAATCTCTTCTAATAGTGATCTGATTAGATACTGTTTACGTAGATGTGAGAAAGGGTCGTTTTTTAAAAGGAAAGGGTATGCAGAGTGATATGCCTGATGGTCCGAGTTCGATGTCCAAGCAAGATTGGACAGACTGCATGGAACGGGTCAAACAAAAAGACAAGCTGGCGTTTGCGACAGTGTTTAAACACTTTGCACCGAAGTTGAAGCAATTTGCCTATAAGCACGTCGGTAACGAACAAGTTGCGCTCGAGATGGTTCAGGAGACAATGACGACCGTTTGGCATAAAGCGCATCTTTTTGATGGGGAAAAGAGTGCGTTGTCGACGTGGGTGTATACCATCATTCGTAATTTGTGTTTCGATTTGCTGAGAAAGCAGAAAGGCAAAGATTTGCACATCCACGCTGATGACATCTGGCCTTCCGACTACTACCCACTGGATATGGTTGATCGCTATTCCCCAGAGCAGGACATGTTGAAAGAGCAGGTGATGCGCTTTCTTGATTGTCTTCCCAAAGCCCAGCGAGAGGTTCTTCAAGCGGTCTATATTGAAGATCTACCTCACCAGCAAGTCGCGGAGATGTTTGATATTCCGTTGGGGACAGTGAAATCGAGACTGAGATTGGCAGTTGAAAAGCTTAGACACACGATGCAGGCGGACAAATTATGAGTACACATCCAAATAACGCATTACTACAAGCCTATGCCAGCGGCGATATTGACGCAGTTTCTGGTTTGGCGATTGCCACTCATTTAGAAGTTTGCCCCAATTGCCGTGATCTTGTTGCTGGATTTGAAACTCAGCATGCAGACGTGTTCGTGGCAGAGACACAGAGTGCGGATGAGATTAGCGCGTCATCTTTTGAGCTGTCGCTATTCGACGCCATGTTTGATGACATTATCCAAAGCGAGAGCAAAGCTGACGTTCATGATGTTTATGAACCGCGCTACATCGAAGTGAAAGGGAAGCGATTTATGCTGCCTCAGACGCTATGTCGTTATGCTGATTTGATGAGTGAGTGGCGTAGCTATGGTGGAAAAGTGTTCAGCTCGCAGCTCGATTTTGGAGAAGAGGCGAGAGTGAACCTGATGTACATTTGTGAAGGTGTGCAAATTCCTCAGCATACACACAAAGGCATAGAGACAACGCTAGTCTTACATGGCTGTTTTAGCGATGAAGATGGTGAATATCGTGTGGGGGACTTTTTGCAAAGGGACGCCAGCGTGAAACACAGCCCACGCACTGAGCAAAACCAAGATTGTCTTTGTTTAACAGTGTTGACCGAACCGATGATTTTTACCCAAGGCGTCGCGCGCATATTTAACCTGTTTGGTAAGGGGCTCTATCCTTAACGAAGTGGGTTGATATGGAGTAACTCCTGTTTAGGACGCCAAATATAGAAAGGCTTGCGATATGCAAGCCTTTTTTATGCTTCGTACTCAGTGTTTACCTGTGACTTAAAGGGGCACGTTAACTCTGGCGAACATCGGCACTTTCATCGGCCGCTTGAGGCTCTTCACTCGATTCTTTCTTGGCTTTTTCAAGCAAATCATGGAAGTAGTGACGCAGCGAATAGAGCATGATCAAGCTTGGGATAACCATCAGTGCGGTGATGACGAAGAACACAGACCAATTGTTCAAATAGTCAACCAGCTCGCCACTGAACGAAGCAAGGGTTGTGCGTCCAAAGTTACCCAGTGATGCCAGCAGTGCGTACTGAGTCGCCGAGAAGGCTTGTCCGGTCACCATGGTTAAGAATGAGACAAAGGCAACCGTTGAAAATGCAGAAGTAAAGTTGTCGACAATCAGCGTCGCCAAGAACAGATTTTCATTCGGACCGACTTGCGCCATCCAAGCGAACATCAAGTTACTGGCTGCCATAGCGATGCCACCAATCATCAAACCACGGACAATACCAAATTTCACGTTGATCATGCTGCCGACCAGCGTAAAGAAGATGGTGATACCCCAACCCAGCAACTTAGAGTAATAGCCAATTTGCTCATTGCTAAAGCCCACTTCTTTATAGAAAGTGATCGACATTCGGCCTAAGAACGCTTCGCCAATCTTAAATAGGAATACAAACAACAACAAGGTCAATGCGACACGCACGCCATTACGCTTGAAGAAATCTAGGAAAGGCTCAATAACGGTGACGCTTAACCAGGCTACAACTTTAGATCCGACGAGCTGATTGTGGCGAGCTTCTGCTTCCTGTTGCAATGCTTCGCGTCGAGTTGTTGGTTCACCGACGAGAAGCGTAAAGATCATCAACAAAGCCACAATGGCAGCCATGCCGTAATACACGCCGTTCCAGCCGATTGAATCGGCGTTGATAAAGGCGAGGTAACCCGGTAAAGAGTAACCCGTCCACCAACCAATAACGGCCATCGCCGATGCTTGTGGCAGTTTGGATGAATCGGATTTCGGGAAGGTATCGATACGGAAAGCGTCGATAGCGATATCCTGTGTTGCTGAAGCGATGGCGATGCCAAGTGCAAGTGCTGACGTCAGCATGAGATTGTTGGCCGGATTGACTCCCGCGATCAACAAAGTACAAATCAGTACAAAGGATTGGCAGAGAAATATCCAACTACGGCGTTGACCCAAAGAGCGATGAAGTAAAGGAAGCTTTACTCGGTCGACCAAAGGTGCCCAAAGAAAGTTAATGGCGTACACAGCAAAGACACTGCCAAAGTAGCCGATGGCGGCACGAGTCAATCCGGCATCTTTGAGCCAACCAGACATATTAGAGCCGATCAGTACCCAAGGGAAACCACTGGAGCAGCCCAGCATAAAGACCCAAAGCAAGCGTCGATCAAGATAACTCTGAACCGTTTCACGCCAAGAAAGCGTTTGTGGTGAAGACATAACCTATCCTTGTAGTTAGTAGAATACGCCCCTTGTATTGCAAAGGGCGGGGATATTTATGGGAGCAGTGTGGCCTTAGTGATTACGATAGGTTCCACGGGAATATCTCTCATTTGTCCTTGGCTTTTGGTGGGTTTTGTCGCCATTTGTTGGATGACTTCGAAGCCCTTGGTCACTTGACCGAACACCGCGTAACCCGGAGGTTGGCGATTGTAGTCTAGGAAGTCATTGTCAGCGAAGTTTATGAAAAACTGGCGCGTAGCAGAGTTAGGATCTTGCGTTCTTGCCATCGCGATAGAGCCCGTCACGTTTTTTAGGCCATTACTCGCTTCATTCTTGATTGGTGCGTAGCTCGGTAAACGATTCATTTTCTCGTCAAAGCCACCACCTTGCGCCATAAAGCCTGGAATGACACGGTGAAATTGCGAACCAACGTAACTGCCGTCTTTTACGTATTTTACGAAGTTTTCGACGGTAATTGGCGCTTTTTCATCGTTGAGTTCGACTGTGAAATTGCCTAGTGATGTTTCAAACTCGACTTTAGGCCCCGCGATAGCGAGGCTGCTGGTTAATACTAATGTTGTGCAGATGACTCTCATCATTAGAAACGTTCCTTCATGTAACCTTGCAATTCTTGATCATTGGCGATTTCAGCAAGCACCAAAGTGATCACATCATTGAGTACCTTTTCAACTTCTTGATCAGAGGCGCTTAACATGCCGCTGCGGCTTGCTGCACCGTTATAGGTTTTGACTAGCTTGCCTTTCGGGGTTTCTGCGGTGACTTCAAGAATCACTTTCGCGTCCATCTCGTTTTCCATCACAGAATGTTTTACATTGACGAGCACTTCCTGAACTTCAAGGCTAATCAGATTGTTGCTATTCAAATCGGCTTTGTAGCCCTGTGAGGCAAATTGTTGCTGTAGCAGTGTTTCTAATGTGATTCGCATATTCTGCTTCGCATGCAAAGGCAGGATGTTTGAACGGCCACTGTCAATAAGTGCGACGTATTGAGCTGCGCGTACATCTTTACTGGTCATGCTGTACGTTTTGTTCTGCACCATAGGATTGGCGCTTAATGTTGCGGTTGGCGCAAGATTAAGTTGTTCTGGTTGAGGGGCTGAACAAGCAGAAAGTAGTGCGATAGACGCAGCTAAAACCAATTTTTTCATCGTGTATTCCTTTTCTAGCAGCAGAAGCTGACCGTAAACGTATATTAAAGTGAAGATTGTCTTTAATTAAAACTAGCAGGCTATTTAGTTGCCTGTAAAATCACAAACTTACTATTCGAAGCGACTAATTTCACATTCTTGTCACCAAAAAGGCGTTTGAGTTTGGCGTCATAACCCAAATGGCGATTACCAATCACCTGCAGCTTGCCCCGTTTCCTCAGTACTTTCTTGGCATCGCAGAACATTTGCCATGCAATATGATCCGTTATGGCTTGCTGTTGATGGAACGGAGGATTGCAAAGCACAAGATCGGCACAATCTGGCTCAAATCCATCAAGGCAGTTATTGGCAATGTACTCAGCATTCAATGGCGCTGTGACATTTTCTTGTAAATTGAGGCGAGCGGACTCAACCGCCATATAGCTCTCATCCACCAAGGTTAATGTCGCCTTCGGGTTGAGCTGAGCGGCTTTGACGGATAACACCCCGTTACCACAGCCTAAATCGATAATGTGCTTGAGGTTATCATCTTGCGGGATGTGCTCGAGCATAAAACGCGCGCCCAAATCGAGACTCTCACCAGAATAGACGTTTGGCAAGTTGTTGAGTGTCATCTTGTGTTCTTCAACATTCCAACGAGTCACTGGGCTGATGTCATTCATTTGCGCACAGTCTGCTTGGCAAAAAACGAGACGATGCTTTTTCCAAGCAAGGGAGGTTTTTGTGGTCCCTAGATACTTTTCAAGCAGTTTGAGGGTTGAGGTATGAATTTCTTTGGCTTTATTAACAGCGACTACTGGAACGTCTGGTGAGAGTGTTTTCCGCAATTGAGTTAACTGCCAAGTCAAATGACGGTTGTTTTTGGGAAGCTGAATTAACACCAAACTGGTCTCTGTTGGAATTGCGTCTAGTGTGGTCAGTAGCTTTACTTCACGGCATTGATTTCGTAGTAAATTTTCTTTTGTCCCTTGTTGAGAAATAAAAGAATCGCTCATCATAGAGACTTGGTGTTGAGCTGAAAACCAGCACGAAAGAGCACCGAAGTGATCGTTCAGGATAAGAATATTCTGTGGGGAGTCTAAAGCCAACTCTTCTACATAATTGATCAAGTATTCATCGCCTGCGTCCCATGCTTGCAGGGTTTCATTGGCGTTGTTTGGGTATCTGAATAGGGTAAGCTGTCGGTCAAAGAGATTGAGTTCGGTTTTCATGCAATGGTATTTTTTTCATTGAGTTTTAACGATATTCTCGCAGAAGGATAGCAAACAAGATAGGCACAGCTAACAAAAAACACTTAGGGATCTTCGTCTAACACCTAAGACATTGTTAGAATGAAGGCTCGTTTTTTGTGTATGTATGAAATTTCGCATTAGTTCGACTTATACTTTTTAAGTTGGTGAGAGAGAGGGTTTGAATATGATTCAAGAAATCATAGAGACAAAATTACACCATACATTTGAACCTAGTCACTTGAGTGTGGTGAATGAAAGCTACATGCACAATGTACCACCGGGTTCGGAAAGTCACTTTAAAGTGATTGTGGTGAGCGATCTTTTTGAAGGTAAAAGATTGATCGCTAGACATCGTTTAGTGAATCAAGCTTTAGCGAATGAACTGGAAAATAACATCCACGCTTTGGCGATTCATACCTATACTGTTCAGGAATGGAAACTACAGCGAGATGGCGCGCCAGATAGCCCTATGTGTATGGGTGGTACCAGTCATTGAGCGATTTATAACCTGAAGTGTTAAATTTTCAGTTGTTCTATTCAAAAAGATGGTCAAGCCATCTTTTTTTCTATGTGTACAAAATCGACAAATTGCGTGACAAATTTGGTTAAGAAATGCGTTAACACTGTTTCAACAAATGAACGGAATGAATAGGATGTTTCAAACTATGAATTTCACCTATTCATCTGGCACGATGGTTTTGGGCCATTTGTGCGACATGTCAAAGTTATGAACAATAGTTAGCCTATATCTATCAATTCTTTCCAAATAATACGGCTAATGCGTTTATTGGTCATGGCATCGCGTTTGGAAAAGATGCTAAACTATCGCACCTGATAAATCTCTTCACTAAACTGTGAAGTGATTTTTAATAGGATGTTGCGATTTTGGCGTTTAAAACATCGCCAAAACCGGACACTGATGTCGTGTCTAAAAGTTACGCAATCATAAAGAATCTTTTTCCCGATAAAAGTAGTGCAAGTGCGTATGATTACAATAAAGAAGGGTTTGGACCTTCCTATCGCAGGAGCTCCTTCCCAGGTGATTAATGATGGTAAATCCATCACAAAAGTCGCCTTGCTTGGCGAAGAGTACGTTAGCATGCGTCCTACGATGCATGTTCGCGTTGGTGATGAAGTGAAGAAAGCCCAAGTTCTTTTTGAAGACAAAAAGAACCTTGGCGTGAAATTTACTTCTCCAGTGAGTGGTAAAGTTATCGAAGTGAATCGTGGCGCGAAGCGTGTACTTCAATCTGTTGTGATTGAAGTGGCAGGCGACGAGCAGGTGACCTTTGATAAGTTTGAAGCCTCTCAACTAGCAGGTCTTGATCGCGAAGTGATCAAAACTCAGTTGGTTGAATCTGGCCTTTGGACCGCTCTGCGTACTCGTCCGTTCAGCAAGGTTCCAGCAATTGAATCGACAACTAAAGCGATTTTCGTTACCGCAATGGATACCAATCCATTGGCAGCGAAGCCTGAGTTGATCATCAATGAACAAGCGGAAGCGTTTGTTGCTGGTTTGGATGTGCTTTCAGCCCTAACAGAAGAGAAGGTTTACGTTTGTAAATCTGGTACGAGCTTACCTCGTTCTTCTCAATCTAATGTGGAAGAGCACGTATTTGACGGCCCACACCCTGCTGGTCTAGCGGGTACCCACATGCATTTCCTCTACCCAGTGAATGCAAACAACGTGGCATGGAGCATTAACTACCAAGACGTGATCGCGTTTGGTCAGTTGTTCCTAACCGGTGAACTATTCACTGACCGTGTTGTTTCTCTGGCAGGTCCTGTTGTGAATAACCCACGCCTAGTTCGCACCATTATGGGTGCAAGCTTGGATGAGTTAACTGACAGTGAAATGATGCCAGGTGAAGTTCGTGTGATTTCTGGTTCAGTACTAACAGGTACTCATGCCACGGGACCTCACGCTTACTTGGGTCGTTACCACCTGCAGGTTTCTGTTCTGCGTGAAGGTCGTGACAAAGATTTGTTTGGTTGGGCAATGCCTGGTAAGAACAAGTTCTCTGTGACCCGCTCTTTCCTTGGTCACCTGTTTAAAGGTCAGTTGTTCAATATGACAACCACCACAAACGGTAGTGATCGTGCAATGGTTCCAATCGGTAACTACGAGCGTGTAGTGCCTCTTGATATGGAACCGACTCTGCTGCTTCGCGATCTATGTGCAGGCGATACTGACAGTGCTCAAGCACTGGGTGCGCTAGAACTGGATGAAGAAGATCTAGCATTGTGTACCTTTGTATGCCCAGGTAAATACGAGTACGGTCAACTGCTGCGTGACTGCCTGAATACAATTGAGAAGGAAGGGTAAGTTTCATGGGCCTTAAGAAGTTTCTTGAAGACATCGAACACCACTTTGAACCAGGCGGCAAACACGAAAAATGGTTTGCTCTGTACGAAGCTGCGGCAACGCTATTCTACACGCCAGGTTTGGTGACGAAAAAGAGCTCACACGTTCGTGATAGCGTTGACCTAAAACGCATCATGATCATGGTTTGGTTTGCAGTGTTCCCAGCAATGTTCTGGGGTATGTACAACGCTGGTGGCCAAGCGATCGCGGCTCTAAACCACATGTACGCTGGTGATCAACTGGCGCAAATCATTGCAGGTAACTGGCACTACTGGCTAACCGAGATGCTGGGCGGAACGATTTCTGCTGACGCAAGCTGGGGTAGTAAGATGTTGCTTGGTGCAACCTACTTCCTACCAATCTACGCAACGGTATTCCTCGTTGGTGGTTTCTGGGAAGTGCTATTCTGTATGGTGCGTAAGCACGAAGTTAACGAAGGTTTCTTCGTAACCTCGATCCTTTTCGCATTGATCGTTCCTCCAACGCTACCTCTATGGCAAGCAGCGCTAGGTATTACCTTTGGTGTTGTGGTTGCTAAAGAGATCTTTGGTGGTACTGGTCGTAACTTCCTGAACCCAGCGTTAGCAGGTCGTGCTTTCCTATTCTTCGCTTACCCAGCACAAATCTCGGGTGACGTAGTGTGGACAGCAGCGGACGGCTTCTCTGGTGCAACTGCGCTAAGCCAGTGGGCTCAAGGCGGCAACAGTGCACTAGTAAACACAGTGACTGGTGCGCCAATCACGTGGCTAGACGCGTTTATCGGTAACATCCCAGGTTCAATCGGCGAAGTTTCTACGCTTGCATTGATGATCGGTGCAGCAATGATCGTTTACATGCGAATCGCATCTTGGCGCATCATTGCCGGCGTAATGATCGGTATGATCGTCGTATCGACATTGTTCAACGTGATCGGTTCTGATACTAACGCAATGTTCAGCATGCCATGGCACTGGCACCTAGTTTTAGGTGGTTTTGCATTCGGTATGTTCTTTATGGCAACCGACCCAGTATCGGCTTCATTTACCAACAAAGGTAAGTGGTGGTACGGCATTCTTATCGGTGCAATGTGTGTCATGATTCGTGTTGTTAACCCAGCATACCCAGAAGGTATGATGCTGGCGATTCTATTCGCGAACCTGTTTGCACCACTGTTTGACCATCTAGTGGTTGAGAAGAACATCAAGCGGAGACAAGCACGCTATGGCAAGTAATGACAGCATTAAAAAGACGCTGGGTGTTGTTGTCGGGTTGAGCCTTGTTTGTTCAATCGTAGTATCAACAGCAGCCGTGGGTTTGCGTAGCAAGCAGCAAGACAACGCTGTGCTAGACAAGCAAACAAAAATTCTTCAAGTGGCCGGCATTGAAGCATCAACGCCAGCTCAAGTGAGAGAGTTTTACGGCGAGTACATTGAGCCACGTTTAGTGGATCTCAATACTGGCAACTTCGTTGACGGTAATGCAGCTAAATATGATCAGCGTTCAGCAGCAAAAGATCCTGCTCAGTCAATCAAGCTGACCGCTGAACAAGACAAAGCTAAGATCATCCGTCGTGCAAATGTTGGCGTGGTTTACCTTGTTAAGAACGAAGGTAAAACCGAACAGTTGATTTTGCCAGTACATGGCACTGGTTTATGGTCAATGATGTACGCATTTGTTGCAGTACAAACGGATGGTAACACTGTGAATGGCATTACTTACTATGAACAGGGTGAGACTCCGGGATTAGGTGGCGAAGTTGAAAACCCATCTTGGCGTGCACAGTTCGTAGGCAAGAAACTGTTTGACGAAAACCACAAGCCAGCCATCAAGGTAGTGAAAGGTGGTGCGCCAGTAGGTTCTGAGCACGGTGTCGATGGCCTATCAGGTGCGACACTGACGGGTAATGGTGTTCAAGGTACATTCGACTTCTGGTTGGGAGATATGGGCTTTGGTCCATTCCTAGCAAAAGTGCGTGATGGAGGTCTGAACTAATGTCTAGTGCACAAAACATTAAAAAGAGCATTCTTGCGCCAGTATTGGATAACAACCCAATTGCGCTCCAAGTTCTTGGTGTATGTTCTGCGCTTGCAGTAACTACCAAACTAGAAACAGCGTTTGTTATGACACTAGCGGTAACGTTTGTAACTGCATTGTCTAACTTCTTTGTTTCTGTAATCCGTAACCACATCCCTAACAGTGTGCGTATCATCGTTCAAATGGCGATCATCGCATCTCTAGTAATCGTGGTAGACCAGATCTTGAAAGCTTACTTGTACGATATCTCTAAACAGCTATCGGTATTCGTAGGTCTTATCATTACTAACTGTATCGTAATGGGTCGTGCAGAAGCGTTCGCGATGAAATCTGCACCAGTTCCATCGCTGATCGACGGTATTGGTAACGGTCTTGGCTATGGTTTTGTTCTTATTACTGTGGGCTTCTTCCGTGAACTATTCGGTAGCGGTAAGTTGTTTGGTATGGAAGTACTACCACTAGTAAACAATGGTGGTTGGTATCAGCCAAATGGTCTGATGCTTCTAGCGCCATCTGCATTCTTCCTAATCGGCTTCATGATTTGGGCGATTCGTACGTTCAAACCAGAGCAAGTAGAAGCGAAGGAGTAAGGGCAACATGGAACATTACATCAGTCTGTTAATTAAATCGATTTTCATCGAGAACATGGCTCTGTCTTTCTTCTTGGGTATGTGTACCTTCTTGGCGGTATCTAAGAAAGTGAAGACCTCTTTCGGTCTAGGTGTTGCAGTAGTGGTTGTTTTGACTATTGCTGTACCAGTGAACAACTTGGTTTACAACTTAGTACTTAAGGAAAACGCGCTCGTCGACGGCGTGGATCTGAGCTTCCTAAACTTCATCACCTTTATCGGTGTAATTGCGGCACTTGTACAGATTCTAGAGATGATTCTTGACCGTTTCTTTCCGCCTCTGTACAACGCGCTAGGCATCTTCCTACCGCTTATCACAGTAAACTGTGCGATCTTCGGTGGTGTATCTTTCATGGTACAACGTGACTACAACTTTGCTGAATCTGTTGTTTATGGTTTCGGTGCAGGTGTGGGTTGGATGCTCGCGATTGTTGCCCTTGCAGGTATCCGTGAGAAGATGAAGTACTCAGATGTCCCTCCTGGTCTACGTGGTTTAGGCATTACCTTTATCACTGTAGGTTTGATGGCGTTAGGCTTTATGTCTTTCTCTGGTGTTCAACTGTAAGTCGGGTAAACCGCAGCAAATAAGGAATAGTTAATGTCTACTATTATTTTTGGTGTAGTGATGTTTACCTTGATTATACTGGCTCTAGTACTAGTGATTCTTTTCGCTAAGTCTAAGCTTGTACCAACAGGTGACATTACAATATCTATCAACGGCGACGCCGATAAGGCGATCGTAACTTCTCCAGGTGGCAAGCTACTAAGCGCGTTAGCTGGTTCAGGTGTATTCGTTTCTTCTGCTTGTGGTGGCGGTGGCTCTTGTGGTCAGTGTCGCGTAAAAGTGAAGAGCGGTGGTGGTGATATCCTTCCAACTGAGTTGGATCACATCACTAAGGGTGAAGCGCGTGAAGGTGAGCGTCTAGCGTGTCAGGTGGCTGTGAAAACAGACATGGACATCGAGCTACCAGAAGAAATCTTCGGCGTGAAAAAGTGGGAATGTACGGTTATCTCTAACGATAACAAAGCAACATTCATTAAAGAGCTTAAGCTACAAATTCCAGATGGCGAATCAGTACCTTTCCGTGCTGGTGGTTACATCCAGATTGAAGCACCAGCTCACCACGTGAAATACGCAGATTTCGACGTACCAGAAGAGTACCGCGGTGACTGGGACAAGTTTAACCTGTTCCGTTACGAGTCTATCGTAAAAGAAGACATCATCCGTGCATACTCAATGGCGAACTACCCTGAAGAGTTCGGCATCATCATGCTAAACGTACGTATCGCGACTCCGCCGCCAAATAACCCAGACGTAGCACCGGGTCAGATGTCTTCTTACATCTGGTCACTAAAAGAAGGTGATAAGTGTACGATTTCTGGTCCATTTGGTGAGTTCTTCGCGAAAGATACAGATGCAGAAATGGTCTTCATCGGTGGTGGTGCAGGTATGGCTCCTATGCGTTCTCATATCTTTGACCAACTGAAGCGTTTGAAGTCTAAGCGTAAGATGTCTTACTGGTACGGTGCGCGTTCTAAGCGTGAAATGTTCTACGTAGAAGACTTCGATGGCCTAGCGGCTGAGAATGATAACTTCGTATGGCACTGTGCACTGTCTGATCCGCTTCCAGAAGATAACTGGGATGGTTACACAGGCTTCATCCACAATGTGCTTTACGAAAACTATCTGCGTGATCACGATGCACCAGAAGATTGTGAATACTACATGTGTGGTCCACCGATGATGAACGCGGCTGTTATCGGCATGCTGAAAAATCTCGGTGTTGAAGATGAAAACATCCTACTGGATGACTTCGGTGGTTAATTTCATCTAACCCATTGAAACTATGGCTGGCTCGTAGGAGCCAGCCATTCTTTTTTCCTCGCTATTCTTTTTTCTTTTTTTGAATAGTGCGCCAAATGGCCATAGAAAATCGGTGCGTTAACCGTGAACCTATTTTCCATATCCATTTAATAACAATAGGAGTTTAACAAGTGAAAAAGTGGCTTGTTGCTTTCGCTTCTCTATTGGTACTTGCTGGTTGCGAAAAGCCCGCAGAGCAGGTACATCTTAGCGGCCCAACGATGGGCACGACTTACAATATCAAATACATCACTCAAGAAGGTTTACCAAAGCCGGACGTACTTCAGCAAGAGATCGACCGTTTGCTAGAAGAAGTTAACGATCAGATGTCGACGTACCGAAAAACCTCTGAATTGAGCCGTTTTAATCAGTCTCGCGATTCTGCGCCGTTTGCGGTTTCTCAACAAACGGCCACCGTTGTTAAGGAAGCGATTCGTCTCAATCATTTGACCTTGGGGGCATTGGATGTCACCGTTGGACCTTTGGTTAACTTGTGGGGATTTGGTCCTGAAGCGCGTCGTGATGTTGTGCCGAGTGCTGACGATTTAGCGGAACGTAAAGCGCAAACCGGCATTGAGCATTTGTCGGTTGTTGATAACACGTTGATCAAAACCTTGCCTAACCTCTATGTGGATCTGTCGACGATTGCGAAAGGTTGGGGCGTTGATGTGGTTGCAGACTATATTCAATCTCAGGGCGTACAAAACTACATGGTCGAAATCGGCGGTGAAATTCGCTTAAAAGGGGTTAACCGTGAAGGGGTGCCTTGGCGTATCGCGATTGAAAAGCCGTCGGTAGAAGAGCGCGCTATCCAAGATATTATCGAACCGGGTGATATGGCGATCGCGACTTCCGGTGATTACCGTAACTACTTTGAGCGTGATGGTATTCGTTATTCTCACATCATTAACCCAGAAACAGGCATGCCAATTAACCATAGAGTGGTTTCTGTCACCGTGTTAGACAAATCCTCGATGACAGCAGATGGTCTTGCAACCGGTCTAATGGTGTTGGGTGAAGAAAAAGGCATTGAGATCGCTAATCAAAATAGCATCCCAGTGCTAATGATCGTGAAAACAGATGATGGCTTTACAGAAATCGCTTCTGAAGCGTATAAGCCATATTTGAAGAATCAGTAAGTGATATAGGTTTGTTGATATGAGTACATTTCTAATTACCTTTGGTGTGTTTGTCGCCGTGATTGCCGCCATGGCAGTAGGCTACATCTTCCAGAAAAAGGTGGTGAAGGGAAGCTGTGGCGGTCTGGGTGCTGTTGGCATTGAAAAAGTGTGTAACTGCCCTGAGCCCTGTGATGCGCGTAAAAAACGCGAAGCACGTGAAGCCGCGCGCGCGGAAAAATTGGCTCAGTGGGACAAAGACCGCATCGCTTGATGTGAGTGGATAGCACTTATGCTCTCTACTCATGCCATTTGAATTAAGCTAGCCAACACTATAAGAAATCCGAGTTCATTGAGCGACTCGGATTTTTGTTTCTCGCCAAAACACTTCACTTGTTGATGGCGTGACTTGAAAACTCACTTTTTAATTGACTCCACTCATTCTGCTACTTCCTCACTGTTGTTCCATTAAATAACTAAAGCAATCCAATCTTTAGTCGATAAAGAAGGCAAAGCAACGTCTTTATCGAGAGGAAAGATGGCCATCACCGTTAATACCAACGTTTCTGCATTGGTCGCTCAGCGACACCTGGCGAATGCAACCGACATGCTGAATCAATCCTTGGAGCGTTTGTCTTCAGGGAAGCGTATTAATAGTGCAAAAGACGATGCGGCAGGGCTGCAAATTTCGAATCGTCTTCAGTCGCAAATGCGTGGTTTAGATATCGCGGTGCGAAATGCCAATGATGGCATCTCCATTATGCAGACTGCGGAAGGGGCAATGAATGAAACCACTAATATCCTCCAAAGGATGCGTGATCTTTCATTGCAATCCGCCAATGGTTCCAATAGCCATGCTGAAAGAATTGCCTTACAAGAAGAAATGACCGCGTTAAATGACGAGTTGAACCGTATCGCAGAAACCACCTCGTTCGGTGGGCGTAAATTGCTCAATGGTTCCTTTGGCTCGGCTGCCTTTCAGATAGGGGCAGCGTCAGGTGAAGCGGTACAAGTGCAACTGAAGTCGATGCGCAGTGATGGTATTGATATGGGTGGCTTCAGTTACATTGCAAACGGACGTGCCCATTCTGATTGGCAAGTAAAAGAGGGGGCGAATGCGCTTAGCATGTCATTCACGAATCGTTTTGGTGAAACGGAAACGATCCAAATTAATGCGAAAGCCGGCGATGATATCGAAGAGCTTGCGACCTACATTAATGGTCAGACTGACAAAGTCACGGCATCGGTAAATGAAGAAGGTCAGCTACAGTTGTTTATGGCAGGCGAAGAAACCTCAGGAACGTTATCTTTTTCAGGAGACTTAGCCAGTGAACTAGGTTTGCAACTAAAAGGTTACGATGCAGTGGATAATATCGACATTACTTCTGTCGGTGGCGCACAACAAGCAGTGGCGGTCCTTGATACCGCGATGAAATACGTCGATAGTCATCGTGCTGAGCTTGGGGCATATCAAAACCGCTTCAGCCATGCGATTAATAACCTCGACAACATCCACGAAAACTTGGCGACATCAAACAGTCGCATTCAAGATACAGACTATGCAAAGGAAACCACGCGCATGGTCAAACAACAGATCCTACAGCAAGTCAGTACCTCCATTTTGGCGCAGGCGAAAAAAGGGCCGAATCTCGCGTTGACCTTGCTTGGATAAGCGCCGGAGTGACTGGCACAGAGCTTGCGATACAAAAGAGAGCAAGTGAGCAGGAATGGGCTGGAAAAAAGTGAACCGCTCTTATCGACAGTACCATTCAAATCTTTAGTCCTATTTTTGATGTTTTTACACTTTTTACTGCTTTAATCACGAAACCCCCTTCAAACAAACTTTTTTCAAAAAAATCGCATTTTTTTCCTAAAGGATTTCCAAACCGAGCCGTTAAAAGAAGTAACTTTGAGAGAACTACTTGGTTTTCCGAGACGTCGGAAACCGTAATATCGGAAAATCAATTGGAGAATTCATCATGGCAGTGAATGTAAATACAAACGTAGCAGCAATGACAGC
>NZ_SZTO01000005.1 GCF_013369385.1 Vibrio sp. 05-20-BW147 | reverse complement strand
CTTCATCAATCCAGAAAGTGAGTGAACCACGGTTGATTAAGGCTTTGTTGTACTGATTCCAGTTCGTTGTTTTGTAGCGAGGTTTCGGCATGAGACTAGGGGAATGAACTTACTTAACCGATCAGATCGTAACCTTCTGATTTAGTTCCCTCGAATTACGCAACAAAGCCCCGCTTGCCTAATACTGGTGTCGCCTATCACTTTGGCTAAGCAAGGTTTTTACCTCGGTACCGACCAAAGCGTTTCGTTTTATTCCTATCAGAGCGACGATCTCGAACAAGATCACCTCTACGATGTGAGTCCTAAAAAAGTAGGCGTTGGTATTGGCGCGACATTGGGTTATCAATTTATCGATTGGTTCGCATTGGAAGCGGGCGTATCGTATTGGTTGGCTAACCCTATCAGCCAAACAGTGAGCTATTCCTACGCTGAAGGTCATCTGGATAAAGCGATCATTTCTTTAGAAACCCAAAGCCTTAATCTCAACATTGGTCCTAAATTTTCTTGGCGCGTGGCCAATAAGCTCAGCCTCTACGGAAAGCCAACACTGCACTACACCACCACAAGCACCGATTGGGATCAATACACAGCGTCTTATATTGACGACTCACTGATCATGACGACGAATGAGCGTAAAAAAACGCGCAATAGCTCGGTACACAGTGGCATTGAAGTAGGCAGTGAATGGCATTTCACACCACGCTTCTCGATGACGCTCTCCTACCAATATTTGACCGATGCACTCTACGTCGATAGTCCTGAAATTAAAAAAGAGTTTGATCAGCAAGCCATCAAAATTGGCGTGTTGTTCGACATCTAACGATGTGGCCACAAGGAGGTGGCGTATTTGATACTTGATACTAAGCAATAAAAAATAAGAAGCAAAAAGGAGGCCGCAGCCTCCTCAGTGTTGAAGCAGAACAATCGCTTAACGCCAAACGCCCCACTCACCCGTGGTTCCCGGCTCTTCACCCGTTGTCCACCATTGCGCAGTCCACTCACGACCATTGTGGCTCACCACATCGCCCGCGACATACACTTTCTCTTTGCTCCAACCGTTGGTAGGTAACGTTGGAGGCGTGGTATCCGCCTTGATCAACGAAAGCGCGTAGCTAAAGTTAGCACTTGGTGCATGCACTTGGTTAGCAAACACATTGCTGCTGTCGTACATGTAGTGATTCATCTCTTGATGCCAAATGCCGATGTACCAATCTTTATGCTGTTGACCATTAAATTGCCCCGCCAGCTCCGCAGCCCAAGTGCCAGTGTTGTTGGCAGAAATAGCCAATGAGATGTCCACCAGCTCAGCGCCCGTCGCGTCAAAGGTACGCAAGCGAACCGTATCACCAGATTCAACAGGGCCAAAACCTTGTGGAACAAAATAGCCAAGTACGCTGAGGTTGTTGCCTGGTTCCGTTGGTGGCTCGGTTGGGTCTGTTGGTGGTGTTGTGCCTCCGCTTCTCAAGGTAATGTCACTGCAGTTATAGAAACCTTCGCCAACCACATCAATGCGCTGCCAGCGCGTGTAGAGAATGGCATCACCACTGCGATCCGCCGGGAAGGTCACTTTCATACGGTAGCGTTTTTGCTCATCGACAAAAATGTCACCTGCGGTGTCAATTAGATCCAGATCATCCCAAGTCAACGGCAATGACGCATCGTAGCTCGGCTTGGTTAAGTAAAATTCCCAGTAAGAAGGGTTGTGCGGCGCTTTACCAAAGAACACCAGTTCAATTTGATTGTTCGCATCTGGCGTGATTGACGTGCGCTGCCAATAAGGTGAAGGGATGTTTAATCCCGCTTTGGCAGAATCGCCCGCAGAACAAAGCTCGCCATTCGGTACGATCGCTTTGACATGCGCCATATCGCGGTAATTCGGTACGTTTGCGGCAATTTCGCTGCGTTGCACAAATGGGTAAGCGCCAGAGGCATCAAACGCCGCCTGACATGCTTGGTTTGGGATCTCATTGGTCCAAAAACCGCCATCTTCATAACAGGTATTTTGTCTGGCACTTGGGTATTCAACCCAACCATGGGCCTGAACCTGAAAGGTGCTTAACGCGGCAAGAACACTGGCACCAGCCAGCGATAAAGAAAGTGCTTTTTTCATCCTATTTCCTTTTGTGATTGTCACTCCCTCTACGGCATACGGGAGAGTATACCCGTACTACTTGATGTCGCAGTGGCGTTGGCTACGCTCATTCACTGGCCGCCTACCTGCAACTCCCCGTAGTTTGGGTAACAGAACCTCTAACCCCGATCTTATTCGGGTGTAATAAAGCTAGCAGGATGTCTGTTTCATAGTGTGGATAGGGCAAATTGTCGGGTGTTTTTGTCGCGAGTTTGCTACCTGCTTTCCAGACGTTTTGTAGCACGGAGATTGGTGTAACAAACATTTTCGAGTCACTTCAAATTGACTCGGCAAGGTTTATGGCGGATTCGTTGGCAAGCCGACGGATTTGATGCATAGTGCAGAGCGGTTTTCTATGCGAAGCAGTTGTCTAAAGGATATTTTCTATGCGCAAGGTACTACTCACCGGATTTGAGCCATTTGGTGGCGAATCAATCAACCCCTCACTGGAGTTGGTCAAGCAAATGGCTTCGCGCGCTTTGCCGCAGGTGGAGATCATTGGCTGTGAAGTGCCTGTGGTTCGCTACCAAGCGATCGAGACAGTGCTGCAAGCCGTTGAAACACATCAACCAGATTTAGTACTCATGATTGGCCAAGCGTCAGGGCGTTGCGCCATCACTCCTGAGCGTGTTGCGATTAATCTGGATGACTATCGCATCGAAGACAATGCCGGCCATCAACCGGTGGACGAGCCGATCATAGCAACGGGCCCTGCTGCCTATTTTTCGACCTTACCCGTGAAGGCGATCACCCACGCGCTGCAACAAGCAGGCATCCCGTGCCAACTCTCTCACAGCGCAGGCACGTTTGTGTGCAATCACCTTTTCTACGGTGTTCAGCATCATTTGCACACACGCGCAATTCGCAGTGGATTTATCCACATCCCTCTGCTGCCAGAGCAAGCCAGTGCTTCCAACCAACCGAGTATGAGCTTAGAGACATTGGTACATGGCTTGGAAATTATGATGATGACCTGTCTTGAAACAGAACAAGACACCAAACACACGGGCGGAACGATTTGTTAACGCTCATCTTTCGGCGAATCCATCACGACCATGGTGGTGATGGATTTTACCTGCTCGCATTCACCCAGCACATCGGCGTGAAACTTCTTATACGTGACGAGATCTTTGGTTTCTACCCGTAACAAATACTCGTTGGCACCAGTAATGTTGTGGCATTCCACCACTTCATCAACGAAGCGGACGTGATCTTCAAACTCTTGCTGCGCTTTTTTGCTGTGCGATGCCAAACCAATCGACACGTAAGCGACAAAACCGATCCCCAATTGGTTGCTATCCAATACCGCACGATACCCCTTGATAACCCCTTTTCGCTCCAGCTCCTGCACGCGGCGCAGAGAAGCGGAAGGCGACAATCCCACTCTTTCTGAGAGCTCTACATTTGAAATTCGGCCATCACGCTTGAGGGCGTGCAATATTTTTTCGTCAAATCTATCCATAGTGAAATTTTCTTGCGCAGTGTCGGTTTGGTGATCAAATAAAAGCACAAAATTGCGACGATAACTACCTATGATTGTGTTGACCGGTCAGAAAACAATTATCAACGTGTAGGAGAGAAAAAATGGAGCTGTCTCAGCTCAGCGCCTTGGCGCTGTTTGCCTTTGTATCGACGTTTACCCCCGGTCCCAACAACATTATGTTGATGACCTCCGGCGCCAATGTCGGGTTTGTTCGTACCATTCCGCACATGCTCGGCATTACGCTTGGCTTTGCGGTGATGGTGATGCTCATTGGTGTAGGTTTGATGGGGCTTTTTCACAGCTACCCACTCTCGCACCAAATCCTTAAGTACCTCAGTTTGAGCTATTTGGTTTATCTGGCGGCGAAGATTGCTTTAAGCGGCAAAGCCAGTGAGCGAAAAGATTTTAAACCGATGAGTTTTTTGCAAGCGGCAAGTTTTCAGTGGGTGAACCCAAAAGGCTGGACCATGGCCCTGACGGCAGTCAGCGTTTACAGCACCGGGAGTCAATGGTGGGAGCTGGTTTTGATCGCTGGGGTATTCATTTTGGCCAATCTACCTTCGGTCAGCTTTTGGACTGCTGCTGGAACTCAGTTACAGCGCTGGCTCACCACGCATACGCGAGTAAAGAGCTTTAATATCAGCATGGCATTGCTGCTGTTGCTGTCGACTGTGCCGATGCTCAACTAACCGCAGAGAGAGAGTGACAGAAAAAACAAAGAGCCGAATCATCGGCTCTTTGTCGGTGTGACTTTACACGGTGAGATTAGGCGCGAACCAACGAGCCCCACAGGTCGTATTCGTCAGCGTGCTCGATAAGCACGTCCACCAACTCACCCGCTTTAAGGCTGGTTTCACCGTTGAGGTAAACCAAACCATCGATTTCTGGTGCATCTGCGTAGGTGCGGCCAATCGCGCCTTCTTCGTCCACTTCATCGATGATCACTTTCATGGTGCTGCCAATGCGTTTTTGCAGCTTCGCCGCGCTGATTTCTTGTTGAACCAGCATGAAACGCTCAAAACGCTCTTGCTTCACTTCTTCCGAGATCTGATCATCAATGTCGTTTGCAGCCGCCCCTTCTACTGGTGAGTATTTGAAACAGCCCACGCGATCCAATTGCGCTTCTTTTAACCACTCTAGCAGCATCTCGAAATCTTCGTCCGTTTCGCCTGGGAAACCAACGATAAAGGTTGAGCGAATCACCAATTCTGGACAGATCTCGCGCCATTTTTTGATTTGATCGAGCGTGCGTTCCGCACGGCCAGGGCGCTTCATCGCTTTAAGTACATTCGGGCTGGCGTGCTGGAATGGAATATCCAAGTAAGGCAGGATTTTTCCTTCCGCCATCAGCGGGATCAAATCATCCACATGTGGGTACGGGTAAACGTAGTGCAGGCGCACCCAAATGCCCATTTTGCCCAACTCTTCACTCAGCGCTTTGATGTTTTGACGCACAGGTGAACCGTTAGCAAAACCCAGGCTGTGTTTGCTGTCTACACCGTAGGCACTAGTGTCTTGGCTGATCACCAATAGCTCTTTCACCCCTGCGTTTTTCAGGCGTTCTGCTTCACTGAGGATTTCTCCCACTGGGCGGCTGACCAAGTCACCACGCATGGACGGGATGATGCAGAAGGTACAACGGTGGTTACAGCCTTCCGATATTTTTAGGTAAGCGTAGTGTTTAGGCGTCAGCTTCACGCCGTGGTCAGGCACTAGGCTGGTAAACGGGTTGTGCTCTGGCTTTGGCGCAAACTGATGCACGTGCTCTAACACGTTTTCATACGCATGTGGGCCCGTAATGCCTAAAACGCCTGGGTGCACTTCACGAATTTCATCTTCACGGGCGCCCAAGCAACCGGTCACGATCACTTTGCCGTTCTCTTTTAGCGCTTCACCGATGGTGTCGAGCGATTCTTGAACCGCGCTATCAATAAAGCCACAAGTATTGACGATCACCACGTCCGAATCGTGGTAGCTGTTGACGATTTCATAGCCTTCGGTGCGAAGTTGCGTCAGGATTCGTTCAGAATCAACGAGGTTTTTAGGACAACCCAAGGAGACAAAGCCCACTTTATTGCCGCCGCTTGGCGTCAATTCTTGGCTCTGTTGCTCGATGGTTTTTTTGGCCGTATCCAACGTTGTGGTTTGGTTTGGCGTAAACGTTTGAACTGTCATTACTTGCTTTGCTTCCAGTGTTGATTGGTGCCAGTCATCAGTGATCGAATCGCCACTGTTTACTGGTAAAAAATCGATAGCGAAAAGGCTTCTGTTGTTTGTTAAAAGCCGCTTAGGTATCGCGAGCGCGAATTATAACTGAGGATAAAAAATTGCATAGATCTAGAGATAGAATTTTGTGCAAAAAACAAACAAAAAGGGAGGCATTTTGCCTCCCTCTTGACGCTGCGATAAGGAACGATTAGCAAAGCTTATAGAACAGGGTCGACAGTGGCGGTAGGCGTAACACAATCGACTGAGGCAAATCTTCACTGACCACCGCTTCGCTCTTGACGTCTACTACAACCTCGTAGCCGCTGCCTGCGTATTTGCTGTCGTCGGTGTTGAGCAGCAATTGGTAGTGGCCTTTGTTTGGCACGCCTAAGCGGAATTCATCACGTGGCACTGGAGTAAAGTTACTCACCACCAAGATACGCTCGCCTGCTTCACTGATACGCTCATGAGCAATAATGCTCTGCTCGGCAGCATCTTGTAAACGCCACTCAAAACCGGCTGGGATGCAATCTTGATCGTGCAGCGCCGCTTGGTTGCGATACAAGTGGTTGAGATCACGCGTCAAGGCTTGCACGCCTTGGTGACGTGGGAAATCGAGCAAGAACCATTGCAGTTGGTCATCGTGATTCCACTCTGCTGTTTGGCCAATTTCCGCGCCCATAAAGTTGAGTTTTTTGCCCGGTTGACCATACATGTAACCCAAATACGCACGTAAATTGGCGGTTTGCTGCCATTCATCACCTGGCATTTTGTTGTGAATAGAACCTTTGCCGTACACCACTTCATCGTGAGAAAGCGACAAGACGTAGTTCTCACTGTGAGCGTAAACGAGTGGGAACGTGAGGGTATTGTGGTGGTATTTGCGATGAACAGGCTCTTCTTTGATGTAAGAAAGACTATCGTGCATCCAACCCATATTCCACTTAAAGCCAAAGCCCAAACCGCCCATAAAGGTCGGTGCGGACACGCCCGGGAAAGCGGTCGACTCTTCCGCAATCGTCATCGCATTCGGGAAGTATTTGTACACTTCCTCATTCATCCATTTTAGGGTGGCAATCGCATCGTAGTTTTCGTTGCCGCCATCCATGTTCGGGATCCACTGGCCATGGCTGCGTGAATAATCGAGATACAGCATCGATGCCACCGCATCCACCCGAATACCATCGATGTGGAACTGCTCAAACCAATACAGTGCGTTAGAAACCAAGAAACGGCGTACTTGCTCGCGGCCAAGATCGTAGATAAACGAGTTCCAGTCTTGGTGCCAGCCGCGGCGTGGATCTGGGTCGTGGAACAATGGCGTACCATCAAAATTGGCCAAGCCGTGATCGTCCGATGGGAAGTGCGCAGGCACCCAATCCAGTACCACACCAATGCCAGCTTGGTGACAGGCATCGACGAAGAATTTGAAATCATCGGGTGAACCATAGCGGCTGGTTGGCGCAAAGAGACCCACAGGCTGGTAACCCCAAGAGCCGTAGAACGGGTGCTCAGAGACAGGCATCAGTTCAACATGGGTGTAGCCCATATCCACCAAATAGGGCACCAACTCGGCGGCCAGTTCGCGATAATTCAGGAACTCACCTTGCTCGTTGCGCTTCCAAGAACCAGCATGCAACTCGTAGAAAGAGAGCGCTTCTTTGCGTTTCTCGGTCACTGGGCGAGTTTGCCACTGGGCATCTTGCCACTGGTAGCGGGCGTGATCGTACGTGACGGAAGCAAAAGACGGGTATTGCTCGGCGTAGAAACCCCAAGGGTCAGCTTTGTGTGGTAAGCCTTCCCCCTTCGGCCCTTTCATTTCAAATTTGTAGCTCACCCCTTCGGTTAACCCCGGAATGAATAAACCCCAAATGCCGTAATCAAGGCGCTGCATTGGATGACGTCGGCCATCCCAATCATTGAAACAGCCCACGAGACTCACTGCGGTCGCATGCGGCGCATACACCAAGAAACGGATACCTGAGATTGATTTGCCGTCGCGCTCAAGCGTTACAAACTGTGAGCCCATGTGTTGATACATGGTTTTCGGCGTGTGGAGATCGTCATACTCCGCGTAGATACCGTGGTATTGGTACGGGTCATCGACAAGTTGCTCGACGCCATTCCAATCGATCGCCAATTGATAATGGGTAAGATGCAGATTGAGATCGGCTTTGAGAATGAAGGCGCTCTCTTTTTCTCGCTCTAGCGCAATACGTGGTTGGCCTTCTAATACCAACGCCACCCCCGTTGCACCCGGCATCCAGACGCGCAATGCCCCTTGTGTTGGGTCAATAAATGGACCTAAAAATGCAAACGGCTCTGAACAAGCGGCTTGAGATAATTTCTCAAACATCTGATTCACTTTACTTTTTACTAATTTTTTCAAACCTTTTTTCCCTCGCCAAACAGCCAACGTTGTGAACAAAATCCTCGTTCACGACCGCGTACTTATTCTTGTTCATCCACAAGGTACGCAAATAATAAAAATGCCCGCTATTGGTGCGGGCATAATAACGGTACCTCATTCTACCATTTTACTGGTAAACAGAGAGTGACCCAGGCTGTAGTTTCTATCTGCAAATCAAGTCATTACATATGGGTCATCTCATTGAGTTCACTCTTATTTGCTCGCTTGCGCGCGCACTTCCGTTAAACGACGAGCGATTCGATTCACATCCTCACGGCTGAAAATCTCTTCAAGGTTCATCGACAATTTACGACGCCAGTTCGGGTACTCATCGACTGTGCCTGGGATGTTGACTGGGTTGTCCATTTGCAACCAGTCTTCAAGCTGAACACTGAGCAGCGCGGACGCGCCTGCTGCAACATGCAACTGTAATGCTTCACTTAAGTGCGCATCCATTGGCACATATTGCGCATCGTGACCAATGCCTTCTGGCAAGTAACCATGCCAACGCACGCTGTCCAGAATGCCTTGCTTGCATTTTAGGCGATCGTCGAATAAGCCATTGAGCTGCTCTTCGTTTGGATAAAGGCCAATTTCGCGACCCATTTTGAGGTCATCACAATGCCAGAAGCCGCGAAGCGTTGGCATATCGTGGGTACACAAGGCCGCCATCGACTGATCGGCATAGTGTTTTGGCGAAATGAAACCACCATCTTCTTTTGACGTTTCGAAGAAGAACACTTTGTATGAGTGCACGCCCGCATCACGTAGGATATCAACGATTTCATCTGGCACCGTACCCAAGTCTTCACCGATCACGCTGCACTGATGACGGTGAGATTCCAACGCCAAAATCGCTAGCATGTCTTCGACTGGGTAGTAGAGGTACGCCCCTTCTGTCGCTTTTTCGCCTTTTGGAATCCACCATAGGCGAAGAAGGCCAAGTACGTGGTCAATACGCAGTGCGCCACAATGTTTCATGTTGGCACGTAGCAGTTTGATGTACGCGTCATAACCGGTGGCTTGCAGCACTTCAGGGTTGAGTGGTGGCAGACCCCAGTTTTGGCCCAGTGGACCAAGGATATCCGGTGGCGCACCGATGCTGGCATCCAGTACTAGGTTGCCGTTATCAGCCCATGTTTCGCTGCCAGAATCGGCCACACCGACCGCAAGGTCACGGTAGAGACCAACAGACATGCCTTTCTCTTCAGCCAGCGCTTGCGCTTCTTTGATCTGGCCGTCGGCAATCCACTGCAAGTACATGTAAAGGTGCACTTTTTCTTGGTTGTCTTTGATGAATTTCTGCGTTGCAGCCGAATCAAAGCGGCGGTATTGCTCAGGGAAAACCGGCCAGCCCCACACGTTTGAATCTTGCGCGTGCAGATCTGCGTGCAATGCATCGAACGCCGCTTGGTGCACCAGGCTGTCACCGCCTTCTTCCACAAACTCTAGGAACGCGCGAGCACGATCGCTGTTTTTGTCGAGATGGCGAGTTTTAAACTCCGCAAACAGCAGTGGCAATACGCTCATTTTCAGCTCTGCCACTTCGGTGTAGTTCACCCAATGTGATTCGCGCGCTTTTTGCAGGCGCTGCTGGAACTCGGCGCTGCCAACTTTCTGTTGTGCTTCCGCACTGAGCGCAAACTCAGGAACAGAGCTCACATCGATATAAAGAATGTTCAACCAACGGCGAGACGATGGGCTGTATGGGCTAGCGCCTTCTGGGTTGGCAGGGAATAGCGAGTGGATCGGGTTCAGACCGATGAAATCACCACCGCGAGATGCGATGTCACTCACCAGCAATTTAAGATCGCCGAAATCACCGATGCCCCAGTTGTGTTGGGTGCGTAGGGTGTAAAGCTGAATACTTGGGCCCCAGAGCTTTTTGTTCAACTCTAGAGAATCTTGTTTGAAACAAGCGCGTGGCGTGATGATCAACGCCATTTCATACGGTGCTTTACGACGCTTACGGCTCACGTATAGTTTGTGATAACCCCAAGCCAAATCTTTTGGCAGGGCAAACACTAGAGGGCCACCCTCGGCACGTTCATCGCGAACAATCTGTGACTGAAGATAGCCTTCCAGTACCTCTCCTTGTTCTGTTTCTAAACGCCAGTTGAACTCGCTTTCACGCGCACTGGTGCCAAGATTCAGCTCCACTTCCACCGGATCGCCATCACGCAATACCAATACTGGCGCCAATACGTCTTTTTTGAGTTTTTTCTCAGCTGAAGCCAGTAGTTTTTCATCGCTGCTAGTGTCATAGCCAAGAGAGTTGAGCAGGCGGCGTAGCGTTTCTTCGGAGACCAATGCTTCGTCTCCCCAAGCGCTGACATAGCTGTCAGCTAATCGTGCCATTTCTGCGACTTTCTTTAATGCTGTTTGTTCTTTCATCGCTCTCTCCGAAGGTACTTCTGAAAACCTTCAATGTAGGGTTTATTTGCTGCTAGTCATTATCTGTAGATAAAGGACCAAGGCAGCCATTGGGCTACCTTGGTTTTGTTGATTAACGGTGAACAGCTTCGAGTTTCCAAATGTTGTTCACGTAATCGCGAATGGAGCGGTCTGAACTGAACTTGCCAACCAAAGCGGTGTTCAGAATCGCTTTTTTCGCCCAACCGGCTTGATCGCGGTACTGTTTGTCCATCGCTTCGTGCGCTTTCACATAAGAAGCGAAGTCTGCAAGACATAGGTACGGGTCACCGCCATCTAGTAGGCTATCGAAGGTCGCTCGTAGTAGGCCAGGTTGACCCGGAGTGAACTCTTCACCAAGAAGAAGATCCATCGACGCTTTCAGTAGTGGGTCTGCGTTGTAGTAGTCGAATGGGTTGTACCCTTTCGCTTTCAGCGCTTCTACGCCATCCACTTCTAGACCGAAGATGTAGATGTTGTCATCGCCCACTTCTTCACGAATCTCAACGTTCGCGCCGTCCATAGTACCGATAGTCAACGCACCGTTCAGTGCCATCTTCATGTTACCAGTACCGGATGCTTCTTTACCTGCGGTTGAGATTTGCTCAGACACATCCGCCGCTGGAATGATGATTTCAGCCATGCTCACGCGGTAATCAGGAATGAAGACCACTTTTAGCTTGTTACCGATACGTGGATCGTTGTTGATCTTCTCTGCAATCTTGTTCAGCGCAAAAATGATCTCTTTTGCTAGGTGGTAACCCGGTGCCGCTTTCGCTGCGAAGAACACCACGCGTGGCGCCATGTCGAAGTTCGCATCGTTCAATAGGCGGTGGTACAGAGACAAAATGTGCAGCATGTTTAGGTGCTGACGCTTGTACTCGTGTAGACGCTTGATTTGCACATCGAAGATCGCATTAGTATCGAGATCGATGTTCATGTTCTCTTTCACCCAGTTCGCTAAGCGCTCTTTGTTCGCCTTCTTAACCGCCATGTATTCCTTCTGGAATTTCGCGTCATCAGCAAACTTGGCAACACCTTCTAGCTGCTCTAGGTGCGCAGGCCAATCCGTACCAATCTTCTCAGAGATCAGAGCAGACAAACCTGGGTTACAGAATTTCAACCAACGACGTGGAGTTACACCGTTTGTCACGTTTTGTAGACGTGTTGGGTAAAGCTCATCAAACTCTGGGAATAGGTCACGTTTAACCAACTCAGAGTGGAGTGCCGCTACCCCGTTTACTGCGTAAGAGCCAATCACACACAGGTTTGCCATGCGAACCATGCGGTGGAAACCTTCTTGGATGATAGAAAGCTTCTGCTGCTTCGCAACATCACCAGGCCACTTCGCACGCACTTCTTGTAGGAAGCGGTGGTTGATTTCGTAAATGATTTCCATGTGACGAGGAAGTAGGTGCTGAATCAGAGATTCGCTCCACGTTTCTAATGCTTCTGGCAATAGCGTGTGGTTGGTGTAAGCAAATGTCTTCGAGCTGATCGCCCACGCTTCATCCCAATTTAGGCCTTTTTCATCAATCAGAATACGCATCAACTCAGGAATCGCGATGGTTGGGTGCGTGTCGTTCAACTGAATGGTTTCAAAGTTTGGTAGCGAAGCCAATGTGTGGCCAGCCGCTTCATGACGACGAAGGATATCGCGTACTGATGCTGCACTGTGGAAGTACTGCTGCATCAAACGTAGCGTTTTGCCTTTTTCGTGGTTGTCGTTCGGGTAAAGTACTTTGGTGATGTTGCCCGCGTCGATCAGTGCGTGCTGCGCTTCAAAGTAGTTACCGTTATTGAAGCTCTCTAGTGAGAATGGCGCAATCGCCTGACATTCCCACAAACGTAGCGGATAAACAGTATCGCTTTCGTAACCTACGATCGGTAGATCCCATGGCATGGCTTTAACGTGCATGCCCGGTACCCACTGACGACGCTCTTTGCTACCTTCGTTGATGACTTCCACGCGACCGTAGAAACCAATCTCTTGAGCCAATTCAGGACGAGCCACTTCCCACGGGTAGCCTTCTACACCGCGCCATGCGTCTGGCGCTTCTTTTTGACGGCCTGCTTCAAAGGATTGTTTGAATAGACCGTATTCGTAGTGCAAGCCGTAACCCACGGTTGGGAACTCTTGCGCCGCCAAAGAATCCATAAAACACGCTGCTAGACGGCCTAGACCACCATTACCCAATGATGGGTCGCGTTCTTCTTCAAGAAGATCCGTTAGGTTTTGGCCAAGCTCTGCCATCGCTTCGGTGATCTGCTCGTACAGACCCATGCTGATCAAGTTGTTACCGGTTAAACGGCCAATCAAGAATTCAAGCGATAGGTAGTTGACGCTTTTCGCTTCAACGATTTTTTTGTCTGTCTCTGTTGCCAGCAAATCAAAAGTCGTCAGCTCTGCTAACGCACGGCCCATCGCTAGATACCAAGCGCGGCTATCTGCGTTTTCAAGCGTGTGTGCATAAGTTGCTGACAGGTGTTTTTTAACACTTTCTTGGAACGACACTTTGTCGAACTGTTTCTGTTGAGTAGGTTTCATTACCGAAATCTCACTTTTGGTTCTAATCCATCTGCGATACATCGTGCATGGATGGCAATGAATAAACATCCTCCTAGTTTTCAGCCTCTACAGGAGGAGGGGCAAGGGCGTAGAGGGGGGATTGGGGGACGGTTAGTGATCCGCCTCTCACCTTTCCCACTCGGGCACCAGATTGCAGTGATTGAGATCACAGCCATCAACTAATAACTCTAGATGGCAAATATGACGCTCAGGTTGAAGTTAGATTTTAGAAAATTCATTTCTGCAAATTCGGTCACAATAAAACTTTCATTTATGAAAAATGTTGCAAGATATTGCGCAATGCCATTCTTGCTTAACGATTAAGATGGATAATTTATAGATCTAATTCACAAAATTGGGGCGTAGTTGACGTCAAAACAATCAACTCTTGAGAATTAGGAAGTTGATCAAAGTCTGAGGTGATTTCTTTAACGTAACATGCCCAGCAATTCGAGCACTTTGCCTAATTTTTGTTCGCTGGCTACATCCGGTTTTTCTGCCATGAGAAACCCAATATAAAAAGGAAGTATTAGAATGTGGATTCCTTCAAAACTCACACGCCCAGGCCGACTGCATAATGCGATTGTCCGCCCGAGAGTGTTAGAGCTGCTGCAACAAGCCCCTTACTATAAGTTGGTGCTGTTCCGCTCTCCTGCAGGCTATGGAAAAACCACCATGGCTGCGCAATGGTTGGCCGACAAAACCAATCTGGGTTGGTACAGCATTGATGACAGTGATAACGACGGTTTCCGCTTCATTAACTACCTGCTGCAAGCCCTCAATAAAGCGACCAATGGTAACTGCAACAATGCACAAAAATTGGCAGAAAAGCGCCAATTTTCCTCGCTGCGCTCGCTGTTTAGCGATGTGTTCGCCGAAATGGTCGACTTTCATCAAGAGTGCTATGTGGTACTGGATGACTACCACCTGATCAACAATGAAGAAGTGCACGAAGCGATGCGTTTCTTCCTAAAACACATGCCAGACAACCTCACCCTTGTGGTGACCAGCCGTGCCAACCCACCTTTGGGCACGGCCAACTTGCGTGTGCGCGATCTGATGATTGAGATTGGCAATGAGATGTTAGCCTTCGATACCGAAGAGACCACACGATTTTTCAACCAGCGTGTCGCCGATGGTATCGATGAAGACACGGCCAACAGCCTCTGTAATTATGTCGAAGGTTGGCCATCGGCATTGCAGCTGATCGCGCTACAAGCACAGCATCAAAAACGCACCTTAGCGCAATCGGCCGAATCGGTTTCCCAGTTTAACCATGCGCATCTCTGGGATTATTTGGTGGAAGAGGTGTTTGACCTGCTCGATGCCGATACACGCAAATTCTTGATGCAGGTGTCGGTGCTCGATCACTTTAACGATGAGTTAGTCTACGCTCTCACCCAGCGTGAAGATGCCTTGGGGATGATTGAATCTCTCAACCGCTACGGCTTATTCATCTACCCGCTTGAAGGGGAGCAGAATTGGTACCGCTTCCACAACTTGTTTGGCGAGTTTTTGTCGCATGAGCGTCAAGCACGAATTCCACAACAGGAGCAGGAGCTGAACCGCAATGCCGCCATTGCGTGGTTGAAACAAAAATCCCCGCATCAAGCGATTCGTCACGCCCAAAAAGCGTATGACGGAGAACTGGTGGCGGAGATCCTCAACGAGTTTGGTTGGAAAATGTTCAACCAAGGCGAGCTGTCTACTCTAGAATCCGCCATCAACCTGCTGGAAAAAGATCTGCTGTTCAGTAACCCAAAACTGACGATGCTCCGCGCTTGGCTTGCACAAAGTCAGCACCGCTACAACCAAGTGGGCACCTTACTGGCCGAAGCAGAAAATGAGCACAAAAAGCGCAATATTGACCTTGATATCCAATACCAAGGCCAAGCGAATGCATTACTGGCTCAGGTAGCGATCAACAGCAACGATCCAGAAAAAGCTCTCGAGCTGGCTGAACTGGCACTAAGCCAGCTGGATAGCACGGTTTATCGCAGCCGCATCGTCGCGACTTCAGTCGTAGGGGAAGTGAACCACGTGATTGGCCGCCTTGATCGCGCTCTACCCATGATGCAGCAAACCGAAAAGCTGGCGCGCCAATACCAGGTTTACCACCAAGCACTGTGGGCGATTTTGCAGCAAAGTGAAATTCTTATCGCGCAGGGCTATGTGCAAGCCGCGTTCGAGCTGCAAGATTCCGCCTTCCGTCTGATTGAAGAGCAGCAGCTGCAACATGTGCCTTTGCATGAGTTCTTGCTGCGCGTGCGAGCGCAAGTGTTGTGGTGTTGGAACCGTTTGGACGAAGCCGAAGAATACGCTTACAAAGGGCTGCAAATTCTGGAAAATCATGCGCCAAGTAAACACTTGCACAGTTACTCGATGCTGGCTCGCATTGCGATTGGCCGTGGCGAGCTCGATCGCGCAGGCAAGTTCATCGAACACATTCAACATTTGATGAAGCAGTCCACCTACCACGTGGATTGGACCGCCAATGCGTCACTTTCACTGATCCTATACTGGCAAGCAAAAGGCAAACTCAACGCAATTCAAGAGTGGCTAGACACGGCTGTGCGTCCTGAAAATGCCTGCAACCACTTCTGTCAGTTGCAGTGGCGTAATATCGCTCGTGCTCACATCAACCTTGGTCAATACGACCAAGCGCGCCAAGCCTTGGATTTCTTGCAAAGTGAGGCTGAGAAAGCGAACTTAGTCACCGATCGCAACCGTAACCTGATCATTGAAGCAATTTTTGCTGTTCATCAGAAAGATGAAAATCAAGCCAAAGTGCTGCTTAAGGAAGCACTGCAGCTCACCAACCAAACCGGTATGGTCGGTAATTTCTTAATTGATGGCGCGACCATTGGCACCTTGTTGGAAAAACTCACCAACCGGCATGAGCTGGGCGACTTAGAACGCCACCGCGCGCTGCAATTGATGAAAGATATCTCTTCCAATCAGCGCAGCCGCTCGGTTCACTTTGACGAAGAATTTGTCGAGAAACTGGTCACCCACCCGAATGTGCCTGAGTTAGTGCGCACCAGCCCACTGACACAAAGAGAGTGGCAAGTGCTGGGCTTGATCTATTCTGGCTTTAGTAACGAGCAGATCGCCCAAGAGCTCGATGTTGCGGGCACCACCATCAAAACCCACATCCGCAACTTGTACCAAAAACTCAATATCGCCAACCGTAAAGAAGCGGTCACCACCGCAGAGAATCTCTTGCAGTTGATGGGGTATTAAACGTTTCTTAAGGCAGTCTCAGACTGCCTTTTTTATCCACACTTCAAAATGCTTCCTAAATCACAAGCAAAAAAAAACCAACCGCAAAATAAGTGCGATTGGCTTATGTATGATGTGAACAATGTGTATTCACTAACAACGTCAGTTGGCTAGGTGACCCTCGGCTTAATAAGGGTCGAGAAGTATTATGCATTAATCATGCCAACTTTAAAAGCCCTATTTTTGGGCTGAATATCTCATATATTAACTATTGCTAAAATAATTTTTGCATTATGCAAAAGCATTTTGCAAATGGTTATGCAAATAGCCATTGTGAATACAGTTGCGCTTACTTTTTATACGATGAATCTAAAAGATAAGAATCGTGACCATTGTTCGAAGGCAAGGAGCGCTATGTCCACGTAATTTCATACTTTTTTGACATGAATCTGGGTATACTCGCTGCACTGCTTTTTTACGATTTCAACGACATGAATTATTTGTTTACTTTCTTAAAAGGTTTAGCGATGGGCGCCGCCGACGTGGTGCCAGGTGTCTCTGGTGGCACAATCGCGTTTATTACGGGTATCTATGACACCTTGCTCGAAAGCATTCGTCGCATTAACCCTAGCGTGATAAAAATCTGGCGTGCAGAAGGCTTTAAGGCGGCGTTTAACCACATTAACGGCTTTTTCTTAATCGCTTTGTTTGGTGGCGTACTGACTAGTATCGCAACGCTTGCCAAACTGATCACTTGGCTTTTGGCCAATCACCCTATTCCAATTTGGTCGTTTTTCTTTGGTCTCATCTTGGTATCGGTTTATCACATCCTCAAACAGGTTGAGAAAAAAGACCTCACTCGTTTCGCTCTGTTGTTTCTCGGCATCGCGTTTGCCTACAGCATTACTGTGCTTAAACCACTTCATTTAGAACCCACGTCCATCAATGTCTTGATTGCGGGGGCAATTGCGATTTGCGCGATGATTCTACCGGGTATTTCAGGCAGCTTTATTCTGCTGCTCATTGGCATGTACGCGCCGGTTCTTGGCGCTGTTAAAAGCTTCCAAGTTGACATTCTGGCGCTGTTCTTAGTGGGCTGTGTAACAGGCCTGCTGACTTTCTCTCACGTGTTGTCCTGGTTGCTGCGCAAGTTCCGCGATTTCACTCTAATGTTCTTAACGGGATTGATGATCGGCACACTGCCGAAAATCTGGCCGTGGAAAGAGACCATTAGCTGGCGTTTGAATTCTAAAGGTGAGCAAGTGCCATTAGTGCAACACAACCTGTCACCTTTTGAGTTCGAAGCGCTGACCTCGCAACCTTCGCAATGGGTGATGGCGATTATCATGGCGCTGGTCGCCATTGCTTTGGTGCTGGGCTTAGAGAAGTTTGCCGAAGCCAACGCCAAATAACCCCGACCTAAATCAGTTCAAAGCGGAGAATCCTCTCCGCTTTTTTATTGCTAACGCACAATTTTCAACGGCTGTCGCAGTGTTTCAAATGGAATGTGGTAGGATCGCCTCACGCTTCTTCCAGCTTCAAAAATAATGAACAACATACTGAAAATTATCGCGTTTATCGTCGCTCTCTCAGGCGGATTCTTTGCCAAAGACATCGTACAGCTGTTTTCATCCGACACAACCGCTGTGGCTCAATCTGCGCCTCGGTTAGAGGATTATTGCATGCTCTCAACCCAAGCTTGCACGCAGCAAGCGGTAAGCATGACGTTAAGCAACGATACCGCGCAACCGCTGATTGCCAGTGAAATCACGGTGGAATGGCCTTCGACAAGCGGTGAGCAACTTATGCTGAGTCTGCGCGGGCTAGAAATGGAAATGGGCACGCCAAAGTTTATCTTAAAGCAAACCTCACCCGGTCTTTTTCGCGGTGAAGTGATTCTGCCCGTTTGCACCACCGATGCGATGACGTGGTTAGGCGAGCTTACCGACGGTACTACCACGGTTTACCCTGCAATAAGGATGCAACGATGAGTAAAAATTGGTCTCTCTTTCTGGTGGTCGCTTTTGTGCTTGGATTTGCACTCAAAAGCTATTTGGATCTGCAAGGTAAAGTGGAAAACGAAGCCACACCACCAACGCACTCAGCAGCCATGCTCTATGGGCAAGATGAGCAAGCGGTGAACATTTTTGACACGGAAGATACGCGCATCCGTGTGGTCTATTTTGGTTTTACGCGCTGCCCAGATGTGTGCCCGACGTCTTTGGCGATGCTCTCTGGCGCTTTGAACGAGTTGGACGATGCCACCAAGGCGAAGCTGCGCCCTCTGTTTATTTCGCTCGATCCAGAGCGTGATGACGCGAAGCTTTCTGCGCAGTACGCCCACTATTTCCACCCAATGATTGAAGGGCTCTCTTCTTCACTGGACGTCACCACGGAACTGGCCAAACGCTACGGGGTCATTTTCCGCAAAACAGAATTAAAAGACTCAGAGTTGAAGTACACGCTCGATCACAGCTCTTACTTCTACTTTTTGCAGCCCGATGGCACCTTGATCACCAAAGTGCCACACACCTTAACTCCCGCTCCGATTGTGGAAGCAATAAAAACGATAACCCAAGGAAATTAGGATGAAACTTAAAGCTCTCGCGCTTGCCGCACTATTTGTCAGCCCGTTGGTTAGCGCGCAAATGGATCTCATGGCTCACCACCCTTATGCCCGAGCGATGGCCCCAGGTGCCGTGAACAGTGCGGTCTTTGTTGAACTGATGAACCGCAGTGACAACGTGCGCACGATTGTTGCCGCAGAAACACCAGCAGCAGGCAAAGTGGAACTGCATGACGTCATCAAAGAAGGCGATGTGATGAAGATGCGTCAAGTTGATTCGATTGAGATCCCAGCGAAAGGCAAGACTGTGCTCAAACCGGGCAGCCTTCACATCATGCTGTTTGCTCTCAAAGCACCACTGAATGAAGGTGAGCAGATCGATGTCACGGTGACTTTCGCCAACGGTGAAAAGATGACCTTCCAAGCGCCGGTAAAAAAAGTAATGAAAGGCATGCAGCACTCAGGCCACTAAGTCCTTGGCAGCTGACAGCAAAATGCAAAAAAGGAGCAACTCAGTTTGCTCCTTTTCTTTATGCAACGTATACTCATGCGGTTTCTATGACTGACTGGAGGAATTCTGATGATTGTAACAAACCAAACTCAAAGGGCATGGTTGGGTTAACGGAAAGTCCGTTTTCAATTCTATTATCGCATTACGCGACTTCTCCCTTCCCTTCTCAATTTGCCCGGTCAAACCGGGGTGATTCTATTTGATTTACGAATGAAACCCTGAAGCTATTACTTAGTGGGTGCTTTTGCGCACCGGGAAAATTCGCAATGAACAACACAATGACGTCTTCTCAGCCTTACACTTTGACTCAACTAGGCTGGAAACCATTTTTTCAACAACAACTGACGCTTGAAGATTACGAAAATACGCAGATCTGCCGTATCGTTGCTCATCATCGCAGTGGTTATCAGCTTTGCAGTGAACAAGGGCGCTTTCACCTTGCCATTCACCATGCTCAACCGAAAATGACGGTTGGCGATTGGGTTTTGCTCGATGAGCAGCAACAGTTTAAACGTCTACTTGAACGCCAAAGCGAACTGAGTCGCAAAGCGGCTGGCAGCAAAATTGCGGAGCAGTTGATCGCCACCAATGTCGATACACTGTTTATCGTCTGCTCGCTCAATGATGACTTTAACCTCAGCCGTATTGAGCGCTATCTGAGCATTGCAAAAGAAGCGCACATCGAGCCTGTGGTGGTGCTCACCAAAGCCGATTTATCTCCACAGGCTGAGCAAAACATTACGCAGGTTCAGCAGCTCAGTGCAACATTATGGGTAGAGGCGGTAAATGCGCTCGATCCTGCCAGCGTCGCGGCATTACAACCTTGGTGTGTCAAAGGTAGAACGGTGGCATTTATTGGTTCATCTGGTGTGGGTAAATCGACACTCACCAATACCTTACTAGGGGAGGAGACCCAACAAACGGGTGGAATTCGTGAAGATGACAGCAAAGGCCGCCACACCACCACGGCACGCTCTGTTCATATGATCCCTGATGGTGCATTGATCATCGATACACCGGGAATGCGTGAACTGCAACTTGCCGATTGTAGTGAAGGCGTCAGCGAGACTTTTGCTGAGATCGAAACGCTCGCGCAACACTGTCGCTTTAAAGATTGTCAGCATCAGCAAGAGCCAGGATGCGCCGTTCAACAAGCGATTAACAATGGCACCTTGGAAGCCAGACGTTTACAAAACTACTTTAAGCTGCAACGAGAACAAGCCTACAACGCTTCAACGTTTGCAGAGCAAAGGAACAGAATGAAACAAATTGGCAAAATGTACCGTCACGTGCAAAGTGACAAGCAAAAACTCAAAACCACCTATTAACCTCAACAGAGCGTAACTTTTTCATAACCAAAGTGGGCATTCATTCACTTTGGTTATGCTTTCTCCTTACCAATCACCATGTCAAATTCACCATTATTCAACACTTTTAACCATGCATCACAACATTGAACAAACAATAACCCCAAAAACAAACTAAAACTAGACACAAAATATTACCAAGCTACTATAGGTTCCATTCAGCATAAAAATGGCTGAATTTTTATTAGTTCTATAAAACGATTATTCAAATAACCATAATTCTGATAAATGCAGGAATGATGTATGCAACATAACAGTCTTATCGCCCGATTTGCCCAAGGCAATCTGGTGCTCCAAATCTTAGTCGGTATCATCCTCGGTATCTCGCTCGCGTTGGTTTCACCAAGCTCAGCGGAAAGTGTCGGTATGCTAGGCAGCTTGTTTGTCGGCGCACTGAAAGCGATCGCCCCTATTCTTGTGTTCATTTTGGTCGCCGCTTCGATTGCTAATCAAAAGAAAAACCAACACACCCATATGCGCCCTATCATTGTAATGTACTTAGCCGGGACTTTCTTTGCCGCTCTAACAGCCGTTGTTTTGAGCTTCATGTTCCCGACGACATTAACTCTAGTCACTGGCGCAGAAGGGGCAAACCCTCCTCAAGGCATTCTGGAAGTGATCAAAACCTTGCTGTTCAAGTTGGTTGATAACCCAGTTAATGCACTTATGAGCGCAAACTACATTGGTATTTTGGCATGGGGTGTCGGCCTTGGTTTGGCACTTCACCACGCATCAGACACCACCAAAGCGGTATTTGAAGACCTGAGCCACAGTGTTTCTCACATCGTGCGCTTCATCATTCGTCTTGCGCCATTTGGTATCTTTGGCTTAGTGGCTTCTACATTCGCGACGACGGGTTTCGATGCCTTAGCTGGCTATGCGCACCTATTGGTGGTGTTGCTGAGCGCCATGGCGATCATTGCGTTGATAGTGAACCCTGCCATGGTTTACGTGAAAACCAAGCAAAACCCATATCCATTGGTATTCCAATGCCTACGTGAAAGTGGTGTAACGGCCTTCTTCACTCGTTCAAGTGCCGCCAACATTCCGGTAAACATGGCGTTGTGTGAAAAACTAAAATTAGACGAAGATACGTACTCTGTCTCTATCCCACTGGGTGCAACCATCAACATGGCGGGTGCGGCCATCACCATCACCACACTGACGCTGGCTGCCGTTCATACCATGGGTATCGAAGTAGACTTGATGACAGCGATTCTACTGAGCGTGGTTGCTGCCGTTTCTGCTTGTGGTGCATCAGGTGTTGCTGGCGGTTCTTTGCTCCTGATCCCACTTGCGTGTGGCCTGTTTGGTATTTCAAACGACATCGCGATGCAAGTGGTCGCGGTTGGCTTCATCATCGGTGTGATTCAAGATTCTGCTGAAACGGCGCTAAACAGCTCAACGGACGTGGTATTTACTGCCGCTGTCTGTGAGTCAGAAGCGCAGAAAGCAAAAGGTTAATCTTGCCTCACTGCTCAATACTGCAACGCCCTGCTTTATGCAGGGCGTTTTCATTTTTGGGGGTTAAATCCACTGACCTGAAAGATTACAGCAACCGCCCCAAGCTTGGCTTGAACAAGCCAAAGACGCCTCCATGGGATTGGGCAAGTTAACCAACTGGCACATGGCTTCAATGTCTAAAAGCACCACCACGTTACCTTTACCACTGATCACCTCTTGCTGTTTTAGCTTCTTAAACAACCGAGACAAAGTTTCTGGCGCAATATTAAGTTGCCCCGCCAAGACACTGTGTGCCACAGGTAACTTCAACCAATCACTGCCTTGCTGCTGATACAGCTCCAACAGATAAGAAACCAAACGTTGATTGGCATTTTTCAATGTCAGTTGATCAACGCGATTGACCGCTTGATTGAGCTTGGTCGCCATCGCCCCCAGCAAGTGAAACGCAAACTCAGAGTTTTTCTCACAAAACGCCAGTAGCACTTCTCTGGAGAAAGAGAGCACCACAGAATCCACTTTGGCTTTGGCACTGACTGGATAATGGCTTGGCCGCATGAACATCACCGCTTCCGCGATGCTGTCGCCACTACTGAGTAACTGAAAAACTTTTTCTTCTCCCTCTGGAGAAAAGCGATAAAGGCAAATTTCACCCGATTGAATCAAATAAAACCGTTGGGCATTTTCACCCGTTTCAAACAGGTGCCGACCCTGCTTGACATGCACCACTTGCATTCCTTTGCAAATGGAGACTTTCGCTTCCAGTGGAATACCTGAAAAGATGAAGGAATCTTGAATCAATTGGCGAGTAAAGTCGTCCATCTTTTTTGCCGAATTGACAAATGTCATTTGAGTACCGATTACAAATGTTAATCTAATTGATAAGTATTATCACACACATCAATAACAAGATTAACTGGAATTGGGACTAACAACATGCATTACGGCGTATTAGTGGGTTTACACCTTTTATGTGCGGCCATCTTTATCGGCATCGTCGCGTTTGAAGTATTGATACTCGAAGGGATTCGCCCGCACCTCCCTGCTAAAACCATGTCGCTGGTAGAGCAAGGCATCCATCTTCGTGGCCGGAAAATCATGCCCTTTGTGGTGGCAACACTCTTCATTACGGGTGGCTTAATGGGCTATCAGCATCTTAGCCCGCTGCCTTCATTGTTCGCATCGTCCTTTTCGACCCTGTTGACCATCAAGATCTTACTGGCGCTGAGTGTTTTGACTCATTTCTTGATCGCCATGAAGTACTCGATCTGCGGCAACATGACCTCTAAACGCTTTAAGTACACCCATCTCAGCGTATTCATTCACATGCTGGCGATCATCTTCCTCGCCAAAGGCATGTATTACATCCACTGGTAGCCAATTGCCGCTAGAGCAATGCACACACCATTGATTCAACCAAAGCATATTTTAATTTTGGAGAAAGACACCATGCTCAAACTATCCACAATGGCCCTTGCCTTTGTCTCCCTTTCTGCATTTTCTGCGGGCACGCCACACTTAAGCGGCAGCTACAGCGGTAACTACCAGTTGGAAGTGAGGACCACCAGCAACCAATTGATGGCGAAAAGCGCCCAACGTTACGACTGGAAGTGGGACTTCGACGCCAAAACGGTGACCATCAATGCCGGTTTTATTCGCAGTGCTTTTGCCTCGATTCCTATTGGCTATAACGCGCACCAGCCAATTACGCTGGCTGACAATGGGGACGGTACGTACACCATTGACTACGTCTTCCAAGCGTATAACCCGCTTTATGGTTTCCCGAAAGCCAACACTAGTACCACGTTTGAAATCACGGATACCGGTTTTGGTCTTGAAATCAAAACCTTGGATTCAGACCAAGATGGCGTGATTGGCGAAGCCATTTACGGCTTGTTCCCTTGGGATATCGAACTGAACTGGACTGGCACCGCCCAATAAACCTCACACGGATGCTCGGTGGCCGTTTGGCCACCGATATTAAAAGGATACCCCATGAAAAAGTGCGCACTTGCATCGACTCTCGCAGCCAGCCTAGTCATTTCGACTTCGGCATTTTCCGCTGCTCTTTCTGGCACCTATGCTGGCCATTATTCTCTGACCATGAATGCCCACCGAGACAATGGCATCAACAATATGCCATGGCCTGAACGCTCGCTCGATGGCGAGTATCAAGGCAATAAATACAAAATTTTAGGCAACAGCATTACAGATGGCATCTGGGTGTGGGATTTCGACCAACAGACGGTCACCATCTCCGGCAGCACTCTCTTGGCCATGGGCATGCTGTATGTGCCTTTCCAAGCCTTCAATGCCGCAGAAATTGAAAACCGCAGAGCGGATCAAACCGTTGTGATTGATGATCTCACTGAAATTACATTCCCCTTTGAGTACGACAGTGTCACTGGCTTATATAAAATAGAGTACGCACAGAAGAAATACGTGCAGCCTCCGTTTCCCGTTGAAGGCGTCGCCAACTACCCTATTGGCCTTACGCAATCTTACCTGCGCATCCAACAACAAGAGAATGGCACTTTGACCATCAGCACCGCCGATGTTGAAGAGGGTATCGAACCTGATCAGGTTCCGGGAACGCGCATTGAAGGGGTCTTCCCTGCGATTGTTCAGGTTGAATATAACGCCAAAGGCATGCGTTTCGACCCTAAAACCGACAGCAACAATGACGGTATCACTGATACGGTGGCCAAATTACTCGGTTTAGATCCTATTTCTGGAGACACCGATGGTGACCACTTAGATGACATTGTGGAAATCCCCGTGTTCCTACGAGCCAAAGACTCTGATTTTGACGGATTGTCCGATGCCCATGAAGCGGGCGATGCGGCAAATAACTCGATGTTAGTCAGTGGAGTGAAATTGGAAAATGGTTTACGCCTTGACTTATCCAATCCCACACCAATCCCGATCACCCACACTCGTGTAGGCAAGCTTGATACTTCGCTGCCACCTATGCACACCTTAGTTGGCGAGTTGCCACCGAGTAAAAATGCCGAACTACAAACCCTCGATTATGGTTATGGCATGTTAGCCTTTAACATCGGCACCCCAGAAAAAATGCTCGAATCGGATCACGTTGAGCTCAACCTTACATTGACTCAACTCCCCGCAGGGTTAGAAATCTATCAAGTGGTGAGAAAAACCGATTTTGACATCGGTGGATGGACTCAAGAGTTTGTCAAACTGAGCTGGGCGAGCCCGGACAATGGTCAGATTTCACTGAAATTGCAAAATCCCGACTTTAATCCGATTTTTCAGGCAAACCTCATTTTCACCGCACCACAAGTGAAGAGTGAAGGCGACAAACCAGACACCGCTGCAAGCAGCAGCTCAGGTGGCAGCATGGGCATGTGGTCACTATGGCTATTGGGCTTGGCATCATTACGTCGTCCACTCACAAGCTGGAAGCGACAGTCACGATGAAACAATCGGGTATGATTTATGGGCTCGCTTTAGTGAGCCCCTTTTGCTTTGCGGTGAATGACACGGTCATCATTCAAGGTCACGGTGATGAATCCATCGACAAGGTCGTGTTGCAAGAGCAACTGAGCCAAATTCCAGGTGGCACCAATTTGATTGACACCAACGCGCTCGCGGGCAGTCAATCGTCCTTAGCCAAGGTGCTCAATCAGCAGGCAGGCATCATCGTTCAAGAGTTTTTTGGTGGTAATGATCAGCCACGCATTAATATCCGTGGCTCTGGCTTACAAGACAATCCGGTCAACCGTGGCATTCAGTTGCTCTATGATGGATTGGCACTCAACCAAGCGGATGGATCCTTTGTCATCGGCCTGATCGACCCTGAACAAGCCAGTTTGATCTCCGTTTATCGCGGCGCCAATGCCTTACGCTATGGCGCAACCACTCTCGGTGGCGCGATCAACTTCCACAGCAAAAATGGCCAAAACCAACCGAATCAATTGCAACTGGAAGGCGGCTCTTTCGGCGCGTTCAAAGCAGGGGCCACATTGGCCAATCAAAGCCAACAGTGGGACAGCCTATTGAGCATTGCTCACAGCCAACGTGAAGGCTATCGTCCCAACAGCGCGGCCAAACGTGATTCTGTCAACGTCAATGTGGGTTACCAAGGGGAAACATGGCACAACCGCACCTATTTTACTTGGGTAGAGAACCATTTTGAGATCCCTTTTCTGCTGCCGAAAGATCGCGCCCTTGCGGATCCTCAGCAAGTGATGGGGCAAGGCAATCAGCCAATGGACACCCTGCTGAACATTCCGCGCCGCAAGCCATTTCGGACCACAGAGCAGCAACGCCTCGCCAACCAAACCGTGTGGCAAGGAGAACAACATGAAACGCAGCTCGGCTTATACTATGAACATCTCGATGATCAATTTCGCAACCCGTTAACCCAAGCCAACAGCGAGCATAAAAATGTCGGGATCGATCTATCCAGTGGATGGGATTGGTCGTCCAATGATTACCTCAATCGTCAGTTGCTCGTCTTTGCTCAGTTCAACCACGGTGAAATGCCGCGAGAGTTTGCCTCGGTGCATCCTGTCAGCGGCGATTTGCTCAGCCCTTTTGCTCGCCTAGATCTGCAAGCACAAAACCTCACCATTGGTGGGCAACTGCGCTACGAGCTGTGGTCCGGATTCTCGACCATCGCTGCGGTTCAGTGGGTGCACAATCAACGCACCATCACCGACTTGATGAGTGAAGGCATTTTAGACAGCGACTTTGACTATCAAGTGTTCAACCCCAAGCTGGGTGTGGTGTATCAATGGGACAGCAATAAACGCGTATTTGCCAATCTCAGTGGCAGCTCCGAAGCGCCCAACTTTTGGCAATTGGCCACCGTTTCCGCCAACCCAACCGATCCCCTCAACAACCACGTTTATATCAATGATCTGCAATTACAAACCGCCACCACCCTAGAAATCGGCGGTTCTTGGCAACAGCAAACCCTGCAGTGGGATCTCGCTTGGTATTACTCTTGGGTGCAAGATGAACTGATCTCAGTGGTAGGCGATTTTGCGGTGAATGGCAAAACCATCAATTACCAAGGCGAAACCATTCATCACGGTATCGAAGCGGCGTTGGTCCACCACAGCGATTCGCTGCTATTTGAAGGCGATGCGTTGGCAAGCCGGCTCATTTACAACTGGAGCCATTTCTATTTTGCAGACGGGCTCTATCAGGGCAATCAAATTGCTGGCATTCCTGTCCATTTGATTCAAGGAGAATGGGATTATCGCCCATCCCAGCAATGGCGCGTCACCCCCAATTTCACTTGGCAGCCAAGCAAAACCTACACCGACCACGCCAATAGCCAAGCCAACCGCCAAGACCCTTATTTCCTGCTGGGCTTCAAACTGGGTTACGAGCCAAACCACGACTTGTCACTGTTTTTGGAGATCAATAACTTGACCAACACCGACTATCAAACCGCTTATGCCATTCGTGGATTGGGGGCGTCAGATTTGCCCACATTCATTCCGGGCCCAGGAATCAACGCCATGATAGGAGCGAGCTACACATGGTAAAACGTTGCGCATTACTCATTGGTTTGGGCATATTCACCGCTCTTTCAGTGCAAGCAGAGATCCCACACACCGGCCTTTACCAAGGCCAATATCAAATCACCATGCGTGCCGCGCCACTGGGGAACATTCTCGGCTATGGCGTCACTCACGCCAATTGGCAATGGGATTTTGACAACGATACCGCCGTGGTGTCTGGCACCACTTTATCGGTTGGCTTTAACTACGCACTGCACGATCTCAATAACCAAGATGCAAAGAGTGATGTTCTCCACTTCACTCGGAATACCGATGGCACCTTAACGCTGCATTACGCACTGCAGATCTACCACCCAGGTTTGGGTAACCCCATGGCCAACACCTCGACGCGTTTTGCGGTGACCCAAGAGGGCGCAAAGCTCATGGTAAAAGCGATCGATTGGGAAGAAAATGGGCCCGACGGCATTGTGGGCACGCAAATTCCCAATGTATTTCCTTTGGTGATTGAACCGGATTTGGCCGGTTTTATTGTGGCTTCAGGACAAGACAGCAACCACGATGGCATTGAGGATCATATCGCGCTCCAACTTGGGCTCGACCCCAACGCCCTCGACAGCGATAACGATGGCATCAGCGATTGGCAAGAACTCGCGGGCAACCTTTCCACACCGCTCGATAGCGATGGTGACTCCGTTATCGATGCCTTAGAACCCGGCAGCGATGCTCACAATCCACACCTAGCCTCCGGGCTGACAACGCTCAACCAACAACGCTTATCCGTTGATGGTTATCCGCACTTTACCCTCCACAACGCTCAAATTGGCTCGATGCTAAAACCCGTGTCGAACCCAGACAACAGTGATGATTTTATTGAGCTCGACTCCACCTTGGGCCAACCCGGTTTGGACTACCCATGGGGAAATCTCGCGCTGACGTTCTCGCCTGCCACCAGCGAATTTCAGCAGCAATCCCTTCGTTTGCGTTTTTCTGCCCATTTGCCACAAAAGCTATTGCTGTACGCCTATCAGCCAAATGCCAACCATCAGTATCAACGTATTCCCGCAAGTCGAATTCGTCGCGATGATGACCGCACCATCACGCTGTTACTCAACAGTGACGATGCTTGGCTGCAACCAAATGCCAGTGGCCAACCGCAACTCACGCTTGCCCTTGCGGAAAATACCTTGGGTGATGTCGCTCGCGAACAACACGCGGGCTCATCGGCGGGTAGCCTAGCAATGCACTGGTTATGGTTCTTAGGCATCATAGCGGTTTGGCGACGCCGCCCATCACGTGGATAACCAGCACCCTCGTTGACACCAAAAACTGCCAGTCGTTCATCGGCTGGCATGCAGCCTCCTTTTGCACTCGTAAAGCCAATGTATTTCCACTGTTTTTATACGTTTGCTGCTAGCTCGCTTATCCATCATCCACTGTTCGTTAATTTCCGATAAAAATTAACTATCGTTGAAAACGTGAACGTCAGCACATTGAGTGACAACGGCTTTTTCTCTTGCGACGGTTTTTCCAGCGTGGCTCGATCACAAAACAGACTTTTCATCCCCCCTCCTACGCCCTAAATGTGTGCGTCATTTCACACGGCTTCCTTCTACCATTCGTGATCGCCATACCTACATTGCTTTATTTATCAATAACAAAAATCTTTGCTGCGCTCTCTCACATTTTGCAGGCAAACGAAATTCATAGCATATCCGAGCTTATTATCATTACGCATATGGATATAAAACGTGAACAAACAACCTTTCAATTTATCTCTGCTGGCGAAAGCCATCATGCCCATCATGGCAACCTCGTTACTCATTGGTTGCAATGCCTCGAACGACGGTGAAAACACCCCACCCCGCTCAGAGCCTAAAAAAATGGCACGTGTCTATTTCAAAGCCAGCGAAACGGTCACTCCTGCTGCGGAGAGCAGCGGTTATGACAACGCAACGTTATACGTTTGGAACAATGAAACCTGTGGTGGCTACGCCGAAACCGACGAAGGCCATGATGATTGGAACACGGGTATTAAACCCACTGGTGTGGACGATAAGTTTGGTGCCTACTGGGATCTGCAAGTGCGCAGCGAAGCGACCCAGTGCATCAACTTTATTCCTCGCGTTGGCAACGATAAACCCCTTGGTAACTTCGATGCCAAACTCGATCTGACCCAAACAGGCAAAAATAACGCCGTCTACACCCAGCAAGGTGTCGCTGCGGTTTACCCAGAGCTGATCTCCACCTCTGACATCCCGGCCAACACGGCACGCGTTTACATGAACACGCCAGATGGCGATGAAGGGCACTTCACCTTACACGTTTGGAACAACGACACCTGTGGCGCGTTTAATGGTAACAACAGAGATTGGCCTGGTATGGAGCCCACCGGCTTTAGTGATGTGTACGGACCGTATTGGGATCTGCCAGTGAAAGGCGCAGAGGGTTGCATCAACATCATTCCAAACAACAAACCCGATGGCTACCAAACTTCAGACCTTAAGTTCGAGTTTGATAAAACCACCGCGATTGGCAATGTCGCATTTGTATTTAAAGGCACCAACAAGGTGTACTACACCGCCTTAGCACAAAAGCCTGTGGCACAAGTTGAACTGTCAGGCGCGAGCGCGATTTTTGCCGATGACAGCGTAATTCTGGTCAACGCCAAAGACGCTACCAGCGTTACACTCTACTACTCAGAAAGCGGTGAACTGGCCTTCGATAGCGCTAGCAAAAAAGTCACTGGCGCAACCAAACAAATCAGTTCCAGCAAAGCGGCGAGCAGCGATTGGAACAAAACCAAGCCACATCTGAGCAACGATTTTATCGGTTTTGAAATGGACTTTAGTGGCGAAGGTAACGCGCTGAAAGATCTGCTGAAAGGTCAATTGATCTTGGTGGCAAGCGATGCGACAGGCGTTATTAAAGCGACCGAAGTACAACCCGCCAGCGCATTAGATGCACTCTACGCCGCGGCTGCGACCAAGCTCAGTTATGGCGCGGTGATCAACCCAGACAACACCACCACATTCCGCCTTTGGGCACCAACAGCGCAGAGCGTCAAGCTGGTCCCGTACAATGCTGAAAAGCAAGCGCAAACCGCCCTCGCAATGACATTTGATGCCACCAGCGGTGCCTGGATAGCAGAAAACACCACACTCAAACACGGTGATTTCTACCGCTACGAAGTGACGGTTTACCACCCGGCCACAGACAAGGTCGAAACGTACCAAGTGACCGACCCATACTCCTTGAGCCTCTCGATGAACTCGGAATACAGCCAAGTGGTGAATTTGGCCAACGCGGAGCTCAAGCCGTCTGGATGGGACGCACTTGCCGCACCGCACAACCAAGCGAACCCTGCCGAGTTTGTCTTGTATGAAGCGCACATTCGTGACTTCTCGGCACTGGATGGCTCAACGGCCGAAGCCAATCGTGGTAAGTACAAAGCGTTTACTCAATCAGGCACATATCCTGTCGAGCATCTGAAAAAACTGGCTCAATCGGGCGTCACGCACTTACACCTGCTGCCAACCTTTGATATTGCAACCATCAATGAAGACCCAACCAAAGTGGCGAACATCAATCAGCCCTTTGCGAAGTTGTGTGAACTGGATGCGAGCGTGAAAGACGATGCCGATTTCGGCAGCTACTGCGACAGCAATGAAACGCTCAGTACAGTGTTTGAAACACTGGCTAAAATCGATGATAAAGATAACCCATTGGTGCAACGTCTAAACAGCCATGTGCGCAATCTAGACTCGTTTAACTGGGGTTACGATCCGTTCCACTACACGGTGCCTGAAGGTTCTTACGCATCGGATGCTGAAGGTATGGTGAGAATCAAAGAGTTCCGTGAGATGGTGATGTCGGTGAAAAATGAGATCGGCATGAACGTGGTGATGGATGTGGTCTACAACCACACTAACGAATCAGGGGTATCGTCCAAATCGGTGTTGGATCGCATTGTACCTTGGTACTACCAACGCCTGAACGAGTTTTCAGGTGCAGTGGAGCAATCGACCTGTTGTTCTAACACGGCTCCGGAAAACCAAATGTTTGCCAAGCTGATTGATGACTCCATTACCACTTGGGTGAAAGAGTACAAGATCGATGCGTTCCGCTGGGATTTGATGGGCCACCACCCACTGGCGCAAATACAGCAAACCTTGACTGCCGCCCAAGCCGTGGATCCAAATGTCTACTTCTACGGTGAAGGTTGGAACTTCGGTGAAGTGGGTAACGATCGCATGTTCCAACAAGCGACCCAGCTGAACCTTGCGGGCACGGGCATTGGTTCGTTCTCGGATCGTCTTCGTGACGCGGTGCGCGGCGGTGGCCCATTCGACAGCCAAGATTCGCTTCGCTCAAACCAAGGTTTTGGTAACGGCATCTACGTTCAAGTGAATGATAAGAACCAGCAAAACGCCGAGCTGATGGCAACCGCGCTGCACCTTGCTGATCTCACTCGCTTGGGCATGGCGGGCAACTTAAAAGCCTTCCCATTCATCGATAGCAAAGGCAATGCGATCACCGGTGCCGAGTTGGATTACAACGGCCAACCCGCGGGTTACGCAGACCATGCCTGGGAAATCCAGAACTACGTCTCCAAACATGACAACCAAACCCTGTGGGACAACAACCAGTACAAGATTGCTTACACCGCGACATCCGCAGAGCGCACACGTATGCAAGCGGTCGGTTTGTCTACCGCAATGCTAGGTCAAGGCGTGCCATTTATCCATATGGGTAGTGAGCTACTGCGTTCTAAATCGATGCAGCGCGACTCGTATGACTCTGGTGATTGGTACAACCGCGTTGACTTCACTAAGCAAGACAACAACTGGAATGTTGGCCTGCCACGCGAAGACAAAGACGGCAGCAACTGGGCAATCATCGATAGCGTCTTAGAAATGGCAGACGATCATGCAAGGCCAAATACGACTGATATCGATAACATGGACACGTTCTTCAACGAGTTGGCAGCCCTACGCGCTTCTTCTGGCCTGTTTACCCTAGGTAAAGGGGAGCAGATCGTCAAACGCGTGAAGTTCCACAACACAGGCGCAGAGCAAAGACCTGGCCTCATCGTGATGAGCATCGATAACAGTGGTGATAACCACGATGCCACCATTGATGCAACGCGTGATGGCGTGGTGATTGTGGTGAACGCAGCGCCAACCATGGTTAGTGACTTTGCCAAGTTTGATGCAGCGGGTTACACGCTCCATGCCCTGCAAACCAGTGCGATCAATGCAGGCAATGCATCTCTAGCGGAGAACCAAACCAGTGTGGCAACCGTGACAAACGGAGCCCTCTCCGTCCCTGCGTGGTCTGTTGCCGTGTTTGAAAAACTGCGTTAATCCTTGTTCATCAATAACAGGATATAAACAAAGGGGGAAGCCAAATGGCTTCCCCCTTTTTTGTTCAAGTTAGCGAGTGCTTAACCAATCAAACGTTCGCTCACCGCGACATGTTCGTTCAATGCGATGGTTTGAGCGCGTTTAAAGAAGTTAAAATCGGTCGCGGTTGCACTGGTGTACGCGCCCATAGTGCGGCCAATCACCAAGTCACCGTTGTTCAACTTCGGCAGCAAAATGTTCTCTGCAATCACATCCACACTGTCGCACGTTGGGCCAGAAAGCACGCTTGGGATCAGCTCGCCACCTTGTTTGATGGTGGTGAGCGGATAACGCGCATCGTCAAACATCAAACCACTGAACGAGCCATAAATACCGTCATCCAAGTAGTACCAGATTTGCCCTTCACGCTCGGCTTGCCCCATCACTGAAGCCACACTGGTCACCGCTGGGGCACAAATAAAGCGACCCGGTTCTGCCAAAACGTGAACGGTTTCAGGTAGTAAGCTTAGCGCTTCATTAATTGGCGCGCAGAACTGATCAATCGGCATCACTTGTTGGGTGTAGTTCACCGGGAAGCCACCACCAATATCAAGCGTGCTCAACGCTGGCAAACCGCGTTCAACCACTTGTTCCATCACATGTCGGCAAGTGTGGATCGCTTCAACATACTTGTTTGGGTTAGTGGTTTGTGAGCCCACATGGAACGACAAACCTTTGATGCGAATATTCCACTCTTTCGCGGTTTCGATGATCACCAATGCCTGCTCTGCTGAACAACCAAACTTCTTCGACAAATCGGCAAACGCTTCAGAGTTACGGAAGCTCAAACGCACCAATAACTCGACGTCATCACGATACGCTTTGAATTTCTCTAGCTCATTCAAGTTATCCACCACAAACACGTTGCAGCCGTATGCCAGTGCATCACGAATGTCGGCATCGCGCTTGATTGGGTGAGTATGAATCGTGAGTTCTGCTGGCACGCCTTCAGAGGCAACCAACTCCACTTCACCAGTGGTAGCAAGGTCGAAACTCGCTCCTTCTGCTAACAAAGTACGCACCACCACTGGGTGTGGCAGCGGTTTTAATGCGTAGTGCAGCGTCACGTTTGGCAACGCGTTTTTCAAAGCGCGGTACTGCTGACGAATCACATCGCAGTCCAATAGCAAGAGTGGTGCACCAAATTGCTCAACCGATGCTTCGATCAAATGGATTTCTTCTGCGTTTAACACAGGTGACGCTAATGAATGAATATCAAAAATAGAATGTGAATGTGCCATCGCAAACCTCCAAAGTAATGGGCACTTTTCATACATAAGAGATGAGTGGGTATGAAAAGTGGAGCGTCAATAAAAGCGCAGGTGCGCCGTCAAAGTCACTCTTGGATAGTTGCTCTATCGCCTTGCCACATAAACAGCTGTGATGTACTCGGATTGGCTATCATCAAGAAGCGATGCGATAGTAAGGTCATCTTTTTCTCAGTGCAATAAAAAATGTCCCGAGAACGGCAACGATTTTTTGTTGTAATGACCATGATTTGTTATGCAAGCCAATATGAATAAAAAAGCAATATTTTGCAGGAAAACACCGTTATCCGAATAGTCATTCAAAATTCATCACTCTCTATTGAGTCTTCGTCGATAGACATAACTCAGAGAACCTCGCCACCCGTTAAAAATCATTCTACAATCCGCCCCCGCATTCCTCTCATTGGTTCGGAGACTTCCGTGAAACTCAGCCGACGCATCCAAGCATTGTTAGACATGGTAAAAGACGATTACCACCATATTTGGGATTGTTGCTGTGACCACGGCTATCTTGGCTTAGCCTTGATGGAAAAATACCCGCAGCGAACCGTTCATTTCGTCGACATCGTGCCGGAGTTGATCGATAACGTCTCGCTGTCTGTCCAACAAATGGCTCGTACCAATCACTCAAATGGGGTGACTCACTGTATCGATGTTGCCTCGCTGCCCCTTGAGCAATACCCTGGTAAGCATTTGATCATTATTGCCGGTGTGGGGGGCGATCTCACCCTTGAACTGGTTACGCAATTGCGAGCCAAACATCCAGACCAGCCACTGGATTTCTTACTCTGCCCGGTTCATCACCTCTATATGTTGCGCCAAGCACTAAGAGAGATGGATTTTCGCTTATTGTCTGAGACCCTTATCGAAGAGAACCGCAGGTTCTATGAGCTACTACACATCAGCAATTCTGAACATCTCCCGCAGCGCGTGAGCCCCGTCGGTCAGCAACTTTGGCAAAATGCCGACAAAGCGACCGCAATACGCTATCAAAAGAAAACCGTGGCGCACTATCAACGTATAAAAATTGGGCAGGGTGAAGCCATTGAAAAGATCATTGAGCACTACCAACAAATCCAGTTCGCCGACTAAGCGGTTTGGCATACCAAACGACGTTGAAACGCCATTACTCAACTCGTTTGGTATTCTTCAAATTCGCAAACGTGTATTTTGAACAACATTGACATATACACGCACTTTCATTATTTTCTTTCGCCGACTTTCCCATGTTCATTAAACGTAAATAAAATTCAAATTAATATAATCCTCACCTATCTCCATTTGTAATCCTATACCGATTCCTCTGTAGGAACATTCTTACAAAATCAAAATTTATTTTTAAAATTCAACAATTTATGTAGATTTATTAAAATCCCAAAATTTGACAAATTCTCACATAATTTTAATCTTATATTCCATATTTGAGGAATATAAGATGTTGAACGCCCACATTAGATTCGTTTCATTTCTAATTTTACTATCCGGACTGTTATTTTCGGGTAATGCACTGCCACAAGAAGAAAACTCTGAACAAGAAACGAATCCTCCATCAACAATAGTGATCGGCATCACCTCAAAATCGATCAACCCATCACTGGATAGTGAATCGTTGGGCGTTTATTGGGGCGTCAATGTTGAATACCTAAGAAATATCGCCAAAATTCTCAACATCAATATTCAACTGAAACATTATTCAAACGTCGTTGAGCTGCTGCATGACGTTGAAACCGGTGTAATTGATGGCACAGTAGGTTTTGCAAAAACACCAGAAAGGATGAACCGTTTTCTCTTTTCTAAGCCTCTATTTAAAAGCAGTGTTTCCATTTGGTTCAAAGAAAGTTTTTATCAAACAAGGCCATTTAGCACGCTCAATTGGACATGTGTGAAAGGCACTTCTTACTGCGAATATTTAAGAATCAAAGGCATCAAAAACATTCATTATGCTCTGAATTTTACTGACGCCATTGCGATCATGAATAAAGGGCAAGCGAATGCGTTTATCTCGTCATTTGTCACGATTAACGAATATCTCGACAAGCATGATGTTGTACGTGGCGCAGTTGAAATACCCGATTGGATAGAACCAGAAGAGATCAGTTTTATTACCGCGAAAAACAACGTCGCATTAATGGAGAGTATTGATAAAGTTTTAGAATGGGAAGTGAAAGGCAAGAATATTCGCTCGGTTGCATCGAATAATCTTTACCATCTTAATGACAGGCTTCTCTCTGAATATCGCAGGGAGCATCATGACGATGATGTCATCACATTCAGCACCAGCAATAACGCCTACCCATTTTTTGAAATATCAGACAATGGTGAACAAAGAGGGTTATTAGCCGATTTTCTCGATTTGATCCAGTCACGTTCTGGTTTAGATTTTGAATATAAGAGCCCTATATTTGAATACAATCAAGAACTAGCTACGTTCAATGCCAATATTATTCCTGTTGCCTACATTGATCGTGTGGAGTCACCTAATTGGCTCCTCACTAAGCCCTTTATGCAGATAAAGTTTCACAAAGTGGAGTTGGCTTCAGCTAAAGCCAGCGATAATAGCAAACCGATCTCTGGCATTTTGCTCAGTTTACAAAAGCAAGGGCTGATCCATATCAACGCTTGGAGCAATGAAAACGTCAAAGAATATTCTGACATTAAAAAACTGATGAAGGACTTGGAAGACGGAAAAATTCAATCGGCATATATGTCTGATGATGTGCTTTACAGCCTTCTATCTCAGTTTAATAAAGGGCATCTGAAGGTCGATAAATCTCAAGAAAAACATTTTTCTATCGCATTTTCGGTGTCTAACCATGACGTTAAGTTAAAGAAACTGCTCGATAGCATAATCGACACCATCGATAGTAAAGAAATCGAGAAAATAAACAAAAGCTATCGAGACTTTAATCTCACGTATGGCTACGACTCAGAAAAAGTTATTTTTTCCGCCATTATCATATCGGTTTTATTAATCATTGTTGCGATCATTATTTATTTCGTGATTAGCAATATGAAGCTCAAAGTGAGCTTAGCGGAAATTAACGCCGACAATGAAGAGAAAGAGAAACAGTGGTTAACCCAAATCATTCAAGAACTGAATAACAAAGTTTTTATTCATGATGATAAGGGACAACTGGTTCTTAGCAACTGCTCTGAGTATCTCAAAGGCAACTGCACGAATTGCCAAATTAAGAACGCCGCAACGCAAATCTCACTCGTTGGTGATTTCGAGGAAGTGCAGCAAGTCCTGAGCGGTAAACGAATCAAAGAGTACAGCCAGACCGTTAACTGTGATTTGCAAATCGAGCACATTTATCGTGAGCGCAAAGCCATTCGCTCTTTAGATCATAGCAAGCAGTTCGTTTTAACCGTATTGCAAGATGTGACGGCGCAAAAAGAGCGCGAGGCCGCACTGATCGCCGCTCAGCATGAAGCACAAAGTGCCGTTAAAGCACGCGAGCGATTCTTGGCAACCATGAGCCATGAATTGAGAACGCCACTCGCCGCGACTTATGGCTTGCTCGATTTAGTGGCAATCCACTCCACCAGTGAGCGAGACAAAGAGCTGGTGTTACGAGCCAAGCAGTCGCTAAACCACCTCAATCTGTTGGTGGATGAGGTACTTGATTACTCAAAACTGGAAGCGGGCGAGTTGCAAATTCATCCAGCTAAAAATGAACTGTTGCGTCTGTTGAGCCAAACCTTGCGCGGGTTTGAAGCCAAAGCCAACAGCAAAGGGCTGGACTACACGGTGAACATCATTCCGTTCTCATTGAGGTGGGCGATGATTGATGATCTCAGATTTAACCAGATCGTCAGTAATTTGATTTCCAATGCCATCAAGTTTACTGAACAAGGAGACATTACGCTGACAGCGCAAGTGGTCAAAGAGCGATTACTTCTGACCATCAAAGACACTGGTATTGGTATGACGCAAGAGCAACTGGCCAATATCTTCAAGCCCTTTGTTCAAGCTGATGACTCCATCACCAGACAATTTGGCGGGACAGGATTGGGATTGGCCATTGTTGAACAACTGTTGAAGCAAATGGGTGGTCACATCGCGTTGCATAGTGCGTTGAATGTCGGGACTCAAGTTGACATTGAACTGCCATTGACCCCGTGTGAAGGCGCTTATCCTGAGCTGAACGCCTTAAGCTATTCGTCACAATTACCTACGGTCATTCAGGATTGGTGTCAATGCTGGGGGCTGGTCAAAAACGACGCTAACCCAAGCGTAAACAAGGGGCTAAGCGGTGAATGCAACACGCTCAGTTGCCAGCCAAGTGGCTGTCAGAGAAACAGCGCACTGGAATGCACGCAATACCCAGATGCGTTATTGGATTGCTTATTAAAGATGACCAGTACAGAGCAAGAGCGCCACATCGAGGAAATCCCGATGGACGCACTGGCAGGCAAGGTGCTCGTGGCGGAGGACAACAAGATCAACCAGCACATTGTCAAAATGCAATTTGCCGAGTTGGGGCTCACACCCATTGTGGTCAACAACGGTGTCGAAGCGCTGGACTACATCAAGCAGCACAACGATGTTGCCCTGTTACTGACCGACTTCCATATGCCAGAAATGGATGGCTATGAGTTAGTGAAAACATTACGTGCGAACGAGCGCTTTGCCACGCTGCCGGTTGTCGGCGTGACCGCTGAAGACTCGAGAATCGCCAATGAGAAATCGATGCAAAGTGGCATCAATGAAATTTTGTATAAACCCTATGACCTGAAACAACTCGGCGCATTATTGGCGCGCTACCTCGCCAAACCAAAGGCTCGAGAAAACTGGCTCGATAAGTTCTCCGAAAACGACGCCCAAGAAGTGGCGAAAGTCTTCATTGTCGAAATGGCCAAAGACTTAACGCAACTGAAACAAGCGGAGAGTGGCCACCAAATGAGAGCGGCAGTGCACAAGGTAAAAGGCGCGTGTGGCGCGCTGGGCATTCAGCACATTGTCGCCCTCTGTGAAGACGCTGAATCGGTGGACATGGCGCACAAACCCGCGTTGGTAGAGAAAGTGATCTCTGAGCTGGATGCGGAAATTAACCGAACAATCATGTGGATGGAAAGCTATGCGTAATGATTTGAAAATATTGGTTGTTGATGATCATCCGATCCATCTGACTTTGATGAAACAACAACTGGCGAAAATACCCAATACCCGTGTTGCCACCGAGCAAACCGTGGCGAGTGCCTTGAGCACCTTGTCTGATGATCACTACGATTTCGTCTTCTGTGATTTAGACATGCCACACAGCGATGGCATTGACTTGTTGATCTCACTGAATGAACAGAAATACACAGGCAATGTCGCGTTGATCAGTGCGCTGGACCGCCCGATTATTTCTGCCGTTTCTGCCATGTGTGAAAACTTTTCGTTTCAAGTGTTAGGCAAGATTAGCAAGCCTTACTCCAATAGCGACATTCAGCAATTACTGGACAACGCCGCCAAGGCCCTAAAGCCTGCGCGAAAATTGCGTCGAAGAATCGATGTGAGCGATCAAGAGTTCTTGTTCGATTTGGCCAATGGCCGCGTAAAAAACTACTACCAACCGTTAGTGGATTGCCGCACTGGTGACGTGGTTGGTTATGAAGCCCTGGCAAGATGGTTGCACCCTATCTACGGCATGCTCTCTCCGGCGCACTTTTTGCCCATCGTTGAGCGATGCAATCTCTCACATGAGCTGTTTGATATTGTCACGGATAACGCCATTCGCGACGCAAGGCACATCAACCAAGGCCAGCGTATCTCAATCAATGCGGATCAAATCAACATCGAAGATGGCAACTTCAGCGAGCGTTTTATCGCTAAGTGCCTAGAAAATCGGGTAGAACCAAGCGTTTTTACCATTGAAATTACGGAAAACACGTCGTTTAGCAACAGCGTGGCACTGTATAAAAACTTAGCAAAACTGCGCCTCAACGGCGTCAATGTCTCTATTGACGATTTTGGAACAGGGCACTCGTCTCTCGAGAAACTTTCCCTGCTGCCTTTTAACGAACTGAAAATCGATCGCTCGTTTGTCTCCGAAATGGAAATAGACAGCAAAAAGCAGAAAATTGTCAATTCCATTTGCGGACTGGCGAAAAGTTTAAATTTAAAAATCGTCGCCGAAGGCGTTGAAAAACAATCCACTTGGAACATGTTGAAAAAATACAATATCGACGTTTGCCAAGGTTATCTCTTTAACAAACCGATGCCGATTGAGGCAATCAATATATTGAGCGCATAGCATGATAAATAAAGTCAACTGCCTGATCTTTGATGATCACCCAATGGTCTGTTTCGCTATCAAGACGTTAATTGAGCGGTTTTGCCATGTGGAGAGTGTCAGCACTGCGGGCTCGATGAAGTCTGCGATGGCCTTAATCAAACAAGAGCAAATAAACCTCATCTTATTGGACGTTAATCTCTCTGACTGTGATGGATTTGACTTCTTAAGACGCATCAAATCCCACGGTTATAAAGGCAAAGTGATCTTCTTTTCCGCAGAAACCAGCCAGCTGTTTAGCGAGATAGCCTTTCGCTTAGGCGCGGATGGTTATGTGTGCAAATCCGAAGATCAAAGCATTTTGAAAGACGCTATCGACGCGGTGATCAACGGCTACACCTTTTTCAAATTCAAGCCAAGTTCTACGGTCAATCAAGCTCAACCAGAACTTTCAGACCGAGAAGCGGCCGTAATGAATTACCTTTTAAAAGGCAAAACCAACCGTGAAATAGCCAATATTTTGTCGATCAGCGATAAAACCATTAGCACCTACAAACGACGACTGCTGAATAAATTCAACGTCGAAAACATCGTTGATTTAGCAAAACTCGTTTCACTATAAAAATAACAATGACCACCTTCAGCTGAGAAAGAAAATGAAAAAAAGTTTAAGCCTGGCCTTTTTGTTTGCCACACTTTCTTTTTTATCGTGTTTAATTGCACTGGCTATCTATGCCGTTTCCATTGAAGTGGAGCGATTTGATAGGCACGCAGACCGCTTAGAAAGTATTAAAAACTACGTGGTAACCATGGGCTTATTAACCCAATCTAACATCGATACCTCTGAGAAAAAGGATAGAAAGAACATCATTCAATCCACTCAACGTTCGTTTGAAGAGTATATTTACGCCATTGACAGTTCAGAGTTGGATTATTATGAGTCGGTTGCCTATAAAACCATGCATGAAACAAGAAACTACTTTTTGAGTTTATTTAGTTATCAAAATTCCATTTTTTATTACCGCTCTTATTCCGGTAAGAAATACCTGCTTGATCGCAAAGTCAACGGCTTCAAAGTCGATGCGCGCAAGTTCAGCGAAAACTGGTGTAAAACACAATTTGTCTGTACTCAGTACGCATGGCCAGATCAACTGTTGGATCGCGCGGTGGTGTCTACCATCTACCACGACAGCGATCTAGGAGAAAACTTAATTTCTGTCGCTAGCCCTGTCTATTCAAGCGAAGAAGAAGATGAAATTGTCGGCGAATATGTCTTTAGTATCTTCTATGATCTGAACGGGAGAAGTGTCGAAACCATCTACAACCAAGGGTTTAAAACCACGCTGTTAACCTACAATGGCTATCCTTTGGCTAAGTTTGCCTACACTAAAACCTACATTGCGGATAACAAAACCATTTTCTTATTTTCCTACCCTCTTTCAAAACTGGTGATGGATTATTCGTATCTGTTTTTCGTTTTTCTGCTGTTGTTTTTTGTCTACTTGAGTCTGTACGATCAATCCAAAACCAGAAAACAGCAGTTAGAAGAAGTTTCTTCCGAGGTGATCAAAGACGAACTCACCGGGCTGCACAATCGAAAGGTCTTCAATGACACTCTGTTTAAAGACACGCTGGAAGATTCTCAATACACGGTGATCGCCATTGATGGCGACGGTTTTAAAAACATCAACGACACCTTTGGCCATCACGTCGGTGATGAAGTGATTTGCCAAGTCGGCAAATCCATGAAGGCCACATTTCGCCGTGGTGATTTCCTCATTCGAACCGGAGGAGATGAATTTTTGGCAATATTGCCAGATTGTGATCACAGGAAAGCCAGTGAACTGGTTGGAAAGCTCAAGCAGCATTTAAAAAACAGCACTCTACCTTATAAAGATCTTACGATTGCAGTAAGCGCAGGGGTTGCCACGCGAGCACAAGGCGAAACGTTGCAAGAAATGATGATGCAAGCGGATGAAGCGCTCTATAAAGCCAAGGAGAGCCGCCGATAGTGGTTTGCTTCACCATCCCCATTGCATTTCGACCTTGCATAGCATGGGCTATCTGCACAAATGGGGATTGGCAATTCGCAAACCTCTAAACCAGAACTTAGGAGCGATGGACTTCCGCAATTTCGACAATCGACTTCGCGTTGTACTTCTTCAAAATTCGAGCTTTGTAGGTGCTGATGGTTTTGTTGCTCAGCATCAAAAGCTCGGAGATCTTCTGATTACTGTAGCCTTGCATTAGGTAACTCAGCACCGTGACCTCTCGCTCAGACAACGCTTGTTGGTCAGACTGGGCAGGCTGCCCTTTAAACATCGTATACCCTTTCAACACATTAACAATGGCATTGCTAAGTGTTGATTGACTCGCGTACTTGGTCAAATACCCATGTGCGCCGATGGTATACGCTACGTTGGACAGGCTGTCATAATCATTGGAAGAGACAAAAAGCAGTTTTCCAACATAACCGTTGGCAAAAATTGACTTCGCTAAACTGATGCCATCTCGGCCTTCAATTAAAACGTCCATGATGATCAGTTCGACATTTTCCTCGCGCACGCCGTCGAGGATCTGCTTAGTGTTTGTCGTAATGGTCACTTCAAGGGGATTAATCACCTCTTTGACCAATGAGGAGAGCGCTCTTGCGTAAAGGGGTTGTGAGTCGATAATCAATACTTTTTCTACTGTCATGTTTACTTTCTCTTTTTATCAACAACACTCCTTGTCTGTTTTGTAAGACACACAGCTTAATTGCTTGTAGGAAAATTCTGTTATTGCCACGTCATAAATTATTTTCTGCTCTGACACTTCCATAACACACCACTAAATTAGCCAACTCTAATTTAAACTAAACTTAGCATAACATACTGTTTTAAAAACATTTCTCTGTTTTCTTTCGGTCTGTTTTTCAAAAATGGAAAATGATATTTTGCAAAATAGAGCACCCACTAACATTACTCTCCTGTAGAGGCATGCTGCAACAACTGTGGAACCATCGAAAAATGCGCCAGCAACGATGCCAATCCACACTGTGATTCAATCTTTTTAACGCGTGGTTAAATACGGAGTTTCCCCGCTGATGTAAGAAAACCGCCACTTAGCCGTTCTTTTATAAAACGAAAAGAAAAAGGAAGTTAGCGATGAAAAATCTTATGCGCGGCATGCGTATGTACATTCCCCTGCTGGTACTGTCTGCTCCTGTGTTGGCACAAGAGCAATACCAAGATTACGCGTTTGTTGGCGCGGGTGTCACCTACGGCGAATCGGCATTTTCAACGGATGGAGCCAAAGCTGGCATTGAGCCCTCTTTGTTTTACAACGGAAAATACGGCTTTATTGATGGCAGCTTAGCCAATTATTCACTCACCCCTTGGTTGGGTTTGTCGGGCAACTTACGTTTTGCTGAAGTGTCGGACGATTTCGATGACATCCCCCGCGGCATCAAAAACCGCGATGGTAATGCCGATCTTGGTATCACCGTGGGAACAGTTGGTGCACGCCTCACCTACCTTAAAGATGTCACCAATGTTCACGACGGTTATGAGATTCAACTTCATCTTGGTCGCGCTTTTGATACCCCGTTTGATCAGTGGGTGCTCTCCCCTTATGTTGAAGTGGATTACCGTTCCAAAAAACTTTCTCAGCATCTTTACAACGTCTCAGCGCAAGAATCTGCCGCTTCCGGTTTAGCGCAATTTGATGCTGATGAGACTTGGGTTTACAAGGCAGGTTTGATTTCACTCTACGACGTCACCGAGCAGTGGCTAGCCATTGCCAAAGTGGCGTTTGAACACCACGATTCAAATAGCTCGCTGATTCAAAACGACCTTGCTTGGCAAATCAGTTTAGGCGGGGCGTATAAGTTTTAATAACTCGAATTCCCACAAAACTCCCCCTCTAGGGAATAAGCAAAGCACTCGATAAACGAGCGCTTCTGTTTTTTAGTTCAAACGCTTAGACTTGGAAGCTATGTGAAACTCATTTTTCAGGAGCGAATTGTGAGAAAAATTCTACTATTGGCACTTTCCATCACACTGAGTGGCTGCCTTGGTATGCCAGAAACCGTCAAACCCGTTGACGAGTTCAACCTACAAAATTACTTGGGGAAATGGTACGAAATTGCGCGCCTCGACCACTCTTTTGAAGAAGGATTAACTCAAGTTACCGCCGAATACACCTTAAAAGACGATGGCGGTGTCGCGGTACTCAACAAAGGCTTTTTGGCCGATGAAAACCAATGGAAAGAAGCCGAAGGAAAAGCCTACTTCGTCAATGGCGACTCTGAAGGTTACTTGAAAGTCTCGTTCTTTGGCCCGTTTTACGGATCTTACGTGGTGTTTGCGCTCGACAAAACCGACTACCAATACGCCTTTGTCTCTGGTCCTAATACCGACTATTTATGGCTTTTAGCACGCACCCCGACCGTCGACCAATCGCTCATCGATACTTTCGTATCCATGGCCAAAGAGCGTGGATTTGATACAGATCGCCTTATTTTTGTTGAGCAAAAATAACGCCGGACATAAGAACGCTTAACGCAAGCGCTTCCTCTAGGAGGCGCTCTTTAAGCTCCTCATTCGGGGCAGCAAGAAACGAGCGAGACTTAACATCCATTCCACAAAATGTGCTTGAAGCTCGGTGAGAAAGCCACAGTATCAACGCGCATTACAAGGCTCTCAAAACCTTCCACTTTTGATCAACTTTCCATTCATATCAACTAATTAGATGAAAACCAAAGAGTGGCATATCCCTTTTATAGTAATGACTTTATTGATGAGTATGCTAGTATTTGCGCATTGATTTAACGTTCGTTGTGACATCTAAAAACACGACCCATAGGGTTAAATAGGCACAGCGATTACTCGTAGTAGTTAAGCTATTCAGAGGACGCGATGAAAGATTTAATAAACAATGAGCAGTATTTCGATGTTTCTTTTGAGAAGCTTTCCGTACCGGATGAGCATTACCGTGAGATCGAGTTTGAAGAGTGCCAATTTTCCGATTGCGATTTTTCAGCAGTCCGGTTTCAAAAATGTAAGTTCACAAACTGCACATTTGAGCGTTGTAACTTAAGCTTGGTCGATTTTTCTGGTTCTAAGCTCTTTGAGCTCGAGTTCAACGATTGCAAGTTAGTTGGCGTGGATTGGACTAAAGCGACATGGCCAGTTTATCACTCAGACTTTGAGCTCAGTTTTAAACGTTGCATTTTAAATGACTCGTCTTTCTTTGGTCTTACCCTTAATGAATTGGTTTTAGATGAATGTAAGTTGCATGATGTCGACTTTCGCGACGGTAACTTTGCAGATTCAACCATGACTTATAGCGATTTTCATCATAGTTTGTTCATGCGGACAAATTTGCAAGGTGTCGATTTCAGCGAATCCACAGCCTACTCGATTGATGTGTTAGGAAACAACGTTAAAAAGGCAAAGTTCTCACGCTATGAAGCATTAAGCCTGCTCGAGAGCTTAGGTATTGAGTTGGTTGACTAATAACAGAACAAACTTTTTAAAGCAGCCCTATGGGTTGGGCTTAGAGCGCAAGTTGCTCAGTCATCACATCACTACGTCCCCGCCCTGCGGCCTGTTTTCTGTCGTTTTTAGCTCTCTTCACAGACAACTTGCCGCTTAAAGCCCTTTCCCAAACACCGCTCTCTGCGCTCGTCATTCTGGACAGCGAGGTACGAGCGTGATGCAGAATCCATTGCGCAAAGTGTGCTGGAAGTTCGGTTAGGAAACCATAGTTTCAGCGCTCATTACAAGATGCTCCAAACACACGCCATTTTATAAACTTTTCCTATATATATCAGATCATTAGTTAGTAGCCAAAGTGTGAATGTAACCACTTAAAGAGCAATGACTTTATTGATAAATATGCTAGCATTTGCGCATTACGTTAGCATTCGGTGCGACACCTAAATCACAATTACAAAGGTTAGATAAGCACAGTGATTACTAGCAGTGGTTAAGCCTATAAGAGGAAAAGAATAATGACATCAAAAGACTGCGTAGATATAAAGCAGTTAGTAATGACATTTTTAGAGATGCATATGAAAGTGTACATTAGTCCTATGTATCATTATGTAAAAGAAAATCCAGAATTAATTAAGACGGTACCTGGGTTCCTTATTAATCCAAGATCGATATCCGTATATCTTGGGCGCACTCATATAGGTGTTGAGTTTGATGGTCCAGAGTTTATTACGAAATTAGAGTCAGGTTCGAACATTGAGGTTAAATACTTCGATTACTCTGTAGACGAATGTAATTTAGTAGAGAAAATCATTGGCTTTGAGTTTGATTCGACAAGACCAATTTCACTACCGTTACCTCCTTACTCTGAAGATATTATATTCCCGACAAATCGTGGTTTTGATAAGTTGAGAGAGTTGAAATGGAACTTTTCAGCGCAAAACTCAATCATGGGGCTAAATGTACCGACCCCGTCGGTAATGAACGATCGCTTCACTCGAGTAATAAATGCGTTCTTTTTTGATGCTGATGAATCTGGTTTGATAACTAGGCAAATTAAGTGGCTAGACTTAATCCCTATCGAGTTTGACAGTAGCGATCCTGAAGTGGATCGTTTTGGCTTTAATCTAAGTATCTATAAGGATCTAGTGAAGCCTGACGCTCATTATGTCTATCCTGCTCCAGATGAATTTAAGTATATACAACTGCCTAAGATCAATAGATTTATTGAACTTTGGGGTAACAAGGATTCAAGTGAAGTAGATATAACAAACTTTATCAGTGAAGAAGAAAATCAGTTTATTCTATCTATGAAATTTGGCGCTACAGCAATTCATTCTGAATTGACATGTGATTGGCAAAGTGAAGATCGTAAATCGATCAGACCTGACTTTTTCGTGGTTCAACCTAATGGGTATGCGGATATTGTCGAGTTCAAGTTACCTCATATACCTAAATCATTTGTGGTCGGTTCAGAAAATCGAGAAACATTTTCCGCATGGCTTAACTCGTACATATCTCAAACTAGGGCTTATGTCTCATTTTTTGACGACCCTAATAATCGCAGGTGGTTTGAAAACAAGTATGGTTTCAAGGTTCATAAGCCAAAGCGTTATCTAGTAGTCGGTCGTCGTCATGATTTCAAATCGGATGTGTGGCGTGAGATTCAATCAGACTTTAGGGACCTAGAAATAATTACCTTTGATGATCTTATCGACGGTGTAAAAGCACAATTTTACCAATAGGCATAACAAACTGTTTAAGAATAATTCGCGACGCGTGGCATTTTTGCTAGACGTTGCTCCCCCCCTTAGCAGGGGATTAGATTCTGAGGGCATGCTTCAGCATCATTTGTCATTCCTTTGAAACAGCAATCACTATGCGCAACTGAGAACTTATAAAATGGCTAAAATTCCAAATAATAGAGTGCGTTATGGTTTTTACTAGCAAAGTTAAAGTCGTGATTTCTGCCATTGCTATCGTCTTGTCTTCCATTTTGATTTCGATTGATATGTTTGGTGTGATCCCGTTTTTGGTGCTCGTTGTGTCGCTTTTTACCCTGATCATTCAAGGCGGTTTATGCTTATTGGGCTACAAAAATGGCGATGCTTTTGACGCATACCAAGATCTTGAACGGACAGAAGCAACGGCACTTACAAACTTATTCAAAGATAAAAAAGAGTGTGAAAAACGTTAACCACCGCTTCACTGTGGCGTTGTGAAGGCTTCACTCAAAACACATTCCCCACTACAGAGTTTTTACAGGATTTTCTATGAGTGAGATTGCTCGTTTCATCTCTGGCGAAGCGCCAGACAAGTTTGGTCGCAACATAGAACAGTTGCTGGCTTACAATCACTTTTGGTTGGAGCACGACCACAAATACATACAAGTGCTGTTTCCGATTGACGAGGGAACCAAGTTCAATCAACACGCTCCTCTTGTAACAGTGCAAGACAGAGAGCAATTTGCCAACTCTTTAGCCCTTCGCACCGCGCATTTGAAAGCTCTCGACCTTATGCTCGAATTTTGGGGCATGGTGAGAAATGGCGATGAAATCTCATCGTTACTGCCGCTCAGCCCTACTAATCATGTTTGGCTTAAACACCACGACCACAACCAACTGCGATTAACGCGGGTAATTCGCAGCTTGTATCTATTGGGTAATGAGCGCATTGCACGCAACCTGTGTGATTTCCTCCTCTCTGCCGCCAAGCAAGTGGGCAGTGTCTCAGAGAAAACGCAGCAGTATTGGTGCCATGCTCTAGAAGAGTGAGAAAGGCGAAGCATACCGATGGATGACAACGAAAAAGCGCCCCTTTCGGAGCGCTTTCGTTATTTTTGGCTAGGGCCGATTATTCCCAATCAAGGATCACTTTGCCTGACATGCCGCTGCGCATGATGTCGAAGCCTTGCTGGAAATCATCCACTTTGAAGTGGTGAGTGATGATTGGTGTTAGATCAAGGCCAGATTGAATCAAGCTTGCCATCTTATACCAAGTTTCAAACATTTCACGGCCATAGATGCCTTTGATCACCAAGCCTTTGAAGATCACTTGGTTCCAATCGATACCCATGTCTGATGGTGGAATGCCAAGCAGTGCAATGCGGCCACCGTGGTTCATGGTTTTCAGCATTGAGTTGAATGCTGATGGGTTGCCCGACATTTCCAGGCCCACGTCGAAGCCTTCTGTCATGCCTAGCTCTGCCATCACATCGTCAAGCTTCTGCTCGGCAACGTTCACCGCGCGAGTCACACCCATTTTGCGTGCGAGGTCTAGACGGTATTCGTTCACATCGGTGATCACGACGTGGCGCGCACCAACGTGCTTCGCTACCGCAGCCGCCATGATGCCGATTGGGCCAGCGCCGGTGATCAGTACGTCTTCACCAACCAGATCGAACGACAGTGCTGTGTGTACTGCGTTGCCAAACGGGTCGAAGATAGACGCAAGATCATCAGAGATGTTTGCAGGGATTTTAAAGGCGTTGAACGCTGGGATCACAAGGTATTCAGAGAAACAACCTGTGCGGTTTACGCCCACACCAATGGTGTTGCGGCACAAGTGCGTGCGGCCACCACGGCAGTTACGACAGTGGCCACAAGTGATGTGACCTTCGCCAGAGACGCGGTCGCCGATTTCAAAACCACGGACTTCTTGGCCAATGCCAACCACTTCACCCACGTATTCATGACCAACCACCATAGGTACTGGGATGGTTTTTTGTGACCATTCGTCCCAGTTGTAGATGTGTACGTCGGTACCACAAATCGCGGTTTTCTTAATTTTGATCAGCAGATCGTTGTGGCCAAGAACAGGCTTGTCCACTTCGGTCATCCAAATGCCTTCTTCTGGCTTTAGCTTTGATAGTGCTTTGATTTTCATAATTTAGCCTTAAATAAAGGTACTAGGTACTAGGTACTAGGTACTAGGTACTAGGTACTAGGTACTAGGTACTAGGTACTAGGTACTAGGTACTAGGTACTAGGTACTAGAATCCTAGATGATACCCATGTCTTTGCCCACTTCGATGAAGGCATCGATCGCGCGGTCTAGTTGCTCGCGTGAGTGCGCCGCAGACATTTGCGTACGAATACGTGCTTGGCCTTTTGGTACCACAGGGAAAGAGAAACCAATAACGTAGATGCCTTTTGCAAGGGCACGCTCAGCAAACTCTGCGGCCACTTTGGCATCGCCTAGCATGATTGGAATGATGGCGTGATCGGCACCACCCATGGTGAAGCCAGCCGCTTCCATACGCATGCGGAAGTGCGCTGCGTTTTCCCATAGGCGCTCACGTAGATCGCCGCTTTCTTGTAGCAAATCCAATACGCGAATAGAGGCGGCAACAATGGCTGGTGCCACTGAGTTTGAGAATAGGTATGGACGAGAACGCTGACGTAGCCAGTCGATCACTTCTGCTTTTGCGGATGTGTAACCGCCTGATGCGCCACCCATCGCTTTGCCAAGCGTACCAGTGATGATGTCGATGCGATCCATCACGTTGTGGTACTCGTGCGTGCCTGCGCCGTTTTTGCCCATAAAGCCGACGGCGTGAGAGTCATCCACCATCACAAGCGCGTTGTATTTGTCCGCAAGGTCACAAATTGCTGGTAGGTTCGCAACCACGCCATCCATTGAGAACACGCCGTCGGTAACGATCAATTTGTGGCGAGCGCCAGCGGCATCCGCTGCAATCAATTGCTCTTCTAGCTCAGCCATGTTGTTGTTTGAATAGCGGAAACGCATTGCTTTACATAGGCGCACACCGTCAATGATAGAAGCGTGGTTCAGTGCGTCAGAGATGATTGCGTCTTCTTTATCCAGCAAGGTTTCAAATAGGCCCGCGTTGGCATCGAAACAAGAGGTGTAAAGGATGGTGTCTTCTTTACCTAGGAATTGAGAAAGCTTTTGCTCTAGCTCTTTGTGGATGTCTTGTGTACCACAGATAAAGCGCACAGACGCCATACCAAAACCGTGGCCGTCCATGCCCTCTTTTGCCGCTTCAATCAGCGCAGGGTGGTTCGCCAAACCTAGGTAGTTGTTGGCACAGAAGTTCAACACTTCTTCGCCACTGGCAATCTTAACGGCTGCTTGCTGGTGAGAAGTAATAATACGTTCAGATTTGTAGAGACCTTCCGCTTTCACATCTTCAAGTTGATCGCGAATTTGCTGGTAAAATGCAGACGACATGGAGAATTTCCTTCCAGTTTGATTGGCCAACCTTGAGGTCGGCTGATTGTAGGGCAGCCTTTATGTGACAAGGGTCACAGGCGAATGCGCGTTATTACTTTCAAGTGTAATCCATGGCAGAGAAAACGATTATCCCAGTATTTGGAAAAGCATTAGTGAATTTCAGGCACAAATGAAATTTATTCCCCTCCCCCCCTTCCCTACCGAAAAAGAAAACGGAAGCACTTGGCTTCCGTTTTCATTGTTAACGCTAAGAGGTATTAGGTTCTGTTGACCTAAAAATTAAAGCGTTGCATGCCTGCCCCTGGTGCGAGCATTTTCTCGGCGATGTATTTGTGCACTGCCGTGGTGGGATGCGTCACGCCCCAGAATACGTATTTGTCTGAGCTGTGAGTGGCACAATCGTTGGTCAAGCTGTGGCTGTATAGGTAGTCCGCAGAAGAGGCACGATTGATGTTCAAACAGGCGTCGCTGGCGTTAACAAAACCATGTTGCTGTGGGTTTTGCGTCAGTTGTTCAAACAGGCCATGTGTATCGTAGAGGGTAATGTTGTAACCCTGAATGATGTAGAAGGCCGCTTGTGCTTTGATGAACTCGTTGAACTCGACGATCTTCGCGCGCACTTTCTCTATTTCCGCTTGAGTGGAGTATTTGAACTGTGGCGCTTTGGTTGCATCAGGCAAGGTCATCAGCATGATGTTCTTCGCCCCTGCGTCAGTGAGTTTGATCAGCGCGGTGCTGAAATCGGTTTTCACATCCACCACTTCGCGGTTGTAGTTCATGAAGTCGTTCAAGCCAAACTCCAGTGTGAACAAGGTGTTTTCTGGCTTGTAGTTTTTCGCCATTTTGGCGTACGTGAGGTAAGAAAGTACCTGATCTTTCACGCCAGTTAGCGCCACGTATTGGTTGGAACCGGCCGCGCCACCCACTGCCCAGTTATAAAGAGGCAGTTTCTTCGCCTGCGCGATGTATTCCGTCCAAACAAAACCGTTAGAGAAATGGCCAAGGAACCAGGTATCCGGGTTCGGGAAACGCCACTGCGCCGCGTTGAAGATGTTGCCGGTATCAGAGAGGCTGTCACCGAATGCGACAATCTTGTTGATTTGATCGGCTTGCATCACCGGATCATTGGTCCAAATGGTGTGGTTGTATGACCAACGGTTGTCCGCAGCAAAATAAGTAATGTCTGCGGCGTCGTGCGTGACGCCTAGCGTCTCTTCACAACGTTGCTTAATCACGTTTTGTGATGTGTTGGTGTAGAACATGTTTTTCAGGCGAACCGAGCTCCACCAGTAACCGTCGATGGTAAAGTAGCTGCCGTCCGGATTTTCCGCCCATTCCCAATCGGTCGCCGATTCGTCATGAGAGTTGCCCGTTCGATACCAACAACGTACATAAGTATACGTTTCTTTACTTTGCGTACTGAACACCTGTGCTGAAGTGATCGCTTCAGGAGAGAGAGCTGGCTCATCCGCCACTGCAGATGTGAAGGGCAACAGAGCACCCAACAGAATAGTTATCTTCTTCATAGAACTATCTTCTTATTATTTCATTACAATGATTTGTTAGACGTTGCCTCGTAAGAGTGCAATTGAGTTTTGAGCAATTACTCTACCGTGTCAAACAACTAAATATTCACATTCAGAAAATGGCAGCAACATCAAATAACATTCATAAGATTTATTTGTTCTTCATACTATTTGACTCAAAACAACCCATCCTCACCATCATTTATCATGAACAAAATCTAATTAAGCACATGCTTTATAAGTATTTTTAAATTCAACTCCATGCATTTCTCCAATTATCTTGGTTCGGCAGAGTCCTACTCGTACCGGTTCGACACAACGAAAAATGAGTGCTTTTTACTTGTGCCCCCTCTAATTCAGCGACGGTATTACAGAAATAAAAAGTGAATTAAATAATGGAAAAATGAATAGAAATGCAATCAAGACAAGAGAGGGAACAAAAACGCCCCAGCATGTTGGGGCGTTTCGTCTATTGTTGGCCACTGTTTACGGTTCTTGGCCGCTGCTTATAGTTCGCGGCCATTTATTGCGCCTGTCATATTTGTGCCCACCATGGAGGGTCACTGCGCGATGGCTTGTTCTCTTTCCACATTATCTTGGCTGTTTTCGGCAAGCCAGTAGAGCCAAATCATCATGAGGCATAGAGCGAAACAAAGCCCAAATAACCAGTTTGAGTTCAGCGAATCGATCACCATACCGCCAACCAATGGGGACACCGCAAAGCCCAACGAATAAAGCGCTGATGCGCCAAAATAGGAGCCGCGCAAATGCGCCGGTGCCAAGCGGTCAATCTGCACATTCAAGGTTGGGAAGGCAATCACTTCGCCTAAGCTCATCACAAAACAAGCCAGAGCCCAGCCCCAAGGTAAATCCGCGGGTGTGAGCATAAATCCGATTTGTGCCAGCGCCATCAACATCATGCCAATACGCGTACGCAAAAAGAGCGGCACGTGCTCTAGCCATTTCAACATCGGGAACTGGAAAATGATGATGGTCAAGGTGTTCACCAGCACCAATCCGGCCACCAGCGTTGCCGCATCGGTAATGTCCGAACGCACGATGACCTGCGGGATAGACGATTCCAACTGGGCATAGACAAACATCATCAAGAAGTTGGCAATCATCAACTTCACAAAGATAGCATCGCGGCTGATGACCTTCATCGTGGCACGGAAGTTAGGCAACAAAGAGGGATCGGGCTTGGTAAAGGTCTGTTTGCGTTCAATGCCAAAAAACAGCCACACGGTGTAAACCAAATACGTCACACCTGTGATGTAGAAAAGATGTTGTGGTGAGCTCAAACCAATCGTCACCCCCAACAGCGGGCCAATCGCACCACCTAGGTTGAGTAAAAAGTAACGAATGTTCAGCGCCAGTTCGCGGTCTTTCACGTTGGCAAGATTATCGCCAATCACCGCTTTGGCGGGTGCTTCGATCATCGGCCGCATTAGGCCCGTCACCAGCATCAGAAAGTAGAAGTGCCACAATTGATCCGCTAAGGCAATGCCAGTGTACGCCGCAGACGCCACCAAACTGCCGATCACCATTACCCACTTGCGGCCAAACTTATCGGACAAATAGCCCGAATAGAGCCCTGTCACCGCACCAACAATCGCCGAGCCAGCCAGCATGCCGCCGATTTGCGCCGCACTGGCGTTGTAATCTTGGTATAGGAAAACAATTAAAAATGGCCACGCCATAAAGTAACTGGTGCGCGCCAACAAAGTCCCACTGAGCACCGTCCAGATGGAAAAATTAAAACGCCTTATTCTCTCTCTTTGAAATAAACTTTCTCTCTCCATACGCCTAGCCTCTCTCGTCCGTTTTCTGTTTTTTTCTTTTTTAAGTTTGTGCCAACCTGCCCGTCACAGTACCCACCGCAAGCGTTGAAAGCGCACCCTTTCGCAATCGGTTGCTGATCACAATTTGGCCAGTATAGAGAGCTAAGTCACAATATGTAACCCCATTGTTAAAATTATTTTTCCCTCTTATATCGCAAGCTAACGCACTGCCCGAAATGGGTTTTTACCAAAGCAAACGTGAACTGTAGTGCGCGAAAACAGGCGGATTTCTGTTACACTGCCAAGCTAAATGGTGTTGTAAAAGAAGCGCATTCTCATGGTTAACCCGAAACTCATCGCCCTCCTGCCCGATCTTGCCAGTTTTATCTTGGTGGTGAATGAGGGCAGTTTTACCGCCGCAGCAAAAAAGCTCGATGTGACCCCTTCCGCGTTAAGCAAGTTGATCACCCGCTTAGAACAGGCATTGCAGGTGAAATTGTTTGAACGCACCACGCGCAAATTGCTCATCACTCAGGCGGGACAAAAGGTGTATGACCAAAGCATTGCGATGGTGAATGCCGCTCAGCAAGCGATTGAGATTTCAGCCTCTGACCACAGTGAGCCGGCTGGCGCCTTAACCGTGGCGGCACCAGAAGCGTTTTTGAATTCCGTGTTGCAACCCTTTGTGGTGCCCTTTTTGCAGCAGTACCCGAATATCCAACTCAAACTGCGCGCCGCAGACGGCGAGATTGATCTGTTTCGCGACAATATTGACGTGGCGTTTAAACTGACCGACAAACCGGATGAAAATTTGGTGCTCAAAGAGCTCAGTAAAACCCATCTGGTTTTGTGCGCCTCTCCGGATTACCTAGCGCAGCGCGGCATGCCCACCCACCCGACCGAACTCACTGAGCATGACTGCTTGTATTTGGCGGAAAACGACAAAGACAACCTGTGGTCATTCTTTAAAGATGAAGCGTTTTATTCGGTGGCCGTTTCTGGTCGCTATGCCGTTAACCATTCGCAAATGCGCCTCAACGGCGTCAAACAAGGACTCGGCATCGGCATCTTCCATGATTTTGTGATTCGCGATGCGCTTGAACGCGGTGAAGTGGTTAAGGTGTTGGACGATTGGATGATCAAAAGTAATTATCACGGCGCGATTGCCATGCAATATCCGCAAACCAAATACATGCCCGCTCGTTTGCGCGTGTTTATCGATTTTATTAACCAGAAATTGGTGTTGTGATGCTGAAAACCGTTCATCATGTCGCGATTATTTGTTCCGACTACCCTCGCTCAAAGCAGTTCTACAGTGAACTGTTGGGGCTGACGATCATTGCAGAAAATTACCGCGAAGCACGAGACTCTTATAAGCTTGATCTGGCGCTGCCTTGTGGTACGCAGATCGAACTGTTTAGTTTTCCTAATGCGCCAGAGCGGCCCAGTTTCCCCGAAGCGCAAGGGTTAAGGCATTTGGCGTTTGTGGTGGATGACATTGTGCAAATGAAAGACTATTTAGAAAGCCACAATGTGTTCGTCGAGCCTATCCGAATCGATGAATTTACCGGTAAGCAGTACACCTTTTTCGCCGACCCTGATGGCCTGCCGTTGGAGTTGTACCAACAGTAGCTTTACCAACGATAGCGTTATCACGCTAACCAAGGTGATTTGGGCGCGAGTACCCAAATCACCTAAGAACGCGTTCTGCGATCTATTTAAAACGCGCTATTCAAACCTCTCTATTTCAAATAGATCGATTCAAATCGCTCGATTCAAATCACTGAGCTTAACGGCTAGCTAAACACCGTTTTCAGACGTTCAACACGATTAAACAGCAGCCAATCAAGCAGCAGTGCCACCGCAATGCTTGCGCCCGCCAGCGGGAAGAGCACGCCGATCACCACGAGCGTCACCAACGCCGTTTTCCACACGCCATCGCTGGCAAATTTTGCGGGCACGCCCAGCTTACCCTGACCAACAGGGCGACGAAGCCACCACATGATTCCCCCTGTCACGGCAATCACCACAAAGCCCAAACACAATAGCGCGTTGGCCACTTTATTGAACACACTGATGTCTCCTTGGTGCAGCGCAATCCCTGCCGCCATGGCCTTGGCGATGAGGTTGTAATCTTCCCATGTTACATCGGCCAATAACGCGCCACTGTATTGATCAAAATGGCTGGTGCGATCCTGCGTTGGGTCGATAATGTCGCCGCTCATGGTGTTGGCAGAAAGGGTAAAGACGCCTGTCTCTGAGCGAGGAAAATTGAGTTTGTAGTGGGTAAATCCTAACTCACGCGCCTTGCTCACCATGGCATCAATGCCAATGTTTTCCATCATGGTGTGATGCTCTGAATCCATCATTTTGCTGTGATCGTGAGAGGCTGGCAGTGGCGTTTGTTCCAGATTCCACGGCATTTCTTCTTCGCTGCCGTGGTTCAGATCTTGGTGTGTGAGGGTAGAAAGCGGCACATCGTCCCATTTCTGCGCAGGAAAGCTACTCCAAGGTTGCACAAACTTGCCTCCCCAAATGCCTGCCCACGCCAAGCCGGAAAGCAAGAAAAAGAGCAGAACAATGCTGGTTAGCCCACCGAGATTGGCGTGCAGATCTCGCATCATCACGCGCTTGCCTGAGTTCAAACGCAGGCGCAAAAAGCCCGCACGGCTGGCATTATCTCGTGGCCACCACAAGTAAATCCCCGTCACCAGTAACAAAATAGACAAACTGGCTGCCACTTCGATGAGGTAATCGCCATACTCCCCCATCAGCAGCTCTCCGTGGATATCATTCGCCAATTGGTACCAACTGTCACTGCGATCAATCGTGCCAAGTACCGCACCAGTGTAGGGATCCACCGTAACAAAGCGGGAGGTGCCGTCGGCAAACTTGACGTTAAAACGGTTGGCCAAATCGACCTGTTTCGCAGGCACAAATTGGGTAACGGTACCCTCTGGATAACGCGCTTGCAAGTTGGCCAGCTGAACAGATGGCAATACCTCATGATGTTGAGGCGTGACTTGAAGAATGGATTGATAGCGAGCAAATTCGATTTCATCATCAAACAGCATCACAAGCCCGGTGACACTGAGCATCAGCATAAAGGGGATAACAAACAGCCCGGCATAAAAATGCCAACGCCAGGTGAGAAAGTAGCGAGATTTTGCACGCGAGCTGGGTTTGGCGGTCTTAGAGTGATCGCTCAACATTTTATAAATTCCTTTTGCGAACGCTAAAAAACACCGTGACCGAAAAGGAAACAGTGCGCTTTGAGCGTGTTGACTTTACTTAAATGAGTGTTGTTTTAGGTTTTGTATTAAGTCAGCGTCATGAAAGGAGGCGCGCGCGGAACTTGTCTTTCAAATCGTACACTTAGAGCCAAAAAAGTGTAGCTGTCTGAAATAACCAAGCTCTGTCGTGTAAGAACAAGTGCAGTTGGAAGCGAATCTTGGTGGAAGGTAGAAAAATGGCTAAATGGACAAGGCTTACCACTGTGGGTAGGCACCTCTTCGCCTTCTTCTATTTGAACCAGTTCAAAGCCATTAACGGTACACAGCGTCGCCCATACGCCTGCGCTGCTACCATGAGCATTGATAACAGGCATTAGCGTGACTAGTACCCAGCTTAACGCGGTCGCCACGAGCATTGAACGATGGAAAGAAGAGAAACGCATCATAACCGTTGTTTAACAATTTGCTCGAAATGTTATAGCAAAGCGTCAATACTTGCAAAATGGAGGTGAATAAGTGATTCGTTTATCACAACAAATAGAGGCCAAAAACGAGATTGTCTGCTGCAAAAGGTGAACCCTTTTCTGAGTCCCACAAAAAAGAGCTCATCCGTTATGAGCTCTTTCGGGTTAATCAGGACATTCAAGAGTGGAGGTTAGCTAAACAACTTACCCCAGATGCTGGTTTTCTTCTTCTCGTGGTACTCTTTACGCAGCTCATCCACTTCAACCAGTGCTTGCTTGGCGGCCTCAAGATTTCCCTGAGCCAGCTCACCGTTGACTTTGTCCAGCGCAATGGTCAGCTTGTTGAAGCCTTCTTGGTACAAGTCATTTTTTTCTGGTGCGTATTCACCGGTTTTTGAGTTTTCCACCAAAGTGATCAGCTGCTTAACCGCCGCTTGCATTGACTCAATATCCTGCGCTTCTGCTGCTTGACGAAACTCCAGCTTCATCTCTTTCATGTTGGCTTTCAAATCGACTTTGGTTTCTTCGCTTGCCAATCCTGAAAAAGAGGCCAATACCAAAACTGAACCTAGCAGCACTTTACTTAACTTCATTACTTCTCCGAGTTTTGTTGTGGTTATTTTGCGCTGCAAGTGTACTCTATGAGCCTCGATAATAGGGTAAAGAAATTGTAAATATCACTTACGGAGAGAGGCAAATTCTTCAATCACTCCACGTCCCCTCAACTCAAGAAAGTTCAGGAACTGCTCTGGGCTGTGCGTGATCACTTGACGGGAATCGATATCGAGTGAAGTCAGTAGCTCTCTAGCGAGATCCAACTTGCCAACATCGTGACAAAAATGTGCATCACTGCCCGTTGTAAAATAGACGCCAAGCGCTTTACCCACTCGCGCAATCTCATAACAGCGCTCAACACTGCCGACTCGGCTATGCCCTTTCAAAGTGGAATTATTGATCTCGATGGCCACGTTATGTTCTTTAGCGCAGAGCAATACCGCATGGAAATCAAAATCAAAGTGTGGATTACCCAAATGCCCCAACGCATCAACACGACCAGATTGAATCACATTGAGCAATGCTTGGGTGTGCGCTTCTTTATTGGAAGGAGCAAAAACAGGCTCATGGAAACTGGCTATCGCCCAATCCAAATTGGGGTCCACGCTGAGAGGGAGGTCAATCTCTCCTTCGGTATTGAGAATATTGGCTTCCACACCGCGTAAAATCGCCACGCCTTCGAGGAAACGAGGCAAGACACGTTGGTTGGCGAAAAACCAATAGTGAGGCGCTCCGGGCATGGATTCTGCATGGTCGGTGGTACAAAACATCGCCAAGCCGTTTTCTTTCGCGCTACGCGCATTTTCAATCAGCGTGCTATAGGCGTGGCCACTCGCATAAGTATGGCTATGTGTGTCGATCTTCAGTTCCATTTCACTTCTCTAGTTCACTTAATCGGATTGACATCGACATTGTACGACACTTCGTAGCGCAACGATCTGATGTGAAATAAGTTTACTCTTCACTCAGCGCTTTTATCAGGGGAAGCGCCTTTTCCCAACCATGATTGAACATGGAAACAAAATCGCTGTGTGTCGTGATGGTCACCATCAACAGTAACCTGCCGTCTTTCGGGCGAAGTTGGTAACGTTCCGTAGAACCAATCCATTTCATCGCCACATCGCTGTCGATATCTTGAATATGGTCAGGATTAAAGATGGCAACATGATGAAATTCGATGCGTTGTTGAGGCTCTATTGCGTCAATGACCGCTCGCGTGCCGCCCATGTCTGGGTCAAAAAATTTGATATCTTCCCCCTCGCGCCAAACACCGTCGAACTGCGATTGTGGAGAAAACGCTTTAGCCCATTGCTTATAAAGCTCAAAATCGGTGAGCACTTGCCACACTTTTTCTGCGTTGGCCTCGATTTCGATATGATAATTCAGTGTCAACATCCTTTTGCCTCCTTGCTTGCCTAGTAAACACGCTAGCGTATATAGGCTAAAAATCAACCAGTTATTTTTTGGCAAGCCGGATAATTTCGACAATACTTATTCAAAGTAACTACCATGTCTCGATTTGACTGAACACCCCCTAATGGTTTGAACGGGTGACAGTAACGAGTTTGTTGATGCGAACCCGGAGCGCTCATGAAGAAACAACGTTACCCTCTGAGTATTCATATCACTAGCCTGTTCCTCTTTCTTACCACTATAGTGGGCGTGGCTCTTATTGCGATCAGCTACACCCATTCCCAAACTCTGTTAACCAAAACGGCTGAAAGTTTAAGTAACGAACACGCCCATAAATTGGAATCGGCTTTTCAGACCTCGGTGGGGCCCATTTTGACCACACTCGATTTTATGTCGGTCAGCTCCTTTCTCGAGGACTATAAGCAGCCAGAGAAATTCAAGCCTTGGTTAGAGACGCTTGCACACATTTTTGAGGAAAACCCAAATCTTGTCGCGCTTTACCACGCCTCCGAAACGGGGATGTTTACGCAATATCGAATACTGAGCTCATCGGAAATACGCAGCAGTTTTGACGCGCCAACCAATACCTTTTTTTTGATCAATAATACGGATGTCGATGGCACCAATGAGTTCATTTACCTTGATGATCAGTTCAAGAAAATCGCGCAAAAGAAAACCAGCGACAACACGCTTGACCCACGAGTGAGGCCTTGGTTTATCAACGCTGAACGCGACGGAGAAATACGACTCACGGAGCCCTACTTCTTCTTTTTTCTCAAAACCAACGGCGTAACCCTATCGAGACGATCAGCAAATGGTCAATACGTCGTTGGTGCAGATTTCACATTAGCCAGCCTCTCGAATCAAATTAAACAGTTGGCCTATTCTCCACAAACCCGCTTAGCATTGTTGGATAAAGAAGGCCGACTACTGGCGCAACATCAACTGGACATTGACCCATCGACAGCGTTTGAACAGCAGCAAACAGCACTCAAACAGAGTATTTTTTCCCCTTTGCTCGCCAACCTCGGCATGCAGGACCCTCAATTCAAAACAACGGAATTCGACGGAGAGGATTGGTCGGTAACTTTAACGCCCGTGCATTTGACCAACAAAGTGCAGCTTTTCCTAGCCGAAGCTTCTCCAACAGAGGAAATCTTGGCGGATCTTCTCTCGATGCGCGACAAGCAAGTCATTACCGCCGTTTTGCTCCTTGCCGTCTGTTTTTGTATCGTCTGGTTGGTGGCAAACCGCTTAGCAAAACCCTTGCAGAATTTGGTTTATCTGACCGATAACATTGCTCGTTTCAACTTCAAACGAACTCGTTACCCGCAAAGTCTAATCAAAGAGGTATCCAACCTAACCAGCTCCATAGAGCTGATGGAACACACACTGCACGACTTACTGCGCTTGCTGCGGGATACCGCTGGTAATCAAGAGTTTGCCGTACTAGCGAAGACCATTGCACATCAGGCCTATTTAGTCACCAAAGCCGAAACCATCCTTTTGTACATCAAGTCCGAAGAGGAAAATAAGCTGGTACTTGCGGCCAATCATGCCATCATTCCGTTCAAGGTCGATATTAACGAGTTTGTCAGCGAGACCCCTTGGCTGATGGCGCAGCTTAAGGAAGGCGATACGATTCATTTAGATAGAGACACCAACGCCCTGAAACGCCATCAAGATACCATTTTCAACTCCGATGTTTTCCTCTTTCCGTTGCTCAACCGCGAGAAGCAGCTCGTTGGGATTGTCACTGTGGGTTACGAGCGTCCACCGAGTGAAACCCAACTTGCCAAGCATGCTTTTTTAAGAGAGCTACTCAGCTTTGCGGAAATCGCCAAAGACAACATCGACCAAATGCAGCAACAAAAAGAGATGCTCAATGCCTTTATTGAGCTGATCGCATCCGCCATCGATACCAAGTCGCCCTACACTGGTGGCCATTGTCAACGTGTGCCGCAGTTAGTCACTTGGTTAACCGAAGTCACCGAAGGTGACAACAAGTACTTTCCAAACTTCCATGTCAACAATAAACAGTGGGAAGAGATCAAACTCGCTGCTTGGATGCACGACTGCGGTAAAGTCACCACGCCGGAATATGTGGTGGACAAAGCGACCAAACTTGAAACCATTTACGATCGCATCCACGAGGTGAGAATGCGCTTTGAAGTGCTGAAACTGCAGGGTGAAGTCGACTATTGGAAGGCGAGATACAAAGGCGAAGACCCCGATGCCGCGAAAGCGCACCTCACCACCTTACACCGCCAGCTGGATGAAGAGTTCGCATTTGTCGCCCGCTGTAATGTGGGCGGAGAATCGATGGACGAAGCGGATATCCAACGCCTAAAAACCATCGCGGGAAAAGAGTGGAAACGAACTCTTGATGACCAACTCGGTATCTCTTGGATAGAACAGCAGCGCCACACCCACAAACCTGAACTGCCTGTCATGGAACCACTTTTAGCCGACAAAGAAGTGCACAAAGTACCATGGGAAAACAACATCAACCCAACACAAAGTTGGCAACGAGATTACGTACTCACTCCGGGTGAACATAAGTATGATCGTGGCGAATTACACAACTTAACCGTGCGTTACGGCACGCTCACAGATGAAGAGCGTTTCATCATCAATGACCATATTATCCAGACGCAAATTATGCTTAATCGACTGCCTTATCCTGAACATTTGAAAAACATTCCGGAAATTGCTGGCGGTCACCACGAACGCATGGATGGCAAAGGCTACCCGCTTGGCCTAAATGAAGAGCAGCTTTCTGTGCCAGCACGCATCATGGCCATTGCCGATGTGTTTGAAGCGTTGACCTCCAGCGATCGCCCATACAAAAAAGGCAAATCATTGGCGGAGTCACTCGACATCATGACCAACATGGCCACATCGGGTCATATTGATCCTAAACTCTACGTGCTTTTCCTCATCCACAAGCTCGACCAAAAATACGCCAATGCGTTTGTTGACCGGAAACAGTGGTCTGAAATTGACCGTGAGACACACATTCAGAAAGTAAAAACGTACATGAGGCATCAGTTTTGACGACATTTAGCGTCAAATCTTTTTCTTGAATGGATAACATGAGCAAAAGCCACTTTTGGGCAGAGATCATCGCTGAGTTGAATTCGTACAATACCATCGCTAGATTGGCTTTTATTTCCTCTGGAAATACTTTAAGTTCACTTTTTAACCAATATAGAGGGAAACACGATGATCGTAACCACAACGCAGCACATCGAAGGCAAACGCATTATTGCTTACAAAGGGGTTATTGCGGGCGAAGCGATTCTCGGCGCCAATTTGTTTAAAGATCTGTTTGCAGGTATTAGAGACATGGTCGGTGGACGCTCTGGCACTTATGAAAGAGAACTCGAACGAGCAAGAAACATCGCCTTTCAAGAACTAGAACAGAAAGCGCGAGAGCTGGGTGCTAATGCGATAGTGGGTGTTGATATCGACTACGAAGTCTTAGGCCAAAGTAATGGAATGTTGATGGTGTCTGCCAGTGGCACCGCGGTTGTTATCGAATAAAAATTCAGAATTTCCCTAACAAACCGAGATTCTACTCCAAATAATATGAATTTTTTTTGAACTTTAATCTTAGGGCGTTTACATCGAGAAAGAAAACCGATAAAACGTCTTTATACCCAATGCGATGCACATTTACGGCGCTTTCGCTTGCGCGTCTGGAATAGGCCGAGTTCAATTGAACTCGGCCTTTTTACTGTTCAATTAGCGAGCACGAAGCTTGTTGTGTTTTTTCACTTTTTTCATCGCCATTTGCTGCTTCAGTGGCGACAAATAATCGATGAAGAGATTACCAGAAAGATGGTCAATCTCGTGTTGCATCACAATCGCCAAAAACTCGCTGGTTTCGATTCGCAATGGTTTACCATCACGATCGAGCGCTTCCACGACCACCGAAGTGTAACGCTCAACATCGGCGTAGTAGTCTGGTACCGATAGGCAACCTTCTTGACCCATCTCTTTATTGCTGCCGCTGACCACTTTTGGGTTCACCAGCACTAGTGGCTCATCGCGATTTTCTGACAAGTCAATCACCACAATGGCTTCTTCTCGGCCAACTTGCGGCGCCGCTAAGCCCACACCATTATCCGTTTCGTAAAGCGTCTCAAGCAGATCGTCGATCAGAGTTTGCACTGCAGCAACATCCGTTACTTCTTTAGATTGAACGCGTAGTCGTGGATCGGGTGCGGTTAAAATTTCTAAAACAGCCATGGGGTCCTTGAATTATCCGTTGAATAAAAATAACGCGGCGTAAGATAGTGGTTTCTCCCGCCGTTGTAAACCTCAGGTTAACGCCAAATGCTTTCACCAACGGCATTGAACACACATCATCGAAGCGAAAAATGGCTCAAAAACTTGAAAACGAGAAAAACGAGAAAAAGAAAGCCAGTCATCGAGACTGGCTTGATTGGCACCACTAACTCATCATTAGAACTGGCCTAAATAGGCCCACTGATGGTTGCTTGAGTTGTTGTCCGTCGGCCAAGGGAAGTAACCGTAACTGGTGGTTTTTAGACGGTAGTAATGGTAGCCGCCACGGAAAGCGTATTGATAAATATCATTCACTTTGCCTCGCTGACCATCACTACCCCAAACGCCCATCGCATCTTGTTGGTACCATTCCAACAGAGCGCGTTCAAAACTCGCCAAATCACGATTGAGTTCATCCAGATAAGCCTGAATGGTGCTGTCACTGCCCAAGAAATACCAATCTTGGTTTGATGCAGCGTTGGTTGGGAATGCCTCTCCTTCGCCAGGGCGTTTCTGGATGAAGTAGTGATTTTCACCCTCGATTTGCCCAACAAAAACGGCGTTTTCCGTACTCCCCCACGCGGTGCTGTGGCGCTCTTCCCAACTCAATAGACGGGAGGCAGCAAAATAACCTTTCACGCGCTCTTCGATGCGGAGACCTTCTGCACGATCGAAGGCAATCGGGTTGAAGGTGAAGTTCACGTAGTCATCTGCAGAGCCTAGGTATTTCCAATCGCCATTGCTGGTTTGATTGGTCGGGAAAGCCTGAGCCTCCACGGTGCGCATGACAAAATAGTCGCGACTGCCCGTTTCTGGATTCGCGAACACATACAGCGCGCCTGCTCGACGTTCAGCGTGAGTTACGCCATTGTTGAGCAATCCACGGCCATAATGCTCAGCAACAAACGCATCAAACTGAGTAATGGTCGCGAAGTCTTCGTTTAGGAGCGTGTCGTTTTGCGCAAACGTTGGGGTCATGTCGACCACTTGGCTGTAGCCATATTCCTGACCAATAATGATCGGCCCTTTGAGATCCGCAATTGGTGGATTTTGCTCAGGGGTGAAGCGCGTTAGCTCGGTCTCGCCATTTCTGTCTGAACAACTTAAGCGGACCTGCGTTGGCACACCATTATCCATCGCTAAGTTAACGTGGAATTTGTTGCTGTCATTAACGCTATGACGAGAGGCATTCAGTACCACTCGCTCACTGGCACCATTAGCAAACTCGACATCTAACTGGCACTGACCTTGAGTTTTGTAGCTAGGGCGCAGTACTTCATCACCACGTAGCGCGTAGCGCCAGGTCTTGCCATGCTTATGCATCACGCCTGAGATTTGCTCACAGTTGTTACCCACCACAAAACCCGCACCATCGTGATCGGTGCCTGACTTATTGAGTATACAGAGCGTCACTTCCCCCACCTCTGGTGTAGGCGTGTACGTGACCGCACCACGACCGTACTTGGAGAGCAACTCATAGTCACCTTGCGCCGATGTCATGTTGGAATTAATGTGCCATTGGAGATCACGGCCAGATGAACAACGATCGATGCTCTGATCCACACCGCCAACAAAGACAGCACTGTCGCCGTTTGCCGCTTGGAAGGTGAACTTACACACACGTTGCTGCTCACCATCCATGCGCAAGGTTTGCCAACTATCACTCTCAAGCTCCGCTGGGGTTAAATCTGCCACAGGCTGCCAACCCTCTGGCTGGAACTCTCCTTGAACGCCTTGCGGCAGTTCAAACACATTGCCGTAATTGGAGTAAACCAGCGGATAAATTTGGCTTGGCTTTTCGTTATATGGGTCATAAATACCCAATAGCGTCATTACTGCTACACCCGTTTGTTGTGGTTTAGGTGTGTCGGTCTCGACCGTTTGATAGCGCTGCGCGGCTTGATCCCACTGCACATAACCGCTCGGGCTGCTGCTATCAAGATTAAAACCGTTGTTCATCCAACGCTGCGCTTTGCGTGACTGTGCAGGGTGCTCAAGGGTAAAGCGGCTAATCGTACCCACTCTTTCATTTTCACCACCATTTTGCGCATCACGCATAAATCGGAACGCATCTTTGAATGGCGGTACGATGTCGTCCCCTTGTTGTTGGGTGTACACATCGCCTGTCCAATGTAGGTTGCCGATAAAGCGTTGATGGAAAGCATCCCAGCCCCAGCCCGATTCCATATCGTGAATCGACGCCATATACGGCCAATGCCCCAATCCATAGTTGTGGCCAAGTTCATGTGACCATTCATTACCCGTGGTGGCTTCTAGCGTGACAATACCACCACCGCCACTGCCCCCATGCACAATCACTTGCGGTAAATCAGTGTCTTTTTTGGTGTAAACCCCAACGTTGGTATGGGCAGTAATGTGATTGAAGCGTCGGTTGTACTGCTGTGAGTAACCTGCGCTGGTTAAAATGCCGACGTTGGCATTGTTGATGCCCGTTGAGACCATGGCTTTACCAATCGCTTCGCGCATATCGCCACTGTGCCAACCACCAGTGCTGGCACTTTTATCGGTGTACACCACGCCGTTTGGCATCGTCACAATCGGAAAATGCGCTGGCGTGTAATCGGCCATCACCAACTTGGAGGCAGGGATCTTCTGGAAGTAATCCGCTGCAAGCGTCGGTAAGTTTTGGATCATGGTATTGCGATTGCGCGGCTCGATAAGCATGCCCATGTCGATGTTTTGGATCACCAACTCTGGCGCGCCACCAAATTGGATCTCCCCTTGGCTCAATACCCCTTCACGGCCTAAGTTGTCGGTCAAGCGCAGCGATAGACCCGGCTTCATCCAGTTCCATTGCAGTGGCAGCGACCAAGCATGATGAGAAAACACCACTTTCATGCGTCCATTGTCAGGCTGATCCGACGCAGCCAGAGCGCTTGGCGGCAACATCAAGCTGCTGTGAATCACCTCGCCATCAAGGAGCACTTCTGCACGCACTTGGTTGATCTCTTCGCCTTGCGATGGCGTGAAAAGCAGCATCGCTTCGCGGTTCATGATCACATCCAAATGGCCTTGCCCTGTCAGCTCATTGCCATTTGGCGCGACCGAAGTGTGCGTTTGCGTGATGCCCAAACCGCCTTCTAAACTGCCTTGCAAATGGTTAGGCGTTGGGATCTCATCGGCAAAGCCAACGCGAGAGGCTTGAGTGGTGAAACGCACCACCTGTGGCTCGGCGCAATCCACTGGATTGCAAGAACGCAGCGCCATCTCATATTGTGTTTCAGGCTGGAGCCCACCGATGAAAAAACCCGCCGAGACGGCGTCATAATGGCGAACATCCTTGCCGTCACTCACATTGGTCAAGGTCAGCTGCGTCGTGTCCGACTCGTTTTGACCTAACCAATCAAACGATACGCCCACATCCGAGACACTCGATACCGTGACAGAATGGATGGCAGGCTTCACCAAAGCACCACAATCGTTGGTTTCTGTTCGGTAAATAACATCACGCTCCCAAACGTAACTGCCATCTGCACGCTTCGATCCGTGTGCCGCAGGTATGTATTCAACAAAACAGCCTTGCTCATCCGATTCGTAAACACCGAATTCAAGGCTCATCAGGTAAAAACCACCGTCGTACATCATGAATTCCCAGCTTTGATCGACAAAATCGATCACATTACGATACGGTGTGTCATCGCCGCCTTGGTAGGGCAAAAATGGGAACTTAAGATCATTTTTGTAGCTAAGACGGTACTCAAAACCCCGGTAATTGATCCAACGTTCGCCATTGCGTTCAAACACGCCTTCGCCGCGTTCAGCCATCGCTTTGATCGATTCCAGACGCTCGACGGTTTTCTCTCCGATCTGTACCAGCGTCAACTCTGGTTGCGCCCACACAGCAGTGCTTCCCAATAGCCCCGCTATGAGAAGTGTCAGTGGTTTTTTCTTCATGATTGGCTTATCTCATTATTATTTGAATAGATTGAGCCCAAATTTAGGCAACACTAACCCACAACATTTCTCTGAAAATCTAAGAAATATCGTTATTAATAAGTAGGTTAGGATTTAATTATCATTTATGAGACAAGCAATTTAAAAATGAAGATTGAGCGGAATGAGAGTGCAGTTCCAAAATGCCATACTGAAAAGATTCAATATGAGAGGCTCAGTCAATAATTCAGTGGATTTATAAATGTCATGAAATTCAATAATTTATGTTATTTTAGCGCACAAAAATCACCATGAGAAATGTGTGAGCAGCTTCATCTCTTCTCGGCTTAGGTATAGAATACCAAGGCCGAGGCGAACTCGAACCAATAAGCAGAAACAGCCAGTATCTCGCTTGCTGAGTATCCCGTCCGAACCTCTCATTTGTTTAGCAGACAGACCACGCCCTTTCTCTCCCATTCATTCGGTGTGGTAACCCTGAAGAAAACTTGGAAACTCGCCATGAGCCTATTTGAGAATCTCTCCATCATCTTTGCCTTGATCTTAACCAGCTGCTTTTTTTCTATGTCGGAAATTGCACTTGCCGCCGCCAGAAAAATTCGCTTAAAGCAGCTTTCTGACGAAGGCGATGTGCGCGCCACCAATGTGCTTGAACTGCAAGCCAATCCGGGTAACTTCTTTACTGTGGTGCAAATTGGCCTCAACGCTGTTGCCATCATGGGCGGTATCGTCGGTGAATCTGCGTTTACCCCTCACATCCGAGCCGCTCTTGACGGTATCGTCCCTGCGGCTTGGTTGGCACAGGTGAGTTTCTTCCTCTCCTTCTTTTTGGTCACCAGCATGTTTATTTTGTTTGCCGACTTAATGCCCAAACGCATCGCCATGGCGGTACCAGAAAAAATCGCCATGAGCTTGGTCGGCCCGATGTTGGTCTGTATCACGATTCTCAAGCCATTTATTTTTGTCTTTAACGGCTTAGCCAACCTGATTTTCCAACTGCTGAGCATTCCTGCTGAGCGTAACGACGACATTACCTCTGACGATATTTATGCAGTGATGGATGCGGGCGCTGAAGCGGGCGTGCTCGATCGTGGCGAACAAAAAATGATGGAAAGCGTGTTTGAAATGCAATCAGTCCCCGTCACTTCTGCCATGACGCCACGCGAAAGCCTGACCTTCCTGTCGCTTGAAGACGATGAAGATACGCTGAGAAAGAAAATCGCCGAAGATCCTCACCACAAGTTTCTGGTGTGTGATGGTCAACTCGATGCCATCAAAGGGTACATCGATTCCAAAGAACTGCTTACTCGTTTGATTAACGGGCACACATTAAACGTCAAAGACAGCAGCATGGTGCAGAGTTGTCCGATTATTCCTGACACTTTGAGCCTCTCTGAGGCGTTGGATTACTTTAAAAATACCCGCGCTGACTTTGCCGTGATAATGAACGAATACGCACTGGTGTTGGGCATTGTCACTTTTAACGATTTGCAAAGTGCCGTCATGGGCACTTGGGTATTGGCGGAAGGGGAAGAGCAAATTGTTGCGCGAGATGCTCACTCTTGGTTAGTGGATGGCGTGACGCCAATCACCGATGTGATGCGTGCGTTGAACATTGATGAGTTCCCACACCCGCAGAACTACGAAACCATTGCTGGTTTTATGATGTACATGCTAAGAAAGATCCCACGCCGAACGGATGCCATCATCTACTCTGGTTACAAGTTCGAGGTGGTGGACATTGATAACTACAAAGTTGACCAACTGCTGGTTACTCGTGTGGAAGTGGAGAACCATCCAAGCCACGAGGAATAACGTCAACACTCACAACCCATTTCATCAGCCATTGCCCTTCGCTTTGGCTGATTTTTTATCTGGTGTAAACGACCACAATAAGAAAGAAGCCCCATTCGTCAGGGGCTTCTTGGTCGTATATAATGCCAGTTCGCTTAGAAGAAACCTAACGGATTCACATCGTAGCTAATCAGCAAGTTTTTGGTATTTTGGTAGTGATTTAGCATCATCTTGTGAGTTTCACGACCAATGCCCGATTTTTTGTAACCACCAAATGCGGCGTGTGCAGGATATGCGTGGTAGCAGTTGATCCAAATTCGGCCCGCTTCAATGTTACGTCCCATGCGATAGGCTAGGTTTTGATCGCGAGTCCACACACCAGCGCCTAAGCCATATTCAGTGTCGTTGGCAATGGCCAGCGCTTCGGCTTCGTCTTTAAAGGTTGTCACCGCGATCACCGGGCCAAAAATCTCTTCTTGGAACACACGCATTTTGTTGTGACCTTGCAGCAAAGTCGGCTGGATGTAGTAACCGGTCGCTAGATCGTTTTCTTGCTTGGCAATCTCACCACCAAACACCACTTTTGCCCCTTCTTGGCGACCGATTTCCAAGTAGCTCAATATCTTATCAAACTGCTCTTGCGACGCTTGGGCACCCACTTGAGTGTCGGTATCAAGCGGGTTGCCCTGTTTGATGCTCTTGGCACGCTCTGCCACTTTGGCAATGAACTGATCGTAAATCGACTCATGGACCAGCACGCGTGAAGGGCAAGTACACACTTCGCCTTGGTTAAAGAAGGCAAGTAGAGTGCCCTCAATGCATTTGTCCAGATAAGCATCTTCATAATCAAACACATCAGGGAAGTAGATGTTGGGCGACTTACCGCCGAGTTCCACCGTTGATGGAATCAAGCTTTCCGCGGCACATTTAAGTATGTGATTACCCACTTCGGTTGAGCCGGTAAACGCCAGTTTGGCAATGCGATTGCTGGTGGCTAGTGCTTGGCCTGCTTCTGCGCCAAAGCCGTTGACCACGTTGACCACGCCAGCGGGAATGAGATCACCAATCTTTTCCATCAGCACCAGAATTGAGGTCGGTGTTTGTTCTGCTGGTTTAAGAACCACGCAGCAGCCTGCCGCTAACGCGGGTGCCAGTTTCCATGCCGCCATCAGCATAGGGAAGTTCCAAGGGATGATCTGCCCAACCACGCCAATCGGCTCTGGGAAGTGGTAGCTCGCGGTATTGGCATCCAGCTCCGCAGCGCTGCCTTCTTGCGCACGAATACACCCGGCGAAATAGCGGAAGTGATCGACCACCAGCGGTAAATCTGCCGCCAGCGTTTCACGTACAGGTTTGCCGTTTTCCCACGTTTCCGCCACCGCCAACTCTTCGAGATGCGCTTCAATGCGATCGGCGATTTTCAGCAAGATATTGGCACGCTCCGTCACGCTGGTTTTCGCCCATTGATAACGAACGCTGTGCGCCGCATCCAAGGCCAAGTTAATGTCCGCCGCGCTTGAGCGAGCCACTTTACAATAAGCCTGGCCGTTAACCGGCGAAATATTATCGAAATATTCACCGCTCACCGGTTTCACCCATTCCCCGCCAATGTAGTTGTCATAGTGGCTTTTGAAATTCACGACAGCGTTGTCACTACCTGGTTGTGCATAAATCATAACTCGTCCTTTTGTTTCTCGTTTGGTTTAAAACACAGTGTCGATTCGCACTGCTTTACCTAAGCCATAACGCAAGTCACAGGCCAGAAACACAACGCTTGTTGTTAATTAAATGTAAAACTATGATTACCAAACGATAACAACTTGGGTTTGTCGAGAATGGAATAACGAGTGGCGTGATACGCGCTGTTCAACTGTTCCAAATTGGTACACCCAAACTGTGGCAGAATGGAACAGTATGCAACTTCAACATGTTAGCAAGCCCAACTGGCTGAACAGCTCGTGGGACAGAAGTGAACAAGCCGGTTTAAAACAGCGTCGTCGCCCTGAGGATGTTCGGCTGACCCCTGCAATGCTAAAAGATCGCCAGCAACAGCACCATGGCCTCATTGAGGCGGTAACACAGCTTGCTCTGCCTCTGTTTAACCAACTGTTTGCTCACACTGATAGCCGTTTGATTCTAACCGACAACCAAGGCGTGATCATCGGCAGTTGGGGACAACCCAAGTTTCGTGAAAAACTCACCGAGATCGCTCTGAGCTCCGGCGCTTGTTGGCAAGAGCGATTGAAAGGCACCAACGCCATTGGCACCGCTTTGGTTGAGGCAAAACCGGTAAGCGTGATTGGAGATGAACACTTTATCCAACATCACCGTTTTATTAGTTGCTCAGCCAGCCCACTGTTTGATCATACGGGTACGCTCATTGGCATCTTGGATATTACCAGCGAACAGCAACAGCACGATTTCTCTACCCAAGTATTGGTACAAAACATGGTACAACTGGTTGAAAATCAGTTACTCAATCAGATCCCAGATGGTCATTTTCGAGTGGATCTTGCTTGTGAGAAATCTCTGCTCAACAGTGGCTGGCAGGGCATCTTGATTGCCGACGAATCGGGACAAATTTTGGCTCACAACCAAGTGGCAGGACAGTTGCTGGCACAGGAGATTGTCATCGGACGCTCGCTGGAGGCCATTTTAAACCAAAACAAAACCACACCCACTTTGGTCTTTGAAACAAAAACCCTCATACGCCAACAGCGCCGCAGCCGCACCATTAGCCCATCAAACGATCTGCACTTCGGAGATAGCCAAGTAGAACACTGTTGGCAACAAGCCAATCGGGTCATCGATAAAGACATTCGCTTACTGATCCTTGGCGAAACGGGGGTGGGTAAAAACGAATTTGTCAAAGCACTGCACAAAAATAGCCAAAGAAAGCAAGGACCGTTAGTTGCCGTTAATTGCGGGGCGTTACCCAAAGACCTAATTGAATCCGAACTGTTTGGCTACGCCGCAGGGGCGTTTACGGGGGCAAATAGCAAAGGCTACCAAGGTAAAATTCGCCAAGCAGACAAAGGCATTCTTTTTCTCGATGAAATTGCTGATTTGCCATTAGAAGCACAGAGCCGATTACTGCATGTGCTGCAAGACAACACCGTACTGCCGATCGGTTCGAATCAAAGCGTACAAGTAGACACTCAGATCATTGCCGCCACACACAAAGATTTGGATCAGTTAGTGCAGACTGGTCAGTTCCGCCAAGATCTTTACTACCGTTTAAATGGATTGGTCATCGAACTGCCTCGCCTTGCCAAGCGCTGCGACAAACAAGCTTTAATTGAGCATATCCATCGTCGCTACAGCGAACCAGAGCAGCAACTTTGCCCTCACTTAATGACTCTTTTACTCGCCTATGATTGGCCGGGCAACCTACGTGAGCTCGACAGCATGTTGAAAGTCGCTGCTCTCATGGCACAAGGGGAGCACTTACTGACGTTTGGCCATATTCCACCTCATTTGGCCAATAAGCTTGGACAAATCCCAGCACTGACGGCCACTGAGGAACAACACGTCAAAAACATTCGATCAACCGTCGAAGAGTCACTGGTTAACACCTATCAGGCCACACAAGGTAACATCAGTAAAACATCACGACTGCTTGGCATCAGCCGGAATACGATCTATCGCAAACTCAAAGCACTTGGGATGCTGAGCTAAACAGCGCTCTTATGTTGGTGCGCTCGTTCGGGCTCTGGCCACAAGGATGGTTATTTGTCTGTACGGGAAAACTGCTGGATTGGGTTTTCCCCCGAGTAAAACATGTAACAGTTTTTTCCAGCGAGTTTCGCTTGATACATGGCTTGATCGGCTCGGCGAATGAGCGCATCAGAATCGAGGTTTTCTTCACCAAAGTACATCGAAACACCGATACTGGCGGAGAGAGAAATCTGGTCACGGCCAATCGAGATTGGGCGACACACTGATTGTAAAAAACGCTGCGCAATGGGTTCAACGTCATAACTGTCACGCACATCGGGCATCAAAATGATAAACTCATCGCCACCCAATCTCGCCAACGTGTCGCCTTCTCGCACCATATCTTTCATTCGTGCGGCCACGTGATAGAGCACATCGTCACCCGCATCATGGCCATAAGTGTCGTTCACTTGCTTAAAGCCATCAAGATCGAGAAACAATACCGCTAAATGGTGTTTATAACGGCGTGATCGCTCCATCGCATTGAGCAATCGCTCTTTAAGCAATAAGCGATTGGGGAGCTCTGTCAGAGGATCATAGTGAGCGATTTTCTCCAACTGAGATTCATGCTCTTTCAACGCGGAAATATCCGAGAAAAGCGCCACAAAACGAACTTCATCTTCACGCCTGTCTTCTACCTTGCTGATGGTCAACAGATCGGGGCGCACCTCGCCATTTTTACGTCTGTTCCAAATTTCGCCACGCCAGTAACCACGTGAAAGCAGCAACTCCCACAGGTCATGATAAAAATCTTCATCATGCATACCCGATTTCAGTAGCTTAAGCGTTTGGCCTTGCAGCTCCGATTTTTCGTAGCCCGATATATAGGTGAACGCCTGATTCACATCAACAATGCTGCCTTTGCTATCGGTAATCACAATGCCTTCATGCACATACTTAAATACATTGGCAGCCAACTCGAGCTGCCGTTCACGTGCCTTACTTTCGCTGATATCCACATGGGTGCCAAACATCTCGAGCGGTTTGCCATCTTCATTCCATTGCGCCACTCGACCACGATCCATCACCCAAACCCAATGGCCATCTTTGTGCTTCATTCGCACTTCGCATTCGTACATATCGGTTTTACCTGCGAAGTAGTCCGTCAAACGGCGTTGGGACATTCTGAGATCGCTCGGATGCACATACTTGAGCCAAGTTTCGATCGAAACCGGTGAAATCTCTTCTAGCGTATAACCAATGATTTCTGCCCATCGACCGTTAAAACGCGTCTCTCCCGTTTCAACGTTCCAATACCAAGTACCCGCGTTGGTGCCACGAATCACGTTCTCTAGCCGTTCATGCTCCACATGCAGTTTGTCTCTTGTCGCGGAGATGACTTCCAACATGCCGTTGACGGTTTGCGTCAACACTTTCAGTTCAGAGTAGGGTGACACTTTAAGCTTATTGAGGGGCAATCCATCGCAATCACGTTGCGTCAACGAATGCGAAAGTTGATTCAGCGGTCGAATCAAAATCCACTTGATACCGAATAAAGAGAGGCAAGTTTGCAACACCACCAGTAAGAAGATGGTGGCGACAATGTTGAGCAAAAGATGGCGTTTTTCCAACAACAAAAGCTCGCCCGTCACATAGACATCAACACGCCCAATCGACTCTCTATTCTGGTTATAAATCGTCACGCTCTTTTTGTACAAAGCGTTGTCTAAGATGGGCTGTTGTTGAAGTAGATTTGGTTGATACTCGACAATTTCGGAATACGGTAATTTCACGTAGCCAGTCACGTAACTCTGCTGACCAGTGAGTTCCGTCATTTGGTAGTTATCGACCAAGATGGCGAGTAACGCATAGTGATTGGACGTGGTCAGTTCGGTATAAAGCAGTTTGTCATATTCGTGGATCTGATAACTTTCGATGTAACCAGCGATGGTTGAGCTTAAACGTGTGGCACTCTCCTCCGCTTGGCCACGAATTTCATTTTCCATATGCTCGCTTCTTAAGGAGTAGCTGTACACACCATAAAGAACGAACACCACAGATGAAGTAAAAATCAGGCTGACACTGAGAAACAGGGTTAGTGAACGTTTACTATGAAGAGAAGCCAGCCAATCTCTCATCAGTCACCCTCATCTTGGCCAAGCACATTGCGCGTTATGGTGGCAAGTAACTGTTCCACATTGGTGCTCGACACCGCGAGTACGTCGATTAACTGCTTTTTGTTGACGGACATTCCTTCTAGATGCATGTGCATAGCCATAACGGCCTTCTCTCCCATCAGAAATGGCTGCTGCATGCCAGCACCCACCAACTGGTGCTTGCGAATCATCTCGACAAATTCAGGTTCCGCATCAAAACAAATCAGCATCACTTGATCCTTTCTCGCCAATGAATCAATGGCATCGATGGCAGCTTGGTAGCGATCCGAGCCTTGCAACCAGATTGCTCGTATCTCTGGGAAGTCATGCAGTAGCTTCTGGGTGTAAATGTAGGTCTCTTGATAACTGAAATCGCGTTGCTGAACGATAGCAGCCACGCGTAAACCTTCCTCTTTCGTCGCCTCTAAGAATCCTTCGGTACGCTCCATGCCGTTGCGCCTTTTTTGCGGAATGGCGATGACCCCGACTTGACCATTCGACCAGCCTTTGTTTTCCATCGCACTGGCGAGGATCTTGCCCAGTTGATACGCACCAGAATAGTTATCGGATTCGATGTAACTGACATACTGGCCGCTCTCTGTGCCAATATCGCTAATAACCACTGGAATGTTCGCTTGTTCGGCCATTTTAAGAATGGTGACCGCCGCAGAAGAATTGGTGGGTGAAACAATGATTCCAGCAGGTTTCAGATTGATCGCTTCAATCGCGTTTTCAAGCTCTGTCTTGGCGTCGTTTTCGGCACTAAACACCACCGAGTGATAACCCAGTTGCTGAGACTTATCCTCAATCCCTCCCCACATGATTTGCCAAAATGGAATGCGCATGTCGGAAACCAAATAGACGAGGGTTGGATTGCTTGCACTAACCCAAGATGAAAAGAACAACGGGATCATTAGCATGAGATGGCGCATTCCGATGCTTCCTCCGAGCAACTTAGTTATAGGCACGACGTACTGCTGACCTTTTAACTATATACCCTGCCCCAAATCAGCTCGGATTTTTTAACCACAATTTGACATACATCATAAAGCAATCGGTTTCATATCGTTTTTAGGTGCATTTTTAAGAAAAAGCACCCTCTTTAGCGGTGTTTACCAGACAAATAACCGCACAAAATAAATGGACTTAAAGATAAAGGGGAGGGACTAGAGACGAGGGGCTAGAGACTAGGGGCTAGGAGCTAGGAGCTAGGGGCTAGGGGCTAGGGGCTAGGGAAGAAGATAGAAGACTAAGACAAAAAGAAAAGCAGACAAACCGTGTTGTCTGCTTCCATACTAGCGATACGAGAATGGCGACTAAATCGGCTCTCCCGCTTCATCTTCCTCCACAATATCGGTTTCCAACGCTGCCTCCGCTAACCAACGTTGGATTGGCGCACTGGCCAGCACCTTGTTCTGATAAAGCTGAGCGGTTTCCGAGAGCGGGATTTGATACGTTTCAAAACGCAGCGCCACAGGCGCGAACATCGCATCGGCAATGGACCACTCACCAAACAGCCAAGCATGAGGGTGAGCCGCCATCTGCTGCGACCAAATTTGATCAATGCGCGCAACGTCTTTCTCAGCTTGCGCTGAAAGCATCACTTTGCGTTTTGCCCGACAGTTCATCGGCAGCTCATTGCGCAGAGCTTGAAAACCCGAATGCATTTCACACGCAAGCGCACGTGCTTTGGCTTTTGAGGCGCGATCGTCAGGCCACGCTTTACCCGCCAGTTGTGTTTCATTGACGTACTCCAAAATGGCCAAAGAGTCCCAAACCGTGCACGGCCCATCCACCAGCGTCGGTACTTTCGCCGTTGGCGTAATGCCTTCCAGAGCTTGATAAAACTCAGGAGTGAACAGCGCCAGTTTTTCCACTTCCACCTCAAGGTTGTAAGTGGCAAACATCACCCATGCTCTGAGCGACCAACTCGAGTAGTTTTGATTTCCTATGTACAACTTCATCGTCATTCCCTGCTATTTCTGTTAAGTTCAATCGCAGATTAGGTCAACTTCCTTGCCACGACCAACGGATAGTTTTGATACAACCTATTTAAAAATACGATGGATTAGACTCAATATGGATATTGAAGCACTACGCAGTTTTCTTGCTTTTGTTGAGACGGGCAGTTTTACCCGCGCAGCCAAACAGATCAGCCGTACTCAGTCGGCGTTCAGCGCCCAAATGCGAAAGCTCGAAGAAGAAATCGGTGCAGAGCTGTTCATCAAAGAAGGGCGTTATTTAGTACTGAGTGATGCGGGTATTCGCCTCACTTCTCACGCTCGTCAACTCGTATCGCAACATGATCAAACCCTCTCGGAGCTCAAACATTTTCAAGATAAACGCCCGCTGCGCTTGGGCTGCCCTGAAGATTACAACGAGAAAGTGCTCCCCCGCTTGATTGCCCTGCTCCATGAAGCGCAACCCACATGCTCTATCCAAGTCTTCAGTGAGCCGAGCATTGAGCTGAGAAGAAAGCTCGATGCGGGCGAGCTGGACTGCGCCATTTTAACTCGCGCGCCAAACAGTGAAGAGGGCTATTGGCTCACCTCCGATCAAGGGGTGTGGATTGCCAGCCAAACCTTTTGTGTCGAAGCCCACTCCGCCCTGCCCCTCGCTCTTTTTCAAGCAGATTGCAAATACCACGCGGCGGCGATTGATGGCCTCACCAAACGCGGCCAAGCTTTCCAACTACTGGCTTGTTGCAATACCGCATCGGCGCTGCGCGCTTTGGTTGAGCAAGGGCTTGCGATTGGTGCGATGGGAAAACTCAGTATGGGTGACAAAGTAAGGTTGTTAAAGGATTTTCCACCACTGCCTAAGGTCGACATCGTGTTGGCCGTGTCTGCAAAATCGCACCCATTGTTGAGTCAAACATGGCTGAAACAGCTTGAAAAACAGTTCTCTGACAAATTGCTTGCTCGTCATTAGGGGAGGCGTTTTCGCGTCACAAAAACTCGGCTAATTCATTCCTGGAAGCAAAAACAAAAATATAAAGAGACTTGAGCCACGGTGGTGAATCGGTAAAAATCAGTGTTTAGTCGATGCGCAAAATGGGCACAAAGCGAGATGACGATGGATCTAAACTTACTGAAAACCTTTGATGTGGTGATGAAAACGCGCAGCGTAAACGAAGCGGCAGAAACGCTCGGCATTACCGCACCGGCTGTTAGCCACGCCCTGAATCGCTTGCGTGATCAGTACCAAGATCCGCTCTTTATTCGCCAAGGTCGTGGCATTACACCAACGAATTTTGCCATCGAGCTGCATGCCGAGATCCAAGAGCCACTTAGCCTGCTGCTTAATGGCGCTAAATCCCGTCAGCAGTTTAATCCTGACACCAGCCATCGCACTTTTCGTCTCTCCAGTCATAAAGACATCGATTTAATGCTGCTGCCTCCCTTGATGGATCACCTCGCGCAGCACGCTCCAAACGTCAAGCTCTGTGCCGATGTAGAACATTTAGATGAGCGCGATCGCCAAGCGGATTTGCGTACCCGCAAAGTGGACATGATACTCGCCACTGTGCCGTTTGATGAACACGGTTATCACAACGAATTGTTGTTCGAACTGCCTTTGGTGATGGTGTGCCGCCAAGATCATCCACGCATTCAAAACGCCATCACTCATCAACAGTTTTTTGCCGAGCAGCACTTGTTGTGGGAAACCAAAAGGCAAAACCAAGACATCGTTGACTCACTGGCGCTGAAGCCACAACCACAAAGAAACATCGCCTATAAAACTGGTTCCAGCTGCAACGCCATCATGCTGGCAGCACAAACCGATTGGATCTGCGTCACTGGCCAATGGCATGCCGATTTGATGGCCAAAGCGCACCAACTGCAAGTGATGCCGCTGCCCTTTAAGCTTAATAAGTTACCTATCTACATGACATGGCACCATAGCCAGCAACAAGATTCCGGACATCAATGGCTTAAGAGTGCTCTGATGCAAGCCACTGCGACATTTCGTTAACGATGTTGAAGGCTAACGCCAAAGTGGATTAAATAAAACTAAATTTACTTTTAAGGTTTAGCCTATCGATTGTTTAATCCACACTCATTAATCTCTCCTTAACGACGGATGCTCAACGCGCCGCTTTCAGAGAGAGATAAACCATGAAACGACAAAAATCGATTGTATCGCTAGCGATTATCGCCACTCTATTCCCTGCTCTAACGTTCGCAGCCCCAACCAGCAGCGAGCCTAAACAAGCTTCTTCGTTCACCATCGAGAAAAACAACCAACTCAAAAGCTACCTCGACTTCGCCAATCAAAGTGATTTTGAAGATGCCTCACGCGGTTACATTGCCACTTGGCCAGAAAAAACCATCAAAGACGCCAAGGGCAATGTGATTTGGGACTTCAGCAAATACGACTTTGTTGAACAAGATAAGAACATTCAAACCGTCAACCCTTCACTGCTGCGCCAAGCAAAACTGAACAACATCGACGGCTTGTTCAAAGTGAAAGAGGGCATTTACCAAGTACGCGGTTTTGATCTCTCGGTGATGACCTTTATCCGCGGTGACAAAGGTTGGGTAGTGATCGACCCACTCATTTCACCAGAAACCGCCGCGGCAGGGCTGAAATTGCTGCGTGACAAAGTGGAAGATGCGCCGGTAACCGGCGTGATTTTCACCCACTCACACGTTGACCACTTTGGTGGCATCCTTGGCATCACCAGCCAAGAAGCGATTGATGCTGGTAAAGTTGATATTCTTGCGCCAGAGGGCTTTTTCTCTCACTCGATTGCCGAGAACTTGATGGCGGGCAACACCATGTCGCGTCGCGCTTCTTACATGTATGGCAACCTGCTTGAAGCGAGCAGCCAAGGTCAAGTGGACGGTGGTTTGGGTAAAACCACCTCATCCGGTGCGCCCGGCATCGTTAAGCCAACGCACATCGCCAATATCACCGGGCAGAAAATGGCGGTCGATGGTGTGGAACTGGAAGTGATCATGGCGCAGGAATCCGAAGCTCCGTCGGAATTTATGTTCTACTTCCCACAATACAAAACCATGATGGCGGCGGAAGTGATGACGCACACCATCCACAACATCTCGACACTGCGCGGCGCGAAAACGCGTGATGCTTCTTCTTGGGCTGAATACATTGACCAAGCGCTGAAAACTTACGGTGACAAAGCCGATACTATGATCGCCTCTCACCACTGGCCAACCTTTGGCAAAGAGAAGATCCAAACTCAGCTTGAGAAAACGCGCGACATGTACAAGTTTGTCCATGACCAAACCCTGCGTCTCGCCAACAAAGGCTATACGCCAAACGAGATTTCAGCAGAAATTACCCTGCCAGATTCGCTAGGCAAAGAATGGTACAACCGCGGTTACTACGGTACGGTATCGCACAATGCTCGTGCGACGTACGACTTCTACTTTGGTGCATGGTGGGATGGCAACCCAGCCAACCTGAACCCGCTGACACCAACTGAACAAGGCGCAAAATACGTTGAAGCGATGGGCGGTGAAGAGAAAGTGATTGAGCTGGCTGAACAAGCGGTGAAAAACGGTGAATATCGCTGGGCAGTGACACTGCTTAACAACGTGACTTTCTCCAACCCAGACAATATGGACGCTCGCTACTTAGAAGCGGATGCGATGGAGCAATTGGGTTATCAGGCGGAATCAGGCCCTTGGCGTAACTACTATCTTGGCGGTGCGAAAGAGCTGCGCCAAGGCATCAAACCCGTCGCAACGCCAGACACGGCCGCAATTGCTAAGAATATGCCGTTTGATCAGTTCATGAAGTACCTCGGCGTGACGGTAAAACCTGACGCGGCGAATGACCTCGATATCAAAGTGAACATCAATGTCAAAGGCGACGGCAATTACTCGATGGAGCTAAGCAACTCGGTATTGAAATCGTACTCTGGTAGCCAGTTTGATAACGCGGATTTGACCATTAACTTAACCCGCCAAGCGTTTGAGAAAATGCTGACCAAGCAAGCGACACTGCAAGATCAGGTCAAAGCCGGTGAGTTTAGTGTTTCAAACCAAGCGCAGTTCCAAACGCTGATGTCGGTCTTTGATAAATTCGACATGTGGTTCGGTGTGGTAACACCATAAGAGTAGCCCTATAAAGGTAGCCCCACTCTAACGACAAAGCCCGCGAGTCACATCGCGGGCTTTTTGTTGTTCTTAGCCATTCTTCGGCAAGGAGTCTCACCACGGATTTACAGCTTGCTCATGTTGATCTTTTTTCCAAGATACACAACGTCTACATCGGCATAGCCCAGTCGAACTGCTTCAAACTGTTGGCTCATCTTCAGGGCATGCTCTGCATCTTGTGCTAAGACGGCCACCAAGTAGGTCGGACGAATCACGTCAGTGTTTATCGCTTGCGTATTAATATAAGACGACGTCACCGTACCCACTTGATTGAATGTTATTACACGCTGGAGATCGATACCCAAAACTCTGTCTATTTCCAACGGCTCAATCCCTTCCTTCCAAGTGAAAGTCAAACCATAATTATTGTGCTCTGGCGTATTGTCTAACCACTTCGCCCCTAACAGTTGGATAGCATTAATTTTCACTAGCTCTTGTTCAAAGAAAGGTAACGTCGCCAATTCATCACGCACAGCCTGTTCGCTCTCACCTTGCATAACAAATTGCAGTATCTGAAATTTTTGTTCGCCAATTGCTGAATCACGTACAAACATATCTTTTATTTTTCCCTCTTCAATGAAACGGCTAAACGCAGCTCGTTGTTCCGGAAATTGGGATAGAACTTGTGAGAAATCTTGCGTATTCCATTTGAGTTCAACGCCATAATCATACGCGTAAGCGCTGTTTAATCCTGCCAATAGCATGGTGGTTAGCAAAACAAATTTAGTGATAATTTTCATAACTTTACTCTCTATTTTATATTGTTATTACCAACGCGAACGATACGTTCGGTGGCAGCTTTGACATGTTGCTTGCGCCGTTTTTAGTCCTTTTTCGGCCAAGTCAACATCGTGGCTCTGGCTGGCTTTCAGCACGATGGCATAACCTTCGCGCATCTCAGAGAGCAGCTGTTCAAACTTCCCTGGATTACGCCAAATGCTCTCTTTTGCCTTACTGCCTTGATGGCTATTCGCCACAAAAGTGGCTGGCAACAACTCGCTGTTAGCCACCAAACGCTCGCTCACAGCCAATAATCCTTGCCAATCGACATCTCGCTCATTGAGTTGTCTTTTGGCCGCTTTGGTGTCGTTTTCGATCGTTTTGAAAGCCTGTTGTCTCATTTCGATAGATGATTCCACATCTCCAACACTGCTTTGCTCGGCACTGACGGTGACAGCGGTCAGTGTCAGAGTGAGTGCAATACCAACGGTTTTTTTCACATTTTTAAAACTCACGTTCTTCTCCTTGATGATCTTCAATACATTCGATGAAACTTAATTTACACAACAACTGTTGCGTACACAACAGTTGTTGTGTAAATTAACGTCAATGTCAATCACAGCGGAAATCAACACGATGAAAAAAGTTACAGTTTGGGATCTTGGAACACGCCTATACCATTGGCTTCAAGCGGCCATTTTCATTGGACTTATGGCCACAGGAACTCGCGGAGAAGGACCTCATCTTCAACTTGGGCTAATTCTCTTTACGCTGTTGCTGTGGCGAATCTGCTGGGGATTTGTGGGCAGTGATACCAGCCGATTCAGTCATTTTGTTACCCGTCCACGCAAGGTAATTCTCTATTTGCTTGGCAAACACGAAAGTACCATTGGCCATAACCCACTGGGCGCGTTGATGGTGATCTCTTTGCTTTCAATACTGATGGTTCAATGCCTGACAGGAATGATCATGAGCGGCCTATTCGATGGGTTTACGGTAATTGGACTTACTCTGCCAGAAAACATTTACGACATAGCAGCGCTGATTCATCACCAATTGGCAAACCTTTTGCCTCTGCTCATTGCTGTGCATGTGGCAGCCATCATGGTGTACAAGCTAATGGGGAAACCGATGTTACTGGCGATGCTGACTGGGAAGCAGCACTCTGACACGACCTCTCAACCCGTTTTGTCGAGCAACTTCAAAGCCATACTAGTGCTTATCAGCGCAATATTAGTTACCATGGCAATAGTTGCTACTTCAATGGTGTCATCATGAATCAAGAATTTAATCGCCAGTCCAGTTTTGGTTGGCTTATCAATGTCATCGCCAATCACGCGACAAAAGAGTTCGATAAACGTCTAAAAGAGCATGGGCTCACCGTGGCTCTATGGCCAACATTGATGTGTTTGTGGGAAAAAGAAGGCGTGACTCAGCGCGAAATTGCACAAATGTCCAAAGTGGAAAGCTCCACAACCACCCGCACTCTCGACAAACTGGAAACGCTTGGATTAGTCGAACGCCAACCCGATCCAGAGAGTCGCCGCTCATTTCGCATTTTTCTCACTGACAAAGGAAAAGCATTAAAGAGTGAAGTGATCCATCTGCCCGTTGAGGTGAATGAGTCCTTATTATCAACGTTAGCTGATAGCGAACAGGAAGCTCTACTGAGTGCGCTACAGAAATTGGTTGATGGCATTTAACGTCTGGCCAACACCACGCAAACAGCCCGCTATAATGCGGGCTGAAGTGAATAGGTACAGTGGCTAATACACATTTATCATGCATTACACCATTCCCTTGACCGTCATCATCAAGAAACCACAAAAAGCGGCATTGTTGATCGCCAAGCTTGGGTCGACACAATCCCTCATCGCTAATATTTGCTCACGATAGCGGCAATAGAACGCATAGCTTGGATCCGGTTTGTAGATCAAATCTGGCAGCTCAAAGAAGCCGATCACGCCTTTCGCTGTAGTCGGTTTGACAAACACTTCATCCATCGGGGCATAGTAGTTGGGCAAGATCGTCATCAGTGACCACTTTGCTAGCTGCGCGGGTTTGAGCAAAGAGTGCATCATATTAAAGCCATACTCCTTATCACCATGCAGCATATCTTTCAGCGCATAGGCATAGCTTTCTCGCTCGTCATGGCTCATTCCCTTAACCCAATCACGGAGTTTAGGTTTTTCAAAAACCGACACCATGGAGGAGCGAGTGATGGTTTTCACCATATTCTCGGCCACTAACTGAGGCTGACTGAACGCTTCTGGCGCAAAGAACGCTTGCGCCTGCTGGACACGCTGTGGCATTTGGTGCTTCTTGCCGATTTTCACCATTTGGGGATGCTCAAACCCGCCCGGATAGTGAAGAAGAAACGCCTCCTCGGCGGCTTTCAAACGCTGCATATTCATCATTGTTCCTTTTTATCGCGTTAGTAACTGGATTACCGATCACCAAAATTGCGGATCACAAAACGCCGCCACACACGTCACAGGCCCTTTTAAAACGGGCAGTGCTTCACCTGTTAGCGACTGTGCTTGCCAGCCGTGGGGAAATTGCAACGAGTACGGCGCAGCGATGGTTTGGGTATCAACAGGGACAAAACCTGTCTTGTGATAAAAGTTCGGATCCCCATACGTGACGGCAACTTCAACGCCTTGTGCTTTGATCTCCTGCAAGCCGAAAGCAATTAACGCTTGTCCAATTCCTTGACCATGATAGGAAGTGGCCACCGCAACTGGAGCCATCACAAACACGGGCGTACCACAGGGGTAATGCAAGCGAGTAAACAAAATCGCGCCCACCACCGCTTCACCCTCCGCTGCGATATAGATAAAAAGATCGTCATTGTGCGTTCGCTCGATCAAATTCGACGCCAGTTGGCCAATCAACTGCCCTTCAGCTTCACCTTCCGAATCGGTAAAGGTTTGACAAAAAAGTGTTTTTATCGCTTCAATCGCGCTCTTATCTGCTAAGGTATAGTGCATCGGGGGATCCTGTATCACAACAAACGTGCCGTCATTATAGCGGATTTCCCATCCCAAATTGGGACGCTGCACACCATACTGACAGTGATTGTCAGTGGGTTGTGACACACTCTGCCCTCAATCACCTACAGGAGAAAATCGATGTCCAACATTGTCTACATTGCCACCAGCTTAGATGGCTATATCGCAGGACCAAACAACGAAATGGACTGGCTGCATCAAGTGCCAAATCCTGATGGATCGGATTTTGGCTTTGCCGATTTTATGGCCAGTGTTGATGCGTTGGTGATGGGCAGAAACACCTTTGAAATGGTGCTCAGTTTTGGCGTGGAATGGCCTTACAACAAGCCGGTTTTTGTGTTGAGTAATACCTTGAAAAGTGTGCCAGAAGGCTATCAAGACAAGGTATTTTTGGTGCAAGGGGCGTTGCCAACGGTTATTGAACAGCTACACCAACAGGGCTATCAACGCCTTTATATCGATGGTGGAAAAACCGTACAGAGCTTTTTGGCCAAGGATTTGATTGATGAGATGATCATCACCACCATTCCTGTGCTGTTAGGTGCTGGTATTCCCCTGTTTGGCCGCTTACCAAAGGCGTTGAACTTTAAGCATATTCATGCTGAACGCTTAGCGGACCACATGGTGAAAAATCACTATGTCAGAGTGCGTTAAATAACATACAAAAAAATCAACAAGAAGAATTGATGCGAAAGGCAATCTCCCCTACGATGGGCGCGTTAAAAACACCAATAAGGACATTCAATTTTGGAACCACAAGGAGATGACAACAAGACGCTATTTGCTGTACCAGAAAACCAGCGTAGCAGAACATCCGATGTCATCGTTGAGCTGATTAAACAAGCTCAATCTCCCGGAATTACCTTGAGAAACTTAACCGATCGATTGGGTGACCGAACCTTCGGTATGTTACTCATGCTCATCGCATTATTTAATGTCCTTCCGCTCGTTTCGATTATTGGCGGAATCTTGATAGCAACACTCGGGTTGCAGATGATTTTGGGGCGGAGAAAAGCGTGGCTACCAAGGGTCATTTTGGATAGAGAGCTGCCCAACGAAAAAGTACAAGCGATTCTTCGAGCGTTCGAGCCCAAGGTACGTAAACTTGAGCAGTATATCTACCCTCGAATTCAGTACATGGAAGCGCCCGTCGTCGATCAAGTGAACGGTTGTATTATTCTGCTACTCGGTTTACTGATATCGCTGCCTTTCCCATTTACCAACATCGCGCCGGCCTTTGTAGTGATGATCATGGGGCTTGGTTTGATGGAACGTGACGGTTTATTGCAAATTGGCTCATTCTTACTGGGGATGCTGTCCATCGGTGGAATTGGCTATTTTTTGATTCTTTCTTAATAAAAAAGAGGACTGTACTCAGTCCTCTCTTACTGCCGATAAGGTCAAAACCAAGCGCAACTCTTATAGCGTTTCTTCAATCGCTTGTTGATATTCGCTAGATTGAACAAGCTGCTTTGCACTCATCTTGCCTTTTAGATCTTCTATCGCTTGCTCTGCTTCTTCATAACCATAATCGTAGGCAATGTTGTACCACGCCAACGCTTTGACGTAACTGCGATCCACTCCGAAGCCATTGAAATAAAAAGAGCCAATCATAAACTGACTGTATTCATCTCCCCACTGAGCGGCCTGTTGGAAGTACTCCATCGCACGCTTGTAATCCGCCGCTTTGATGCCGCATCGCGACATATAGCGAGAGTCCGAATAGACTTTACCCATCATAGCGTAGGCATTGACTTCCCCATCTTGCTCAATCGCATGCTCGAATAAGGTGATGGCCTTTTTACAATCAGGAAGCACACCTTCGCCATCCAAATAGCTCACCCCTAAGTTATACGTCGCTAACGAATGACCCAGTTCAGCCGCACTCGCGAACCAGTGATTGGCAGCCTTAAAATCTTGGGTAACCCCTAAACCATCGTTGTACGAAAATGCCAGCTGGAACATGGCCTCTGCATTCCCTTTCTCTGCAGCGGCCAAATAGTATTGGTTCGCCTTTTTTTGGTCCTGTTCAACACCTTCACCATCAAAATAGATAACGCCCAGTGAATAGAGCGCGTTTGCATCCCCTTGCTCTGCCAACTGCAAATAGAGAGGAAGTGCTGCTTGATAGTTTTCTTCACCATAATAATGTTCTGCCAACGCACTGATGGCGTCTGCGAACCCCATTTCGGCAGATTGTTTTAAATACTTCAAACCTTGATCCGCATTTTCTTGCATGATCGAGTCGTACATTAGAATCTCTGATGCTTCGAACAACAAAACGGGTTCTTTCGATCCTTCTGCTTTTTTAAGCAAAACAAGGATCTCTTCATCAAATTCTTCTATTGAAAGATCATAAGCATAAGTGACAGGAACAAGCAGAAGAGGGAGAGCGGCAATCCACGCGGTACAACGACGTGTCATAGTTAAAATCGTCCATAATGATTTTAGAGAGGAAGCTCATTATAGCCTTAATGAAATATTAAACTGAACTCTTATTGTAACAATTGCTTTTCATTTGGTGCTCTGCACAGCTCGCCTCTAACCTGCGTACTAGAGAGCGTGAAAGAAATCGGGGCGATGTTTTCTCAGCGCAAGGCGGCTTTTTCCTTCGTGCAAACTTGCCCAGCCACGTTCCGCAAGCAGAGAGCTTGAACAGAGCGCTGGCTCTGTCTACAATGGCGCACTTTTTAGCGATTTCAGGTTAAAGAACATGAACGATACAACTGCAAAACCAGCACTTCCAGACCGTCTATCGGGCAACGCACGTAGCCCATTCTTCGTAAAAGAGTGCTTTGATCACCAAATCGGTATCCGTTTTAACGGCAAAGAGCGTAACGACGTTGAAGAATACTGTGTTAGCGAAGGTTGGATCAAAATCGCTTCTCCAAAAGCGAAAGACCGCTACGGCAACCCAATGCTGATCCAACTGAAAGGTACGGTTGAAGCGTACTACGTGTAATTCGCACGTTTCACGCGAACGCCTCAGTTCCAATGCAAAAGCCCAAGTGGAGAGACTTCTCAACTTGGGCTTTTCTATTTGTGTATCCAAATAACTCATGTTGTCGTGAGTGAATCAAGGTTCACGCCAGCCATTGCCAATGTTAGAATTCACGACTATTTCATTTGGTAATAAAAGGAACTGTGATGAACCCGATTCTAGGAATGTTGAAAGAGAACAATATCAGCGACGAGCAAATCAACGAGCTATTTCAAACCCTAACGCAGAACCCACTGGCCGCTATGGCGACCATCGCGCAACTCGGCTTACCTCAAGAGCAACTGCAAATGCTGATGGCGCAAGTGATGCAAAATCCTGCGCTGATTAAAGAAGCCGTGGAAGAGCTTGGGCTTGATTTCTCTAAAGTGGAAGAAGCGAAAGCAAAACTGCAACAGCCTCAATAAACCACCCGTGTTCAGGCTGCTGAGTAATAGAAAGCGGCCTGAAACAGCCGCTTTTTGCCCAACCCCAGAGTCGATGTTATTCGGAAAGGCTCTCTTCTCCTTCAACCGAAACGACAGCCGATTCTGCAACACTGACGCTTGATGTTGCCAATGGCGTCGCCGCTGAACATTGGCATTCCTGACCTTTGGCTTTGCTGTTTTTATGGGGTGCATACCAATTTTTTAGCCCGTTTTCTAAGCGCGTCGCCGCCGCTTTCGGTGCCATTTTACCGAGCAGCACCGCTTGGCTTACTTCCGCCAGTTCATCCCCTAGCTTAGGCTGACCACGGGAGAGAATTTGCGTGGCCACACGTATGGTGGAATCACATTGGTCGCGCCACTCCATCATTTCGCGCGCCGCAGGATTGCTCACCTCAAAGAAGTGGTTTGAAAGCGAGAAAAAGCCCGGCAAAGAGTTGGTATAAAGCTCTGCAAACTGTGGCGTGGTCAGCCATTGCAAAAAGGCCATCGCCGCTTGTGGATTCTTACTGGCCGGATTCATCCCCATGCCGATGTCGGTATGGTCAGTGAAAAAACAGCCATCGCCCTGATTGGTCACCGGTGGCGGCATCACGCCAAAGTCGAGTTTGTCGGTAAAAGGGGCGATCTCCCACGAGCCTGCGACATAAAACGCCGCCTTGCCGGAAGTAAACAGGTCATTGGTGGCGCCATAATCTCGGTTTTCCCCACCCGTTCCTAAGTAGCGACGCCAACGCGCCAGCTCTTCAAACACCTGCACGTATTGCCCATCATCTAAACGCTCTTGACCATTAATCAGCGCTAAGCGGCCATCTTCACCTTTCCAGTAATTCGGCCCAATGTTTTGAAAGCCCAATTCGGACGAAACCCAACTCTCGCTGCCACTCATCGCCAAAGGCACATAACGCCCATCGGCTTTCACTTTGTCGAGGACAGAGAAAAATTGGTCACGCGTTTTTGGCACACTCAAACCAAGCTGATTGAAAATCTGCTTGTTATAAAAGAAACCGTGAATCACCGATGCCATTGGTACACAAAACGTTTGCGCGCCGGAATCGGTTTGCCAAGGTGCTTGTGCAAAGCTCGGGAAATTCTCCATCCCAGCCATTTCGGTAATCTCGGCCAGATGCCCCGCTTTAAAGAGCGCTAAGGAATCATCAAAAGGACGGCAAGTAATCAAATCACCCGCTTTCCCCGCTTTAAGGTTTTCCCACAACGTCGGCATGTAGTTGACGTTTTTCACCGGACGGAAGGTCACTTTGATGCCCGGATGTGAAGCTTCAAACGCTGGAATGATTTTCTGCTCCCACAACGCCTTGTCATCCGCTCGCCAACTTTCAATCACCAACTCACTTGCTATGACTTGGCTACACACTAGGAGACCCAGCGCTCCAATCCACTTGTTGATCATACGCCCTCCTAAACCTTGAAATGTGCGATCAGTTGTTGCTGTTTGGCCGCTAAATCCGCCAACACTTCGCTGCTGCTGGCCGATTCTCTCGCTTCACGCTCTGTCTCGTGCGCCACTTCTGAAATGCCCGTGACGTGGTGTGCAACGCTCTGGCTCACTAAAATCTGCTCTTGTGCGGCATGCGCTACTTGATCGGCCATCTCTTTGATCGCGCTCATGCGCTCGGCGATCGATTGCAGCGCCGTGTCCATCTCTCGCGTCTGCTCCACACACGTTCGCGTTTGATCTTGGCTGCGTCCCATCACCTCAACCACTTCCTTACTGGAGTGTTGAAGGTTCTCAATCATTTTCTGGATCTCTTCGGTTGAGGTTTGCGTGCGTGTTGCGAGGGCACGAACTTCATCGGCCACCACCGCAAAACCGCGCCCTGCATCCCCCGCACGCGCCGCTTCGATCGCCGCGTTGAGTGCCAGTAAGTTGGTTTGCTCCGCGATGCCACGAATCACGTCCAAAATGCTGCCAATGTTGTTACTGAACTCACCCAGCTTGTGCGTGATACCCACAGCAGCTTCCATGTCATGAGCCAGCTGCTCGGTGATTTTGCGCGTGTTGGCCACTTTCTGGCGGCCACTTTTCGCTTCGGCATCGGCACGATCCACTTCATCTTTCGCCCCATCGGTGGAGCGAGCCACCTCCGTTGCGCTCACCTCTAGCTCGGTAATTGCCGCAGCCACTTGGTCTGTCTGGCTTTTCTGCTCTTGCACCCGCGCCATGGCCCGCTCGCTGATTTCCGCCGAACGGCTCGCTTCATCCACTAAGTGACGAGAACCGGCGGTAATTTGCGACAATAATTCCCCCGTTTTGTCCGCCAACATGTCAATGGATCGTGAAAGCTCACCAAACTCACAGCCCGTTTGATAATTGATGCGCCGCGTCATATCCCCTTTGGCCATGTAGGCGAGCTCTTTGTTGATCTTCTGTAGTGGGTTTTTGATGCTCATTGCGGTGGTATAACCGATGATCAAAGCCACGGCGGCAGAAATCGCCGAGACCGCCATGATCCAGAAGTTGGCACTGCTCACCGCTTCATCCGCCAACGTTCGGCTGCGCTCTGCAATGGTGCCCGCCGCTCTGGCCATGTCATCCAATTTTGCCAAGCTGTTGGAAAGGCTGGTATCCACCTGCTGGTTTTGAATCACAAGATCGTTTTCCAGTTGCTGAGCTCGGCGCATGGTTTCAAGTAAGCCTTGCTTACCCAGCGCCAGCTCTTGCAAGCGATTGAGGTTCGCCACATAGCGTGCTTTGACATCTTCTGGCACTAATACGCGCTCAAGGCGTTTGCGCGCCATCTCAATATCTTTACTCAGTACCTTTTCGAGTGCATTGAGATCGGTTTTAGCATCGGCACGGCGAATATTTTTCAGATCTCGCGCAATCCCAGAGGTGATCAATTCCGCTTTATTGCGCATGGAGCGTTGGCTAGAGCTCTGTTGCAAAAGCAAATCCGCTGCCCATTGATAGGTATCTTCAAGACGAATAAACGCAATTTCGAGTTCACGACGTTTGACTAAGGCATCCACCCACTCGCCATGTTTCGCCAGCACCTTATCCGAATCGACGTAAAACTGATTGGTTGCCTGCAGCACTTGCTGGAACTGTGCTTGGCTCTCTGATGCTGATGTGAACTGATTCATCTCTTGGCTTAACTCACGAAAGCGTGCTTGCTGCGCTTTAAAACGGCTAGAAAACTGTGGTAACTCGCTCGCCTCCTCACTGGCTCGATACTCCAAAACCCAACGGTTACTCTCTTGCAGTGCTTCCTTCAGCCCCGCGACCGCCACCACCAAAGGGGTCGCACGATCAGAAACTTCAGACAAACCGTCATTAATCCCTTGAATTTTAAGGGTACTGATAACCCCCAACAGGATGAGCAAAAGGAGCATTAACACGAATCCAGCGGAGATCCGCTGCACGATAGATAAGCTCATGAACATATCCTCACTGATGCATGAAAAGATAAATTAAACATAGTTGTGATTTGCCAAACCGGTGGGAAGAAGATCAAGATTTGTGATGTTTGAGCCTCCAACGACAAAACAATCAAAAACAATGGCAGGCATCTCTTTAGCCCCCAAGTAAAACGCACTCCCTCACTAGCACTGGTTAAACTTTCGCCTATACATCAGTAGGTTAACTTCCTGAACATTGCGACGTGACTCGCAAAATACATACGAAAAACTTCGCGTTGCGAAATCTGGGCAATGAAATTTGATCGCTGATAGGTTTGTTAATAAAAGTTTTGTTATCGTCCAGTTCCATTGAAGGAAACAATGAATAGCGTTCGCCCATCAAAGCGAGCGTGATAGAAAAAGAGATTTATATTGATGAAATTAACGATGAGCCCTCAACGTTCGATATTGGCTATAGCGGTTGCTTTGACATTGGCAGCGTGCAGCAGCGAAGACAAAGACGCTACGATTATTGATAAAACTCATACTCAATCATCACTGACCGCCCGAGCTGCCGATGGCTACCTTATTGGCGCAAATGCGTGTTTGGACCTCAATGCCAATAAAACCTGTGATAGTGATGAACCTTCCACCATCACAGGGGATAATGGCGAGTTCACCTTAAACAATTTGACCCCTGAGCAAATTGCCACTGGCAGTGTGTTGATTGAAGTCATTGCAGGTCAAACTAAAGATGCTGACTACGGTGACGCGCCTCTCACCAAGAGCTACCGCCTCACTGCACCTCCTGGTTCTCACTTTGTCAGCCCATTAACCACGCTGGTGCAAAACGAAATTGAAAATGGCCTGACGCTTGAAAAAGCAAAAGCCGCTGTGCAAGCCAAGCTAGGAACGAAGCTGGATTTGGCCGCCGACTATGTGGAAGGTAAAAGCCCACAAGCAGCAAATACTGCGAATCAGCAAGAGTTCGCAAGACTGCATCGCATCGCCCAAGTGACTGCCACCATCATGGCTGAAAACACCGATAAGTTAGAAGAAGCCGCCTCTGGGGCCGGCATTAGTGTCGAGAAACTGACGTCATTGATTGCAGAGGAAGTGCTCAAAACGATCTCGAATGTTGTCACGAGCGTAGACAATGCTGGTGAAAATTTTGACCCAATCAAAATAGGACAAGACATTGATACCCAGCACATCGGCATCAATGGTGCAAACCTAAAAGACAAGGTGAGCATCAACGAAGCAGCAAAAAGTGCGGCTGAAACGAACCTCGCAGAGTTGATGTTGACAGAAAGCTTGCATTGGTTTGCTGGAGAGAAAAGCGATGACACAACCAGCCTTAGCTTTGGTTTAGTTAAGCTGGACAAAAATAATCAAGTGGTTGATCAAGAATATGAACTTGATAACACGACCCATACCTTCATCCCAGTCACCGACATGACAAACACCGAGCAATTGATTCTCGACAAAGACGGATGGGAAGCGGAGAGCGACGCGATTGTTAAGATTGTCCTTAATGAGGATGGCTCAATTATTCTTCAAACCAATAACACAGTGAAGGATGCAAAAGTCTCGGCCAAAAAAATGGACCTCAGCGGCTTGAACGTGAGCACAGTGCTTAAGAAAAGTGCCGATGATGACGTTTGGGCAAGTGTGACACCACAAGATTTGAACTTCCCTGCTAACACTTATGCTTACATAGTGTCATCTGAGAACTTAGAAGGCGGATTCTATAGCTTCAACAGAGGCAGTTGGTGTAAAGACGATGGCAGCGATCGTTATTCCACATTGAAACAGATGTGTAATGGCATCAGTGCGATCAAGAACCAACAAGATACGTGGATTACTTCTTTGGCGGATACGGTCGCAACCAATGCAAACAGTCGTCAAGGTACACAAGACTCTGTCGATCTGATCCCCATGGCGGGTCTGAATGACGGTCTGGTATTTGCACAACTATTGGCCAATGGAACCGTGATCTATTACTCACGAAGCGATGACTGGCATGACAGCTTTACTCAATACGCTGATAAGGGGGCATGGCGTGACATCACTCAGCATGGCGAGACACTGCGTGAAGTCAGTGTGCCCGATTCGATTGCCGAAGAAACCACTTGGAGCAACTTCAACCAAGATGATAACAAGCTGTACTTGGCAGAGGTCGAAGGTTTTGTTCGAGTGACCCACTTTGTTGAGCAAGACGACGACGCTGAAACCGACTATCTGTTCGATGCCACAGCCGCTCAGCTGATTATCGACAACGCCGAGAAGCCAACGCCGCCATCGCTTTAAGTCCCTCAGCAAGTCTGACGCAGTCTTGATGGCGCAGTGAGACGGGTTCGTTTTAGTGGCCATCTTTTTTGCGATACCCAAAAAGTAAAACCACCATGCCGGTGGTTTTACTTATTTTGCCATTGTGTTAAGTCACGGCATCCGTTACTTCGGGGTGTGAGCAGTTGGCCGCTTCACCTTACTTTGAAACTGCTTAACGCTCTTTTTATTTTGCGTGCGGCGATTGGCTTTTTTGTCGCGTGGCGCGCGTTTGCTCTCGCCTGTCGACGGTTTGTCTGTGACTGGGAACCCTTCCAGATCTTGCACTGGTAACTCACGTTGAGTGAGGTGACGAATCGCGCTGAGTGCGTCCATTTCGCCGTGGCAAACCAATGACAACGCCACGCCTTGCTCACCTGCTCGGGCGGTACGCCCTACTCGGTGAACATAAGTTTCCGCATGCATCGGCAGTTCAAAGTTGATCACCACGGGCAGTTGTTCAATGTGAATGCCGCGCGCCAGTAGATCGGTGGCAATCAGCACCTGTGTTTGCCCGGACTTAAACTGCGCCAATGCTTCTTCTCGCTCTGCTTGGCTCTTGTCACCGTGCAGCGCATTGGTTGAGATGCCCGCTTTATTCAGCTTCTTCGCCAAACCATCGGCGTTCTCTTTCGCGCCAATAAAGACTAACGCCTGAGTCCACGCGTTTTTTTGAATCAGTTCAATCAATGCCTTGGTTTTACTGCCTTTGTTGACGAGGTACAGCGTTTCAGCAATATCTTGGTTGGTGCTGTTTTCTTGATGCGCTGCCACCTGCTTTGGTGCCTGCATAAGCAGCTTCGCTTTACCCTTCAACTCATCAGAAAAGGTTGCCGAGAACATTGCGGTTTGACGCTGGTTTGAAATCAGCCCTGCAATATTTTGCACGTCAGGCCAAAAGCCCATATCCAACAGACGATCCGCCTCATCCAACACCAGATAATGGACATTGCTTAAGTCTAAACCGTTGTTTGCCAGATCAACCAAACGGCCGGTTGTCGCCACAAGAATGTGAGGGTTTGTCGCTAGTGCTTGCAGTTGCTGCTCTTTATCAACCCCACCGCACAAACACACCGCATTGAGACCAAGAGCTTGACCAACTTGGTTGATCGCCTCGCTCACTTGCGTTGCCAGCTCGCGCGTTGGTACCAGAATCAGCGCTTTTTGCTCTGGATTGACACCTAGCTTTTCCAACAAAGGCAAACCATAAGCAAGAGTTTTGCCGCTGCCCGTATTTGCCAAAGCCAATAGATCTTGACCAGCCAACAGTTCAGGAATGGCCAACACTTGAATATCGGTCGGCTTCTTGAAGTCTTTTGGCAGGGCGTGAATCAGCTCAGAACTCAAAGAGAGAGTAGAAAATGGCATTAGCTTAACCTTGTGCTTTTGGTTGAAGAGGCAGTAAAAACAGTCACACTGCGCTAAAAAACGCAGGCGCGGACTTTACCACAATCTAGAGGACGAACCATCCCATTTCACAGTGTAGGGAAGAGAATAAGAATCTCAAATACACCAATAAAAAGCGCAGAGCAAAGGCTCTGCGCGATGAAACGATGTCGTTTGGTGTTTACAACACCGCTTTGCGTTTGGGTAAAAAGACTTCCCCAAGCATGCAGCGTACTGAACCGCCGCCTATGTCTTCAATGGTCGTCACGTCAAACGGCAGCAGCTTACCGTGCGTTGCCAGTTGATTGCGCTGCGCTTCTGAAAACGCATCATAAGCCGATTGCGACATCGCGATCACTTTGCTGCCATTGACCGTTTCCAGTTGCAGGATGTTGCCGCAAAAACGGTTCATCTGCTCAATAGAAATGGAGATCACCTGCTTGTCTTTGGCCAGTGATTTCAATACGAAACGGCGCTCAAATTCCGGGATCACTTCATCGCAAATCACACAAAATTGCTCACCAATCGCCATCATTACGTTGGTGTGGTAAATCGGTTTTCCCGATGGCAACAGGGTTTGGAAGGAGATCACACGCTCGTAACCGATGCGTTTGGCGTACTCTTCCAATACGAGGCGATCACAACGCTGCGACAATGCGGCATAAATGGTGCGATTCAGATGGTCAATCACCATCACGCCAGTGCTTTCCAAGAAAGCCTCTTCCGTCACGTAATCAGTCAAAGAATCTTGGCGATGCACTTCGCGGCCAGCAGCCGTCAGTGCTTCAATCAGAGCTTGTGGGCGCACTTCTTCGCGGCGGTTTTCACACGCCATCGGGAAGGTATAAAAGCCCCCTTCCGCCGTGGTGCTAAACCAGTTGTTGGGGAATACCGCATCGGGGGTCGCAATGTCCGATTCAGGGTAGTCAAACTCCACCACTTGCACCCCTTCCTGACGAAGTTTGCTCACCATTGCGCGGAATTCGGCCAGTGTTTTGCTTCTCACCTCTTCCTGAGAGAGAGCGATCTGATTCTGAAATTCGTTGTCACGCGCGGTTTCTTCATTAAAGCGAAACTCTTTTGGCGGCACCATTACCACACAGTCTGCATTTTGGGTCGCATCAAGCTGAGGTCGTATTGTCTCATTCGGTAACAGCATCTGTTCATTCCTTATCACTAGATAAGGCAGATTGTAAATTTATTGTTAACTCTGTTTTTACTGAATTTCAGCTTTCCCGACACGGGGAAAAGTAATAATTACCGCATAAAAGGCATTTGTCAGTAATTTTTATGGTCACCATTGCTATATATTGCAACTTCACTGCACACTTCATCGCGATAAGGTTGAGAAATCCCTTAGGATATGCCGCAAAGTGATAACCAACTGGTTACATTTAGCCCATCAATCCGTTAGACTACTTTTCGCCCTTCCACCACTTCTTTTTTTACCCGCACCTTCTGGCAGTGTGGGCGTCGTTATTTTTAGGAAGCGTTATGTTTAAACGATTTGAAAGTTTTACCAATCCGTTTCCGGCCGGAACGCCGGAACAACCACCCGAAGGGTTACTGGCTTTTTGCCGCCACTACACTCGTGGGTTTGAAAAACCGCTGATTTTGATGTCATTGCTGTCTACCATCGTCGCGATTGTCGAGGTGTCGTTGTTTGGTGCCATGGGACAACTTGTCGACTGGCTGAGCAACAGCGATCCACAAACGTTCCTTGAGCAAAACCAAAGTGAGCTGATTTATTACGGCGTGATACTTTTAGTGGTGATGCCAACCCTGATCGTTGGATACTCACTGCTGGTGCATCAAAGTCTGCTGGGCAACTACCCGATGTCGATCCGCTGGTTGGCGCACCGCTATTTGCTTAATCAAAGCTTGAACTTCTATCAAGATGATTTTGCTGGACGTGTCGCCACCAAAGTGATGCAAACCTCGTTGGCGGTGCGTGAATCGGTGATGAAAACCATGGACGTGTTTGTTTACGTGTCCGTCTATTTCACCAGCATCATTGTGATGCTCGCGGCGGCCGACTGGCGTTTGATGGTGCCGATGGTGATTTGGCTGCTGATCTACATCGGCATTCAAGTTTACTTTGTCCCTAAGCTCAAAGATGTCGCTTCAGCGCAAGCAGACGCCCGCTCTACCATGACTGGTCGCATTGTCGACAGCTACACCAATATCCAAACGGTGAAACTGTTTTCGCACAGCAAACGCGAGACCGAGTATGCCGAAAGCGGCATGCGCGAGTTCTTAGACACGGTTCATCGTCAAATGCGCTTGGTGACGGGCTTCAATATCGCGGTGCAGGTGACCAACTATGTGCTGGTGTTTTCGATTGGTGCGCTCTCCATCCACCTTTGGTTAGGCGGTGCGATCAGCATTGGCGCGATTGCCATTGCCGTGAGTTTAGCGTTGCGTATCAACGGGATGTCGATGTGGATCATGTGGGAAGTGGGTTCACTATTTGAAAACATGGGCACGGTGGTTGATGGCATGAAAACGCTGTCCAAACCGATTGATATTCAAGACAAACCACAGGCCACTGAGCTCGTAGTGAAACAAGGCGGCATTGAGTTTGACGACGTGAGTTTCCACTACGGTGAAAACAAAGGCGTGATTAACCATCTCAATTTGCACATCAAACCGGGTGAGAAAATTGGCCTAGTGGGGCGCTCTGGCGCGGGCAAATCAACGCTGGTTAACCTGCTGCTGCGTTTCCACGATGTGGAGAGCGGCAAGATCAAGATCGACGGCCAAACCATCTCTGAGGTGACGCAAGATTCGCTGCGTGCGCAAATTGGTATGGTGACGCAAGACACCTCACTGCTGCACCGCTCGATTCGCGAGAACATTCTTTATGGTAATCCGGATGCCAGTGAAGAAGAGCTGTTGCGCGCCACCAAGCAAGCGCACGCGCATGAGTTTATCGAGACCCTCACCGACCCGTTTGGCAACGTCGGCTACGATGCGCAAGTGGGTGAGCGCGGGGTGAAACTCTCGGGAGGTCAACGTCAGCGCATCGCGATTTCTCGCGTGCTACTCAAAGACGCGCCACTCTTGGTGCTGGATGAAGCGACCTCAGCCCTCGACTCGGAAGTGGAAGCGGCCATCCAAGAAAGCTTGAACGAGCTGATGCAAGGCAAAACCGTGATTGCCATTGCTCACCGCTTGTCGACCATTGCACAGATGGATCGCCTGATCGTGCTGGATAAAGGCAATATTGTTGAGCAAGGCACGCACCAAGAGCTGCTGCAAAACAACGGTATTTATGCGCAGTTGTGGGCACACCAAACCGGCGGTTTTCTTGCCGACGACTGCCCAGAAATGGAAGAGAGCCAAATCGCTTAATCGCCGTTAAATACCATCAAATCAACGCCCTGTTTATCACAGGGCGTTTTTTTGTCTGGTTTTCGGTTCAGCTATCGCGTGCCATACTCGGTTCCGCTTCGATATCCACCAGCACGCTTTCGCCCAACTTATCAGGCAGCGCCGAGGTTTCGATGGTCACTGCGAACGTTTGACCGCCTTGATGCAAGGTGATCTGCACCTTGTCGGCTCTGCCCGGCGTCGACAGAGCCAAACGAAAGCCAACCGATGTGCGCTCACAAAGTAGCAAACAGGGTTTGTCCACTTCCAACGCAAAAGCGGGTTGATGAGCGAAGCTCGCCAGCTCTAGGCGGCCGGCTTGGCGAAACACACAGCCGACTTCATGACGAAACTGAACCACTTGCAACTGAGGCAAATTATGCAGCACTTGCGCTTCGGGTTGAGCGGCATACTGTTGGGTTTTCGCCAGTGTCGCTCCCGGTAACAGTGTGTAGTGATAGCCGGCGTCATGCGGCCGTACGCCATGTTCAATCCACAGGCTAAACACCTTGCCAGCAACTTTTTCATCACTCAAATGCGCATTAATTTTTTGCCAACTGCCCTGTTGTTCATCGCAACGCAAATACGCCTTACCCTCGCCCAGCAGATAACCGACATTGGCATGATGAAGCCAACCTTGAACGGCAACACCATCACACCGCTCCACCCCATTCTCATTCTGGTGAAAAACAGGCGTTTGCGCATGGCATTGATTGATAGCGGTAACGATGGGGCTTTGATGTTCAGAACGAATGCCTGCCCCCAGCGCCACAATGGCATCACCACAGAAAAACCACGATTTCAAACCCTGAGTTTGCTGGACATCCAACTCAAAGCTGGCTATCCCCCATCGACCATTGCTGACGCCGCCAGTCCACTCGGTGTTTTGCTCGATGCGCCCCCATTCGTGCGCGGGCATGGCCACGCTGGGTGAGGTAACCCCAGGGATTTTTGCCCAATCCCAGTAAGGATAAATATCGTGGTATTCGTCGCCCGTCACGCTGATGTTCATGCTGCCAAAACCGAGCCAGAAACCGAGTAAGTTCTCTTGATTGCCCGTTTCAATCGGCTTGGTGCGGCGCGAATTGGTTTTCACCGTCACCGAAAAGCGATGGTTCACCATGGCAGAATAGTCTGAGCGCCAAAAGTGTTTAAACCCCGCAAAGGGATACGCACGGCCATCAAGGTGCGCGAGGTAACTTTCGAGTGGCAAGCGATGTTGAGGAAACAGCGCCATCAGCATGGTCACTTGCACTTTCAAAGACGCGCGACTGTGCGGTTTCTCCAAATCGGGCTTGGCGATGGCTCGGCCACACACGTTGTAATCCCAGCGACCGGTACGCGTCATCCACATCGAACCTTGTAAGAAATAGCTGAGCAGTAAACGTTGCTGATCACTTGAAAAGCGAAAGCAGGTGTCAGCCGCCGCATACACCCACGGCAAAGCGACATTTAGGAAAGATTCACCATAACCGCCGTTTTGTAATTGCGGCCCATGCTGTTGGTAAGAAAAATCGGCTTGAATGCCCTCCTCTTGCGTCAACACGATAGTGTCAGCGATATCGGCCATGGCTTGGGCAAAGCGAGTTTGATTGTTTTCAAGCAATGCACGATACGCCACCCCATTCGCCAGATCGGCTTTGTTCGCCCCCGTCATGCTCGCTTGGGCGGGCAGATCATCCATCAATTTTTGCTGCAATGCTGGCGAGAGCGCATCGCTGAGCAGCAAAGCGATGGGCCCCAGTAGTCGCTGTTTGCCAATTTGATTCCACCACCAGTTCCAGTGGGTTGGATTGTGTCGATACCAGTGCGCCAACGCTTGTTCAATCGTTTCCAAAATCGAGGCACAAGGTCGTTGGTAGTGTTGGCAAGCGAGCAGCAATACGCGCTGCAAATAGGCAAAAATACGCTCTCCGTCTTGCTCAGCGTCTGCAAGCGGCGCATCGAGCCAGCCTGTTTGGCGAGAAAATGCGTTTTGGTATTGAGCGATGGTTTGATGCCAATCGTGCTCGTGCAGCATGCCCCTTTGTAGCTCGACGATGGATTGTGACAGTTTGCTGCGGATCTGCATCAAATGTTGCGAGTGCATGATGCGAATCATCTCCTTGGTGAGTCTATCGGAATGAAAAGAAGGTGCTTTGACAGCACCTTCTACCTTCTTTGTTTGGTTTAGTTATCGAACCAACGCCATTCATAGGGTTTCAGCGTTATCGATTGTGGCTCACCATCGGTGTTCAATACCGTCACCTTCTGAGTCTCATCGGTAAAGTTCACCGCTGTCGCTTTGTTGGTTTGCGGGTAGAACGCTACGTCAACATAAGGGTTATTGGACAGCCAGGCATGTGCCGTTTCTTCCTGCTGCGTTAGCCACAACAAAATGTGTTGCAACAGGCGGGCATTTTCCATGCTAAATGGCAGATTCCCTAAGTACACCGCGCGGCCGGAGCCATAGCCACGCGCCGTCAACGCCAAATGTTGCCCTTGCGCAGCCAGAACGGTGAGGTCTTGCGCTTGCGGGTACACATAACTTGGGTTACCAAAGTCTTCATCACCCTGAATAAATTGGCTGAGGTAGTGATGTTTTTCGATCTGCAACGGCATCGCCACGCGCCCCATGGTCAAAGAGGTCTCTTTCTCTAACCCGAACACATCCCCCAACTGGAAATAGCGGCCATTTTTTTGCCACGCCGAAGGGTCGGACACGCCAAGTAGACCGCCGCCTTCTGCGACAAACCGACGCAGTTTCACGATGACATTATGATCATCCCAACACTCGCCACCACTCCAAGCCGAGTTGGCATCGCCGGTGTTAATGATCACTTTGATGTCCGGATCGATGCCCTTCTCAGCGATGTCATCGAAGCTGATGAACTCCACCTCAAATGGCAGACCAGACAAACACTCCAGCAAGTTATTGCCGACCAGCTCCATCACATCAGGGCGTGGTGGCACGTAAAAACGCTGGTCTCGTGCTTGGTTTTGCAGCCAACTGCGCGCCGTTCCCCAAGCACTCAACACCGCCACTTTGCCCGGCAATTTTTGCGATTCACTGCGCTGCGTATTGTCGAGATACTCACCGAACTGACGAGAAATATCCGTCACATGGTCGATAAAGTGCGGGAACTGGTTTGCAAGTGACAAATAGCCGCCATAGCCAATGCGATCCAACGGTTTTTGCAACATCGCGCGACGAATCTTGGTCCAGTTCGACATCGATTCCACCACAGGATCGTTGCCCTCGCGGAACACATCAGGGAAGAAATAGGGATAAAAACGTGCTTCACGAATTTGATCACCACCGGAATCGGTTAAACGGCGCAGCGCCACACCATCTTCCACCGCACCAACATTAATATCGATGCCAATCTTCTGATAACTCTCAAGAAATGGCTCAGTGCCAATCCAGTGATCGCCTTGGAACATCGCGGTTTTCTTGCCCGCTTGGTGCGCCATGCTGACCAACTCGGCGGCAAATTCGACCACGAAGTCTTGCACGAAAGTCATCCAATCGCGGTACTGCTGAGAAGGCACTTTATAGGTACCGTTGTAGTAACCCGCATCAACAAAGTCTTCCGGAGAAAGCTTGTAGCCAAAGCGTTGTTCAAAATCTTCTAAAGCGCGTGGGCTAACCGTTTCGCCATAGCCGGTCCAATCGCGATAGATGTCTTGATTCTTCTCACCGGTATCGATCACGAATAGGAAAGCGAAGGTGGTAAAACGCACCACGGTGGTGTTTGGGTGCGTCTCCAACCAATGGGCAAAGTGCTGCAATAGATGCGCGCGACATTCTGGGTGGTACGGGTCAAGGCTCTTGATGCGCGGCCCTTTCCAATCGTTGGTCAGCGCGTTGTACATCGACACGCTGTCCCACACTTGGCGCGCCATGAAAGTGATGGTGTATTCGTGATACGGGATCGCATCTTCAATATCAACACGCTGATATTGTGCGTCAAAGGTCCACTTATCCGTCGAGATCACTTTGTTCAAAGTGCGATTTCGCACTTCCCACCACTGTTTTGGATCGCTGTCATCGTCCAGTTCATACTTGTCTTTGCTGTAACCATCGAGTGGAAAAATCGCCACGCGATCACTCATCGCGGTGACAGGGAATGACATCAAGTATTTACGGTGTAGGTATTCTGGATGTTGATTGGCATACGCTTGATCCGCACGCACCAAACACATCACAGAATAGATATCGCTGTCTTGCTCGGCCAATGAATCTGGCATGGTTGTACCATCGCTATCGCGCAGTGCATCGGCTTGCCAGCGCTGATATAAATCCAGCACGACGTCTTCCTGTCCTTCTTCAACAGGCAGGGTCATATGACCTTTACGAGAGGCAAATTGGGTCATGATAGGCTCCAAAAAGTTGGGATAGACGGGGGAAAGGGCTCCCCCGAATGAGTTATTGAGTTCGGTTTACCAGAAGAAGCTCTGGTAGCCGTTAGCGCGCATTAGGGCTTCTAGATAGTAGTAATCGCCGTAGGGCAACATGTTGTCGCACAAACCCACTTTGACAAACGACGCGCCGTGCGCCAAAAGCCCAAGGGCTTGCTCATCGGCGGTTAAATCGCAGCTCTGCATTAAGCCTTGCAGTAGATACAAGCCCCAATCGCGGTATTGTTTGGCCTCTTCGGCATCGTCAATGCACTGCGCAATCAGCAGCAAGCCCGCCGCGGTAATCGCACCGGCTGAGCTGTCTTTGTACTGGATCTCATCCGCGGGCAACGAGTAATCCCATACGGGAACACCATCATCGGTGATCTGCTCTACCGCATAGCGCGCGAGCTTTTTCGCCAGAGTCAAAAACTGTTCATCTTTGGTGTAAAGATAGGTTTGTGCAAAGCCGTGAATCGCCCAAGATTGGCCGCGCGCCCAGCACGAATCATCCGCAAAACCTTGGAAGGTCTCGCCTTTGATTGGCTGCTGAGTCACAGGGTGGAAGTTAAACGAGTGATAGGTGGAGAAATCCTCACGCACAATGTGTTTCGCCAAGGTTTCGCTGTGGCGCGTGGCCGCTTGTGCATAAACCGGAGAACCGGTCACTTGCGATGCCCAGAACAACAAAGCGGTATTTTGCAGCGAGTCGATGATCGATTTGCCTTGCGTAATTTCAGGACCGAGCGGATGGGTATCATTCCACGCCACAATGTAACCACCAATTTTTCTAAAGCGATGAATCAGATGATCGGCCGCGCGAATCGCCATCATTTTCGACTCTTCATCACCAGTCAGCTTGTAGTCCGCCACGCAGCTCAAACTGTATTGGAAACCCAGATCGTGATCCAACCAAAACGGGTCTAGCAGCATGTCTGCAAAGTAACGTTTACGCAGCTTGGCGCTGTTTTTGAACGATTGCTCAGCCGTCATTTGATAGCACAGCCACAACTCGCCTGTCCAAAATGAAGAAACCCAATCGAACTGGCCACAGTACTCCCACTGATTGTCCGCCGTACCGATCTTGGGGTTGCGTTCCCCGATCTTAGGAATGTTTCGTTTAATCGCTGCCACCACCGTGGATAAATGGTTGACTACTTTTTCTTCGTCTAGCGCCCTTGGCAATGGACGCAGCGTGATCGCTTCACTCATACCGAAATCTCTCAAAACCTTTGTCGTGCAAAGTGGGTGTTATGCTCAATGATATATCTATAGTTTACAGTGATAGTTTTATATAAACGCATAGATTGCTCACATTTTTCAAAACACCTTTTCAATTTAAATTTTAATTTCAAAAAAAAGCTGACTGGCAGCTTTCTCTTGCAACCCATTAACGAGCTAACCAACCACCATCAACAGCGATGGTGTAACCATTTACGTAGTCAGAAGCGGACGATGCCAAGAACACGACAGGGCCAGCAAGATCACTGGGTAATCCCCAACGCTGCGCCGGAATGCGTTCTAAAATCGCTTGATTGCGTTCAGCATCAGCCCTGAGAGCCGCCGTGTTATTGGTGGCCATATAGCCTGGAGCAATGGCGTTGACATTAATCCCCTGTGATGCCCACTCGTTAGCCAGCAAACGAGTGATGCCCATCACGGCACTTTTCGACGCGGTATACGAGGGAACACGAATGCCGCCTTGAAACGAGAGCATCGAAGCGATGTTGATGATCTTGCCGCCAGACTGCTGCGCTTGAAACTGGCGAGCCGCCGCTTGAGCTAAGAAGAACACGCTCTTGGCATTGAGGTTCATTACGTCATCCCAATCTTGCTCACTGAAGTTGATCGCATCTTCACGACGGATAATGCCCGCGTTGTTGACCAGAATATCGATGCGTCCTGCTTGGGTAACCGCACGATCAACAACGGATGCAATCACAGAGGCATCACTGAGATCCGCCACAATCGAGTAAAAACGGCGGCCTGTGGCTTCTATCAATGCGGGGGTTTCATCCGGCCCAGCGTAGTTCACACCAACAATGTCACAACCCGCTTGCGCCAGCGCGACTGCCATGCCTTGACCAAGACCTGTATTGCACCCTGTGACAAGCGCCACCTTACCGTCTAAATTGAACGCCTCTAAAATCATTATTCCTTTCCTTTTTATTCCGCTCCCTTCAAAAAGAAGAAAACCTCTTCAAATAAATCAAAACCACTTTTCAACCCATTCTCAGGCGAAAATTTTTTGCGCGTTGCGCGGCAAATAATCTGCCCGCGAAAAATTAACTTTGCTTGTCGTGACCTTGCTTGTAGTGAATGTCGGCTGCATTGCGCAGGCGCTCCGCCGCTTGCTCTGGAGTGAGATCGCGTTGGCTTTCCGCCAACATCTCGTATCCCACCATGAATTTGCGCACCGTTGCGCTACGCAGTAGAGGGGGGAGAAAACTCGCGTGCACTTGCCAATAGGCTTCCGGCTCCCCGGCCACAAAGGGTGCGCCGTGCCAGCCCATGGAATAAGGGAAAGAGCACTGGAAAAGGTTGTCATATTTAATGGTGAGCCGTTTGATGACTTTCGCAAGATCCGCTTTTAACTCATCGCTCAGCTCGGTCAACCGGCTCAGTTTCACTTTCGGTAACAGCAGCGTTTCAAATGGCCATGCCGCCCAATACGGTACTAATGCTACCCAAAACTCACTCTCTACTACGATGCGCTCACCGCTTGCTAACTCACGCTCAACGTAGTCGAGTAATAACGGAGAGCGATGCTGTTCAAAATAACGCTGCTGATGATGATCTTTTTTCTCCACAATGGTGGGAATAAAGCTGTTTGCCCAGATCTGCCCATGCGGATGGGGCTGAGAGCAGCCCATGCTTTCGCCTTTGTTCTCAAACACCTGAACCCAAGGGTAACGCTGGCCAAGCTCTTCCGTTTGCGTCATCCATGTGGTGATGACTTGCTCAATTTCTTCCAGGGCCAGTTCTGGCAAGGTGCGGCTGTGATCCGGTGAGAAACAGATCACTCGGCTCTCCCCTTTGGCGCTGTGCAGTTGGAACAGCGGATCGTCACTCACCGGAGAATCCGGCGTGTGCTCGGTCAGCGCCGCAAAATCGTTTTTAAAGACAAAGGTGCCTCTATAATCCGGGTTGACATCACCGCTAATGCGCGTGTTGGTCGGGCACAAAAAACAGGTTTTCTCATAGCTGGGCAATGACTCAACATTGAGGGTTTCTTGTTGACCTTGCCAAGGTCTTTTCGCTCGGTGTGGTGACACCAGCACCCATTCCCCCATTAGTGGGTTATAACGACGATGTGGATGCTCGGCGACATCAAATGCGTGAGACATATTGTTTCCTTTCAAACTAAGATTGGTAACCGTTTGGATTGCGCTGCTGCCAGTGCCAACTGTGCTCAACCATATCCGTTAAATCGTGCTGTGCTTTCCAGCCCAGTTCCTGCGCGGCCTTGTCGGCTTGGGCAAAACATTGGGCAATATCACCGGCTCTGCGTGGCTCAATGCGCACTGGCAGTTCGCGCCCCAACACTCGGTTCATCGCGGCCACCATCTGCAACACACTCACCCCATTTCCAGTGCCTAAATTGTAAGTGTGCAGACCGCGGACATTCCCCCGCTTTTCCAGTGCCGCCACGTGCCCTTCCACCAGATCTTGCACATGAATGTAGTCGCGCACGCCGGTGCCATCCGCTGTTGGGTAATCGTCGCCAAAAATCGACAATCTCTCACGGCGACCAATCGCCACTTGAGTAATGAAGGGCATCAGATTGTTCGGTATGCCGCTCGGGTCTTCGCCAATCAAGCCGCTGGGGTGCGCACCGATAGGGTTAAAATAGCGCAGTAAGGTAATGCTCCAGTCGGGGTTGGCGGCGGAAAAATCGCTTAAGCAGCGTTCCACCATATGTTTGCTGGTGCCGTAAGGATTGGTGGTGGCACCCGTTGGGGCCGCCTCCGTAATGGGCACGGTTTTGGGGTCGCCATAAACGGTGGCCGATGAGCTGAAAATCAACCGATGAACATGCGCCACACGCATCGCGGCAAGCAAGTTCAACGTCCCGGTCAGGTTGTTGTCGTAATACTCCAGCGGTTTTTCGACCGACTCCCCGACCGCTTTTAAGCCAGCAAAATGCATCACGGCGCCAATCTCGTGTTGATCAAAAATAGCATCCAGCACCAGTCGGTCACGAATGTCGCCCTGATACACCACCAACGGTTGACCAATCAACGTTTCGATTCGTGCCACCACATTGGGGTGGCTGTTGCTGAAGTTATCCAGCACGATCGGCTGATGCCCCGCGCGGACCAAAGCGACACAAGCGTGACTGCCAATGTAGCCACAGCCCCCCGTCACAAGTACTTTCATAATGACCTCTTACAAATTTGATTTAACAGCGGCGTCAATCGTTCGGAAAAATGTTCTTCTCGAACCGATGATGCCCCCTTTAGCAGGGACGCTTTGGCGTTGGCTTTAAAGCGACAAAAATAGACAGTTCGACCGCTGGTAGAAACATAGTCTTCAAGCATTTGCACCCCAAGGTGATCAATAAAGTTGATGCCTCGGCCGAGAATAATCAGATGCTTAGCACTGACGTTCTGCATCTCTTGATGAAGATATTGCACGCAGCCAAAAAATATCGAGCCATTAATACGGATTACCGCAATGTCGTCCTGCTGTTCAAGGTTCAGCTCATCATGACTCAGCCGTTCAATCGCTGGGCGCGAGGTTTTACGTAGATAAAAAAACAGCGAAGCGCCAACGCCGACATAGATGGAGAGTTCAAGATGAAGAAACAGCGCCGCCAAACAGGTGGCAATCAATACCACCGCTTCCTTTTTGTCGTGTTTGACGATGGTGGTAATGTGGTGAACATCGACTAAATACCAGGCAACCACCAAGAGTAAGCCGCCCATCCCCGCGATGGGAATGTAGGCTGCATAAGGGGCAAACAGCAGCATGATCACCAACAATAAAAGCGCAGCAAATACCGCCGCTAATGGTGTTTTCGCGCCACTGCTGTAGTTAACGCCACTACGCGTAAACGAACCGGAAGAGACGTAACAAGAGAAAAACGATCCCACAATATTGGAGAGACCTTGACCAACAAACTCTTGGTTGCTGTCCAGTGGTTGACGTGATTTGAGCGCGACTGAGCGGCTGATTGAAATCGCTTCGACTAAACCGAGCATCGCCACCGCGACAATCCCTCCTAGCATGGGTTCAACATGGCTCAATCCAGCAAATGGCGAGGAGAGGCTGAGAGAACGGCTGCTCACCTCGCTCACCATCAAAACTGGGTATCCTGCGTGATTCATCCACAAGGCAAAAGCCATTGAGGCTAGTGTCGCTAGTAGCATATGGGGGAGCTTCGGCCAGATTCGTTTGCACATTACGCACACCACGATGGTGACCATACCGACTGACAGCTCTTTGGCATCAAAGTGAACAACATTACTCCCCAGCAGCAGCAAGTTTTCAATCGCGGTTTCGCCAGAACTGTACTGCAAACCCAGTACGTGTTTTAACTGGCTCACGCCAATCACAATCGCCGCCCCAGCGGTAAAACCCAGCACCACCGAATGGGACACAAAATTCACCACTGCGCCAAAACGCAGCAAACCAAACAGCAATTGAATAACGCCTGCGCATAGGGTCAAGGTGAAACAGAGCTGGATATAAAGCGGTGTGCTCGGCTCTGCGAACTGGCTAACCGTGGTAAAAACAATCACCGAAAGTGCCGCCGTTGGGCCAGAAATAAGATGATGGGAAGAACCAAACAATGAGGCCAAAATCGCCGGAATGATGGCGGTGTACAAGCCAAACTCAGCAGGCAATCCTGCAATCATCGCATAAGCAATGCCTTGCGGCAGAACAATAATCGCCCCAGTCAGGCCAGCCCAAAAATCGGCTTGCAACGATTGAGCGTTGACCTTTGGTAACCACTTTAAAAAGGGAAAAAGCAGCGATAGTTGGCGGTGTTTCACAGCGCGCATCACTATTCCTCTAACAACTGTCGATTTCAAAAAGGAAGATGAAAGCGCGCACTGGTGGGGTAACGCGCTTGCCAACGGTTAAGCAGCGGCCTCTGCTACCATTGGTTGGTCCTCACAAAACACCGTCATTGCGTTGCTTAGCAGGTAGCAGAGGCATGCTTAAAAGTGGTTAATTTTCACGTCAAAACCGCTGTCATGGCGCTTTCCACCACGACGTTGGCTTACTTTGTTCACATACCCCAACACGTTGAAGTAGCCGCTATTCAATCGAAAAGGCACACATAAACAGCGTGAATGCCAGAACTATAAACAACCAAGCCAAACCAATCAATAGAAACGAAACATCTTTTCATTTTTAATGATTAATTGATTTGAATTATGTGATTTTGATTATAAAACATCATTTCAAAATGGATTAAATGGGTAAGTGAATGCTAGCATCGGTCAAAATTTGAGAGATTACTGCACAGATTAATTGAAGCCAGAGCAGAAGCATTCATCAATAAAATAAAAGATACAATCACACTATTCATTAAAAGGTATTGCATATCGATTATTTAGACGTGACAGTAGAAACATAAAAGAGCAATCACTCTATTCAAAATTTGCAAATAAAATCGTCGACAACTCCACGCGAATTTTCATTGATATTGGCCCTATGAAAGTAGTTATTAGTGAAAATTGGATATAGCTGACAGTTTTCCTAGATATTGTTTGCAATCTTTAAGAGCCCCTTATGGGGCTCTTATTCTTTCTCTTTTCCACACCCTCAACAAAACCAACAAACAAAATAAAAATCAAAAACTTAACAAAAATCCAAATTCATCAAAAAATCACTTCCAACAGATAACCCTACCTACAGATGAATCACTGTATTTAAACGAACCGCACAACAAAGTCGTCTTATCTCCCTATTTATCCTTGCTCAATTTTTTAATTTAAGACAGAAAAAACCATAAGAAACAGAGAGCATAAACGGAAATCACAATAATCTTTTATTTTTGATGAACATCCGGTTTTTAAAACACAAAACGATGTTTCAGTTTAAATAATCACAAATATCAATAATATTCACATCGCAAATAGAATTCTCCTATACACAAAAATGGAATATATGGATATGCAACATAGAATCAATCTATCTCTGATCTCTACCGCTGTACTGGCCGCCCTAACTTCCGGTACTGTTTTCGCCAATGATGTCGACCCAAACGATGTTCGTAACCAGAGTGTCGCGGCGGTTGACCTAGCCGCTGAAGCCAAACAGGCGTTTTACGACGGTTCGACCTCTCGTCTACACTCATTTCTATACATTCGTGACCGCGAACAGAAAAACATGACCACGGGTGAATGGTCGCCACAAATTGAAAACCAAACTCTACAACTGGCGTGGGACTACAAATCAGGCTACTTCAAAGACACCATCGGTCTGGATATCTGGGCGAACACCAACTTGCAAATTGGCAACACCACGGGCATGTCGGAAATCCTTTACCGCGATCACGAATGTGCTAATAACCCAGCTTACAATGGCCAAGCATGTGACAAATCTTATGCCGCTGTTTCTGTTGCCGCACTGAAAGCGAAGTTTGGTAACGACGATGTTGGCCTTGCTCTGCGTGGTGGTTACACCCAAATCAACATTGGTACCATCCGCTCTAGCTGGGGCCTAAACCCACACGCTTATCGCGGCCTAGAAGCCAAAGCACATTTTGGTAACTTGGTTGTCGGCTACGCAATTGCAGATCAGTTTAAAAACGATTGGCGCAAAGAGTTTTTGCCGTTGACCACCAAAGGGCATCAAAACCAAGTGAAAGGTGCTGACACCACCAACACAGCGATAGACCACATCCAAACGCTGGGTGCGATCTATAAGTTCGATCAAGGCCAAATTGACGTCGGTTACGGTGTGGGTAAAGACTTCCGCCAAAACTGGCAAGCTTTAGGGAAATACGATTTCGATCTTGGTTTGGCCAAAGTGGGCTTAAGCGCATTTTACCACGGTTCAATTCTCGAAAAGAATGAGCTAACGACGAGCTATAAACTAAACAGAGAAGAAGCGCAAAGCTACCTAGGCCTTGGCGCCAACATCAAGCACGGCGGCTTTACTTGGATTGCGGGCGTCAGCAGCACCGACACCGGTGGTCAAGAAGTAGGTTACAACTTCCGCCTCACCCCGTGGGCTAACTCGGATAACCGTAACTTCCAGCAAACCACCTCAGGCCTAGAAGACTACAGCGTAGATGGCACCAAAGCGGTTAAATTGGCACTGAACTACAACTTTGCCAGCTGGGATCTGCCAGAGCTGACCGCGGGTATCGGTGGTAACTACGGTACCAATGTTCGCTCAAGCTTAACCGAGAAAGAGTACGATGGCTCTATGCATTCTTTCGATTGGAACATCGGCTACAAGTTCATGGATGGCGCATTGGAAGGCCTAAATATTCGCACCTTCCGCAGCAAATTCCGTGGCGACGACATCGTACACAAAGCGGATCGTAACGATACAAAAGTGCTGATTTCATACAGCGTAAAACTCAAATAATTTAACCTCTCATTCCACTGTATTTTGCCCGGCTCAACGCCGGGCTTTTTTTCATCGTATCCGTTTGTGCTTCATCGTTGCAGTCGATTGAAGATGTTTATGCATTGCGCCATCACCGCGTTTGTTGGGCTATTTTTTGCTTACTAGACAGGGGGGAACCCCGTAAGCTTGGCGCTCGCGAGCGGCCTCGCCGTCTCAGCAATGCTGCTGACGAAAACTACGCACCCACGTGCGGGTGCGAATCCGTTGCTGATTATGATGACAGGGCAAAATTGGGACTTTTTACTGACTCCGGTTCTACTTGGAGCAGTGATCAGAGTCGTGATCGGCAAGGGAATGCAAAAATCCCCCAAAACCTACGCTTAGTCGACGAGAAAGTAACAACAAAGGGGCAAGATTGCGCCCCTTTGATATTTTGCTATTGTGCTATTTGAAGTAACAAGGAGATGAAGCTTAGCTTGCCGTTAAGCCTTTTCACACAACGTATTGAGCGACCAATTTTTGCTGCTGAGCAGCCATGGTTTGCAACTCGTTTCCTGCGGTGACCAAATGGCTAATTTGGTCTAAGTTGGTCTGTGAATCGCTTTGAATTTCGGCAATTTTCGCCGCGATTTGCCGCGTGAGGCTGCGCTGCTGCTTCGTTGCTGCTGAGATGGATTGCGCAGTTTGACTGCTCAGATCTAGGCACGTTTTCACACGGTTGACCGATTCAACGGCCTGTTTGGCACTGTTCATCGAATCCTGCATCTCTCGATTACAATGTTCTATCTGCACCACCGCGGTGTCTACGTCATGATGAAGCACATCGATAATATCTCGCACTTCCACCACCGAGCCAGAGGTGCGCTCGGCTAAGGTTCTCACTTCATCGGACACCACCGCAAACCCACGCCCATGCGCGCCTGCCCTCGCGGATTCAATTGCCGCGTTTAACGCCAACAAGTTGGTTTGCTGGGCGACTTCATCAATAAATTTCATCGCTAAATTTATCTGTGCGGCACTCTGCTTTAGACGATGCATGGTCTCTACCGCCAATTGCAGTTTGTGTTCTAACGCCAAATGACGCTCAATATTTTCATTGACGTTCAAAGAACCGTTATACGCTTCTTGGCTTGCTAGTGTCGCCTGACGTGCTCCGGATTCACTTTCATCATCAATATCGCCAATAAACTGCGTGAGTTGATGTGTGTGATGAACGACGCTCGCTGTTCGCTCGGCTTGCTGTTGCAACGCCTGAGTTAGGCCTGAAGTTCGCTGGCCATTCTGTTGGATGACTTGGTTTAATTTCGTCGAACTGTGGGTCAGGGTGTCAATCATCGCCAGCTGAGACTGACGCAACTGCTCTAAATGGCGGGCTAATCGGCCAAACTCAGCAGGCAATGAGTTGGGCACCGATTGGGTCAGATCACTCTCCGCCATCCGCTGAATCGTACCAATCAGTAACCGCAGGCTACGTTTGAGTGTGTTTGATACATTCACTGCCATCACGGCGCTGACGCCACCAACAATCAGCACAAAGCCGACAAGCTGCATGTGATAGCGGGATTGATCCGCTTGTGTGGCTTCAACCATGAACGCCACTTCTTCCAGTAACTGTCGATTCACGATTTCCAGTGTCTCCCCCAAATGGGCTAAGCGCATCGCTAGCTGCTGTGCTTGTTGCTGAACGAGTTGCTGATTTTTAATAACAGTGAGGTGTTCGTGTACCACACCGGATGGCTCAAATGCATCCACTAACACTTTCTCAACTCGCTCCAGGTCACTTTGGCCGTATTGACGACTGCGGGCTTTCAGTTGTTCGCTTTTGGCTCGAATCGATACCGCCAAAGCGCGATTCTTTTCTTGCAGTTTTTCAATCTCTGTCGGTTGATGACTGGTGAGTGCTCGATTGGTATTAAAGTCCAACCCATCTATTTCGCTACTCAAACTGTCCGCCAACATCGTGGTGTTCATATCATCAGAGCTGACGGCCAATGCGTAAATTTTTCGCTTCACCTTGGTCACAGTGAGTTGATTCACCTGACGTTTTTTCTCCAACTGCACTCGCAAACTGGTGCCCAATTGCGCCAGCTCAAGTAAGCCTGCTGTTTGGCTGTTCAGCTCGTCTGTATTGGCATTGAGCGATTGGACAAAACCGCTTTGCCGCAACCAGGACATCTCTTGCTCGATCTCCGCGGCAAGCCTATCCAGCTGATCACTCTGAGCCGTTGGCACTGAGAGAATACGGTTCTCCACATTACTCACGACACTGAGTGCCTCCGCTTGCGTTTGCATCTGTCGCATGGTGTTGTCAGAAATGTGATCTAATTGATGGATGAGCTGTTGGCCCTGCCAAATCGACAAGCCAGAAAGTGAAATCAAAACCAGAGTCAACAACACAACCAGCCACTGAATGCGCTGAATGATCGAGGTATTCTTCCCCATGATTTAGGTCCTTTTCGTTTTGCTTAGACAAAAAAAGCCTCCTGGGTGACAGGAGGCTGTTTGTAGGTGTCACCCCATGATTAACAAGGAGCTATGCAATCTTTTTTGCCGCTGCTTCCTCCGGTGGGAGCTCTGCAACTGGCACCGCGGCAATGAGCTGCTTGGTGTAGGCTTGCTGCGGGTTGAAAATGACCTGCTCAACGCTTCCCTGCTCAACAATATGACCATGTTGCAGCACCAACACGCGGTCACAGAAATATTTCACGGTTGCGATGTCGTGAGTGATGAGGATAAACGCCGTGCCATAGGTATTTTGGAATTCAATCAGCAGATCCAACACCTGAGAACGCAGCGACACATCGAGTGCTGCGGTCGCTTCATCGGCAATCACCACTTTAGGAATGGTGACCAAAGCGCGTGCAATCACGATACGCTGACGCTGACCGCCTGAGAAAGCATGCGGGTAGCGACTGGAGAATTCTGGCGGAAGCCCTACCCATTTCATGATGTTGCGCACTCTTTCTTCACGCTGTGTTTTGTTCATTTCCGTGCGTAGCTTAAGTAGTGGCTCTTCAATGATGTCAAACACTGTCATGCGCGGGTTCAACGACGACCATGGGTCTTGGAAAATTAAACGCAGATCGGCAAACAAAGGATCGCGTTTCTGACGCTTGTAGTTAGACAGTTCAATTTCGCGTCCAGACACTTCGTCTACGTATTGAATCGAGCCCTTACTCGCAGGTGACATGCCCAAAATCGCACGACCCAAGGTACTTTTGCCGGAACCCGATTCGCCCACGATGCCTAAAGATTCCCCAGGGTAAAGGGTTAAGCAGGCGTTATCGACCGCCGTCATAAACCGCTTTTTCTGGAACATTTTTGCCGGTTTTTCAAAAATCTTACTCACGCCATTCAAATCTAGAATCGGACGAGGCGGATTGTTGACATCCAGCGCAAACGGCACTTTCACTTTGGACGGTTTTTCCAAAGCGCGCGTTGCTTCCATTAACTTACACGTGTAGGGGTGTTGAGGGTTCTCAAAAATCTGCCGTACCTCGCCACATTCGACCAATATCCCTTTTTCCATCACCGCGACGCGATCGGAAATCTGTGCCACGACACCCAAGTCGTGGGTAATGAACAAAATCGCCATGCCAAATTGCTGTTGTAGCGCGGCAAACAGGTCGAGAATCTCCGCCTGCGTGGTCACATCCAGCGCCGTGGTTGGCTCATCGGCAATCAAGATATCTGGATTAGAGGCAATCGCCATGGCAATCACCACACGTTGACGCTGCCCCCCAGAGAGTTCAAACGAGTATTTGTTGATCAAACTTTCCGGCTCTGGCATTTGCACTTGAGTCAGCAGCTCCAACGTGCGTGAATGTGCTTGCGCTTTGGTGATGTTCGGCTCAACCAAGCAGAGCACTTCTTTAATTTGGTCGCCCACAGTATGCACTGGGCTGAGCGCCGCCATCGGTTCTTGCGATACCAAGGAGATGTTGAAGCAGCGCATGTAGCGCATCTCTTTACTGCGCGGATCCATTTGCGCGATGTCGATGATCTGCCCTTGCTCGTTATGGTAAAGGATTTCACCCGAATCAATACGCCCCGGTTTGTCCAACAGCTGCATGATGGCGGACGACGTCACCGATTTGCCAGAACCTGACTCACCAATGACCGACAATGTTTCGCCGCGATAGAGGTCAAAACTGACCCCTTTAACCGCGTGAAAATGTTCCGTACTGGTCGGGAAGCTTACGTTGAGATCTTTTACTTGAAGAATGCGTTGTTTCATTATTATTTCGCTCCCTGATCGTGGTATGGGTCACAAGCATCACGTAAACCATCGCCCACAAAGTTCATTGCCAAAATCACCACAATCACCGCCGCGGCGGGAATCAACAGCCAAGCCGCTTCTGCCAATGCGCGAATGTTTTGCGCTTCTTGCAGCAGTACGCCCCAACTCACCATCGGCGCTTGTAAACCAAGACCGAGGAAGCTCAGTGCGGTTTCACCCAGAATCATCGCTGGAATCGCCAGCGTCACCACCGCAATAATGTGGCTCAGGAAGTTCGGCACCATGTAACGGCGGATGATTTCAAACGGCGTGTTGCCATCGAGCCACGCAGCCGCGACGTACTCTTCGCTGCGCAATGACATAAAGCGGCTGCGCACCACTCGCGCCATGTCCGGCCAAGAAACCAAACCTAAAATAATGGTGATCAAGAAATACTTGGTGAGAGAACTCCATTCCGCTGGCAATGAGGCAGAAAGGGCCATCCACAAAGGCAAGGTTGGAATGGACTTCATAAACTCGATACTGCGCTGAATGAAGTTATCGATCGCCCCTCCGAAATAACCAGAGACACCGCCAATGACAATGCCGAGCACAAAGGTGGTGAATACCCCCATCAAACCGACCGAGAGAGAAATGCGCGCCCCATAAATCAGGCGAGACAACATATCGCGCCCCATTCGGTCAGAGCCGAGCACAAAAAATGGCTGCTTCGGATCATGTGGCACCACAAACTTGCGATTCATTGGGATAAAGCCCAGCAAGTAGTAACGCTCAGTCTCACCGAAAAAGGAGAAATACACTTTTTTGTTCTCATTTAGGGTGTAGTGACGTTTTAACGTGCGTGGATCGGTTTTGCTGTTATAAAACTCAAGGTGTGGCGCCCAACGCCATCCATCCTCCGTGGATTCAATCAAGCTCACCGCTTGTGGTGGCGCATAGGTGTAACGGCGCCAGTTATCACTGGGATCAAACGGAGCAAAAAACTCAGCAAAAATGGCAATAAAGTAAACCCACACGAGGAACCACATGCTGTACCACGCCAGTTTATGCTGACGCATTTTGAGTCCGATGAGCTGCCATTGGGTCGCGGTGGCTAAATCAAGCGTGGCTTTTTTGCGACCAAACAGTCGATTAAATAGATGAATTGCTTGTGTCGTCATGACTAAAACTCCTTCGCTACACCAACACGCACACGGGGATCAACCCAGTAGAGCAATAGGTCTGAAATCAAGGTACCAATAATGGTGAGAATGGACATGATGAGCAGGACATCCCCCGCGACATACATATCTTGAGCCCGCAATGCGGAAAGCATCAGTGGACCTAAAGTGGGAATGTTCATGACTTGGCTGACGATGATGTCCGCACCTAGCAGGGCTGGCAGCATCCAACCAATGGTGGAAACAATCGGCAAAATGGCGATGCGCACTGGGTACTTCATGATCAATTTGGCTTCGGTTTGCCCTTTCGCTCGCGCGGTTTTCACATAAGGCTTTTTCAGCTCATCGAGCAAGTTGGCGCGCATGATACGGATGATGCCTGCAAGGCCCGCCGTGCCCACTACCAAGATATAAATCCAGCTGCGAGATGCCGCATCGAGGAATTTGGCCCACGACATCGGCTGATCTAGAAACTCTTCGGAGTAGAGTCCTGAAACCACCGTATCAAAGCTGTAGTAACCGATCAGCAGCGCCAGAATCGCAATCACAAAGTTGGGCGTCGCCATGCCGATAAAACCAAAAATCGTCGCCACATAGTCACCCCAAGAGTATTGGCGTAGCGCGGAATACATACCGATAGGAATGGCAATCAAGAACTGGAAGAGGAACACCGCTGCGGCAAGAGCGACCGTTGGCCAAATGCGTGGTTCAATGGTTTCCCACACAGGTTGATTGTTGGTGAGAGAGATGCCTAAATCCCCCGTCAGTAAGCCGCCAACCCAGTCGAAATAACGTTCAAGCAGTGGTTTATCCAAACCATACATTTCACGCAGGGTATAAATCATTTGTGGGTCGACGGTTTGGCCCATTGACTGTAACTCCGCGATTTTGGACGAAGCAAAATCCCCCGGCGGCAAATCGATCACCGCAAAAATAACGATAGATACGGCAAATAATGTCACCAGTATCGACATCAAACGCTTACCTATAAACAGAAAAAAACTGCTCATTGTTGTTCCTTAATCCCAATCCTATTCGGAATATTTACAATGGTTGATGAAGGTCGAAACCTTCATTGTTAAGTGAAGAAAATTGGTTACCAAAACTGCTTAAGTGCAACCAATTTAATAACTCAACCCTATATTCATTTTTATTAGAACGCATCGTTAGTTATTTTTAAAACGCTTTTTCAGTTTTATGATAACAAGATCATCACCAAAGCGTTGAAGCGTGATCGAAGCCAAATTATTCGCATTGCAAATTTACTTTTAATTAACCATTCACCTTACAGATAATTAAAGTTGCCACGCCATTTGCCCGCAAATTGCTTAGCGTATCGCTGGAAAAAACTGAAGAAGACCGCCACCAATGGGTGAAAAAAATCAAATGGGGGTAAACGATGCAGTAACGTGTTAGTCAAATGACTCTAATTCGTCACAAATCGAACATACGCTCAGACCTTTTCGAAAAAGGCCTTAGTGCCAAAGTCGATGAAAAGAGCGAGCCTCGGCAACGCTCTCCAGCAGGAGGAAGTGAGTCAATCGAGCGTGGATCAATTTGACCAGTAAAGAGGCCTAGAAGGCGTTGCGCGGCCCTGAAGGTGTCGTAAATATCTGCTTGTTTTATCGTCCTATTTCGCATCGTGATGTGCGCAATCATTCGACAAATATTCAGCTCCATCTCGGCCCAGTGACGAAATGACTTAAAAACGATCACAACGAAGGGAAATAACGAATCCGATGACGAGTTCGCCCTCACCAAGTTACCTAGAAGCCGTTGTTACTCTTGGCTAGAAACAATTAAAATTCAGGTGGTTAAATAAAATTAACGCGAACTATCTTGCAAGTTTAGCCTTATATTTCCCATTGATGCCTTATTTAGAGAAATAAAATAAGGCCCAGCATTGAGCGCTGGGCCTGACAATATTGCGTTATAGAAACTCGCCGTGGATTACTGCTGTTTCCAAAGCTGACTCATGCGCATTGGCCCAGGGGTTGGGAAAGTCCAAGACTGAGGCATGTTTTCTGGCACGTTCTGCAGCTTGTTGTTCACCACCACGCCTACCGGCAGCGCTTCTACTGTACCAATCACGTAGAAGTGCTCTTTCGCGATGTCGAGGATCTCGTCCATATACTTAAACTGCGCTTCTTGCGAAGAAGTATTTTGAATCTTGTTCCACAGCTCCAACTGCTTCTTCACATGCGCAGGTGGCTCTACAGCAAATTCATTGCCCGGCTCTGAAGCCCACAAGTAGTAGCCTAAACCCCAGGTCGATTCTGGGCTAAACGGCATGTAGTGACGCGCTTCATCAATGATGCCCACACCACCATCACCGACAATTGGGATCATGTCGAAGTCGTTGGTTAAACGAATGTTGGTGACATGGTTGATTTCCAGAACGCGAATGTCCAAGAACACACCTACCGCTTTCCACTGCTTCTTCACCAGTTCCAGTGAATCGGCCAACACGCCTTTATCGTTGGTCTTCGATACCGCTTCAACGCGCAGACGTTCACCATTTTTCATTAAACGGTAGCCTTCTTTGTCGCGTTGCGTCAGGCCCAGCGAGTCCAACAACTTATTGGCTTTTGCGAGATCAAACTCCGTGTACTGCGTGGCCATCTCTTCATCGAAAAATGGCGAGATTTCAATCGGTGCCGCTTGATGTGGCCCAACCGCACCCGAGAAGACGGTTTCACTGATCTCTTCACGATCAATCGCATGAGAAAGCGCAACACGGAAATCTTTGCTTTGGAACAGTTCACGTTTCACCGGATCTTTGACCGTTTGGTTTAGCGCAATCGCCAGTTCCGTGCTTCGTGTGTTTGGGCGGAACTCATAGGTGTAACCACTCTTCTTCTCGTTGTCGATCAGCATTGGGCGGTAACTTGGCTGACCAATGTGACGATGTTGGAAGTCCGCTTCACCGGCAGCGGCACGCAGCACCATCTCTTCTTGGTCTTCACTGTAACGCCAGCGAACGCTGTCTAGGTAAGGCAATTGGTTACCTTCGGTATCGACTTGCCAGTAATACGGGTTACGCTCAAACTCGGCAAAACTCGCGTTTGGACCCGGTGCCACTTTCACTTTCCATGCTGTCAAGACAGGGCGATCAACGTTGTTGTAATGCTCGATGAAGTAGTGGGCATTACATTTGGTCGACGCGTACTGACGCCAAGAATCAAAGCCTTCGGCTTTGGCCATTTCTGCCGCTTTCGGATTGAACTTTGGAATGAACTGTTCACAGTAGTGCTTTGGATAGGCGGTAAAGCTTTCGCTATCCACGGTCGCCAAGCTGCGAATAAACAAACCATTTGGTTTGGCCAAGGTGATTTTCACGGTGTGCTTGTCTAGCACTTCCGCTTTCGCGGCATCATGAGTCGGTAGAGCCAGTGGACGGTTACCTGCGTGCTCTGGGTCACCCACAATGTCATTGATGTAAAACGCAATGTCCTCTGCGGTAAATGGCGTGCCGTCAGACCATTTCACCCCTTTGCGCAAAGTAATGGTGTATTCGGTATTTGCCTCATTGGAAGTAAATCCAGTGGCTAGGTTTGGCACCACTTTTGAATAGTAAACATCGAAATTAAATAGGTTGTCGTAAGCGATGGTGCGCGCGCGGTGACCGTTGTCGACCACTTTACCGACCAAGTTCAGCGTGCCGCCGTATTGCCCCACCGATTCAAACGGTTCAACCACTAGCGGATTTTCCGGTAAACGTTCGATCACTGGCGGTAATTTTCCAGCCGCAACGAGCTCTTTTAACTGTGGGGCTTCATTGTAGGTATCAGCCCAAGTTGAGAAAGAAATAGACGCAGCCACAGCGATTGCGACTTTGCCAAGTAGAGGTAAGCTATTCTTATAGTTCATCAGTCACTCCCTGATGTGATTTACAAATTATGGGTAAAATTTTTCTGCTTCGCATAAACCTTCCAGCTTAGCGAGGCCATTTGCCTGCATTCACCGCAATCACATACTGGTGCGTACCGGGTTCGATACGCCCTGTGATGGCAGGAACGCTGGCGTGGGGATAAAGCAAATTGGTGTTCGGCGCACATGGGTAAACGCGCGTTTGTCCTTCACCTTGTAATAAAATCAGTTCACTGAACAATCGCTCTGAGCTCACCTTCGCCGGTTGAATCACCTGATGGCTAAACCACGCCGACCAGCAATCCACCGCGTGCCCCGTCATGACAAAATTCAGTTCAATGTCGGTGGTGATCTCGTGGCTACGCAACTCACCTTGATCCGAAAACCGTTGACGTGTTTTCACCACGCAACCTTCAAATGGTTGCCACAGCGAGACCAAGGCATCGCCATCTCGATAACTGTCAGTGTTGCGGTTACGGCTAAACCATTGCCCCGTCTGCGGATGGGCAAATGCGACGATGTTGTCACCCGCCCAACCTTGATCGAGCCAACGGGTTGATTCGACACACAAGCCATGCAACGAGCTATAAGCGAACTTGCTGTATTTGTCTTCACAGTGGCGCAGCTCATTGGCTGGAGCTGCGTTGGTCAGCAGATAACAGCCTTGGCGTCGCACCATTTGATGGTGTTCACCAATCCAAGTCGCTGGCAGCTCACTAGCCAAAGGCTGTTCAGTTGCACGCCAAAACGGGTGCTCTTCCGCAAGATTGAGGGCATTAAAGGCTTTGAGCGCCAGCATCGGTGATGCATAACTGGTGTAAAACTCACTGCTTAAGAGATTCGGGTAAGCAAAACCGGGCAACAATTGCGCTTGTTGATCGCAAATCGGTTGCTTTGCCCACCAGCGCATGGTTTGCATCCAGTAGTTTTTGGCGGTCACAATATCCATGTCAGGGTGATCGTGTCGGGCAAGCTCTGCCCAAAACGCGGCGCCTGCAAAACGGTAGTTGAGCGAGCGGCCATAGCATAGCGGCTGTCCGTCATCACCAAACCAATACTGGTAGCCATGGGAAAACGCCACCGCACGCGCCAACAAACGTTGGCACAAATCACCTTCGCCTTGCTGCCAACGCACATACACCAATGCATAAAGTTGAAAAGCAAACGGATTGTAATAATCGAGCGCACCGCCTTCGCCATCTTGATACCAACCATCATCGAGATAGAGCGCATCGACAAAGGCGAGATCATCGGCCAGCACTTGCTCGTTAATCTGCTCGCCCAATTGCTGCAAGGCACTGAGGATAAGAATACGAAACCAACGCCAGTTGTTCGGAGGGAGTTGTAAATCCGTCACCGCACGCAGCCAATTCACCAAGTGCTGCTTTTCTTGTGAAGAAAGAGGCAGCCAATAGCATTCCTTTGCATCCACCAGCGCAACGGCAATGGAGGCCATTTCCACCACACGTTGATCGTAGTTTTTCGGCTGCTGCCAATAGTGTTCTGAATCTGGATCGCAACCCGCCACCACCATCTGACGTAAGGTGTGATGCGCTTGGTTGAGCTCATGCGTTGCAGGAGCCGCGCCCCATAGTAACCGACAAAGGTGCTCTAGCTTCGCCACTTCGGTCGGGTAATGCGCGGCACTGTTGTGCGTAGGAAGATCACCACTCTGCTCGGTTAATACCGGAAGTTGACGCTGCACAATTTCATTCAACAGTTGCAGCGTTTCTGCTCGACAGCTAAATCTCACATCCTGCTTCACCAATTGATTGAGGCTGATGGCCACGGGCTACTCACTTATCAATAATTTCATCAATGTGGCAATTAGAACTCATCACCACTAATTATTGAAACGCTTTTTTATATTTATGATATGAAGATCAAAACTCTGTTTCATTTTTTATATTCAATGCATACATAGTTCACAAAAATCGATAAGATTCGACAATATAATTGAACCATCATTTCATTTAATGGAAGTTATGTATGAATTTTGCTCTATTGCTTATGGACCAGACCCGAGCGGATATGCTTGGCTGTTATGGTCATCCTGTGGTCAAAACCCCCAATATGGATAGCATTGCCGCGGCGGGGGCGCGCTTTGAACAAGCGTTTTGCGCCTCTTCTGTCTGCACGCCGTCAAGAACCTCTTTATTCACAGGCAAGATGCCTTCTCACCACGGCGTGATGTGTAACTCGGATAAAGAGGGCGACAAATGTGACGTGCCGCTTGAGGACGCTAACCTGATCAGCGAGTTGCCCAACCACCAGCACATTTACATAGGTAAATGGCACATCGGCCATCAAAAACTGCCGCAAGAATACGGTTTCGTTGGTCACAATTTTGATGGCTATGCCTACCCTGGTAGCGGTGTTTACCAAAATCTGGCCTTTGATAGCGTGCCACTCAACGGCAACCGTTACCAAGAATGGCTACAAGAGAAAGGGTTTGCCCTTCCCAAAGTCAGCGACTGCACCTTCGGCAACAACCCCAATCTGAAAATCCAAGAGTTCTATGGTTTGCTCCACGCCCCCGTTGAAGCGTCGATTCCGTATTTTTTGGTGGATGAAGCCATCAGCCACATTGAGAAGTGTCTGCAGCAAAATCAGTCCTTCACCTTATGGATGAATTTCTGGGGCCCGCACACGCCTTGCATCATCCCAGAGCCCTACTTTTCAATGTACCAACCTGAGCAAGTGATATTTGATGAAAGCTTCTACCATCCTTTGATTGGCAAACCGGAGCACTACCAAAACATTGCCAAAATGTGGGGAGTATGGAGCCTAGACGAAGAAATCTGGCGACACATTGTCTGCAAATATTGGGGGTACATTACGCTGATTGACGACGCCATTGGCCAATTGCTCGACTTCCTTAAACAACACGATCTCTACGATGGGCTGTTTTTGTCCATCTCCGCCGATCATGGTGACGCGATGGGTGCACATCGGATGATCGAAAAAGGCGAGTTTATGTTTGATCAAACCTATCGCGTGCCGCTGATCATCAAAGACCCCAATGCAAGCCAGATGGGCGCTCACTATGATGATTTGGTTTACCTGCACGATCTCACCGCCACTTATGCCGACATCGCCAGCGCTAAGGTGCCGGAGAGTTTCGATGGCCAATCACTGCTGCCGATCTTACGCCAGCAAGCAGGGCAAAGCGTGCCCGCTCGTGAGGGCATTCTTGCTCAGCAAAATGGCCACTTCACTCCCTACCCACAGCGCATGTGGCGCACCAAAGAGTACAAACTGGTGTTTAATGCCAGCGGCCGCAGTGAGTTGTATCATCTGCGCCACGATCCGCAGGAGATGCACAATCTGATTGATGATCCAAACTATGGCGAAATCAAACAATCGATGATTGAGGCCATGTATGCGGAAATGCAACGCTACCACGATCCGTTGTGCACGTGGTTTTATCGCATGAAGGCGGTGATTTAGTCACCGCTAAGCCAGAGTGGCATCATTGTTCACTCTGGCGCAAAAACTGACGGTAAGCGGAAGCGGGCAATTGACGACGCAGGCACTCTCCCATTGCGCGAAGGTAAGGCTGGATATGCGAAAAAAAGGCAAAATACCCGGCACAGAGGTAGTGTTTCGCCGTTAACGACAGCTCGCCATTGTCATCGATGCGTTGAGCTGGGCAAGCCCCATGACACAAATGACGCTGGCTGCACCCTTGGCAATGCAGTTGGCTTCCCATGGGTTTGCGCAGAGAAAACTGCTGCTGAATGGGGGTTTCAATCAAGTCGGGATAGTCTCGCTCACGCACATTGCCCAGCTTAAATTCAGGGTAGACGAAGTGATCGCAACTATACGCATCGCCGTTGTGTTCAATCACCAGGTTGTCGCCACATTGCGGTGCATGCACACAAATGGATGAAGGCATACCCAGTTGCATGCCCAAAGCGTTGTCAAAATGACTGACAAACACTTCCCCCATGTCGTGCTGACGCCAAGTTTCAAACACATCAATCATGAATTGACCAAATTGCTCGGGGGAAACGCTGCGTGAGGAGACCCCCTCACCTTTGACCGGCTCGACAATAGGAATGAACTGAATAAAACGTGCGCCCAATGCTTTTAAGTGCTGGTAGACCCTTTTGCCATCCGCACCATTGTGGTTTTGCACCACCGTCAGCACATTGAATTCGACTTGATGCTTTTGCAACACCCGCAAGCCGCGCACCACCTGATCATAAGAGCCTTTGCCACTGCGTGTTTTGCGATAGTGGTCATGCAGCTCTTTATCCCCATCAAGGCTAATGCCCACCAAAAAGTGGTGGCGACGAAGAAACTCTCCCCACTGATCATCCAGCAGTATCCCATTGGTTTGTAAGGTATTGACGATCTGCATGCCTGCCCGCGCGTGTTTGCGCTGCAACGCCACCGCGCGTTGATAGAATTCGACGCCTCTGAGCGTCGGCTCACCGCCTTGCCAACCAAAAGTCACTTCAACACACCCCGCAGGCTGACTTTCAATGTAACTTTTGATGTGCGCTTCCAAAGCGTCATCACTCATGTCAAAGCGCTTGGTTTGCGGGTAATACTCGGTTTTGTCTAGGTAAAAGCAGTAATCGCAATCGAGATTGCAAACCGGACCAATCGGTTTGGCAAGAACATGGAACGGGCGTTTTGCTCGTGGCTTGGTAACGGGGATGTGTGCTGGTTGCATTCGCCTATCTCAACAAGTAAGTAACTTTGTTAATTTTACTTATTTTTTTTAAAACATCTTTTTATTTTATTATCACTGTGATCGATGACAGGTTTTTGAAACATCATTTCAATATAATAAATGCCCATATAGAAAGTGCATAATATGGCCCCTAAACCACCATGAAAAAACCGAACTTACTCTATGTTTTTCCTGATCAGTTTCGGCTGATGTCCCTTGGCATATGGCAAGACCCACACTATCAATCGCTGCTGCCAGGCAAGGGCGACCCCGTGTTGACACCCAACCTAGACCACTTTGCCGAGCAAGCCACCTTGCTCAGCAATGCCGTCAGTAACTGCCCAGTTTGCAGCCCTCATCGCGGCAGTTTATTCACCGGCCAGTTTCCGTCAAAAAGCGGAGTGCCGCTCAACTGCCATTCCGATCGTGTTGCCTCCCAACTACCGGAAAAGGCACGCTGCTTTACCGATGTGCTCAGCGATGCCGGATACTATCTAGGCTACATTGGAAAGTGGCACCTTGATTGGCCAACGGAAAACGACCCTGCCAATCCTGGGCAGTATGTCGATAGCAAACGCCCCGCGTGGGACTCCTACACCGAGCCAAACCGTCGCCACGGCATTGATGAGTGGTATGGCTATGGCACGTTCGATCAACATTGCAATCCGCACTACTACGACACCAATGGGCAGCGCCATGAACCGCGCAAGTGGTCGGCAGAACATGAAACCGACAAAGCGATTGAGTTTCTCACGCGTCATCAACAGCAACGCCCAGATCAGCCCTTTGCTTTGTTTGTGTCGATGAACCCGCCACACAGCCCATACTCGAGTTTGCATGATTGCCGTGAAGCGGATTGGCAGCGTTACTGCGATCAGCCTTTAACGTCGTTGCTCACGCGAGACAACGCCGACCATCACATGGAAAAAGCGCAAAGTGCCCCGTTCTATTTCGCCAACGTGACGGGCGTCGACCAAGAGTTTGGTCGCTTGGTCGACACATTACAAACGCTGGGCGAATGGGAGAACACCATTGTGGTCTTTACCAGTGATCACGGTGAAACCTTGTGTAGTCATGGCGTGACCGATGCCAAAAACAGCATTTATAACGAATCCCTCTGTGTCCCCTTTTTACTGAAAGACGCAATGCAAAACCAAGCGCAGCAACACCCTGCGTTTTTGAGCAGCGCAGACATCATGCCCACCGTATTGGGATTGATGGGTCTAAGCGATTTGTGCCCCGATGACATTCACGGTCGCAACCTAGCAGAGGTGTTTCGCTCCCCCTCTATCGCGGTAGGCCCAACTTGCGCCCTCTATTTAAAAAACATCGATAGCCCACCCTGCGCGGATGGCAAGATCCGCGATTACTTTGCCGTCTCGCGAGGGATAAAAACCGAGCGTTACTCGTTGGCGCTGCACATTGACGCCTTTGGTCAACTCAGCGAGAGCCAATTTTTCGACAATCAAACAGACCCCTATCAAACCAACAACCGCCACTTTGACCCGAATGATCCTGTCGTGCGTCGCTTACTGCACGCCCTGGCTCAAGAACTGGTTCGAGTGGATGATCCGTGGGCAGAGGAGCAAGTGCTTGCTCACCTTCTTCCCTATGATTTGTTTACTCAGGTTGGCATCAATAAGGAATTTTCATGACAGACCACACGCCCCCAAACGTTATCATTCTCTACGCCGATGACCTTGGCTTTGGCGACTTGAGTTGCTACGGCGCCAACGACATCCCAACCCCCAACCTCGATAAGTTGGCCCAAGAAGGGCTGATGTTTCATCAAGGCTACGCCACTGCTGCGACTTGTACTCCTTCTCGTTATAGCTTGCTCACGGGCTCTTACCCATGGCGCAATCCGAAGGCAGCCGTGCTGCCCGGTGATGCACCGCAGATCATCACCATTTCTGATGCCACTATGCCTAAGATGTTCCAAAAAGCTGGCTATCGCACGGGGATCGTCGGCAAATGGCACTTAGGACTCGGCAATGGCGATCTCGATTTCAATCAAGAAATTCAAGGCACGCCAAATGATGTCGGTTTTGATGATTCATTCATCATGGCCGCCACCAATGACCGCGTACCTTGCGTTTACATCCACAATCGTCAGGTGGAAAACTTAGACCCTACCGATCCGATTGAAGTGACATACGATTGGGAGCACGCCTTTGCCGATGTCCCCAATGGCCGCCATAACCCTGAACTGTTGGATGTGATGTACGATCACGGCCACGATGGCACCATCATCAATGGGGTCAGCCGTATCGGTCATATGCGTGGTGGGCAGTCCGCCATTTGGAACGATGAAACCATGGGGGAAGAGTTCGCGCAAAAAGCCATGGCGTTTATCGAACAACACCAACATCAGCCCTTTTTCCTTTACTACGCACTGCATCAGCCGCATGTGCCTCGCATACCTAACCCACGCTTTCGTGGCGTTACCCCTCACGGTGTGCGTGGCGATGTGATTGTCGAAATGGATTGGTGCATTGGCCAAGTGCTCGACAAACTAGAGCAGCTCGGACTCAAAGAGAACACGTTGGTGATTTTCTCCAGTGACAACGGACCCGTGCTCAACGACGGTTACAAAGACCAAGCGGTAGAACTCAATGGCGAGCACCGCATGGCAGGGCCGTTGCGTGGTGGCAAATACAGCCTGTTTGAAGGCGGGACTCGGGTGCCGTTTATCGTGCGTTGGCCCAATGGCATTGTCGATGGAGAAACGGACGCCCTGTTCAACCAAGTGGACCTCTACCACTGCTTTGCGCAGCTTACCGGCATTGAGTTGCAAGAGCAGGAAGCACCCGATAGCCAACCGCTACTCGAGACCTTACTGGGCAAAGAACACCAAGGACGCCGCGAAATGGTGCTGGAAGGCATGCAATATAAGAAAGTCTTCCGAGACCAACGTTATGCCTATATCCCGCCACATGATGACGACTTCATCTGCCAGTACACTGGCAATGAAAAAGGCAACCTCTCTCGCCCTCAGTTGTACGATTTGCACGATGATTTGGGGCAGTTAAATAACCTTGCCGAACTCTATCCAGAGAAAGTCACCGAGTTCGCCGCGGCGCTGGAGCGTCATATCACGGCTCCGTGTACACGTTAAATAACCGCACTAAACCAAAGAGCCCGATGCAAACATCGGGCTCTTTCTCTATCACGTTTTGAACTACTCGTTTTAGCACAACTGCCACTCCCTGTAGCCCCGAGCACCAATTAGGATTAGAATTCCGCCATCCGAATAACCAACGATAAAAACGAACACGATAAAATGAACAAAAGCTTATTGACCAACGTGATTGCCTTAGCGGCTTTGGCAGCAGGTTTCGCGCTGAAAAACGACTACCTTCTTTATGCTGGCTTGTTTGCCTTCTCTGGCGCCATTACCAACTGGCTAGCGATTCATATGCTGTTTGAAAAAGTGCCGGGGTTATACGGCTCGGGTGTGATTCCTGCGCGCTTTGAAGAGTTTAAAGCGGCGATCAAAAACCTAATGATGGAGCAATTTTTTACCCGCGAGAACATCGATAAGTTTCTCAGCAAAGAGATGGCCGGTGGCAAGAGCTTCAATCTTGAGCCCATCATTGCCAAAGTCGATTTCAACCCAACGTTCGACTCGCTGGTTGATGTGATCGCCCAATCGCAATTTGGTGGCATGTTGGCGATGTTTGGCGGCACAGAAGCCTTGATTCCCCTCAAGCAACCGTTTGTCGAGAAGATGCAGCAAGCCATGGTGGATCTCAGCCACAGCGACACCATCAAGCAGGCATTGAAAGAAGAACTGGAAGCGCCCGCGATGATGGAAGAGATCCAACAAAACATTGAAAACATCATTGATCAGCGTCTCAACGAACTGACGCCTAAGTTGGTGAAAGAGATGGTACAGAAGATGATCAAACAGCATTTAGGTTGGCTTGTGGTTTGGGGTGGCGTGTTTGGCGGCCTGATTGGTGTCATCACTTCCGTCGTTGCTTAGCCACTGACCGCTGCAGAAACAACAGAGGGAAGCCCAGTGCTTCCCTCTTCTATTTTGGCGCTGACTTGCCCCCTCGCTGGGGTATGTCCCGCACCGCTGATCTGTCGCGTTACTTTTGGTACAAGGTCGACAACAACTCTGGGTTCACACCAAAGCCCGTTTTGTGCTCCTCAATCACCACTTCGCTGCGCGTTTGAATCACCCCCGGCAGAGTCCCTAGCTTGCTCGACATAAACTCTTGATACGCCTTCATGCTTTTGACACGCACTTTGATCATGGTGTCAAAATCGCCCGACAATGAGTAACACTCCTCAATCTCCGGCATATCGGCGACAGCTTTGGCAAACTTTTCAAAGATGGAAAAGCTGGTTTGATCAAGACGAATATGAATAAACACCTGGACATCCAAGCCCAACTTTTCGGCATTGAGTTCAGCGTGATACCCCTTGATGTACCCTTCTTTCTCTAAACGTTTGACTCGCTCAGAACACGGTGAGGTGGTCAAGTTGACCTGCTTAGCCAGTTCCACCACAGGTAAACGGCCTTTTAAGTGCAAGATGCGTAAGATTTGCAGATCGATACGATCCAACGGGTAAGCTGACATCTTTCATCCCTTTCTTGTTTTTTGTCAGTGTACTGGTTAACCCAGTATGCCATCAATAGCTGAGAGTTTAATGAGATGTAGTCACTCATTCAGCAAACATATTTTTCCTTATTAAATAAGATTTTTTTCTTATTTTACTGGCACTTATTGAACTTCATGATGAATTTAATGAGCCAGAAAGAAAAGAGTCTTTGTTCCAAACGGAGATAATGCAGGGGAGCGATATGAATCATAATGCACTATACAGAATGATATTCCCATATCGTTTTTGCGCAGCGATATTTATAACAACTCAAGCTGCTGTCAATCTACTTTGCTCGTCAGTTTCTGCCGACAACTCACTTCGATTGAACACAGGAGAAAGCATGCAAACCGTCATGATTAAATACCAACCTTTCGCGATTGGCGAATGGACCACACTGCACGTATCCACCGACGTAGCAAAAGCATTAGAAAAAGAGTACCAAGCGTATGGCTGGCCTGTTGAAGTCAACGACGATGCCAGTGAGGTTGATAGCGAACTGGCGTAATCGGCCTGCCTAGCTGATTGGCTGAACCATTCTCGGAGAAAGGGATTTCACCGTTGCTGTATTATGCGTATTACAGTAGCGGCAGAAATGCTGTGGTTCCATTTGATAATAGTGGTCACCAGAAACAAACTTGGTCATCAGTTGGGTAAAACTTTGTAGCCGACTTGCAAACGTATCACTCTGCTCTACCTGACAACGACGCATAACGACTTTGTGTGCGGTTGTTTTTTTACACGCTGAGCAATAGATTTGTGGCATGACCCTTCCCCTGATGTACGATGCTGCTAATGACAATTGACACATTTTGACCAAATAAATTCCCCACACAAAAAGCGCCTTTTCATTTTTGTGCTTTAGATTCAAAAAATTGCTTCTACACATCAATAAATTGCGATCGCTATCGATCAACGCCCTGCGGATTGGAGGCTAGCATAAAGGACTTTTTTGCTTTTATGTTAGAGCAAGGAAAAAATTTTACTTGTTAGTAAAAAGACAAACCCCCATCAGCCTAAGCAGATGGGGGTTCACTATTTACAATGTAAATCGAAAGGAAGTATCAACCTTTGGCTTCAATCAACCATGAGATTAATCCAACTCAACCAACTTTTTCTCAAACTCTTGGTGCTGCTCTAGAACAGCCTTATCTGCACCACCGGTTAGCTTGCTGACCGCAATAATCGCGATGGTTGAGAAGATGATTCCCGGTACGATTTCGTACACGTCGAACCAACCGCCAGTCAGCTGTTTCCAAACCACGATAGTAATGCCACCAATCAGGATACCCGCCAGTGCGCCGTTGCGGTTCATCCCTTTCCAGTAAAGGCTTAGCACAACGGCAGGACCGAAGGCAGCACCAAAACCAGCCCATGCGTAAGAAACAAGGCCCAATACCGAGCTATCTGGTGTCATGGCAAGGACAAGAGCAATGATGGAAATCACCACCACACCAATACGGCCGACTGTGACAATTTCCTGAGAGCTTGCGTCTTGCTTGATCACTTGCTTGTAAAAATCTTCCGCTAATGCTGAAGACGAAACCAACAGTTGAGAGTCCGCAGTACTCATGACCGCAGCTAGAATCGCCGCTAGTAAGATACCGGCAATAACAGGGTGGAACACACTGTTCACTAGCAACATGAAGATTTTTTCACCATCACCAAGCTCAGTCCCTGGGTGACCGTTAACCCATACAAGGCCAACCAAACCAACCAGAATCGCACCCGCCATCGATAGCGCAGTCCAACTCACTGCAATGCGACGAGCCGTACCCAACTCACGGTTAGTACGAGAGGCTTTAAAACGCGCCAAAATATGTGGCTGACCAAAATAACCAAGACCCCAAGCAACCAGTGAAATAATCGCGATCGCACTGAGTGGCTCACCTTTGGCATCGTTCCATAGCGTCAGTAGCTCTGGGTTAATGTTGTGCATGTCGGTCGTCAGTTGGCCAAAGCCCCCTTCCATTACAGCAATAGGAACAATCATCAACGCCGCCGCCATCAACAGGCCTTGCACTAAATCTGTCCACGATACCGCGAGGAAACCACCAAACAAGGTGTACGAAACCACACACAGGGTACCGATGATCACCGCGGTGCTGTAATCAAGACCAAACACAGTTTCAAACAGTTTGCCCCCTGCAACCAAGCCTGAGCTGGTATAGAAAAGGAAGAACAACAGAATGAAGAAAGCAGAAATTGTCTGAATCAGTTTTGATTTGTCATCGAAACGACGTGACAAGAATTCAGGCAAAGTAAGCGCATCTGTTTGAATACTGTAAGTACGAAGACGCTTGGCACTGACTAGCCAGTTTGCCCAAGTACCCACCAACAAACCACCAGCAAGCCAGAACGACTCGATACCCGCGGCGTAAGCGTAACCAGGTAGGCCCAGCAACAACCAACCACTCATGTCCGATGCCCCAGCAGACAGCGCCGCTGGCCATGGACCTAAGCTACGACCACCCAAGAAATAGTCACTTGAGCTGGATGTCTTTTTGTAGGCATAAAGCCCAATAGCCACCATAAGAAGTAAATAGGCAATAAAAGTGCCCGTAATAGCGAAGCTACTCTCTATCATTAGATAGTCCTCATTAGAATAATAATCCTTCCTTGGCTCCCCCAAACGGCGTGGGGGAGCATGGAAAGGTTAGTGAGTATCGTTCCCCAACTCGAGTAGAGTTGCGTTACCACCCACTGCGGTAATATTTATGGTTCGCGTACGCTCGGTAATAAAGCGCAGCGAGAGATGCGGATCATGAGCAAGCAGAGCGCCTGTTTGATCCGTTGCAGAAACCAAACCAACGATAGCACCGTTACGTTTGGCCAATTGTAGATTGAGATCATGCTCAACCTGCGCATTACCCACGTAACCGACACTGCGTACATCACGGTCGATGAGCTGTAAAACCGCATCGTAGGCGACCATTTGTACTAGGTTGGAAGGGAAATGCGTCTGTTCAAGGGCGCTGCTGAGCAAGCCGTTGAACTCTGAGTTATCACTGCAAACGAGGACGCTGTTACCAGCGATCAGCGCGCAGGTCACTAAAGCAAAAGCGTTGTACAGAGCTTGCTCTGAATCGCTTTGCTCGTTTTCAACGATCACCAGCGCCACCCCACGGCCCGCGGTGTACAACTCGTTGGTTTCTCCGGTAGGCCCAACCAAAAGGTGGGCGTCAGCCAATAGCGAAGAGGCTTGTTGCAAGTGGTAAGACACCACCTTGGCAACCAGCGCATGCTTCCCATCCAGAGCGGCTTTAAATGCAAGCAAGTGCTCACATTTGTAATCAAAATTGGTTAGATTCCACTGTTCCCATGCTGAGAAAGCATCCGAAAAACTCGTCACTTGATGAACCATGATGTTGCTCCTTATGCGTTCTCAGTCTGGTTAAATTGCACTTGGGTAAAGCGGTACAAGTAGTGTGGACCACCTGCTTTTGGCCCGGTCCCCGATAAGCCCTGACCACCGAATGGCTGCACGCCAACCACCGCACCCACTTGGTCGCGGTTGATGTAGCAGTTCCCCACTCGTGCGTGTTTTTCGATCCAGCGGTAGGTGGTTTCGTTACGACTGTGAATACCCATGGTCAAACCAAAGCCCGTTTGGTTGATTTGTTCCACCACGCGAGTCAGTTCAGACGCTTTGAAACGCACAATGTGCAGGATCGGGCCAAACTGCTCTTCTTTAAGCACGTCGATGCCTGAGATTTCAAATGCCGTTGGTGCAACAAAATCACCATGCTGACAATCGTCCGCCAGTGTCAGTTGCGCAATCGGTTTCTGAGTTTGGTTCATCTGCTCGATATGCTGCAGCAGCTTTTCTTTCGCGCGCGCGTCAATCACTGGCCCCACATCGGTTTTGTGTAGATGCGGCACACCAACACTCAGTTCATTCATTGCTCCTTGGATCAAGCCAATCACTCGGTCGGCAATGTCTTGCTGAACAAACAGCACACGCAGTGCTGAACAGCGTTGACCTGCAGAAGCGAAGGCAGAGCGGATCACATCACGCACCACCTGCTCTGGCAGCGCAGTACTATCCACGATCATCGCATTTTGACCACCGGTTTCGGCGATAAACGGCACCGGTTTGGCTTCACGTTGTGCCAAGGTCACGTTGATGCGTTGCGCCGTGGCGGTGGAGCCAGTAAACGCCACACCCGCAATGGCAGGGTGAGAGGTGAGCGCCGAGCCAATATCCGCACCACGACCAGGGATCAGTTGAACAACGCCTGCCGGGAAACCCGCTTGTAGCATGAGTTCTACCGCACGTACCGCGATCAAACTGGTTTGTTCCGCTGGTTTCGCTACGACCGTGTTGCCCGCCACGAGCGCCGCGGTCACTTGACCAAGGAAAATCGCCAGTGGGAAGTTCCACGGGCTAATGCAGACGAACACCCCCAAACCTTCACGGCTGGCAATGCGTTTCACGCCATCAAAGCCTTCTAACTCAAAAGGTTGCAGATTTTGCGCTTGTTTGGCGTAGTAACGACAGAAATCGACCGCTTCACGCACTTCATCAATACTGTCATGCAGTGTCTTGCCCGCCTCTTGGTGACAAAGTGCCACCAGCTCAGCCAAGTTGGCTTCCATCAAGTCAGCGAGGTTGTCTAGGCAACGCGCTTTCTCCACCAACGGTGTGCGATTCCAATCGGCAAAAGCCGCTTGTGCGATGTCGATCGCTTGGGAAACATGGTCAAGGTTAGCAAACGCAATTTGCCCCACTTGGATACGACGATCATACGGCGCTGTGACACTTTCCGCTTGACCGTCCTTGATCATGCTTTCGGCCAGCGATGCGCCGTTGATGATCGGGCCAGCTAGCCACTGCTTGCTCAAGAAGGACTCGACCTGTGCTTCAAACGGCTTGGCTTCACTTTCGATATCCACGTTAACGCCATAGGAGTTTTTACGTTCAGGGAAAATCGCCGCTGGCAATGGGATCTTGGTATTGTTCAGGGTTTCAAATGAGGTCAGCGCTTCTACTGGGTGTTTGGTGAGCTCTGCCACTGGGCAGCGCGCATCGACCAAACGGTGTACAAACGAGCTGTTGGCACCGTTTTCCAGCAGACGACGCACTAGGTATGGCAGCAAATCTTTGTGGCTGCCCACTGGCGCGTAAATTCGTACTGGCTGACGATACTGCTCCATCACATGGTTATAGAGTGAATCACCCATGCCATGCAGACGTTGGAACTCGTAGTCGCTGTGAGTCGCCATGGTGGCGATCGAGGAAACGGTTTGCGCGTTATGGCTAGCAAATTGCGGGAAGATGTTGCCGCGCACGTCATCGCTTAATAGGAAGCGAGCACACGCTAAGTACGCCACATCGGTGGCTTCTTTGCGAGTGTAAACCGGGTAGTTATCGTAACCGCGCTGCTGAGACCACTTCACTTCGCTGTCCCAATACGCGCCTTTCACCAAACGCAGCGGGATCAAATCGCCTTGCTCTTTAGCAAGTGCATTGAGCCACACCAACACCGGCAGAGCACGTTTGGAATACGCTTGCACCACCAGACCAAACTTACCCCAACCTTTGACCGTTTCACTGCGGTAGAGTTTTTCAAACAGTTTGAGAGAGAGCTCTAGGCGGTCGGCTTCTTCCGCATCAATGGTAATCGCAACGTCTAGCTCGACAGCGCGTTTCAGCAGTTGTGCCAAGGTGTCAAACAGCTCGCTCATCACGCGGTGTTCATTAGCCACTTCATAACGAGGATGCAAGGCAGAGAGTTTGATCGATACCGACGGCGCGGGGCTGGTGTCATTACCATACGTTTCACGGCCCACCGCCTCAATCGCCATCAAATAATCTTTGAAGTATTTATTGGCATCCGCGGTGGTCAGCGCCGCTTCACCCAGCATGTCAAAAGAGTAAGTGAAGCCTTTATCACGCATCGGGCGGCCATTTTTCTGCGCCTCTTCGATGGTGCGACCACGAACGAACTGATGACCCATGATCTTCATTGCCTGATACATGGCTTTGCGGATCACTGGCTCAGAAAGCTTGTTCACTAAGCGATTAAGCGCTTGACTGGCGCTTTGCGTTTCATCATCACCCAAGCCCACCACTTTACCTGTCAGCATGAGGCCCCATGTCGAGGCGTTGACAAACACAGATTCAGAATTTTTAAGATGCGATTTCCAATCTGCCACGCTCATCTTATCTTTGATCAGAGCGTCAGCCGTGGCCGCATCCGGAATACGCATCAGCGCTTCTGCCAAACACATCAGCAAGATACCTTCGTGTGTGTCTAGGCTGTACTCCAACAACAGAGCATCGATCAGTTGGATCGACTTCTTGTCGGCACGAATCGCTTCAATTAGTTGAGTCGTTCGAGTCGCGATCGTTTGTTTTTCTTCCGCTGAAGGGGTAGCCAGTGGCAAGAGCTGCCCAAGCCATTGAGATTCATCCACCATATACAATGGGGAGATCAATGCCCATAGCTTGTCGAGCGGCTGCGCGACAAACTCCGGCTTCAACACATCTGTTGCTGTAAACATGCGTTTTCCTCAATCTCATCCCCGAAAACCGCTTCGGGGCTACACAATGGCAGGCAGTGTATTTTGAGGCCGAGAAGAATACTTGTCAAAAACTCCGAGCTTTTTGCTAAAAACTCGCTTTTTTAACAAAACAACTACATGATCACACGAATTTAAGCAAAATATTGTATCGCAAAAAGTAACTTATTTAACGCCAAATTGCTTTTTGTACTGAGAAGGAGAGATGCCCTGCAAACGAGCAAAGGAGTGGGTAAAGGTACTTTGGCCAGAAAAACCGGTCAGCTCGGCAATTTGCCCCAAGCTCAAGGTGCCTTTTTCAATCAGGTCTTTGGCCATGTCGATGCGCTTACCGAGCACATATTGGTGCGGTGTAATGCCCATTTGTTCTTTAAACAAGCTATGAAAATGACTTTCACCAAGAAAGACACTGCCAGCAAGCTGCGCCACGCTGATCTTATGGCTTAAGTGCTTTTCGATATAGCGATCAATCGCTTCGAGATCAAAACGCGACTCTTTTCTTGGCGTTTCAAATGCCGATATATGACGCTGAAGCAGCGCCATCACCGTATCGTTGCACGCGCGACTCAACAGCAGATCTTCCGGATTGGATTGCATCTCGTGTACCAACATCTGGATCAGCTTTTGAATTTGCGCATCCAATTGAAAATAAAGGTGAGATTTTTCAATTTGATTGATTTTTTGCAGCAGCAGCGGATCATCGTCACTCGGTATCGGCATGTTCAACACCAGAATATCCGATTGACCAATCACGCCGCCAAAAGCATGGTCTGAACACGCCGTAACGACGCACCCTTGCCCCGGTCCGACCAAGTTTCCTTGCCCTCGCACCTCAAACTCGGCTTGCCCCTTCAAACCAATCACGATTTGCGTGTAATGATGATCATGGCAATCCATATAAGAAGGCAAAGTGACCAACTCTGCCGGCTTGGGCAGCTTCAAACTAGCAATGATCTCGGGCTGAGGCTTATCGGTTTCGGTCATAGTGATGCGTTGTATACCAAGGACTAGAGAATGATACCTCACCTCAACTCGCATGCAAGTCAAACTGAGAAGCAGCATAAAGATCTTTTGCACATCGCCGTTGATCATTGTTCCGGAACGATGATCATGTAATGCCATCCTACGGCCTATGTACTACGAATGAAATCATGGGCAAACGGAGCAATATCCTTAATAAATAGAGGGTTTTCCCTCCTTTTACAGCACATGGATTTCTCATAGAGTGCTTATATGAGTCCGCAGCAAGTATACGTTGCCTACTCTAGGTGTCCTATGATGCCTCTAAATTGACGTAGCAGACCCTCGCTATGTGATTTAGAACCTCTTCTACACGTCGACAAGATGAATATCTTGTATTGCCAGCCCTCTTCAGGCTGGCCTTTTTTCTATCGCTCCGTTTTACCTACTATCAAAACAAATAAACTTGGTAGAAAAAACCAATTTCGAGTAATAATTTAGCCAAAAACAAAGAATTGCATACAAATTACATGCATATTTTCAGGTTACCACTGAGCGATATAGGTGAGTTACACGGTGTCTAATGATTTGAGCAATGTCGAGTTTTCCCTTTTTAACCAACTTCCGGGCTGTTGGGGCTGTAAAGATCGCCACTCAGTCTTTCGTTACGCTAACCAAGATTATGCTTGGCTGGTTGGACATCGTCGCCCTGAAGATTGTATTGGTCTCACCGATTTCGATATGCCGAGCCCAACGGTAGAATGCGCAGCCGAGTTTCAGCGACAAGATCAATATGTGATGGAAAGTGAACGAACGCTGAAAATTCTCGATATTCATCCTTACCCAGATGGCCGCTGGCGCGCACATATTTTTACCAAGTCTCCTTGGTACAACGACAGCGGTGAAGTGCAAGGGACGATTTTTTATGGTCAAGAGCTCACCGACACCGCGGTATTAGAGGTAGGCTACTGGATATGCCGCGCAACGGGGATCACCGATGGGAATCAGCCTTCCTTCCGTTTTGATGACGCCACTCTCTCGATGCAAGATCTCACCGCCCGCGAGCAAGAAACGCTGTTTCTGCTGCTTTATGGACGCAAACCGCAATACATCGCCAACATCATGGGGATTTCGATTAAAACCGTCGAAGGTCACGTGGCAAGGCTGCGCACCAAGTTCGCGGCAAACAGCAAAAATGAGTTGATTGATAAGGCGTTAGAAGCAGGATTTGGATCTTTGATCCCAGAAAGCTTACTGAAAACTCAGCTTTCTGTGGTGCTCAATGGCGATCATTTAAGTGAATGATCGCCATCAGAATGGCGCTAACCGTGCAAGCTTAACGTGCAAATAGCGCTTAAGGCGCAAGGCGATCAATGTGCCACTCGCCTTGTTCTTGACTGTAAAGGAAACGGTCGTGCAGGCGATGCTCGCCACCTTGCCAAAATTCAATGCTTTGTGGTTTGACGCGGAATCCACCCCAGAAGCTCGGCACGGGAATTTCACCATTGGCAAACTTCTGTTTTAGCTCAAGAAACTTACCTTCAAGTACGCCACGAGCGGAAATTCGGCTGCTCTGACGGCTAGCCATTGCCGCAAGTTGGCTCTCTTTCGGACGGGAAGTAAAATACTTCATGTTTTCCATTGCGGTCAGTTTTTCTGCCACGCCAGTGATGTGTACTTGGCGCTCAAGCGGGTGCCAAGGAAAATGAAGGCTGATCTTGCTGTTGTGCTCTAAGTGCTGCGCTTTACGGCTGCCCAGATTGGTGTAAAACACAAAGCCATCTTTATCGACGTTTTTCAGCAAAACGATACGTTGGAAAGGCATGCCATCTTTATCTACTGTGGCAACCGTCATCGCGGTTGGATCACTCAAATTCGCCTTGATCGCTTGCTCTAGCCAAAAGTTAAATTGATCAATTGGATCGCTTTTTAAGTCTTTACGACGCAAACCACCTTTGGTGTATTCACGACGAATATCAGCAAGTTCCATCTTCACTCCTTCACAGAATTTTTGCCGATTGTGCGCCCGAATGTCCGCAAACTCAAGCCTAGAAACCATAAAGCCATACCGTGTGCACACTCAAAATCACCTTTAGCCAGCAAAACTCAGATCAATTTCGCGTTGTAGTCGCGGTTAGGTTTATCTTTTTTATACCACTGGTAAAGTAACGTCTCATTCCAAATTTATATAAAGGCATTGTGTGTCGTTGAATACCCGTTGGTCTGGCTACCGTTTTTTTCTTTTTTTGCTTGTCTTCGGCAGTATTGGCCTCACCATGACACATTTATCAGCCTCCCACTATCAAGAGAAAAAGTGGCGCGCCATTTTACAAAACTATGCCGAGCGAGCTAACCAACAACTGGGGTTAGAACTGGCCAAATTTGAACAAATTCCCAACCTACTCAGCCATGACCCACGTCTGCTCACATACTTAAGCCACCCAGAAGAGCGCCAACGTTTAAACGTACTGCTTGAGGAATGGTCAAAACAAACCTTAGCAGACACTATCTATTTACATGATCAAAATGGGGTTGTGTTGGGCTCAAGTAACTATCAGCAAGACGATACCTTTGTTGGGGAAAATTTCTCTTTCCGTCCCTATTTTATCGACGCAATGAACGGTCAAATCGCTCGTTACGTCGCACTCGGCATTCGCTCCAATAAACGCGGCTATTTTTACTCCGCTCCGATTTGGATTGGCGAGCACATCGCCGGTGTCATTACGGTCAAAGTGAGTTTAGAAGAACTGGAAAACAGCATCGCGCCTGAAAGAGCCGACATTATGGTGCTCGATCAAAACAATGTGGTCTTCTTAAGCAACAATGCTGCGTGGCGTTATACGGCGTTAGCGCCCATCGAATCAGAGCAAGTTGAGGCGATGGTACGAAACCAACAATATGGCGTAAGCGCCCCTAAATCTCACCCTTCCATCCAATTACCCACGCTGAGCGAGAGTTCAGTCAACGAACTGATGATGCCGCTTCACCAAGTCTATCTTGCGGCAAGTAATGCCCGAGGTTTCCGTGTGGTCACGCTCGCACCACATCAACAACGTTTAATCGCGGTACTTCAGGCCGATGTGATTTTTGTGCTGATATTTAGCTTACTCAGTTTGATCGCCTTTGCTTGGCAGCAAACACTCAACAACAAACGTCAGTTGGCACTGCTTAACAAGCAGTTAGAATCCAAAGTCAAACAGCGTACTGAAGTGCTCAGCGAGAGCAACCAACGCCTGCAACAAACCATTATTCAATATGAAAAGACGCAGCAAGAGCTCAAACAAACCCAACAAGAACTGACCCAAGCGGTGAAGTTGGCACTGCTTGGCGAGCTTTCTGCCAGCATTAATCATGAAATCAATCAACCGCTGGCGGCGCTGCGCACCTACACCGAAAACAGCTTGAAGCTGATGTCGATGGAAAAACATCAGCTGGTTGAGCACAACTTGCAACAAATGCTGCAACTCAATGAAACCATCAGCGAAGTGATTGCGCGCCTGAAAATATTCACCCGTAAATCGACCCCGGATGAACGTCACTATTACGCGAATTTGCATGACGCCGTGCACAACGCAACGCGTATCCTCAGTAATAAACTGATCAAATCGGGCGTGACGTTAAAAATCGCGACCATTTCACCTTCGCTCGCCGCCAATATTCACCATATCGAGCTTGAGCAAGTGCTGATCAACCTCATCCACAACGCGATACAAGCCTTGGAAGGACAAGCCGATGGCCAAATCATGATTGAATGTGCCATTGAGCATGATGCTTGCCAGTTGATTGTCAGCGACAACGGCCCAGGGATTGAGGCAACCAAGCTGGCACATCTTTTCGACCCGTTTTTTACCACCAAGCCAGAAGGTCTTGGGCTTGGTTTAACCATTTCCAAACGCATCATAGAAAGTTACCAAGGGCAGCTTACGGCAGAAAACCTATCACCATCAGGAATGCGTTTTACGCTCTCCTTGCCCACACTCTCACCAAGTGCTCTCGCTACACAAGATAGATTATGAAAAACCGTATTTACTTTATCGATGACGAACCCCATATCCGAGACTCCGTCAGCCAAGCGCTGATGATCGAAGGGATCGACGTTATTTGCTATCCCAACGCAGTCGAAGCGCTCAAGCAAATTGATACACAACATGCCGCCATTGTGGTTACTGACATCCATATGCCGGTGATGAATGGCTTAGTTTTTCTTAAAGAGCTGCGTTCTCGCAATCCTCATTTTCAGGTCATCGTGCTGACCGGCTATGGTGATGTCAAAACAGCGGTAACAGCGATGAAAGAAGGTGCGTACGATTTCCTCGAAAAACCATTTACCACCGATAGCTTGATGAAAGCCATTCGCAATGCCGAAGACAAACTCGCCTTGCTACAAGAAAACATCTGGCTGAAAAAAGAGCTCGATATGCAGACCCATGCCGGCTCAAAACTGATTGGCCACTCTCAAGCGATGGTGCAGATTCGTCGTGCCTTGATTAGCGCTCAAACCGATCGACCGTTAATTTTGCTTGGTGACAAAGGCACAGGCAAACGGCTATGTGCTCAGTTTTTCTATGATATTCATAACCGCAACGAAGGCGAACTGGTTCCTATTTCCGGTTTCTACTTTAGCGATCTTTCACCAGAAGAGATGGTGAATAGATTGGCTGAGTTGCTCGCACAGCATGCCAACGACACTCTGTTTATCCATGATGCCGAAGTGCTCAAACCGAAGCAGTGGCAAACATTATTGGAAACGCCACTCGGTAGCGGCAAACTGGTATGTGCAACAGTTGCTTTGCCGCATGCGCTACAGGGTGAAGTGCAGAAAGTCGTATTGCCCACACTCGATCAACGCAAAAACGACATCCCAGCCCTGTACAAACACTTCGTGCGCAATGCCTGTAGCCGCTACCAAGTTCAGCCACCGCGCATTACCGCCGAAGAGCTGGAAACCGTGCAGCAACAAACCTGGCCAGAGAACATTCGCCAGCTGCGCCAGTTTGCCGAGTTGCGCGCACTCAAATCACCACAATTCCTGTCGGCAGATGTCAATGAACTGCAGCAAGCTCAGGCGCAAACCATGACACAACGACTGGATTACTTTGAATATACCTTGCTGTTTGATGCGCTAAAACGGCATGGCGGACGCTTAAAAGAGGTACAACAAGAGTTACAGGTATCACGTAAAACCCTGTATGATAAACTCAAAAAGCATCAGTTAGATAAATCTCAGTTTAAAGATCAGTAACATGTTCGACGCCAACAACTATTACATCGTTTTAACATTTACCTAAACTGAGCTTAGAATCAAAATGATAACAACGAACCATATTCAAACAAGGACAGTGCATGAGCAGTGAAAACTACAATAAGCTCAGTCGTGAAGAGCTCGATTTTGTAGATGACAAAACCGCCGCTTTGCTTCTCAATACCCCGACCAATGCCCGCTTGATGTTGTGGGTGATTGTTCTGTTTTTTGCCGTTGCCATCGGTTGGGCCGCTTGGGCTGAAATCGACAAAGTGACCGTAGGCCAGGGAAAAGTGATTCCTTCTTCTCAAATCCAAATCGTGCAAAACCTCGAAGGCGGATTGGTGAAAGAAATTTTGGTCAAAGAGGGCCAGTTGGTGCAAAAAGGCCAACAGTTATTGCTGATTGATGATACGCGTTTTCGCTCAGATTATCGTGAACGTGAACAACAGGTCGCCAACTTAATGGCGGCAGTGCTCCAGCTCACCACTTCCATCGATAGCGTGGAAATCGACGAAGAGTTCAGCAATGAGGAATGGGAAAAAAGCGTAGTGATCCGCTACAGCCAATTAAACTTCCCGACCGAACTTGAACAAAGCCAACCGGAACTGCTGGCACGCCAACGTGCGCAGTATCGTCAAGATCTCAACAATCTCCGTAACCAGATTTCGGTACTTACTCAACAAGTAAAGCAAAAACAGCAAGACTATGTCGAAATCCAAGCTCGCGTACAAAACTTAAGACAGGGCCATCAATTTGCCAAAAAAGAGCTGGAAATCACGCAACCACTGGCTGATGAAGGCATCGTACCAAAAATCGAACTGCTCAAATTGCAGCGCCAAGTGAACGACACACGACGTGAGCTCACTTCGACTGAACTGAAAATTCCTGTGCTTCAGTCATCAATTCGAGAAGCGATGCTTAGCCGCATTGATGCGGCACTCAAATTCCGTTCGGAACAGCAAGATCAGCTCAACAAAGCGCAAGATCAACTCTCTGCGTTAGTGGAATCCACCGTGGGTTTACGTGATCGCGTTAAGAGAACGGTTGTCGTCTCTCCGGTCACAGGCAAAATCAAAACCCTCAACATTAACACCGTCGGTGGGGTTATCCAGCCGGGTATGGATATCGTTGAGATCGTACCCACCGAAGATTCCTTGTTGGTGGAAGCGAAAATCGCCCCGCAAGACATTGCTTTTTTACGTCCAAATCTGCCTGCTGTGGTCAAGTTCACCGCGTATGACTTTACCAAATACGGTGGGCTAGACGGTGAGCTGGAGCACATCAGTGCCGACACCACCCAAGACGAAGAAGGCAACAGTTTTTATATCGTGAGAGTTCGAACCGAAAAAACCAATTTTGGTCAAGATGCGGAACTACCGATTATTCCCGGCATGACCGCATCGGTAGACATCATTACCGGTAAACGAACCGTTCTTGATTATTTGCTCAAGCCAATACTTAGCGCGCAAAGCAATGCACTTAAAGAGTAAACGCCATAGCGCGTATCCCTCGTGTCTCCGGATGATACGTCGCTTCAAGTCTATAGTTCACTGGGTACTGCTGGTGGGGCTAAGCATGACTGGATTTTACTCGCAAGCACTCAATACCACCGAGCAAAAATGGATTGATGCCGTCACCAAGACCTATGGTGAACGCGCTGGCCAGCGTGTCAACACTTGGCGCGAATACATTGATTTATTTAAATTATTAGATGAACAAGAAAAACTGGAAGGAATTAATGATTTTTTTAACCAACTCTATTTTGTCAACGATATCGATTTATGGGGGCAGAAAGATTATTGGGCCACGCCGTTAGAATTTTTAGGCAGTAATGCGGGCGACTGTGAGGACTTCACAATTGCCAAGTATTTTTCTTTGATCGAACTGGGTGTCTCAGATAATAAACTCCGTTTGGTATACGTTAAAGCAATAGAACTCAATCAGTTCCATATGGTTTTGGCATACTATAAAACACCCAGTTCTGAGCCTCTGATTTTGGATAACATCAATCCAAAGATTATGCAGGCATCAAAACGTCTAGACTTACTGCCGATTTACAGCTTTAACGGTAAAAATCTTTGGTTGATGAAATCTGCCAATACCAGCGGTCAATTAGCAGGCGATTCATCCCGACTTAGCCTTTGGAACGATCTCCGTTCTAGAGAAAAAACACTCAAATTGAATAAACCCCTTATCAATTATGATGAGTAATGAGCATGACACTATATAAACAACTCGTTGTTGGTATGATAACTGTCTTCGTAATACTGATGGCATCGGTTTTCGTCATCGAGTTCAATACGACTCGGAACAGTTTAGAACAGCAGCAACGCTCAGAAATGAATAACACCATCAATACGGTGGGGTTGGCTCTTGCGCCTTATCTGAAGGATAAAGACCGTGTTGCGGTTGAGTCCGTGATCAACGCTTTGTTCGATGGAAGTTCATATTCTGTTGTTCGATTGATTTTCCTCGAATCTGGTGAAGAAATCATCCGTACTTATCCGATTAAACCGTCTTCTGTACCCACCTGGTTTAGTCAACTTGACCTATTCCAGCGCATTCATGATCAGCGCATCGTGACCAGTGGTTGGTTACAACTGGCCGAGGTCGAAATTGTCAGTCACCCAGGCGCGGCCTATGAACAGCTTTGGAAGGCCTTAATTCGTCTACTCACAGCGTTTGCTGGTGTCTTTCTAATTGGTTTGATTTCTATCGCGTATATCTTAAAACGTTCGTTGAAGCCGCTGACCGCAATTATTCAGAAGATGAACGACATCGCCAACAACAAGTTTGGCAACCCGCTTGACCGCCCTCATACCAAAGATCTGATTGCTGTGGTTGACGGCATCAACCGCATGTCCGCACAGATTGAAGTCTCTTTTAAAGAACAAGCGAAAGAAGCCCAACGCCTACGTGAACAAGCCTACATTGACCCAGTATCCAAACTGGGCAACCGTTCATACTACATTAGCCAATTGGATCAGTGGCTTGCTGAAAGCTCACCGGGTGGTGTGGCGGTGCTCAATGCAGAGTACATCGGTGAAGTGTACGACAGCAAAGATTACCAATCGGCTGACCGTATGGTGGCAGAACTGGCGAAGCAACTCGAGAGTACGATATCCATTCCCGGCGTGACGCTTGCGCGTATTTCCAGTGATGAGTTTGGTTTGATCTTCCCACATATGGATGAAAGTGAACTCAAAATTGTCGCCGACAGCATTGTCAACTGCGTACATATGCTCAATACCGATCCAACCGGTACTGCCGATGCCAAAGTCTCACTCGGTCTTGCTTACATTAAAGAAGGTAAAACGCGCTCAGAAATGCTTTCTATGGTGGACAACGCCCTTTCCAAAGCAAAAACCTCTCCAGAGAAAAAATACGGCTTTGTCGGCAGTGATAGCCAAGGCAGCATGATGGGTAAACAGCAATGGAAAGCGTTGGTGGAAGAAGCGATTCACCATCAATGGATTCAGTTCCGTTTCCAATCCGCCAACACAGGCAGTGGACACACCTTCCATCGCGAGGTCTTCTCTAGCATTGAGAAAGATGGCCACATTTACCGAGCAAATCAGTACCTTTATGCGCTAGAGCAGCTAGAAGCAACGCACATTTTCGACCAATACGTTATCTCTGCAATGATTGATAAACTGCAAGGCGGCATCATCGCCGAGCCACTTGCGATCAACATTGCTCAGAGCAGCCTCTCTCAGCCTAGCTTTATTCGTTGGCTCACCAACACCTTAGAGAAAAATCGTGAGGTGGCTAATTTGCTCCATTTTGAAATTGCAGAAGAGAGCTTTATTCAGCAGCCTCACCATACAGCGTTGTTGTGTCATGCTATCCGCAATGCAGGAGCCGAATTTGGTGTCGACAACTATGGCCGTAACTTCCATTCATTGGATTACATCAACGAGTATCGTCCAAATTACGTAAAACTGGATTACTTGTTTACCCATAATTTGGACGACGAAAAACAGAAGTTCACACTGACGTCGATTTCGCGTGCGGCACACAATTTAGGCATTACCACCATTGCCTCACGCGTGGAAACGCAAACTCAGTTGGATTTCCTAGCAGAGCATTTTGTTGAAGTATTCCAGGGCTTCATCGTAGATAAAGAGTAGTAAGGTTATCTCATGAAAGATCCATTGTTAAACTCGCTGATTTACGTCAGTCGTTATTATGGCTTAGCGAACTCACCGGAAGCGCTGATTAATGGGCTTCCGCTGGCGGATGGCAAACTGACACCGTTTCTCCTGCCTCGTTCCGCAGAGCGTGCCGGACTGGTAGCTAAAGAGAATCGTGCCGAGTTAGACGATATCTCCACGTTAGTGCTCCCAGCGATTTTACTATTGAAAGGAGGTGATTCCTGCGTTCTTAACAGCGTCAATAAAGAGGCTGGTGAAGCAGAAATCACTACGCTCGAAAGTGGTATGGTGCCCGTTCTCATCCCTCTTGAAGAACTGAAACAGCAATACACTGGGCGTTATTTCTTGGTGAAAAAGCAGTTTCGTTACGATGAACGCTCACCAGAGATTCTCAAAACACGCGAAGGGCACTGGTTTTGGTCAACGTTATGGCAGTCCAAACACATCTATCGTGATGTGCTGATCGCCTCTATCCTGATCAACTTATTTGCCATCGCCGCGCCGATGTTTACCCGTATTGTCTATGACAAAGTGGTGCCGAACCTCGCGTTTGAAACGCTATGGGTGTTGGCGAGCGGGATCTTTGTCGTCTTCCTATTCGACTTCATCCTCAAAATGCTGCGCAATTACTTCATCGATGTGGCGGGGAAAAAATCCGACATTCTCATCTCATCGAAGTTGTTTAGCAAAGTGATGGGCATTCGAATGGAATCCAAACCAACGTCCGTCGGAGCATTTGCGCGTCACTTGCAAGAGTTTGAATCCATTCGCGAGTTCTTTACCTCGGCCACCGTCAGCGCGCTGATTGATTTGCCGTTTGCCTTACTCTTCCTCCTGCTTATCTGGCTGATGGCTGGCGATTTAGTGTATGTGCCGATCGCAGGCGTGGTGATTTTGATGATTCACTCTGCGCTGATCCAAGGTCCGCTGCGCCGCTCAATTGAAGAAGGTTCACGCTTGGCATCGCAGAAATACGCCAACCTGATTGAGAGCTTAGCAGGTTTGGAAACCGTGAAACTGTTTAGCGCGCAAGGCCAGTTCCAATACCGCTGGGAAGAAGCGGTCGCACACATGGCTAACTGGAACATCAAGACTCGCCGACTCACCGACAGCATCCAAAATGCCGCAGGTTTTGTGCAGCAAAGTGCCAACGTGGCGATGATTATTTTAGGCGTTTATTTGATTTCGAACGGTGACCTTACCATGGGTGGCTTGATTGCGGCCACGATGCTCAGTGGCAAAGCGATTGGTCCACTGGTTCAGCTTTCACTGCTTTCGACTCGTTATAATCAAGCCAAATCCTCCATGACCATCATTAACCAAGTGATGGAAATGCCCGACGAGCAGGAAGAAGGCAAACGCTACATTCACCGCCCTATGGTGCAAGGCAAAGTGGAACTGGATCGCGTCACCTTCCACTACCCAGATGCCCCCGTCGCCTCCATTCGTGATTTGAGCATCACCATCAACCCAGGTGAAAAAGTGGCGATCATTGGCAGAATTGGCTCAGGCAAAACCACGTTAGAGCGACTGATCATGGGTCTTTATCAACCCACCGCCGGGCACGTACGCATTGACGATACCGACATTCAACAGCTCCATCATGTCGATATCCGCCGCAACATCGGCTGTGTACCGCAAGACAGCAATCTGTTTTTTGGCACCATTCGCGAAAACATCACCTTAGGCCGACCTCTTGTGGATGACCGTGATGTGCTTGATGCTGCAAACCGCGCTGGGGTCACCACGTTCACCCAAGCCGATCCTGCTGGCCTAGAGCGCCAAGTTGGTGAAGGCGGCGCCATGCTCTCAGGTGGCCAGCGTCAAGCGGTGTCCATCGCTCGTGCCTTCCTTGGCAGACCACCTGTGTTGCTGATGGATGAGCCCACTAGCGCAATGGATAACCGCTCTGAAATGCAGATCAAATATCAGCTTTCTCAGCTCAAACCGAGTGAAACGCTGATTTTGATCACCCATAAAACCTCGATGCTGGACGTGGTCGACCGCGTAATCGTGATGGAAAAAGGCAGCGTGATTGCCGATGGTCCAAAAGCGCAAGTGCTGAGTGATCTCAAACAAGGCAAAGTTCGCGCAGTCAGCTAACCATCACTCCCTCTCACTACCAACGCCCTGACCAGAACCTGTTCAGGGCGTTTTTTTATCTGCAAAAATTCGCTCCCGCCTCTTGACCTCAAGTTAACTTGAGGAATTAACCTTGCGCCACTTGAACATAGCAAGCCATGAATATCCGCGACTAAGGAGCATATTTTGAAGAAAATCGCCGTTGTTTATTTCAGCAAAACCGACATCACCCACCAACTCGCTCAAGCCATCATCGCAGGCATTCACGCGCAAGATGTGCAGGTCGTCGAACACCGCATTGAGGGGGCCGCTATTATTGAAGGTCGTTTTGAACACCCAGAACTGTTTGAAGCGCTCCTTAGCTGCGACGCGATTATCTTTGGCTCGCCAACCTACATGGGTGGCGTTTCCGCCCAATTTAAAGCCTTTGCCGATGCCAGTAGCGAATTCTGGGCCGATCAACGCTGGGCCAATAAACTGGCAGCAGGGTTTACCAGCGGTGGGGGTTACAACGGTGACCAATCCAGCACCCTTCAATACTTAACCACCCTCGCAGGCCAACACGGTATGTTGTGGGTCAACTTAGATGTGGCAGGCGGCTTTAGTCCGCAAGGGTTAAACCGACTTGGACAACAAAGTGGTGTCGTGGCACAAGGTATGAAAGGCCAAGCGCACCCGAGCGATTTAGCTACCGCTCAATACCTTGGCGAACGCGTTGCACACTGGGTAACGCGTTTGTGAGAATAAAAAAGGCCGCGTGGTTTGCGGCCAAAAAAGAGAGGGGAAACACAGAGAACCAAGAGAGGCGTTAATGGATAACGCGTTCACCAGCTCGCATCAGTTGAGAGACATCAATGGTGAACACCACCACTCTGACTGGTTTTGCTAGCCCCTTCTTAATAGAAAACTCCGGATAACCTTTAGTGACGCTGGGAAAACAGATCACACTTGGCCAATCGGTATTTGAGCAAGCTTTTCCCGTCTCACGCACTGAAAACGACAATGATGGCAAACGTGTCATAACATCAACCTCATCCAATTTGGCGGGCGTTTGCCCGCCAAAGTCTCACTAGATTTCAGACGATGTGTCTGCGACGTGATCGGTGATCATCGCTTCGGTGGTGATCATCAAGCCGGCGACAGACGCAGCGTATTGCAACGCAGAACGCGTGACTTTCGCTGGATCCAAAATACCCATTTCGATCATGTTGCCATACTCGCCAGTCGCGGCGTTGTAGCCATAGTGAGCGTCACCCGCTTTAACGGCGTTGGCAACCACCGAACCTTCATCACCTGCGTTGATGGCAATCTGACGCAGTGGTTCTTCCATGGCACGTAGCGCCACACGAATCCCCACATTTTGGTCGTCATTCTCACCTTTCAGATCCGCAAGCTCGCTGGCAATCTTAGTCAATGCCACGCCACCACCTGCGACAATACCTTCTTCAACCGCTGCACGAGTCGCATGCAAAGCGTCATCCACACGGTCTTTCTTCTCTTTCATTTCCACTTCGGTTGCCGCGCCGATCTTAATCACGGCCACACCACCAGAAAGCTTGGCAATGCGCTGCTGAAGTTTCTCTTTGTCGTAGCTTGACGTGGTATTTTCGATCTGCTTTTCAATGGTCGCCACACGATCGCGGATAGCACTTTCTTGCGCCGCACCACCAACAATCGTTGTGGTGTCCTTGGTAATGGTAACTTTCTTCGCACTGCCCAACTGTTCAATTGTCGCTTTTTCAAGCTCTAGGCCAATCTCTTCCGAAATCACAGTACCAGCAGTGAGCACGGCAATGTCTTCCAACATCGCTTTGCGGTTATCACCAAAGCCAGGGGCTTTCACCGCCGCAGCACGCACAATGCCGCGTAGGTTGTTTACCACCAGCGTTGCCAACGCTTCACCATCAATATCTTCTGCGATGATCAGCAGTGAACGGGAGGCTTTCGCTACCGACTCCAACACAGGAAGCAACTCGCGAATGCTGCTGACTTTCTTATCCACCAACAAGATATAAGGGTTATCGAGCTCGACCGCACCAGAATCTTGGTTGGTGATGAAGTAGGGCGACAAATAGCCACGGTCAAATTGCATCCCCTCGACGACAGAGAGTTCGTTGCTAAGACCTTGGCCCTCTTCCACGGTAATCACACCGTTGCGACCCACTTTTTCCATCGCTTCGGCAATGATGTCACCGATCGCACGATCGCTGTTGGCAGAGATAGAACCCACTTGTGTGATCGATTCTTTGTCGCTGCATGGTTGAGCCATCGCACGTAATTTCTCGACCGCTGAATCAACCGCTTTGTCGATCCCGCGTTTGAGATCCATTGGGTTCATACCAGCCGCAACGGCTTTCAACCCTTCGTTGATCAAGGCTTGAGCCAACACGGTTGCGGTGGTGGTGCCATCCCCGGCTTCGTCATTGGCTTTGGACGCCACTTGTTTCACCATTTGTGCGCCCATGTTTTCGAACTTGTCTTTTAATTCAATGGCTTTGGCGACAGAAACACCATCTTTAGTGATGCTTGGCGCGCCATATGACTTATCCAGCACGACATTGCGACCTTTGGGACCCAGTGTCACTTTCACTGCATCAGCCAGTAGGTTGACCCCTTTCAGCATCTTTTGACGTGCGTCATTTGCAAATAAAACATCTTTTGCAGCCATGATATTCTCCTCTTTTCACCACAACTAAAATGCATTACTCAACGATGGCTAACACATCAGATTCAGACAGGATCAAGTACTCTTTCCCATCCATTTTTTCTGTTTTCACGCCATAGCCGTCATTAAAAATCACCACATCACCGACTTTGACTTCCATCGATGCGCGTTCACCATTTTCAAGACGTTTACCTAGGCCAGCGGCGATCACTTTGCCGCGATTGGATTTTTTAACCGATTGAGAGGTTAAAACGATTCCCCCTTCAGATTTGTTTTCCACTTCTTGTCGTTCAACAATCAGCTTGTCATTTAAAGGACGAATGTTCATTGAGATTGCCTCCTACTTAATTCTCAAAAAGATAAAAGACAGGTTGATAGATCAAATTCTGGCGAGAGGCTATCCAGCGCTCTCGCAGAAAAAAATAGGGTCAGTTAGAGAGAGTTCAAGGGAGAATTTTGATAAAAATTTTTTATCAACCAACAAAAGTTGTTTATTAAATCGTGGCGTCCAACGTCCGAATCACACGACACGGATTGCCCGCCGCAACCACATTGGCAGGCACATCTTTGGTGACCACCGAGCCTGCGCCGATGACGCTGTTATCGCCAATCGTCACGCCTGGGCAAACAATCACGCCGCCACCGAGCCACACATTGTTGCCAATGGTAATCGGCGTGCCAAACTCAATGCCCTCTTCCACGCGGCTTTTTACGTCCAGCGGATGACCCGCCGTGTATATTTGCACGTTGGGGGCAAACAGCACATTATCGCCAATCACCACAGGAGCAACGTCCAACACCACGCAGTTAAAGTTGGCGTAGAAGTTTTTGCCCAAAGTGATGTTTTCGCCGTAGTCACAACGAAACGGCGGTTCAAGATAGGCACCTTGCGATTGGGGGATCAACTGGTCGATGGCTTCTCGCCATTCGGTGCTATCAGGGATCGCATTGTTCAATCGCTGCAAGGTTTTACGACACTCAATTCGCAGCCCATACAGCTCTTCATCCCACGCATTGTAAGGTTCTCCAGCCAACATTTTTTGCTTTTCAGTTCTATTCATTTCGTATCTTCCAACGTTCACAACGAGCATTTTCTGCTGCGCACTATCGCACATTTCCCCTCCTGAAATGAGGAGAATCTCGCCCTAAAGAGAAGAGTCGGGTGCCCAGTCACGCTTTGCGCAATGGCGACGTAAGCAGGCTGTTACCATTCATTCAGCTGATCAAGCTTCGCCACAGGCGCTTCGCTCGTTCCAATAAAAAAAGCCAGAATATCGATTCTGGCTTTTTTAAGGTGGGAAAATCGCTAGATTATTCTGCGATGCGCTCTAAACGCGCTAAGTAGAAGCCATCAAAACCTGAGTTGGCTGGGGTGATGTTTTCATCATCGATCAAACGGAAATGCGGGTTCGCCGCTAAGAACGCATCCACCTGACCACGGTTTTCACACGGCATGATGGAGCACGTCGCGTAAACCAACATGCCACCCACTTTCACCATACGGCTGTAGCTAGCCAAAATGTGGGCTTGCAGCTCCATCAATACTGGCAAACGCTCTTCGGTGTCACGCCATTTGGCATCTGGGTTACGTTTGAGAACGCCAAGGCCTGAACACGGCACATCGAGCAACACGCGATCCGCCGACAGCTTCAAACGCTTGATGGTCTTGCTGCTGGTGATCAAACGGGTTTCGACGTTATGTGCACCAGCACGACGCGCGCGCTCTTTGAGGTTGTTCAGCTTCCACTCTTCAACATCCATCGCCAGCAAACGGCCTTTACCTGCCATCATCGCGGCCAAGTGCAAGGTTTTGCCCCCTGCGCCCGCACACGCATCGATCACGCGCATGCCCGGTTTGACGTCCAATGCCGCCGCGACTTTTTGCGAGCCAGCATCTTGCTGCTCAAACCAACCGTCGGCAAAAGATTGCGTCTTAAATAGGGCCGAGTTTGACGTCACTTCCAGCGCACTTTCCACACCCTCAACAGGCACGGTGCTCACGCCTTCTTTGTTCAAACGTTTGGCGAGATCATCACGGTCACACTTGAGCAAGTTAACGCGTAAGTAACGCTTAGCCGGTTTCGCCAGTGCGCTACGCTCTGCTGCCCAAAGTTCACCAAGCTCTCGCTCACCCAACACATCAAGCCACTCAGGACAACCATCCCACAGGGCGGGTTGCGCTTTGGCTTCTTCCATTTTTGCTTGGAAAAAATCGTCTTCAATCGCTTCTGCGTAATTGGTTTTTGGCAGAGCTAAGCCGTGGAATTTATGCCAAATGTGAATCAAACGCATGCTCTCGCGGCTGATGTTCGACGCATCGATATCGGCCAAAAAGCAGTATAGGTTGAGGCGGCGCAGCACATCGCCGGTCACCATGGTAATACGTGCTTGCTCTGCGCTGATCAAATTCAACTCAGAGAAGTGGCGAGAATAGGCTCTATCCAGAGGCGAACCTTCATTCAAAACCAAATCAAGAATGCTAAGAACCAGATTGGAAGAGGAAGGCGAAAGAGACGATTTGAGCATAAAAGCATCCAAAGAAGAGAAAAACCGCGTCATGATAGGAGTTATTGTCGGGTCTCGCAAGGAGAAAGCGAGCCAAAAAGCGCGCAGGCTCCTTTTTCTCAACACCCCGACTTCGCATGCCAAACGAATGCTTTTAGACTCTTCCGCAAATCTTTTCCATACTATACCCACGACTTAAGAAGGCCGTCAGATTGCGCGAAGTTGAACGAACCTAGCCAACCGCGCGACCACGTCAAGTAAGACAGGGATAGCAACAACACCGTTTGGAGAATTTCCATGCCCTCTTTCTCACGCCATGCAGCCGCGATTAGTGTGATTCTCTCTTTCTCGACCTTGGCGTCATCGCCAGCAGAGACGCTATTGATCAACGCTGAAGTTTATGGTCATCCACAAGCTGACAGCATCGCCATCGCGCAGGGTAAAATAATTGCGATAGGCAAACAGCAACAGTTACAAAGGTTTATTGACGCTCAGACGGAAAAAATCGACCTGCATCAGGCTTATGTCATGCCCGGCTTTATCGACAATCATAATCATGTGTTTGAAGCGGCCTCTGAAGTAGGCGGTGATTGTGAACTCAATGCCAACGCTGACCTAGAAAACAGTATACGCCAATTAAAACAGTGCAAGCGGCACAATCCCGGCAGTTCGTGGCTAATTGGCTACGGCTTCTCTATTGACGCTCTACTTGCAGAAGAAAACGAACAAACACCCCTGCAAGCGCTTGATCAGATTTTTCCTAATCGCCCAGTCATTTTGATGGAGCAGACCTCTCACTCGATGTGGGTGAACTCTCAGGCTCTCAAACTGGCGGGGATCACCCAGCACAGCCCCGAGCCACAAGGCGGAAAATACCTCAAAGATCCCATCACTGGAGAACTCAATGGTATCTTGCTGGATAATGCTGGCGATCTCGTGATGGAGCGCGCTTGGAACAGCCTGAATGATAAGTTTGAGCGCAGCTATCAAGGGCTAATGTCTGGCTTAGCGGAAGCGGCAGCGCATGGCATCACCACCATAGGTGATGGACGACTGTACTGGAAACTCGGTTGGTATGAAGTGTGGAAAGAAGCCCAACAAAATGGTGACCTCACGGCGCGAGTTTCGCTGCGCCCTTGGATATACCCCACCGACAGCATGGAAACACAATTAGCCTACCTAAAAGGCATTCAATCCCAAGATAGGGAGCAACGGCTCATCGTCGATCAGGTAAAAATGTACAGTGACGGCATCTTGGTCAATGGTACCGCCAAGCTTCTTGCCCCTTACCTACAATCTTACTTGTCGGATGCGCCCTACGGCCTCAATTACATAGCGCCTCAAGCAATGCCACAGTGGCTCAGTGCGTTAAGTGCAATAGGCTATGGCGCGCACATTCATGCGATTGGTGACGGCGCGGTGCGTGAATCGTTAAATGCGATAGAACAGATACGCCAGCAAAACTCAACTCACGCCTACACATTAACCCATGTTGAACTGGTGGATCAGAAAGATATTCCGCGATTTAAGAAGCTCAATGTCACGGCAGATTTTCAAGTGGGTTCCGATTACGTCGCCTACCACGATCATCAATGGGCAGAAGCGTTTCTAGGTCTAAAACGAACCAAAGCCTTAATGAATCTCAACGCGCTGTTTACCTCAGGTGCCAACGTCACATTAAGCAGTGATTGGAATGTTCACGATATCAATCCCTTGGTTGGCATTGCCAACAGCTTAACGATGGGCAACACCGGCTTACCCAACATCAACCACGCGATTGAGGCTTACACCATCAATGCGGCTAAGAGTTTAGGGCTCGATGATATCACCGGTTCGATACGCGTAGGAAAATACGCCGATTTGGTGATTTTATCTGACAACATCACCCAGTTGCCGATTGACGAAATTAAACGAAGCGAGATCTTAATGACCTTTTTACAAGGCGAGCTTGTCTACTCACAAAAAGGGGAGTAGTTCGCCTACTCATCCCCTAAGCAAGCAGAGAGCCTTCGCTACAAAATCTGCCGAATGTCAAAGGAGATGTCACTGATCATCTGCCTGGCGCTCTCATCACGCAGTTGCACCAGAATGATAAACAGCAAATCGGTGATGACGTTTTGCGCGCTGCGTGAGGCAATCGCCGAGCTGCGATGCTCGGTTTCATCGGCGATGGTGTCGAAGGTCATATCGGCAATTTGGCGCAACCGGCTTTTTTTCGGTGAGCTGAGCGCAATCACTTTCGCCCCCTGCTCTTTGGCTGCTTCGGCCGCCACCAAGATCTCTTTGCGCTCTCCTGAGAATGAAATGGCAATTTGCACATCTTGTTCGCTCAAAGTGCGCGCCACCGCGATCTGCACATGGCTGTCTTGCTCGGCCAAGGTGGTGATGCCCAATTTAAGCAGCTTATAACTGAGGTCTTTCGCCGTTAGCGCAGAACCCCCAATACCGACGATCTGCACGCGCCTTGCCTCACTCAACCACTGCACCGCCTGATGGCACGCTTCATAAGAGAGCGCATTGGTGGTTTGAAACATCGCGTCGGTTTTGGCTTTAATCAGCTTTTGCGCAATCACCGCCAGCGGATCATCGGCCAGAATATCGCTGTGCAACGGCGTGGCCTGCATCGCTTGTTTGCGGCCAATTTCTTCCGTCAGGGCGAGCTTAAACGCGCTGTAACCTTTAAAGCCGAGTCGCTGAGTAAACTTGACGATACTCGATTGGCTCACTTGTGCCTGCTCTGCCAGCTCTTGACTGGTCAATTGCGCCGCTTTTTCAGCATTTTCTACAATCCAATCGCCAATCACTCGGCCACTTTGCGACAACTGAGTTCGCCTTGCGACGATTTTATTGATAACAGACACAGTAAAACCTCAAAAAAGTTTAAATAAATTATTCCAAACAAGAAATAAAAACCGAAAGCAGCAACCCACTAATTAAAAGCAACTTTTCTTTCAATTACGGTTATTTTAGCGCTTTGCTTAGACCCATTATTCCAGAGTTCATCTGCCTAAAGAATAACCTTAAGTGTGATTTTTATCACCAAAACTGAATATTTTATTCCATAGAATCGCCCTCAGTTCAAAACCTATTATCGAGAAATGTCCGTCATGAAAATTGATTTAAGCCGTTTGGTTACAGAAAGCCGCAACCCAGCCAGTGCAGAGATTGATACCCTGTCCACCGTCGAGATGCTCAGAGTCATCAATCAAGAAGATCAGAAAGTCGCGCTGGCGGTAGAAGCGGTTTTGCCGCACATCGCCCAAGCGGTGGATGCCATCACGCATGCGTTTGCCCACGGTGGCCGTTTAATTTACATGGGCGCAGGTACCTCGGGTCGCTTAGGCATTCTTGATGCCAGTGAGTGCCCACCCACTTACGGCACTCCAGCAGAGCTCGTGGTTGGCCTGATTGCCGGTGGCCACACCGCCATTCTAAAAGCGGTGGAAAATGCCGAAGACAACCGAGAGCTAGCACAAAACGATCTCAAATCACTCAACCTAACAGCCAACGATGTGGTGGTCGGCATTGCCGCAAGCGGACGCACACCTTATGTGTTGGGCGGTTTGGAATACGCAACCTTAATTGGCGCAACAACGGTGTCGATCGCCTGTAATCCGGTTTGCCCAATGGCCGATGCGGCACAAATCGCCATTTTGCCCGTGGTGGGCCCAGAAGTGGTAACAGGCTCTTCTCGCATGAAAGCAGGCACGGCGCAAAAACTGGTGCTCAACATGCTGACCTCTGGCGCGATGATCCGCAGTGGCAAAGTGTTTGGCAACTTGATGGTGGATGTGGAAGCGACCAACGCCAAGCTGATCCAACGCCAAACCAACATCGTGGTGGAAGCCACTGGCGTGTGCGCAGAAGAAGCAGAAGAAGCGCTCAAAGCATGCGATCGCCACTGCAAAACCGCGATTTTAATGATTCTTTCTGGCCTGGATGCCGAGCAAGCTAAAACAAAATTACAGCAGCACAACGGTTTTATCCGCGCTGCGCTGAACGACAAGTAACCATTGAGGTTTCAAGGAGACCGTTATGGCAAAGATAACCCAAACAATGATCTCGCAGCTGCTGGCTGCGGTGGGTGGCAGCAGAAATGTCAGCAAATGTGGCAACTGCATGACCCGACTTCGCTTGACGCTGGCCAACAATGGCGTAGCGGATCAAGCCGTGATTAAGCAGATCCCCGGCGTCATGGGCGTGGTGGAAAGCGATGAGCAATTTCAAATCATCCTTGGCCCCGGCAAAGCGCAGCAAGCGGCGGAACTGATGAACAAGCTGATTGAAAGTGTCATCAATGGCGATGTGCAAGAACAGGCCATGGCCAGCGATACGAACGATCTCTCCAGCGTTGCCGCTGAGCAGAAAAAGCAGATGAAGAGCAAACAGACCAGCGCGGTGCAACGCTTTTTGAGCAAGTTTGCCACCATTTTCACCCCGCTGATCCCCGGTTTTATTGCCGCTGGTTTGCTGCTTGGTTTTGCTACGCTGCTTGAACAAATGTTCGTGCTGGAACAAACCCCAAGCCAATTTATGCTCGATCTGATCGCCTACATGAAAGTGTTTGGCAAAGGGCTGTTTGCCTTCCTGAGCATCTTGATTGGTTACAACGCGCAGCAAGCCTTTGGTGGCTCTGGCGTGAACGGCGCCATTCTCGCGTCACTCTTTGTACTGGGCTACAACCCTGATGCGACCTCTGGCATTTACTCGGGCATGAGTGAGTTCTTTGGCTACACCATTGACCCGCGAGGCAACATTATCGGCGTGCTGCTGGCGGCGATCATTGGTGCGCAAGTAGAGCGCAAAGTGCGTGAATACATGCCCGATGATCTCGACATGATTCTTACCTCAGTGGTCACGCTGCTGATCATGGGTGTGGTCACGTTTGTGGTGATCATGCCTATCGGCGGTGAGCTGTTCAAAGGCATGTCTTGGCTGTTCTTGAACCTCAACGACAACCCGCTGGGCGCGGCGATTCTTGCTGGTCTGTTTTTGATTTCGGTGGTGTTTGGTATCCACCAAGGCTTTGTGCCTGTCTATTTTGCGCTGATGGAAGCACAAGGTTTTAACTCACTGTTCCCTATTTTGGCGATGGCGGGCGGCGGCCAAGTGGGGGCTTCACTGGCACTGTATTTCAAAGCGAAGAAAGACGCGGTGCTGCGCACGCAAGTGAAAGGGGCGATCATTCCGGGCATTCTCGGCATCGGTGAGCCACTGATTTACGGCGTCACCCTACCACGCGTCAAACCGTTTGTGACGGCCTGTATCGGTGGCGCGGCGGGTGGCTTCTTCATCGGCTTGGTTTCCTATCTTGGCTTACCTGTCGGTTTGAATACCGTGTTTGGCCCTTCTGGTATCGTGGCGATCCCACTGATGACATCGCACAGCGGCATCTTCGCAGGCATGGCGGTCTTCGTGGTTGGCCTGCTCATCTCCTACGTGGTCGGCTTCCTCGCCACTTACTTCTTTGGCAGCAAAGACGTCGATTTAAGCTAATTCATTCTTCCCCCTATAGGAATGAACTGGCCGCGCCTTTGAGCACTCAAGGGCGCACTCCTTAACCCAACCCTACAGACACCGCTTTTAAGATTTCGAACCATCGGAAGGGGCGCTGCTGTGTCTGAAAAACGGAAAACTTCCCATCTCATTGAGGTTATGAAAATGAAAAAAACGCTTCTCTCTGTGCTACTTCCTGCGGCATTTATCTCCAACACCGTTTTAGCGGCAGAAATTTATCAAGCAGAGGATGGCTCAACGGTCGATCTCTATTCTCGTTTGGGCTTCAACATCACCAATAAAAACAATACGCATGGCGATGGCAAGGGCGAGTTTGATGGCCGTATTGGCTTGAGTGGTTCGCAAACCATCAACGAGCATGCGTCGGTGATCGGCATGGCGCAGTATCAAGTTGGCGCGGCAGAATACGCCAACCAAGTGAACGACAAACCGGCTCTGACTGCGCGTTATGTGTGGGCGGGGATTGATGCCAAAGAGTATGGCCGTATCACGGGTGGCCGAGTCTCGTCGGGCTTGATCATGTTCACTGACATTGGCGATGTGTTTGCTTCTTCCGATGTCTCGATGGCGCGCCAAGCCAACAAAGTGGACAAAACCGCCACTCAGGTTTTCCGTCAAGACGGTACATTGCAATACCAAAATCAGTTCGGCAATCTTGATGTTTCTGCCGCTTACATTCTGGGCAACAACACTTCCGAGCTCGATTACGGCTACAACGCCGCGCTGCGTTACACCATCGACATGGGGGACTTTGGCCGCCTAGCGCCAGTGGTGGCGATGCAGAAAAACAAAGGTAACGCACGTGAAGGCAACGACACCGATTACACTTTTTGGGGTGTCGGCACACGTTATTACTTGGGTGATGTGATGCTCGGGGCGCTCTATTCTGAAGATGAACTGCAAGGCTTCTACGCACAAACCAGTACCGATAAAGTGACGGAGCTGACGGCGGTGTATAACCTGAGCGACAAATGGGCGCTGCGTGCGGGTTATCGCTCATTGCAAAACAGTGGCGGCGACGAGCTAGAACTGAGCGATACCACCTTAGAAGTGCAATACAAGCTGACCGCTCGCTCTTCCATTTACACCAGCTATGTGGATCGCAACGGCGAACGCGGCAACAACAGCGGCCTAGAAACTTCCTTTGGGGGAGCGCATGCCGATGAAAGCTACTACCACTTCGGCTTACGTTACGAGCTGTAAGCAACTGACATAGCTTAAGTTTGATGTAATATCACCACATAAAAAACACCAACCAGAGCCATGGGCTTTGGTTGGTGATTGCTGAAGCCTGTGTCACGCACTAAGCAGACATCGCTAACGTCTCAAGAGCGACAAGTGGGCAATCAACACGTTCAACCTGACCCTTCTCGATCTTGAAAAACGCATCTTGAGGCAGATCTTGTTGCCATACTTGCTGGTAGTCCAATCCCAGTAACATACCTCGCAGCACAATGCCTGTTAAACCATGGCTCACGACCACAAAGCGTCCTGTTTCTGGCAACGTGTCCAACCATTGTGATAAACGTTGTTGTACTTGCTCATAACGCTCACCGCTGGGCGCTTGCAGATACCAATCTGCCTCATCAAGAAGATCCGGTAGCATCGCTTGCAACTCGGGCAAGGTTTTTTGCTCCCAATCTCCTAACGAAAACTCTTTTAATCGCTCATCGACGATGATCTCGTCGGCTGCATAACCTAGCTGCTGACAAACAATCTCTGCCGTTTGCAACGCTCGACCCAACGAACTGGAATAGACGCGATATGAGCCTGACTCAAGATGGGCTTGCAACACTCGGCCCACACTCAAGGCTTGGCGCTGACCTTTTTCCGTTAAAGGTGAATTACAGTGCCCTTGTAATTTTTGCTCGGCATTAAACTGGGTTTGCCCATGTCGTAAAATAAAAAACTGTCTCAAACGTTGACTCCTTATTCACTGGTCAAACACGTTACCGCAAACTTTTTTCCGCTGCAAAAGCGTGTTTTTGAGTCAAAGTTGACACTGTGAAATGGAGATACCACTCAAAACGCTCCAGCGAGTCCGCTTCCAACTCATCTCCCCACCACTTCATTAACAATTCTTAATCTGCACTCCACTTCGCCTTAATCTCACTGTGGTTACTCTTAGGCCATAACGGAAAACCAAAGGGGAAACACAGTGAATATATTAGGGTATCTACAAAAAGTGGGTAAGGCGCTGATGGTGCCAATAGCGGTATTACCAGCCGGGGGGTTAATGCTTGGCCTTGGTTACGCCATCGATCCTGCGGGCTGGGGCGCGAACAGTGCGCTGGCTACCATTCTGGTGTACGGCGGCAAGGGCATTATGGACAACCAAGCATGGTTGTTTGCTGCTGGGGTTGCCTATGGCCTTGCCAAAGATAACAACGGTGCGGCAGCGCTCTCTGGGTTACTTGGGCTGCTAATTGTTGAAATGATCGTCGGTAACGTGGCGGTGATTTCGCAAATCACAGGCGTACCCGTGGAGCAAATGCCAGCCTCTCAAGTTGTCGCCTCAAAAGCGGCGGTGAGTGCCTTTACTGGCATTATGATGGGTATCGTGGCGGCAACACTGTACAACCGCTTCCACACCATTAAATTGCCGACGGCGCTGGGCTTTTTCGGTGGGCGACGTTTTGTGCCAATCGTTACGTCACTTTCCGCCATCTCCATCAGCTTGGTGATGGTGTACGTTTGGCCTGTGGTGTATGGCGCATTGGTCGATTTTGGGGTAGCGGTTTCCGACCTTGGTGCCGTGGGTGCCGGCATCTATGGTTTCTTCAACCGCCTTTTGATTCCAATCGGTTTGCATCACGCTCTCAATCAAGTCTTTATTTTTGACCTTGTTGGCATCAATGATATCTCAAAGTTCTGGTCTGGCACCGGAGAGCTTGGCGTTACGGGTATTTATCAAGGTGGTTTCTTCCCATTCATGGGTTATGGCTTACCAGCGGCATGCTTGGCCATGTACCACTGCGCGAAACCCGAAAACAAGAAAAAAGTCGGCGGTATTTTAGGCGCATCGGCACTGACTGCCATCTTGACTGGCGTGACCGAGCCAATCGAGTTTGCCTTTATGTTTGTTGCTCCAGTGCTTTATGTGATTCACGCCTTGTTGGCGGCACTTTCGCTCTACATCGCCGCAAGCATGCAGTGGATCGCCGGTTTTACCTTCAGTGGCGGTTTGATTGACTTTATTTTGTCGTCCAACCTGCCCCTCGCCATGAAGCCATACATGTTGATTGTTCAAGGGCTGGTTTTTGCGGTGATTTACTACAGCGTGTTCCGCTTTGCCATCCTCAAGTTTGATCTGAAAACACCCGGTCGCGAGGAGGCCGATCCCACAGAAACAGTGGTGGTGAACACCAGTGAAAAAGCGGCTCAATACCTTAAAGCGTTAGGCGGTCACGGCAATCTCACGTCGATTGATTCATGCATCACACGACTGCGTTTAAGCATTAAAGATTTGAGCAAAACCGATGAAGCGACGCTAAAAGCGATTGGCGCAATGGGCGTGGTTAGAATGGGCGAGCACAATCTGCAAGTAATAGTGGGGACAGAGGCGGAAGAGATTGCTCATGCGATGAAGCAAATTCCGACCAATCAGGACCTGTCACAAGTCGTCGTGCCTAGCCACTAAAACCAGTGAGCAACCAGGTCAAGACCTAGCCTCGCTAGGTCTTTTTAATGGGCGAAATAGAGCCGAGCTCTTAAACCGGGATGATTATCGCGCAGAATTAGCCGCGCTTGATGCTTGCTAAGCACCGCCTCAACCAATGCGAGTCCTAAGCCATTACCTTGCTCTGTACGGCTTTTGTCTGCGCGATACATGGGTCGGCAAACGTAAGGCTTCTCTTGTTCTGCAATGCCAATCCCCGAATCCGCCACCACGACGCCAAAATGATCGACCACCACCTCGATGCTCCCATGCTCAGGGGTGTATTTCACCGCATTTTCGACCACATTAAACACCGCACGAAACAGCAGCGAGCGATCGCCAGCGATGGTACAGGGCTGATCTTGCCTAAAGGTGAGGGACTGATGCTTTAGCTCTGACAGTGGCGCGATAAACTCGATGGCATCTTTCACTATGCTGCCTAGCTCGAGTGGCTCGCTGTTCATACTTATTTGGCCACTATTGATCTTGGCTATCTCTAACATACTGTTAAATAAGGACAAGATAAGTTCCAACTCATCGTGACAAGCGGAGAACTGCAGCTGCTGGGCATCGGTTAAATCATTTTGCGCCAGCACTTCTTCTAGGCGCAGTTTGAGCCGTGCCATTGGTGTTCGCATATCGTGCGCCAAACCAACGGTGAGTGATTTAAGCGTGGTTTCATTGGTCGCCATCTGTTCAATCATGTAGTTGAGGTGAATGGCCAAGATGTCAAACTCATCATCTTTAGTAGAAACCGCAAGCTTCACTGACCGCTCACCACACAAGACTCGGTTCATGGCGTGATTGACTTTTTCTAGCCGCTTTAAGATTAACGTGGAAAAGAACAGTGCAGTACTAAGCATCACCGCCACCGGAAGGATAATGCCAGAAAAGACGATCGGCGCGAGCGAATTACGATGCGCTTCAAGCACCCCTGAATTCACGCCAATTTCGAGCCGAAAACCATCGCCGAGTAGGATATTGGTTTTTTCACTTGGCAGTGCAGCAATCGGATAATAGTGAGTTTTGAGTATCGGGTCCTGCGACCCCACTAAACGATAATAGAAAAGTGTCTCGGAAGTTTGCTTCGCTTGCAGTAATGCCTCTACGTTTTCTTTGCCCAGCTTTGCCGCAAAATCGAACTCGAGTATTTCATCGTTGAGCTGCTTGATCAGTTGCTGTCGATGAAAGGCATCGGAATCGACGTAGAGCTGGCGAATCACAATGGTGTTTGCCACCGCCACCAGAAGAAAAATCCCAATCAAGGTTTTGAAGACAGAAGAGCGCGTCAGTGTGTAGTTATCGGCGAAGGACATACCCTGACCCTCTCACCGTATGAAGCAATTCAGGGCAACCCGCCTCTTCCAGCTTCCGCCTTAAGTTTGCGATATGCACATCGATCACATTTGTTTTGGGGTCGAAGTGATAACTCCAAATGTTCTCAAATAAGCGCATGCGAGAGACAACTTGCTCATTGTGCTCAATAAAGTATTGAATCAGTTGAAATTCTTTGGGCTGAAGCAGCAATTCTTTCTCGTTACAAATGAACTTGTGCGCTTTTAGGTCGACCGTCAAACAGTCATAACTCAGGGTATGCGAAGGGGGCGAAGAGCGGTAAATTCGATTGATCAGAATATCCACACGTGCAATCAACTCGGCCAAAGCAAAAGGTTTGATCAGATAGTCATCACTGCCCGCTTGCAAACCATCCACGCGATCTTCAATGCTGTCCATCGCACTGAGAATCAGCACGGGGATGTGGCTGTCTGTCGCTCGAATGGCCGACAACACTTTCATGCCATCAAGATAAGGGAGCATGCGATCGAGGACGATCAGTTGATAATCGCTGCTGATCGCCATCATCAAACCTTTCTTACCATCTTCTGCCGTATCAACACGGTATCCGTGCTCTTGCAAACCCTTTGCGACAAACTCTCGCGTGGTTTTATCGTCTTCAATGATGAGTATTTTCACATCAACCCCCATAGTCATGTATGACAAGTATCATATCGAATAGGGCTCTGATTTTAAGATAAAAAAATAAGGCTCGCGTGACTAATGCGAGCCATGTCGGTTTAGGGGGTAAACCGAAAAACGTTTTAGATTAATAGGTTATAGTTTAATCCAACACATATTTAGTCAGTCTTAACGATACATTAAGATTTGTTAATGTTGCGATTTGAGCACAAACGTTTGATGGTCCGTTGGCAAATCAGAAGGTCGGAAGTGGTGTATAGTCATCACGAATGGCTAGCGTCAGTGCGATCATAAGAGATGCTGGATAGAAATAAGACGAACAGGAACAGAGCGAGTTGAGAAGTCGTCAACTCGCTCGCACATCGCTACACTGCGACGTCCTCTTCTTCTAGGGTTGAGGAGACTTTGATTTCGTATTGGTTGAAGCTAAAGATGCTGCCGCCGTGGGTGCGCTTGGTCAGCACTTGTTCATCGCCAAACTGGACGGTGACGCGGGTAAAGACTTTTTCTGTTGCTTCAACCGTGTTGAGTGCCAGCAAGGCGTTGAACTCAGCATCCACCGTTTCCAGTTGACCTTTCACCGATTCAAGCTGAGCGTTGTTTTCTGCTTTCATCTGCGCGATACGCTCTTCCATGCCCTCTTCACGCTGCGATTTGGGGGTTTTCTTAAATTCAAGCTCACGGCGGATCACATCCATCGTCTCTTCTTGGGCAATTTTGTACTGCTCTTTGAGCGAAGCGAGCTTGTCTTTGTAGGCGCCAAAACGGGCAAAGGCCTCCACTTTGGTCGCGGTATCCCCTTCCACACCCAGCTGAACACAACGCACTTTGCCGCCGACTTTGGCCACACCACCACTGAGGGTGCCGTTTCTTTCATTGGCGTCGATCACCAACAAATCGTGGCCACAACGGATCTCGTTGTTGAATGAGTGCACCGCCAGTTCAATGTTACCGCCCGCTTGCAATTCACTAAACTGCGCATAGTTGGCGACAATCTTACCTTTGGTTTTGACCGAGCAACTGCGTGGCTCTCCATCGCTGACCGTGTGGCCGATAATGCCTTTACCCACTTCAATGTCACCTTGCGCTTGGACATCAGCCGATTCGATAAAGCCACCCACGGTGATGGAACCAGTGGCACGCACCATCATGCCAGCTTCGATATCCCCCGAGATCACCACATTACCTTTGAATTTAATGTGTCCAGTGCCAACGCCCACGTTGTTTAAACAGAGTGCGCTGTCCACTTCGATGGTTTTATCTTTAATCAGCGGCATACCTGATTGGCTAGCAATCAATAGGTTGGGGTCGTAAGCCGCAATTTCAGTGCCTTTGCCCGGTTTAAGCACCGCGTCTTTGCCTGCTTGAGGTGGAATAATTTTGCCTTGAACGGTAAAGCCAGGAGTACCCTTTGTTGCAGGTTCACGGCGCATCACTTCATCGCCTTTATCCACCGTGATGGTAGCCCCGAGGTTACGCATATCGATTTTGGCGTTCGCGGATTTGCCTTTTTCTGGTTTCAGCACGCGTTTGCTGATGTCTTCAACCAGCGGAATGAACTGTGCGTCTTTACCTTTTATGGGCTGTTTGCCTTGTGCCACGGGCTGAATAAATTCTTCGCCTGCTTTAAGTTGGTTACTCACCACCAACACTTTTTTCAACGCCAGCTTATTGATGCCTTTGGTGACTCTTGCTTGCGCCAGTGCGTGAATAATTTCGTTGCCGCGTAAACCTCGTCCACCATATGCCCCAGTGACTTTCATGCTGGCTAACATGTCGTTGTCCGTCAGTTCCACTTCAAGCTGCGCGTTGAGGCGCTTAGCGATCACGATGCCGTCATACGCTTCCGACTTACGTTCACGAGCACAGTTAAGGAAACGAACCACTTCAGAGTCATCAAGAAACAGTGCTTTCGCTTCCATTTCGACAAGTTCAGCATCCAGTTCTTTTCTGACGAGCTCACTACCCAAATCTGCGGCTGGCAGTTTGGCGGTGATCTCGGTCTTCTTTTCATTCCATGAAAGGCAAAGTTTCCACATATAGACGGTCGCTTACTACAACTAAAATATCAATTCTTGAACCAGTCTAACTAATTAACGATTGAGTGAACATCAGCAAAAGAGAATAATCAGGCTCACATCACTAAAGCGCAACACGTTGTAATTTACGCCAAATTTGTGACGATTAGACTCTTTTTTGGCATTACTTTTACACTGTAAATTGGTGCGAAAAGCTTAGCCGAACTACCTCTTTCGTCGTTTACAGTTGGTAGGTTGCCATGACGCACTTACCACCATTACTGTAAGAAACTGATTTACAGAGTTCATTGAGCAGAATTCGTCCTCGACCGTGCAGTTGACTCTCTTGAACGTTTTGCACCGGATTACTGTAATCAAACCCTACTCCGTTATGCTCTATTATTATAGCTAGTAAAGCGCTTTCTGGCTGGTAGCCAAACTCGATCATCAGGTTAGCGTCTTCGGCGAGTTCTTCGAGTTTCTGTTCTCGCGCTTGGTAGTAGACAAAGAATCCATCAGCGTCTTCTTTGAGCTTCGAATCTAGCTCAAGTAACCCATGGTCTATGGCATTCGCCAAAAGCTCAGACAACACTGAGCAGATGAGGTCGAGATGCGGGCCACCACTGACCATGCCTTTCAATACTTCACGCAAGTCGGGTAACAGATGGTGAGAAGCGATTTGAGGTTTATTGAGGGATAAGCGACTTGTGATGGGTAGTTGCGACAACAGTTCGCTTTCACATGGGCCATGAGCGCACTCGGGTGAACTTGACAATACTGGACACCTTAGGGTCAATATCGATAAGTCATCATGGCGCTGACGACAAGAGAACGCCGCCACGGCTTTTTGCAGTGCCTTAATCGCATCGAAGGGATCGTTTTCGATGACGCGCAGTAAGCGCATTTCACCAAATTGCTCTCCCTCTTCGTTGGGCGACTCGGTCACCCCATCGGTGTAAGTGATGATCGATTGCCCATCTAACAACTCAAAGCTGATTACACTCGCATCAAACTCTCGCTCTTCTAACACGCCAAGAGGCATGTGAGTAGACGTCAACCGCTCGGCAACACTACCATCGTGATTAATCAAAAACGCATCGGGTAGGCCGCCACCCCACCAGCGAATGTTACGGCCGTTACCACTGATTTCAAACAAGCTCGCCGCCAACATCATCCCCATCGGCAAAAATTTCACCAAAGCACTGTTGATCTCGCTAACAATCTCACCAAGCGCCATGCCTTTCGCGGCCATAGAGTTAAATGCGCGTGTAGCAGGTATGGCAGATATAGCGGCTGGCAAACCATGTCCTGTGGCATCAGCAATCATGGCATAAATGCCACCATGAGGCCGCCTTGCGACAATGATTAAATCACCGTTAAACACGGTCGAAGGAGAGGAAAAATAGTCCACGCCGGAGACACTTTCCAAGCAGCTATCCATTTCCTGTTTAAGATTGGCGAAGATGCTTTCGGCAATGGTGTAGTCGTAACGAACTTGTTCATGAAAATGACTCAACTCTAAACGCTGCTGCGCCATTTCGTTGTACATTTTGGCAATACGTACGTGTGCCCGTACTTTGGCTAACAGTACATTTCTCTGAACGGGCTTAGGGATAAAATCATCACCGAACGCCAAGCATTTACCAAACGACTCTTGGTCATCCAAAGCGGTGAGAAAAATGATGGCAATATGCCGATTTGGAAAGGCTTCACGTATGATTTGCGCGGTTTGAAAACCATCCAACTCCGGCATCATCACATCCAGCACAATCACATCTGGCAGCTCATTGACTTCTTGCAGTGCTGAGATGACATTCAGGCCACTGTTAAAGGTGCTGATTCGGGCATCGAGATCGCCAAGCATCATCTTACACACTTCGATATTGCTGGGAGAATCATCTACGATATAAATCTTCATACCCGACCCGCTCTCTATTCAATCTGAAATTTTTTATCGAAACGGCTGATCAACAAAATTTTGCGCACTTGTGGCAAGGTATTGATGATCTTAATTCGGCCATCGGCGCTGTTGAGATGTTTTTGCATGTTGAGCAACATACCTAAGCCAGCGCTGTCAATGTAGTCTACTTTACGTAGGTCGATAATAAACTGACTATTGAGATGTGGGCTGTAGGCGTTTCTAAACTCTTGCACCAAGTTAAATCCAAAGGCCCCTTCGATTGCTAAGGTGACCGTGTTTTTTGCGTTATCGACTTCTTTCATCACTGACATATTTGCCTTCCCCTAGCCCATATCTGCATGTTTTCTTTTTAAAACAGCTCTACTTCACCTTCATCAATACTGACTTGGTTGGCAGCGCCTTCGCCGCGGCCACGCTCTTGCTGCTCTAACAACTCAATCTGTGCAATCAGTTCTTCGCTGCTGATCTGATTGGCAGCGTACTGTTTGATCAACTGCTGGAGTGACGACAAATTAAGTATCGTTTGCGTGGCAAAATCGCCCTGCTGAACCACAATGTCGGCAAATTGCAACGCACGAACCCCAGAAGCCACTTTCTGCGCCAGTTGCGCGCCCAACTCATGAATTTGCTGCACTTGCAATTCAACCATATTGTTGACTTTTTGCACCCCACGCAGCATTTCATCCACTTCTTCTTTGGATTCAATCGCCACGGTCATATCAATCGAAGCCATTTCCCCTACCGTATGGTTTGCCTGTTTGACGGTCGCCAAGGCAATATTGATTTCGCGTTCGATCTGATTGTTCAGCGATTCCGCTTTGACAGATAAATCTCTCACTTCTTGTGCCACCACGGCAAAGCCTCGTCCTTGTTCGCCCGCACGCGCCGCTTCTATTGCTGCGTTCAGTGCTAACAAGTTGGTTTGATCAGAGAGTCCGCGCACTTGATTGAGCAGCTTAAACACCGCGTCCAGTTTGTCTGACATGTCGTGGATGCTGTGGACCGCAGAAATACTCTTCTCCGACACATTAATCAAAATATCGATATAACGGTTGATGATCTTTTCGGTTCTCGGCATCACTTGTGCAATGCTATTTTCACTGTTTTGGTTAGCGAGCAGATCGTCCACCAATTTTTCCGAGATCTGGCTCTGTTCTTCACAACTGCGCTGTAAACCAAAAAAACTGTCGTTCAACGTTTCGACTGAGGCTTCAATCACGCTTTTCTGTTTCGCTAGTGGTTGTTCTACTCGCGGAAGTGCGGTTTGTAAAAAATGCCCCACTTGCGTCCAGCCCTGCTGAGCATTTTTTTCAACCACATTGGTTTTGCTGGAACTATCCTCGGTATGAGAAGAAAAATAGGACGGAAGCACCAACCAAGGAATGGCCGCCGCCAAAATCATCAGAACAATGTTGCCCATTGAATGAGCCAGCACGGCGCCAAATGTCAACACCACAACCTGAAAGGCCACAGCGATAAGATAACGAGATCGATAATTTGCTTGCGCCAACTTTTCCATAATTGCCTACCTGACCAAATCCAATATGTGACATTTTGCTTATGTTTTCTTTTAGCTTAGTAGATCGCACAAAAACTGAGGAAGTTTATTGAGTGGTTTGACATGCATTGCCGCGCCACATTCCACCGCAGCCCGCGGCATGCCATACACAACGCAACTCTGCTCATCCTGTGCGATGGTCATCGCACCTTGCTCTTTCATCCGTAACATCCCCTGGGCACCATCTTTGCCCATACCCGTTAAGATCACGCCAATAGCTTGGTTTTTTAAACTCTCTGCCACCGAGCCAAACATCACATCCACTGACGGCTTGTGGCGATTCACCGCTGGGCTGTCGTCTAAATGAGCATAGAGCTGTCCACCGCGACGAAACACCATCATGTGTTTATCGCCCGGAGCAACGTAAGCGTGATTGGCTTTTAACGCCACTTCCCCTTCACTCAGCTCAGAAACGGTCAACGCGCACGATGCGTTCAGACGATTGGCAAATGGGCCAGAGAACAGGGCGCTGATGTGCTGCGTAATCACTATAGGTGGCATGCTGGCAGGTAAGGCGGAAAGCAAGTGTTTCACCGCTTCGGTTCCACCCGTCGATGCGCCAATGGCAATCAATTGATAGCGATTGGTTTCTGTACCTTGTTTGCTGGTTGCCACCGCCTGCGCCATGGGCGGATTTCCTCCGACCTGCGCCTGTGCAGCCATACGAATTTTTTCATTCACCAGAGTGCGATACCCCAACATGTCAGCGGTGTTGGCCACCGAAGGTTTGGGAAAATAGTCCACCGCACCCAGTTCAAGCGCCATCAAGGTGGCATCCGCACCGTGCTGCGTTAAGGTTGATATCATCACCACAGGTAAAGGATGCAAACGCATCAGATTTTTGAGAAATTGCACCCCATTCATTTTGGGCATTTCGATATCTAGCGTGATCACTTCAGGCTTTAAGGCTTTGATCATCTCGCGCGCTTGATAGGGATCTTCCGCCGCACCGATCACTTCTAACTGAGGATCCGAGTTAATGATCTCCGTGAGCAATGCACGGAAAACGGGAGAATCATCGACAACCAAAACTTTTGTTTTCTTACTCATCAAAATAGCTCCACATCTGATCCTTTATGCGTTTGCTTCTCCAAATCGTGCGCATAACGCTCTTCTTCACGCCGTAAATGGCTAATCTCGGCAAAGGGAATGCGCTTCAACCACGCTTTGCCAGTGAGCGGATCGAACATGATTTTTCTCGGCTCTAACCCACCCAAATCATAAGCCACCACCTCTAAGCCCTCTTGCTCAGCGTAATGCAGGATGAATTCGACGTTTTTCTCACCAATCATCGAGTGAAAACCCATCATTTGCGCGCCACCAAACAACTTCATGCGCAAGCGTTCACGGCGGGCCCCGAACGAGAGCAGTTGGTTAAGCAGCATCTCCATCGCGTAGCTCCCGTAACGAGAAGCGCCAGAAAGCAGCTCATCGGCATGCCAATGTTTCTCTTCAAAATGGTTATGAAACGGCAGTAAAAAATGGTTCATGCCTCCAACGCGTTTGACGGGATCCCAAATACAAGCAGAAACACACGATCCTAATCCGGTACAGATCATTTCTTCTTGATTACTGACATACACCCCACCGGGCAACACTTTGATCATGTGTAACCCTTTTTGTTCGTTGAAAAAGCGACTGTAATACGCTTGTGGTTGTGCTTGAAAATGGTGATTCGTTGAGTCGAGCATGTGGCAGCCTTAGCGCAATCACGCTTTGATATAGATTGTTTTTCCTAAATGCTTAAACAGCTGACCATTGGTGCCGACACTTTCGGAATGACCGATAAACAACACACCATCATCATGGAGCTGATGGTAAAAGCGTTCGAGTAAACGCTGCTGAGTTGGTTTATCGAAATAAATCATTACATTACGGCAAGAAATCAGATCAAATTTCTGTTTCATCGGCCAATCGTCTAACAGGTTTAGCTGGCGAAATGTCACGTGCGTCTTCAGGATTTCTTTTACTTTGATTTTGCCCGCTTGAGCGCCTTTTCCGCGTAAAAAATTCCCTTTTAAGTAAGGTTGAGGGATGCTTTCCAGCGCGGTGTCATCATAAACGCCCAGCTGTGCACGGCTCAGCACATTGGTGTCGAGATCCGTGGCCAGCAACTTACAATCGATGACACCATCGAAAAAGCCACTGCGATGTAAGCTGGCCAAATAACTGTAGGGCTCTTCGCCAGTAGAACACCCTGCCGACCATATCTTCACCGCTCGTTTACCTTGCTCTTGCCAATAGGGAACTAGGTGGCTTTCAAGAAACTCAACGTGATGAATTTCCCGAAAGAAGTGGGTTTTATTGGTCGTCAATGCGTTGATGAACGCCATGCGATCTTCTGGATTGTTCTCAATACACTCACGATAGTCGCAAAATCGCTTGAGCCCTTTTTCTCGAAGCTTTCGCGATAAGCGGCCATAGACCATGGCACGCTTATGATCTGACAGATAGATACCAACATGTTTGTGGATGAACCACTGAACATATTTGAAATCTTTGTCAGTGAGCTCGAACTCTTGTGAGGGTTCGAGGTTCACTTCACTGGTTAAAATTCTTCCCATTCGTCGCTCTCCTCCGCCCTCAATCCGGAATTGGCTACTCTTGGCTTTTTCATGTCGCTGATATTGGTTCGTTTGGGCATGGCGGTCACTTTCGCTGCCGCTGCACTTGGTGAGGCTGGGCTCGATGTCTCCAAGGTGGTAATGCCGCTATCGGTGCTAAAGAAACTCATTAAGTTGAGCAGCTCTTTGCCTTCCGCTTTAAGCGATTGGCTTGCGGCCGAGGTTTCTTCAACCAAAGACGCATTTTGCTGCGTCATTTCATCCATCGTCGACACGGCGCGGTTAATTTCATCAATCCCTGTCGATTGTTCAATGCTCGATTGGGCTATCTGGCTGATCAGTCCGGTCACTTTTTCCACCGCAGCGACAATGTCATTTAAGGTTGCACCGGATTCATCCACTAACCGCGAGCCCTCATCGACTTTCTCCACGCTGTCTTTAATTAATCCTTTAATCTCTTTGGCAGCAGCAGCACTGCGTTGCGCTAAGTTGCGTACTTCACCAGCCACCACCGCAAAGCCTCGGCCTTGTTCGCCTGCGCGCGCGGCTTCAACAGCGGCATTGAGGGCCAACAAATTGGTTTGGAAAGCAATTTCATCTATCACGCCAATGATGTCGGAAATCTTCTTACTGGCACTGTTGATTTCTGCCATCGCCGCCACCGCTTGACCAACCACATCGCCTCCTTTGCGCGCTTTTTTCGCTGCGTCTTCAGAGAGCTCGTTGGCACCTTTGGCGTTATCGGCATTTTGTCTCACCGTTGCCGTCATCTGTTCCATGCTGGCTGCGGTTTCTTCCAAGTTGGAGGCTTGTGCTTCAACACGTTGGCTCAAATCGTTATTGCCGTCGGCAATCTCGGTAGAAGCGGTCGCTACGCGAGCAGAAGAGACGGTAATTTTGTCCACCATATTGCGAATGTTCAGAATCGATGTGTTCACCGCATCGGCCAAACGCCCAAACTCACCTTGGTGTGTGTCGCTCATTTGCGTTTTGAGATCGCCATTGGCCACTTTGCTCATTACCTGAATGCACTGATCCAAAGGCTCAACTAAGGTGTCCAACAAGCTATTAATGCCGTCACCCAACTCTTTCATAAAACCACTGTAGACAGAGGTGTTGATGCGCTCTCCCAGCTGCCCCGCTATCGCTTTTTGGATCAAACTTTCTACCTGACGTTGTCCATCTTGCTGTTCCGTAATGTCGATCCATTGCAATGCTGGCCCCATGTAGTTACCACTGCCATCTCGCATTGCGATACAGGTAAGGTTGAACTCCAACGAGCCTACCTTGATGTTGGAACTAAAGGGCAAGCGATCAGGATTAGCGATAATCGCCTGTTGGTGTGCTGGATTTTTGTGGAAAACATCAATGCTTTTACCCACCAAATTGCGCGAATCAAAACCAGGCAACACCTTCTGCAGTTCACTTTCTCGGCTACGGAGCAAATTGGCAAGAGAAGGATTTAGATAGCGAATGATGCCGTTTTTATCGGCCATCATCAGATTGGTGGTCATCCCCGCCACCGCAGAGGCCAAACGCCCCACTTCTTCTTCATTGGCACGCTGCTCAGTCACATCACGCCACTCGAGGCTGTTGCCGATGTATTCGCCTTGTGCGTTTTTCACCGCGGCAACATTGAGTTCAATACGAACATCCCCAACCGCAATGTCAGTGCGATAGGGTAAATTATTCGGGTCGCTGAGCAACTTGCGTTGATGTGCAGGATTGCGGTGAAACTCATCAATGCATCGTCCCATCAACCACTCTTTGCTGGCAGTAAAACCAGACCAAACGCCCCGAAAGGCCGCTTCATGGCGACGAAATAAGGACACCGTTTCTTCGTTGACGTAGGTAATGAGGAAATCACGGTCAATCATCACCATTGCAGTTTGCGCTTGGTCGATAGCGGCTTGCAAACGAGCAATGCGATCTTCTTTGCGTATGGCTTCCGTGACATCTTGCCACTCCAATGTGTTCCCCACATAGTTTCCCGATGCATCAAGCATCGCGCCAACATTCAATTCTAATCGCACGTCGTCAATAGCGATGGTGGTGGTGTATGGCAAATTCGCTGGCGTCGAGAGCAGTTGCCTTTGATGGGCAGGATTGCGGTGGAACATGTCGATGCACGCGCCCATCAAAAAGGTTTTATCAGCACTGAAATTGGGCCAATGTTTACGGAACAAACCTTCATGCTGCTTGAACAACGACATTGATTGTTCGTTGATGTAGGTAATTTTAAAATCGCGATCCACCATCATTAACGCGGTTTTAGCGGTGTTCAATGCCGATAGCAGTTGTTCTTTACTGAGCTCTTCTTGCTCTTCCACCTCATTTAACAAGGTATCTCTTGGATGAGATACTTGTGGACGAAAGCTGTGTTGCGTTTCCTTGTTGCGATTCCAAAATGCCATACCTGACCTCACATTAGCGCTTCTTCTACTGTTGTTCTGCTCAGCTCTGCCACATCAAATAGAGCTTCCAGATTAATTATCATCAAGTGACCATTGGCCGTTGCTGCCAATCCTTTGATGTATCGTTGTTCCATTTTCATGGTTTGTGGCGGCGGTTTAATTTCGCCGTCATCTAAGGCATAGACCTCCGCCACGGCATCCACAATGATGCCCAACGGGTTATGTTGCACATCGTTAAGCACCACCACCACCGTGGTATTACCAATTTCAGATGGCGAAAGATTAAAACGCACGCGCAGATCGGCAACAGGGACATACTCTCCGCGGATCTCTAACACACCCACCAGATACTTCGGTGCGTTTGGCACTTTTCTTACCTCGCTCCAACCTCGCACTTCACGCACATCCAGAATCGGCACACCGTATTCATCGTTATCCACTACAAAGCTCAAATACTCTTGCTGTTCCATCAGCTTGCCTCCTGAAATGACTCTATGTCCATCAGCTCAGACGTATCAAGCAACGTCATTACATGCTCACCAACGTTCACTAGACCAAGCATAAAAGTGGAAACCGGGGTGTCGCCGACTGGCCTGTTGATATCGTGGGTGCTGAGGCTCACCACATCGGAAACAGCATCCACCACAATGCCCATGAGACGCTGCTGTTCGAGAAAGCGATGACGAAGCACAATCACTACCGTAGTGGGCAGATAGACACACTCTCCGACGGAAAAACGCTGACGCAAATCCATCACGGGCACAATCATGCCACGCAGGTTAATCACCCCTTTCACAAACAAAGGAGAGCGAGGGATCGGCGTGGGTCTTTCCCAAACGCGGATCTCTTCCACATCTTCAATCGCTATGCCATACAGCTCATTGGCCAAGTTGAAGCTGAGGTACTCCACTTTTGTTGTACTGTCTTGCTCATCGCTCTCGGCCAACATCCTATTTAACGGTTGAACTGCGTCCATGATTGCCACCTACGCTGCCATGCCAGAATTGCCACTCTCGGCACGGCGTTTTAAAAAGGTTGTAATGAGCCCTTGCACATCCAAAATGAGCGACACCGAGCCATCACCCAAAATCGTAGCTCCTGAAATACCGGGCACTTTCTGATAATTGGATTCCAAACTTTTGATCACCACTTGTTGCTGATCCAACAGCTCGTCAATCAGCAGCCCGACTCGCGTACCCGCAGCTTCAACAACACATAAAATTTTGCTGCGGAATTCACGGCTGTTGCCCATATCGAACTCATGCTGCAAACGTAAAATCGGGATGTTTTCTTCACGTAGACGATAAAGCTCAACACCACCAGCGGCATGTTTGATGTAGTTCGGGTCAATTTGGATGGATTCGATGATGGTAAGCAGAGGAATGACATACACTTCACCCGCCACTTTCATTAACTGCCCATCAAGGATAGCCAGAGTCAGTGGCAAGCTAATGGTGAAGTTACTGCCTTGTCCGTAGAGGGACTCCACTTCAATATGGCCGCCCAACTCTTCAATATTGCGTTTCACCACATCCATTCCGACACCACGCCCAGAGATATCGGAAACTTGATCTGCGGTCGAAAAACCGGGGGCAAAAATAAGGTTGATGATCTGTTTGTCGCTCATCTCTTCGCGACGAGAATCGGAAGGCAGTACTTTTTTCTCTACGGCTTTTTGCCAGATGCGATCGCAGTTTATGCCTGCCCCATCATCTTTCACTTCGATAATGATTGAACCACCTTGATGGAAAGCATTGAGCGTGAGGGTGCCAAATGACGGTTTTCCCTTCTGCTCTCTCTCGTTTGGCATCTCAATGCCGTGGTCGATGCCGTTACGCACCAGATGCACCAAAGGATCGACAATGCGCTCCAAAACGGTTTTATCCAGCTCCGTGTGTTCTCCATGAATTTGCAAATCCACCTCTTTACCAAGGCGTCCACACAAATCTCGCACCAAACGTGGGAAACGGCTAAACGCAAAGCTCATCGGCAACATACGAATATTGAGCACATGTTCTTGCAAATCTTTGCTGTTTTGCAGCAGTTGATCTAACCCTGCTTTGAGCTTGTCCAGTTTGTCGATGGAGAAATCACTGCCAATTTCGGCCAACATGGATTGGGTGATCACCAACTCTCCAACCAAGTTGATTAGGTTATCGACCTTATCGATATCAACACGAATCGACGTCACTGCCGAATCGCTTTTGCTGTTTTTACTGCTTCGTGATACGGGTTTCGCGGCATCAGCAACCACCGTCGTTGGCTCAGTTTGCGCCACCTCGCGTTCAGGTTGAATGATGGGCGTGGCTGGGGCTTCTCGCTCGATATGGGTGGATACGGCAGGTAAAGCGGTAATCTCTAAATCGCATTCATCCTCCACCCACTCGAATATCTCTTCGATTTGCGATTTTTCGACCTCTCCAGATAGGGTGATAAACCAATGGGTATAACAGAGCTCAGGGTCAAGTGCTTGAATGTCGGGAAGTTGACTCGTATCGCAAGTCAGTTGCGCGTGCTCATCCAACTCGTTGAGCTCGCGTAAAATCCGCAGTGGATCGTTTCCGCTATAGAAAATTGTAGGGTGTGGACGAAACTTCACTTGCCACTGACTGGTAGTGGTGGCGCTGGTTTCTGTTTCAAACGGCGCGATGGCAGCTTGAGACTCGACCTCGTTATCTGACGTTTCGCCCAAGGCATCACTGCTGTTGCTATCATTGCCAAGAAGCAACTGAGCAAGCTCCTGGCTGACTCCTGCTAAGCTGTCGCTTTCCACCGCTTCCCCTGACTCGTGACCTTCAAGCAAAATTCGGATTCCATCGCAGCTGCGCAGCAAAACATCCACGCTTTCTCGTGTCATCACTAACTCACCATTGCGTACTTTGTCTAAATACGCTTCGACGGTGTGCGTGAACTCACTGATATCCAACAAATTGAAGGTTGCCGCTCCACCCTTGATAGAGTGAGCCGCTCTAAAAATGGTGTCGATGAGATCTTTTTCTACTTGAGCTGGGTCGAGATTAAGCAGGATATCTTCCAACACTTCTAAATTTTCACGACACTCTTCGTAGAACATTCTGCGCAGCAGTTCCATGTCCAAAGCCATCTGACGCTCCTTATTCCGACATTTACTCGCTTGTTAAAGTACGCGTTTTAAGGTTTTGAGTAATGTGTCGGGATTGAATGGCTTCACCAGCCACCCTGTTGCCCCTGCGGATTTACCTTCCATTTTTTTCTCAGGGCTGGTTTCCGTGGTCAGCATCAGTATAGGAATGAACTTATATTGGGGAATGGCTCGCATGGCTCGAACTAACTCAAAGCCGCCCATGTTGGGCATATTGACGTCGGAAATCACCACATCGAATTTGGTGAGTTTTGATTTGTTGAGTGCATCACTACCATCGTTCGCCGTTTCTACATCATAACCCGCGTCTTTTAGTGTATGACTTACCATTTGACGAATTGAGACAGAATCGTCCACTGCGAGAATCTTCACCATCTCGGCCCCCTAGATTGCAAACTGACACTAATTAATTGAGCTCGTACCCGAGAAGCGCGATGGCATCCTCAAGCACTTCAGAGAAATCTTTACACTCCATGATTGAGCCTGTTTGTTTGACGCTAAGAATAAACGAAGCAAGGGCCTGAATGCCTGCAGCATCCACTTTGCGCACCGCGCTTCCCATCAGTAGAAGAGGTTGGTCAGATTCAAGCCATTGCAAGTATTGTGCACGGCATTCATGTACCGAACTTATGTCTAAGCACTCAGCCAACCAACATTCCATCTATTTATCCTTATTGTCTTTTTTATAAACATAGGCTCATATTCTGAGTCTAGAAAGGATTCATTAATACGCAAATTCAATAAGGGTTCTTTTTTTGATCTGCTGAATGATTAATAACAACGAGTACGAATTTTCACAGATAAAACAAACAGCTAAGCTTGGGGAGCTTTGGACACGAGAGTGGTACGGTTTTGATCGGTTTGTCTGATTTACACTGTAAATATTCGTGGTGGCAAAACAAACAGTGGGGAGTAAGTCAGGCTGAACTCTCAACGACATCAACCCGACGTTGGTGATTTACAGTGTAAATCAGTGTTGTAAAAGCAAAGTCGCAATCACTTGACGTAATTGCCCTTCTACCTGTTTACGTCCTGGCAACGAAAATTCGCGGGCGCATTCCGTCCACGAGCGATTTTGCAATACTTTACGAATCAGCAGTTCATCAACTTGTTGAGCTTCAATCGTGAGTAACCATTGTCGAAGCCAAACTTGCACACTCTCAAAACTGTTGCCACCTTTAGCGTAATAACGAACAAGATTAAGTTGAGCAGAAGAGAGAACTCGACCGTTGAGTGAAGGCAACAACGCGCGCACAACATCGGTTTCGAGATCGCGAAGTGAAGAAGCCAGCCACTCTGGCACACATTGGTCAAACATCTGTTCGGCTTTAATCAACCAAGATTGAGTGCGGCCAGAGAGCGGCTTTACCATCATAAATGAGTGGCAACCACTAGCAGCATCTCGAGAAAAGCCAATACGAACGCCTTGATATTGGCAACGAGACCAAAAGCGCAATAGCGCATCGGTAGCGCCGAAACTGGTTGAGAGGAAATCGAACTTCTGTCCAAACTGTCGCTTTAGCTGTAACTCTAACTGCGCCAACATAGCATGCCCAATACCTTTCGATTGGTGTTGAGGATGAACAGCAATCCGCATTATGCGTAAAGAATGTTGCTCTGCCGCTTGAGATAAACCAAGGTGATTAGCCAACGATATGGGAACTAAATGACCTGAGGGGCGGCGTTTGCCTAACTGAATTTGCTCAATCAGATCGCTCGGTAAGCCGCCCTCTTCTACCGTCAGCAAGCAGCCGACAACCACATCATTGCTTTGTGCCAGCCACAATTGGCTTGCATCATCAGAAAGAAGCTGCATCAAATCATTCGGTGAGGTTTGATAATGCGCATTGACCAATAAGGCAAAACATTCACGCAAGAGCGAACTGTCTTGCAACAACTGGGACTTACTCACCAAGCGCAGTGACAAGTTCGAATAATCGACCGTTTCTGGCTGTGATATGTCGGCATCGAGCAAGAAGGTCTGGTTTAACCACTGCTCTAACGCATCGTTTGGATTCCAGCGAATAGGATGATCTAAGTGGCAATGCTTCATCCCTGGTCGATGAGTTTCTAGCCACGGCAGAAACTTCGTCGTAAAACCTCGTCCACAACCTTCATAGCCATGAATCGTGGTGGAAAAGACACAGCGATGATAATGCTCAACCATGCGTTTTAACATTGGCAGTGGAATCGCAGCCGCTTCGTCCACCAACAACAAATCGCAGCTAGGCAAGCGCTGTAATAAATCATCAGGGGCAATAAATTCCAACGAGGCATCCTCGGTCGTCATTTTACCGTGCGATACGTGGCCATTTGTCAGAGTGTTCTGTGCATGTTGGAAAACGGGTTCAACCGCACCAAGACTAGGCGCGGTTATCACAATATGTGTTTTCCGCTTTAACATCAGTTCACCACTGGCGATGCCTAAAGCACTGCTTTTGCCACGTCCGCGATCAGCCGTCAGCAACAGGGGACGTTTCCGATGCCCCGTGACCACACGTTGAATGGCTTCCACGGCAAAATTTTGCTGTTCAAAACGGAGGGAGTGAATACCATCGACGCAAAATAGTGATTCGGTAGGCTCAAAAAGGTGATCAGGTAGAAGCTGAATGAGTTGCTCCAGCCGTGAAGAAAACCACTGATGCCACACCGATTCTTGTGAGAAATTCGGAGGTAGAATCAGTAACAGCCCCCCACCACAGAGCGAGCCGCAAGCTGCGGAAAAACTGTTGGCATCGAACTGCTCACGGCAATCGATGATCAACAGTTGACACTCTTGACCTAAAAGACGTTGGCCTTGTTTAATGGAAACCACTTGCGTCACTAAAGAAGGTTCAATAATCCCCTCCCCCATCACAAACACACGTTGCTGATTTGGCTTTTGAAGCAGGTTACGAAGCAATGCATGCTGTTCGTTTTCATCGCCGTGTAATACCACGCCATAGCGTTGGCCCGTTAAGCGCGCTTGTTGCTGAAGTGACAAAAGTGATTGTAGTTGCTTGTCCATCATCGATTCCGAAAAATAAAATCACGCTATGGTAGCACAAGATCAAAAAAAGCCGCATGAGCGGCTTTTCGTTATTATTTCACTGAAAATCAGTTTAGCTTACTGGCCAAGAACTGCAGAATTTCGTCCATGGTTTTGTCATCTACTTTTTTCAAGTTTAGTGACAAGTTGCTGCCTTTGCGGCTGTAGCTTGCGCGATCTTTTACGAGTTCAACTTTCTCAGCTTTAGCCTTCGCTTTCACTGGGCTCAGTTCCGCAATCCACGCTTCGATGTTTTCCGTCACTTCTTTGGTTAAACGAGCCACACCTTGCGCTTGGCTGCGTTGCCAAACAAAGCCTTCATTGGTGCGGCATTTATTAAGTAGAGCTTTTTGCTGCGGTTCTGCCAACGAATTGTATTGCTTGTGCAGCTTGACGATGGTTGGACGTCCAAGGTCACTCACATTTGGATACGCTTGCAGTAACTCAAGTGGCAATGACGCCGCTTTTAATGCGCCACTGACGAGGGCCTCACTGCACTGGAACATTTTCGCCAGCGCTTTTTGGTCTTCCGCGTCGCCTTTTTCCAGTTTTGCCAACATCTCTTTGCCTTTTTCATACAAAGACAAAGGCTTGTGGGCATTCGCCACATCAGATAGGAACTTAGCATGTTCCGTACTGATGTTATCCGCCACATAGACTAAGAAATCTTGGCCCGCCAAAATACAAGACATACGACGGCGACTACCGTCCAGCACTTCAATTTTGCCATCCGCCGTACGACGACCCACCGCAGGGTATTGCTGACCACGTTCACGCAGTGTTGCCAAAACATCAGACAGCGCGTGCTCGGTTAAGAAAGATTGTTCACGCGCATTTTCTGCAAAAACTGAGGTCTTTGAGGCCACTTGATCCGCCGCAATACGAACCAGTTCAAACGTCACGGTTTCTTCACCCGCCACTGCCAGCTCAATCACCTGAGCTTGTTCTTTTGCCGCAGTTTGCGCTTCTTGAGGAGTTGCAACGCGGCGTTTGTTTGCTTTGCCAAACAGTTTCGCATTGAGATCGGAAGTTTTGATTGCCATAACTTAATTACCCTTAATTCAATGAGGACCAGTAAGAGTGAAGAACACGCTCAAGTTCTAATGCGCTCTTTTGCACCGCATCTTGCGCCGTGGCGAGGGTCTTTTTACCCCCTTCGAAATCACTGGTGGTGAGGTCAAATACCGTACTGTAGGTATCAGCACACGTTTCAAACGCTCGGCTGCGTGGAATCGTCGCCATCATCACTTGGTCACCCAACAAGTAGTTCATTTCTGTTAGCACAGAGACTTGCTTTTTGTTGTCGTCTTCAAACATGGTTGGCATTAGACGCACAAACTCCAAACCTTTCCAATCCTCTGGGAACATTTCATACACCGTAGGTAAATGCTGGAAGAAGTTCACCGTTGATGCCCAGTCCAAACGCTTGGCCGCACAAGGGATCAACAGTGCATTTGACGCATACATGGCATTCCATACTAATGGATCAACGTGCGGTCCCGTATCAATCATGATGATATCGAAGTCATCGGCAATTTTGTCAATCAGCTTCTCTTTGAGTAGACGTACAATATCTAGCGATTGATTTTGAGAGAGATATTGCCATGCTTCTGCGTTGAACATTGCATCTTCAGGGAAGGCAGAAATGGTTTTCAGGTTCGGATATTGCGTTGGTAACAACACATTTTTCTGTAGGAACGTACGATCAACGTCGACATTTTCCGGTACATTGTCCAACATAATATCGACCGCAGAATAAATGTTGTCGTGCTCTGCAATACTAATTTGTGGATTGAGGAACAGACGTAGCGACCCTTGAGGGTCCAAGTCAATCAGACAGATACGGTAACGCTTATCCAAATTCAACGCCAAGCAAGCAGCCAAATGCACCGCTGTCATGGATTTCCCCGTACCACCCTTTTGGTTCTGTACGTTGATGATCCAAGGTTTACCATTACCACCATTCTTACGCTGGTGGAATTTTGGCACGCCAGCAGCATCCATCAGCATGTGCGCTTCTTCAAGAGTGATCGAATAGTGATTCGCGTTGTTCTTGGTAAATTGGTGACCTTCAGCCTCCATCTTACCAATCGCGTCATCCAACTTGCGACGAGTTAATCCTGAACGTGTTTCCATTAATGCCTTTGACATTGGTGGGAAATAATCATCACTGCGCTCTTCTAGCACAATCTCAATACGGTCTGCTTGAACCTGTTGGGTAGATTCAGCCAACTGAATGAGATTTTCGATCGTTTTTTCTCTTTTCATTGTCTATTCCTTTGAGAAATATCTTTCTCCAGATTGTACAGCACTTACAACTTAAAACAACAAAAAGGTGAACGTTCATTTTGAAGAATAATCACATAAAAATGAATTATTCACGTCATAATGATGTAAAAATCAACATAGACTGGTCAATCGACCATTTCTTCATCATGGAATTTCGTTGATAATGGCATTCAAACAGGGAAACTTTTAGAGTGTTACAGCATCACTTATTTACATTGTAAAGTGAAGAATCACGGAACGATTGACATACATCACTAAATTACGGCCCATGTAAGATGAATATTAACGGAACGTTGGAAAATCGCTGCTAAGCTCAATAAAGCGCCAGCACAGACAATAAATGACACAACATAACTATGCTCGCTCACCATCGCACCCAATTATTCATGATCATGCTTCTGGCACTAGCTGGCCGCTTTTTCACCACAACATTGGTAGATTGATATAGGAAGAATGATCAAGTGTAGCGTTGATCATTCTTCCGCGACATTCATTCCTCACGAAACGATGATCATGGAGAGAATGATGAAAATTGATCGTGAACTCAGCGGAGATAATGATCCTTTTTCTACGGAACAATGATCAAGTACATTTATTCTCGGAAGCATGAAAAAAAACCATCAAACTACGGTCAAATGCAGATAGAATGGGAGATGCGGCAATAATCTGTCTGTGAGAGATAGACACCAATTATCAAGCCAACCAATTCATTTACAGCGAAATATCATGATCATGCTTTCGAGTATTGAACCGTGTTTTCTAAATAAGCCAATAGCGAGCATATTTTCACCTTTATATGGGCATGAGAGAAAAAGTGGCGAAATAGAGAACAACCAGTATAGAGAGAGGCCATTGGTGATCATGCTTCCGATTCACATTGTTGCCAAAGGAAAAGTACGAACAAGCTATTGAATAGCTGCAACTGTGGATAAGTTGTTTATCCATCATGATCATGCTTTCATGTTCACGTTGATCACACTTGGGGATTTCTGATGATCATCTTTGCGGGTCTATTTGATCATGTTTTCAAAGGTTTAATGATCATGCTTTCATTGTTATTATGATCATCCTTCCGACGGGAATATTTAAAAGTCTATTATTATCATAAGGTTATACCCTTCCATTCCTCTAGATCAATAGATCATATAATCAATTAAGATCAGTTTAATCAAAAAGATCAGTTATTTAAAAACAAGCTTTTTTCTTTATTTATGATCTAATTTTCTTTATTCTCTTGGAACTATAGTGCTTTTACGGCCAATGTGATCTGGATCTAGAATGACAATAGAAGAAAAAATACTGATCAAGGCTCCACGTAGCCACAAGGATGGTCATTTATTCGAGGTTAACGAATCGTCAGCCGATTGGGTTGAACAATACCAACATTTTAAAGGGGTAACCAAAAGCATTCTTGAGTTGCTTAACCTGATTTCATTACGAGGTTTTAGCAGTAAAGATGGTCTGGTTTCTACTACGGAACTAGTTGAAGCGACAGATGGGCATCTTACTCGCGCTGCGATTCAGCAACGATTGCGTGCCGCTGTTGCCATTGGTTTATTTACCCAAACACCAGTTCGTTTTGAAGAAGGACTAGCAGGTAAAACCATGCTGCATCACTTCGTTAATCCAAACAAACTGATTTCAGTGCTTGGTGCTAGTAGCCTAGTGACAGAAAAAGTCAAACAGACCGAAAAAGAAAAACGCTCAAAAGCACTAGCACAAACTCAAGTGAACAAACGCCTGTTGAATGAACATGGTCTTAACACTCCTCCAGGAATGAAAGACGAGGCCGATCAATTTGTTGTTTCACCAACCAACTGGGCCGGTATTATTGATCAAGCACTGGCACCACCCCGAACGCGTAAAAGCTATCAAAAGTCCATGGTGTCGATCTCGGGTACGCGGGCCGTGATCGAAACACGATCATCAAAAAACATCATGACGGTCGATGATCTGATGACCTTATTTGCCTTGTTTACGTTGACGGTTCAATACCATGATCATCACAAAGAAGAATATCAGATGGATGCGGCTCATGTTCCCAATAAAACGCCACTTTACATTACGGACATTCTCTCTTTGCGTGGCAAAAAAGACAGTGGTCCCGCTCGTGATTCGATCCGCGATAGCATAGATCGTATAGAGTTCACGGACTTTCAGCTGCATGAACTGACGGGACGTTGGCTGAGCGAAAATATGCCTGAAGGTTTTAAAAGTGATCGTTTTCGTTTCCTAGCACGCACCATCACAGCGTCGGAAGAAGCACCAACGGAAGGGAGTGATGGTGAAATTCGTATCAAACCTAACCTTTACATCTTGGTTTGGGAGCCGTCGTTTTACGAAGAGCTGCTCACTCGCGACTATTTCTTTCTGTTCCCGCCCGAGATCTTGAAACAGCATACCTTGGTGTTTCAACTCTATTCCTATTTTCGGACGCGTATGGCACGCCGTCATACCGACAGCATGCTGCTAAGTGAACTGAACCAAAAATTGGCGCGAAACATCGAATGGCGTCGTTTTTCCATGGATCTGATCCGCGAATTGCGTCGTTTGTCGGAAGGGAAGGGGACCGATGATCTTTTTGTCGTGAATTTATGGGGCTACCACTTAACACTGGAAACGATCGTTGAACAAGACAAAGTGATCGACTACCAAGTTGACATCAAATGTGATGTCGAAGAAGTATTACGTTACTCGCGTGCGCGCACCACCAACGCAGGCAAACGCAATATGGCGCCAACGCTGCCAAACCCACTCCGCAATGAAATGGTGAGTAAACAGAAGCTCGATGAGCTCTCAGGCATTATTGATGGCGAGTTCGAGCCAATACAGCGTAAAGAGCGTTCGCCAAAAGGCAATTTGGGACGTCGGGTAAAGCTACGTAAGCACCTTGTTGAAATCAATGCGGACGAAATCACCATTACGTTAACTAAATATACCTCTTTAGAGGCTCTAGAACGCAGTATAACGGCTTTGTCGGCAATGACAGGGCATCCATATGCCGCAATTAAAGAAGAGTGCCAGGAGCTGTTAGAGAAGCTTGATTACATTCGGGTGGATGAACACATCTTGCCTTATGAAACCCTAAGTAAGGTAGTGGAGCTGTACAACAGCCAAACGGAGAACAAACACCTCTCTATTGAACGACTGATCGCGGGTCTTGCCGTTCGTAGGAAAGTTTGTCGCCAAGTGTTTGAAGGGCATCTTGATGAGACGGTTTTTCGCGCTCTAGACGAAGTTTCGGTTTAAACGCATCGTTCCTTGATCATGCTTTCAGGCTCAAAATTGATCGAGCTTGATGTTCCATCGCGCTACTTTACGTTATTCACGTAACGAATTGTTGCCATTTGCAACAAATTGTATATTGATGGAAATCAGACCGAACGTTAACAATTCGCTGACATTAACGCGAGGTGGTGGGGATAATATCAACAGCGAATAGACAACCTTTTGTCCTTTCTGATGATTAATAGATTGGCTCATATTGTTACATTCATTCTGAATAGATTTCGCGAGTTCGTATGAACTCGCTTTTTTTTATCCAAAAATGTGCTGGTAACTTGTCTTCTCGTTGATCATCGATTCGTGATTGAGTTCGATCAATGCCAAGTGACTTGATCATGCTTTCGTGGTTCATTCCAAGCAAGCGCATCCATCAGCTTCACATGCCCTTCGATAATACTATTGGCTTTGGGTAACCAAATCCTTTGATCACTTTGTTCTGCACAAAACTCCAGACTGAGCACCGCCATATGTTGCAAGCGTTTGATACACCAATCGCGAATCTCAATGTCGGTGGAATAATCGCAACCAACTTGCTCGAGTTTACTGGCGGTATACATTAAGTACTCAAAAGCGCGAGAGGGATTGTGATACCGATAGTGTTGGAAAAGTCGAAGGCATCCATCTAGCCAACAAGCCACGGCCTTGCTTTGATCATCCGTCAGCTCAGGGCCAAAAACCGAATCGGGTGCGGAAAAAACCAGTGCTTCCAGTTCACGTCCTTGATCATGTTTTCGGTGCTGATACCAGTCGGAAAAGCTTGCTAGCCAGATAGAAAGATCCATTACGCCGCCTTAGTCCAAAGTTTGACAAAGTGATTAGGGCCAATCTGCTCGCATTCGTCTACTACGATACTGCTTTGCTGACGAATGGCATCCGCATCCACTGAATAGTTTGGTTCACTTTGAACGAGATTGCCAAACGGCAAATCTGGATCGGGCACCGCCGATATCAACAACTTAGTGTAAGGATGCTGAGGGTTTCGCAAAATCGCTTGTGTATCTCCCCATTCAACAATCTGGCCTTTGTACATGACCGCAGTCTCTTCGGCGATGTAGTGTGCGGTGGCGAGGTCGTGGGTGATGTAGAGAAAACCAATGCCCAGCTCTTTTTTCATCCGCTGCATAAGGTTCAATACCCCCAAACGAATGGACACGTCCAGCATGGATGTGGGTTCATCCGCTAAGATGATTTGTGAGCCAACCGCCAGTGCTCTCGCTAAGTTTACGCGCTGTCGTTGACCTCCGCTAAGTTCATGAGGGAACTTGGCCAGCGTCTCTTCTGGTAACTCGACTTGTTTGAGCAGTTCAGTTAGCCGTGCTGGAATCTCACTATCCGAGCGGACTTGAGCATGAATCTTAAGTGGTCGTGTTAAGTGATGCTCAATGGTGTGGGTGGGGTTGAGTGAGCCAAATGGATCTTGGAACACCATCTGTACTTTACCCCGATAGGCGAGTACATCTTTACGCGAACGCAGTTCTGCAATATCACGTCCATGGAATAGGATCTGCCCATCGGTGGGTGGATAGACCTTGGTAATCAATCGAGCGCAGGTGCTTTTTCCACATCCAGATTCTCCCACCAGCGCCAGTGTACGTCCTGAATAGAGCTTAAAGCTAACGCCTTGCAGGGCTCTAAAAGGTTCGCTGCGAGCAAACCCACCGCCAACGGTAAACTCTTTGATCACGTTTTTCACTTCAATGATTGGTGCATTCATGATTAGGCTCCTTGCTCTGCGGTTTTGTGGACATCATGGATATTGGGGAACGAAGCCCAGAGTTTTTGGGTATAGGGATGTTTAGGGTGATTGCGAACTTGATAGGAGAGGTCCACTTCAACAATTTCTCCGTGGCGCATAATGGCAATGCGATCGCAGAGCTGGCTCATGAGGGCCAAATCGTGAGTAATGAACAGGACCGAGAAGCCAAACTCTTCCCGCAGTTGATAGATTTGCTGCAAGATTTCTCGTTGCACCACAACATCGAGTGCTGTTGTTGGTTCATCCATGATAATGAGTTTGGGGTTAAGTGAGAGTGCTATCGCAATCACTAGGCGTTGACGCATTCCGCCGCTGAACTGGTGAGGATATTCGCTCAAACGATGGCGAGGAATGTTGACCAAATCCAATAGTTTTTCTGCTCGATCTTTCGCTTGGCTGTCGGAGAAGCCGCGATGATGGCGTAAAACATCGGCAAACTGTTCTTCAATTGTGAGCACTGGGTTGAGTGAGTTCATCGCACTTTGGAATACCATGGCAATCTCACTCCAGCGAAGAGCGCCGAGTGCTTGGTCTGAAAGTGACAAGAGATTACGATCTTCAAAGATAATCTCACCACCAGAAATAAATGCGGGCGGTTTATGTAAGCGATTGATGGCAAAAGCAATGGTACTTTTACCGCAGCCAGATTCACCAGCCAAGCCAAAAATTTCACCTTTGCCAATATCGAAACTGACCGATTTGACGGCATTAAAATCGCCGTTGTCAGTGATGTAGTCAACACACAAGTTTCGCACCTGCAGCACAGGATCAGGATGAAACGCTTTTGCGAGAGAATGAACACTCATAAGACACCTTACAGATATAATGATAATTATTATCATTTAACAGTTAGTGTTGATTTGAAAAAGCTTGCGGTGGAAATTTGTTGAAGTGGCTCGAAAGATTGGTGTTGAATAGGCGCAGAGAAGAAAAAGTATCGGCTGAAAATGAGAGCTTGATCAGTTCATTTTCGTTGGGGGAATTGCCTGAATGTACTTTGAAGATTTCGATTAAGCAAAAAGTTAGTGATGGTTTTATAATTTAGTTAGTAGAAGGGTGGAAAAGGTCACAAATCCTCACTGTTTTACTTAATTCACGAAATCGGGTTTGCTATAGATCGGGTGTCAACAACATGGTGCGTTCGGAGGAGATATGTCCATTAATTCAATCAACCATGACGAGATGGCAGATATGGCTCACAAGTGGGAAGTTTCTGAAGAAGAAGTTGTCATTAGGCCAGAGAAGCAAGTGAAATCAGCAGAAGCGAGACGCCGTATTGAAGCGCTAAGAGAGATCCGCGAAAGTGGTCTGAGCATTGAAGAAGCCAAGGAATTAGGATTGCTTCATTAAGTTTTGCTAACGATATGATTTTATAAAACTTGAGGGTAGCGCTACGCTACCCTTTGTGTTTTTCAGCACCAGAAGAACCCTTGTTTGGTTTGACAATCCTTCTGCGCGTTACTAAACACTATATCAATAAGATATGCATTTTATTTCTTATTGTTTGTGTAGTGACGTCAGGAGTAACACCATGGACAAACCGATTTATTTCTATGAGCCAGATGATGATCATGGCTTCCTCGCCAATTTCTTTCCGTGCTCGATTACTGTGTCCGGTGAGGTGTGGCTCAGCAGCGAGCACTATTACCAAGCACAGAAGTTTGAAGATCCCGCCTTGCAGTTGCAGCTTAAAAACGCGGAGTGCGCCGCCGATGCCTTTGCCTTGTCTCGTGTGCATGAAGCGTGTCAGCGACACGATTGGCTTGATATTCGCGTGGAAGTGATGAAATTTATTGTGCGCGAAAAGTTCTTTCAAAATCCTCCACTTGCTCATCAGTTGCTTGCCACCGGAGAAATGGATTTGCTCGAACATTCCCACAAAGACGCTTTTTGGGGCGATGGCGGGGATGGAAAAGGGCACAACCATTTAGGGCAAATTCTCATGACGGTGCGCGATGAGCTACGGCAAACCTCACCATATAATTTGGTGCAGTTTATCGACAGTGCCAAGCTGCCCACCCAATGGGGAACATTTCAAATGTACGGTTTTATCGAAAACGCCACGGGCAAAGAGCATCTGGCGCTGGTTTATGGTGACATTCGTCGTGATCCTTCCCCATTGATCCGGCTTCATTCAGAGTGCTTGACGGGGGATGCCTTGTTTAGTGCTCGCTGTGACTGTGGATTTCAGCTAGCACGAGCGCTAGAAAATATCGTTGCCGAAGGGTGTGGGGTTTTACTTTATCTCCGCCAAGAAGGACGAGGTATTGGTTTGATCAACAAAATCCGAGCGTATCATCTGCAAGATGAAGGGGCCGATACGGTGGAAGCGAACGAGCAGTTAGGTTTTGGCGCTGACATGCGAGATTACACTTTCTGCCGAGGCATCTTGAGTTATTTGGGCATAGAGAGTGTCAGGCTGATGACCAACAATCCTCGCAAGGTGAATGCGCTGAAGATGGCCAATATTGAGGTAAGGCAACGCGTGCCGTTGCAAGAAGGGAATAACCCGCATAATCATCACTACTTGAAAACCAAAGCCAATAAGTTGGGGCACATGTTTGATCAAAACTTCGTTAAACCTTAGCGTGCATAAAAGCGGATAAGTGAAGCAAAAGGGCCGTTAGGCCCTTAAATGTACTTGTCGATGATCGTTTGGAGCTCACCACTTTGCTTGATCTCTTTCAAGCGACGGTTGATGAAAGCTTGCAGTTGTGGATCCATGTTCGGTGAGAAAGCGAGGTAGATATCATAATCTGGTATCACCTGTTCAAACGGCTGCAGTGAATAGTGCGTGGGGTTGAGGCGCAGTTGTCTGATGTTGTAGTTCACCCGCGAAGTCATCTCCACAAAGGCGATTTCTCCCGGGGTTCGGCTGACAACTCGAAATGCCGCTTGATAATCTTTCACACGAATTTCTTCAAGGTAGCCCTGCTCGATATAGGGAGTGAGTTGAGGATAGTCAAACCCCATCAACAACACCAAGCCCTTGCTTTTTAAATCTTCAATGCCTTGAAATGAAAACGGCTTTTGGCTGCTGGTGACCAAAGTGTGTTTTACAGTGTAAATAGGTTCTTCGGAAAGATTCTCTGATTGTGCCTTGCCCCAACTCGGGCTGCCGTAGGTGAGCCAGTTTTGTTCGCCTCCGGCATCTAAAATCGAAATCATGCGATTGAAAGGATAGGTGTGATAGTTCACCGTGTGTTCGCTTTGGGCAAAAATGGATTTCACAATATCGGTCACAATGCCTTCTTGATGCTGCCCTTCGATCTCTATTTGAAAAGGCCGCGCCTGATTCGCAATGACGTAGTAGTTCACTTCGTCACTGTAGGCCGATGGCGCAAGTGACCAAGCGCAGAGAGAAAGGTACGTCCATTTGAATACTTTCATATGCCCTCCGTTTACTAATGAGCAGTCAGGACTATATTTATACTAGAACATGTTAAGTAAGGCGCTAGTTTCATATGAGTAAAAATATGAACAGCAGACGTCAGATGGGCATCGATAAACAGCTGATGATTGCTGTAATTCTGTTGAGTTTGGTTTTTACCTTAGTCAGTACAGCGTTCAACGTTTATTGGGACTATAAGCTTGAGCTCAAAAAGCGACAGGCGGATTTGAGTTGGGTGGAGCAAAGTTATCTGCACAGTCTAACAGAAAGCTTGTGGGTGGAAGATCGTCAGCATCTTGAATCTCAAGTACAGGGTATGATGACTTTGCCGTTTGTGGATGCCGTGGAGATCACCAGTGACAGTGAAACCATTGTGCAAATCAGCGAACTATCTGATAACGCACACAACGTTATTGAGCAGCGCTGGCCGATGGAATATCAACTGAGCGGTAAAAACTACTTGTTGGCCAACTTGATTGTACGTTCCGACTTAGAGGCAGTGTACCTCGGTCTGTGGCGCAAGTTTGGACTGTTGTTATTGGGAGAGTCGATTAAAACGTTCCTCTTGATGGTCGGAGTGATTTACATCGCGATCCATCTTATCGTGAAGCCCGTTTCTCTACTTTCAAGAGCGGTGAGTGATTTTAAAGATGGTGAAACCCCCAGCCGGTTAAGGCTTCCGACCCGCGCGTTTGATGATGAAATTTCGCTGTTGGAGAAAAAATACAACGCCAGTATTGAACGGCTGCGTCAGAATTACGCTGATCTTCGTCTTGCCAAAGAGCAAGCCGAAGTTGCAAACGTGAAGAAAAGTGAGTTTTTGGCGACCATGAGTCACGAAATTCGCACGCCAATGAACGGAATTATCGGGGTCGCTTCACTGCTCAAAGAGATGGCGCTGTCACAAGAGCAGCAGCAGTATGTTGAGATGATCAACCACTCCTCAGAATCGTTGCTCGATATCATCAACGACATTCTCGATTTCTCGAAAATTGAAGCGGGCAGAATGACCATTCAACAAGAGCCTTTCTGTTTAAGCGACTTAGTCGAACAAATGTGTGCAATCTACAGCTTGAAAGCCCATGCAAAAAATCTGCAATTTGTGGTGGAGTTAGAAGACGCGGTGCCACATTCAATGGCTGGGGATAGCAAACATCTTAAGCAAGTGCTCAACAACTTACTGGGCAATGCGGTCAAATTTACCGAGCGTGGCTATGTTAAGTTGGTGGTGTCTAAATTGACGGATGCGGAGCAGAACACGCACATTCGTTTTCAAATTTTTGACTCGGGTATTGGTATCGCTAAAGAGAAACAAGAGCTCGTTTTTGAACGCTTTCAACAAGCTGATGACAGCACCACCCGCAAATACGGTGGCACCGGTTTAGGGCTCGCTATTTCACTGCGTTTGGTGGATTTGATGGGGGGCAACCTGTCGCTCAAAAGTGAGGTGGGTTTAGGCAGTTGCTTTGAATTTACCGTGCCATGCATTGATGGCGAAGGGGTGTTCACCAAACAGCCCCCAGGTAACGTACTGCACTTTCAAGATCTTGCTCCTCAATCGCAGGAACGTTTGTCGTTAGAGAGAAAAGAACCGAAAAATCGCCCACGAGTGTTGCTGGTGGAAGATACCTTTATCAACCAAAAAGTAGCGAGGTTGATGTTAGAGAAAATCGGTTTGGTGGTGGATATCGCGGAAGACGGCCTGAAAGCTCTCGAGCTGTGCGCCGAGCGAGAATATTGTTTGATCTTCATGGATTGCCAGATGCCAGTGCTGGATGGTTTTGAAACCACCAAACTGCTCAGAGCCAAGGATTCATGGAGCCGCGTGGTGCCGATCATCGCTCTAACAGCGAATGTGGTTGTGGAAGACAAACAGCGCTGTTTTGATGTCGGCATGACAGACTTCATCGCCAAGCCCGTCACGCAACAGCGAATGATAGAAGTGGTTAACCGCTATCTCTCATTTGGAGATGAATCGCCCTCAAACCAGCAAACGCCATGATGACGCTCGCGTGCGGCTTCGCTATTGGCTCTTAGACATACGTCAGCGTTGGTTACCCGCGTTTGAGGTGTGAAATTTCTATTCTTCCAATGCGGCTTTTTATGCTATATTGCGCCGCTATACTCAAATAGCCTTGGATAACGCGTTATCGTGACGTGTGCCAATCAATTGGTCAGCCAAGGTGGTCATGTTTTAGTACATCAATTTAGTACACATTGTTCGAGGATATGCATGTCGTTTAATCTTTCACTGTTACCTGCGGATGAAAAAAATCGAATTGAGCTGGATAAGCAAGCTTCCTTTTTAGTCTGGCAATTGAAAGAAGCGAAATGTGGCCCTGAAGCGATCATCAAACAGGCCGAGAAGTTAACCGATCCCAGCGAAAAAGCGACTTTTGAGCAATCGATCGAAAAATATAAACGAGTGATGGGAGTGGCATAGCTCGATTTGTGCCCTGTTTCCTTTATTTAAGTGACCGGTGCCCCATTCCTCAGCTGAGCGAAAATTGAATTGGTTTCGCTTTTTGCTAAAATCCTTCGCGTTAAAAATGTAAATGTAGAGAGACATCCCGATGGGAAGAAGTTTTGAAGTGCGCAAAGCCTCTATGGCGAAAACTGCAGGCGCAAAAATTAAAGTTTATTCCAAATACGGTAAAGAAATTTACGTGTGTGCGAAAAACGGTGGTATTGACCCAGACATGAACTTGTCACTGCGTCACCTGATCACGAAAGCGAAAAAAGATCAGGTTCCATCACACGTTATTGATAAAGCACTCGACAAAGCAAGTGGCGGTGGCGGTGAAGATTACCAACCAGCTCGCTACGAAGGTTTTGGCCCAGGTGGCATTAGCGTGATCGTTGACTGTCTAACAGACAATGGCAACCGTACTTTCCAAGACGTTCGTCAGTGCTTTGTGAAGACAGGTGCAAAAATCGGTACTCCTGGTGTGGTTGCACACATGTTCGATCACCAAGCGGTATTCCAGTTCAAAGGTGACGACGAAGAGTCATTCCTAGAAGCGCTGATGATGGCGGATTGCGATGTGACTGACATCGAGCTTGAAGATGGTGTGATCACTATCTACGCGCCAAACACTGAGTTCTTCAAAGTGAAAACGGCGCTAAACACCGAGTTCCCAGATTTGGTTATCGATGTTGAAGAGATCACTTTCGTTCCACAGAACTACAGCCCTGTGCCGGAAGAAGACGCAGAAAAATTCCAGAAGTTCCTAGACATGCTGGATGACTGTGATGATGTTCAGCAGGTTTACCACAACGCTGAAATGTAAGATGTAAAAACCGAGCTCAAGTAGCTCGGTTTTTTTTATGCGCTGATTTGTGGGCTCGTCACTTTACTTGCCAGCCATGTGGCCATTTTTCTCACCTGTGGTAATACGGTGAGATTCAGTAGTAAAGCGCAAGGCCAAGCGATGGTGAAGCTTTGTAGCCAAATTGACGGCCAGTCAGCCAAAAGCGTTAACCTTGCTGATTGAAGCATTGTTAGAGAAAGTACAACAAGCCGAGTTCCGAGCGCGCCCCTAGCGCATCTGCCCCTTCTTTCAAGCTAACGCGCACTTCATTGTGCGCTTAATCCGTTTGTCTCCAATATCGACCCTTTATCCCGTTATTTTTCCGTTGGTCGCAAACCCCTGCATAGGGGTTTTAGTGCATTTATTCTGTCATCGTCAATCAAAGAAAAGGATACCCTGATGATGCTTATGAATAAGAAAACGTTGGTGACCCGTTTGCTACTTTCTACTGCGCTTTTAACATCGCTAATATCGCCTGCTGTGTTAGCCAATCCTGATCAAAGCCTGATTAACCAGTACAACTTGGCTGCAGATGGGGAAAGTGGGCTTGCTGATAGTGTCTACGACCAGTTGAATGCCTTAATTGCGCGAGAAGGGGCGAAACCCTTGTCATTGGTGTATCTCGGTAGCACACAAACACTGCAAGGCCGTGATGCCTTCTTACCATGGAACAAAATGAAGTTTACGGAAGAGGGATTGGCAACCATCTCTAAAGGGATTGGTATGCTAAACACCTTGCCAGCATCACTCAGTGAACAGCAGCGCATTCAAGGGTTGCCAGAGGGCTACCTTGCCCGTGCGATGGCTGCCGCCACGTTTACCTCTCTACCCGATATGTTCAATCATTTCGAGCGCGGCTATGAGCTCTATTTAGAGTTGTTAGCAGAACCGGATTTTCAAGCGCAGTCCTTTGCCGCCACCTCGTGGGTCTATCGCTATGCCATTCAAGCGGCACTACGAGCTGAGGATTTACCACAGGCCAAATCATGGCTGAGCGAAATGGAACATCGTGATCGCGATAACCTTGATACGCGCGCAGCTCAAGCCCAAGTGAACAGTCAAGGTTGAGGAGGCACTATGATTCAGTTTGCCAACGTACAACGGCATTATCAGCTTGGTCAGGTGGAAGTGCCTGCGCTACAAGAGGTGAGTGGGGAAATTCTTCAGGGCGAAATGGTGGCGCTTTGTGGCCCTTCGGGGTCTGGGAAAAGCACGTTACTCAACATTCTAGGGTTGCTTGACATGCAGTACCGCGGGCAAGTGACGCTGCATGGCGATGATTACCCTCGCTCGGCCTATCAAGCGGCAAAACTTCGACGCGAAAAGCTCGGCTTTATCTTCCAAAAATTCAATCTTGTGCCCGTGATGACGGCACTAGAGAACGTGGCGTACCCGTTGTATCTCAATGGTGTTGATAAGGCCAAACAGCGTCAGTTAGCGGCTGAAATGCTCGAACGTGTTGGTTTAGGGGAGAGTTTACATGCTTTGCCGGATCAGCTTTCTGGCGGTCAACAGCAACGGGTGGCCATTGCACGGGCGTTGGTGCATCGACCCGCCTTAGTGATCGCCGATGAGCCGACGGCCAGCCTAGATAGCGTCACGGCCAACTTAGTCATCGACATCATGAAGCAACTTGGCCATGAGCAGGCCACCACGTTTGTTGTGGCCACCCACGATGGGCGAATGGCATCACGTTGCGATCGCACTATTGAACTATTGGATGGCCGCTTGCGTCAGCATCACGAGCCGGAGGTGATCTCATGGGCCAGTTAGTTGCACGTCTGTTTCCTGATTCGCTGCGCTTGGCGTGGCTCAACCTAAAACGCAATGGTCGCCGCAGCTTGTTGTCTGTTCTGATCATTGCCATTGCGGTATTCGCGTTGACCAGTGCGGGTGGGTTTGGTTTGTACACCTACGACAGTTTGAAAGAGTCAACGGCAAGAGACACTGGCCACATTACCATCAGTACGCCGGGCTTTTTTACTAAAGAAGAAGAGATGCCTCTGAGCAATGGCTTAAGCCAGCCGGACGACCTTATTGCCAGCGTCATTGGCCTCAATGAGGTGCGTGGTGTGCAGCCGAGAATAGAATTCAATGGTCTCATTTCCAACGGCAGTAAGTCGGCGATTTTTGTCGGCATTGGTGTAAATGATCGTGAATTTGATATGAAAGGGCCCTTTCTCGATGTTCGAGAAGGTAAGACGTTATCCAACCCACGAGGACAACGCTACGATCCGGCGGAACCGGAAGTGATGTTGGCGATGGATCTGGCGCGAAATCTCAACGTGACGGTGGGGGATTGGATTACCCTGTTGGCCACCACCACGGACGGAGCTCTCAATGCATACGACTTCAAGGTGCGTGGTCTCTACGCAACGGGGGTGCCTGAGTTGGATAAGCGCCAGCTTTACATCCACATTGACAGTGCGCAATCGCTGCTGGCAACAGACAAAGTGAGTGTGATTTCGGTGTTCCTGTTTGAGACCGAAAAAACCGCAGCCGTGCAGCAGCACTTGTCGGCTTTGCTGAGTCAATTCTCTCAAGAGTTGGAATTGACGCCTTGGCAAGAGCGGGCCTTCTTCTATCAGAAAGTGAAAGATCTGTATGACCGTATTTTCGGCATCATGGGGGCGGTGATGGGGCTGGTGGTGTTCGTGGCACTGTTCAATACCATGACCATGTCGGTCACTGAGCGAACTCGCGAAATTGGTACCTTATCGGCTCTGGGCAGCTACCCGCGCGACATCATCATTGGCTTCTTACGTGAAGCGGGGCTATTGGCTTTGCTGGGGAGCCTTGTTGGTGCGCTAGCCAGTGGTGCTATTTCACTGCTTTTAATGGTGGTGGATGTACAAATGCCACCTCCTCCAGGGCGCAGCGATGGCTACCCATTGATGGTCTATTTTTCATTTGAACTGGTTCTGATGGCCACCGCAGGCGTGTTGGTTATCTGCTTAGCGGCTGCGTTTCTTTCTGCCCGCAAAGGCGTCCACAAACCGATTACCGAGGCACTCACTTATGTTTAGTTTACCAACCCTAACCCAATCCGCGGTGCTAAGTTTGACCCTGCTCTGTGCTCCACTCTTCGCTCAGCCGGATCAACTCAATATCGAAAGCATGATCAAGAAAGCAGACGACTATCGATTAAAAGAAGAATCGGCACGAGTGATCTCATTGGTGAGCCTGTACGAAAATGGCGAGCTCGACAAAACTCGCGAATACCACGTATACACCCGGCCAAACCGCGAATCACTGGTCATTTTTAAGTCGGCCGTGGAGGCTGGGCAAAAGATGTTGATGCTGCAAGATAACTACTGGTTACAAATGCCAAAAAGCCGTCGACCGATTCGCATTACGCCAATGCAGAAACTGCTGGGAGAAGCGTCGGTAGGGGACATTTCAACCCTCACTTGGAGCGAGGATTATCAAGGCAAATGGGTCGCAAGTGAAAAGGTCCTCGGGCTTCAGGGTGAGAGTGTTGCAACACAACGTCTACAATTGACCGCAAAAACAACGGGAGCCAGTTATCAGTTGATTGATTTGTGGTTAACAGAGCAAGAGGATTTTCCCCTCAAAGCGGATCTTTATCTTCGCTCTGGCAAGTTAGCCAAGCAGGCATGGTTTACACGTGGCGAGCGCAACGGGGAGCCGAGCGTGACGGAAATGACGTTGCTCGATCATATTCAGCCAGCGAAGAAAACCGTGATTGAGTACCAAGATATTCAATCTTGGCAGCTTGAAGATAAGTTTTACAACCCAAGTTATTTGCCCAAAGCGAGCTCAGTACAATTCTGATGGAGAACAACTGTGGTGATGAAGGATAAATCGCATTTCAGTTTGTGCAGACATCCGGTTTTTAGCGCGTCACTGGCGTTGCTATCACTCTCGCTATCAAACTTGTGTGCCGCAAACGAGATAAACGCAGAGTGGGATTGGGCACTTAGCTACGAATCTGCCAAGTTACGAGAGAGCACGTTTGTCCGTGCGTCATCGGAGCAGCGTCATCGACTCAATGGTCTGCTGGACTTGCAACTTGGCTACGCATTCTCGAGTGGCCATTTGACTAGCGCGGTGGCGATCTACGCGCAAGATTTGTATTTAGAGAGCGAATCGGAAGCGATGTGGTGGAAGGATCGCGATACGCAGTGGATCGTACGCGAGTTGGCCTGGCAAGGGGAGTGGCAAGTTGGTGAACAAAGCTTGGATGTCAGCGTGGGGAAACTGCAAGTAGATTGGGGAGTGGGTTATGGTTACCGGCCGCTCGATCTCTTCAAGCCTTACCGACAAAACCCTATCAAGCTGGTGGCGGAAGAGGGCGCCGGCGTTTTCATGCTCTCTCACTATGATCAGCAAGGTGAATGGAGCGTCATCGCGAGCGATTCGAGTTGGACGCAAATGACGCAGAGCGCATTGGATAAAGCGACTGCGCAGCAAGGAGCGGGGCTACGTCGATTTCAGCTCGTCGACGACACGGAATGGCAGTGGTTGGCGTATTATGACAACGTGCGTAAAGGAGCCCTCGGCGGTAGTGCTCGCACCGTTTACAGCGACGCACTCTCATTACATGGTTCTTTACTATGGCAGCATCAAAGCGTCACCTATCAAATTCCGGATGAGATGCTTAAACCCGTTGACGTTGGGGAAGATGGAGAAGCATGGCAATTTTTGATGGGAGTGAACTGGTCGACACAAAGTGGCCACAGTGTGTTGTTGGAATATTGGTACGATAGCCGCGCTTGGTCAGATGATGAGTGGCAGATGGCGATGGAGCGATCGCGTCAACTTAAGCAACAACCCCTCACATCACCACTGGCGGCCAGTTACGCTCAAGGATTGCAACACGCCAACTTAGTTCAACACAACATAATGTTTCATTGGCGCTGGGACAGTAATGCTTGGATGGCGTGGCATGGAGTGAACAATGCGCAATGGTTAGCGGATATCACCCCAACCTTAGACGTGCTCTTTTCGCCACAAGATGGTGGTGTGATAGCGACTCAATGGATCAACTATCAATGGCTTGATACTGGACTATATAGTGTGGAATTGGAATTTGCTGCACGCTTTTTGGTCGGCGATAGCCAATCTACTTATGCTCAAATTGAGGATAAGCATATGATGGTCTTCAATCTAAAAGGGAGGTTTTAGATGTTTTTCTCTCGTATTCCGAAGAGCTCAGTAGAGTCGGACTCATGCTCAACCTTGTCAGATTTAAACGAACGTAGCCAGATGTGCGGCTGGTTGAAAGCGTTTTTAGTCACGACTGTCTTTTGTCTCTTTGTGTCGGTGCTGACGTTCTCCCTGTGGGGGGGGCCTTATTATGTGCATCTCATCATTAGTTTTGGCTTTGGACATTCAGCGCTGTTTTTCTCGTGGTTGATTGAACGCCTGCTCCCCATGATCCCGCGCAATGCTGAGATCCTCCTGTCTCTGACCGCCTGCCTGTTGTTTGGTATTCTCAATGCCCGTTTTTGGGTGGGAGATTACTTTGGCATCACCGATATGGTGCCTGTGGGGCTGATGGGGTTGTTGTTTAGCGGCATGTGCTATTTCTATTTTCATTCGAAAGAGATGCAGATGATCGCCGCGCATGATCTTGAAGTGATGAAACGGGAAAAAGCAGAGCAAGAGCGCGCCCTGCTGATGAGCCAGCTGAAGCAATTACAAAGTCAAATTGAACCTCATTTCCTGTTTAACACGCTGGCCAACATCAGTGCTTTGATGCGTTATGATGTTCCCAAAGCAGAGCTGATGTTAACGCGTTTAACGGAACTATTACGTTCAACGTTGAAGAGTTCTCGTGAAGAAACCACCTCACTATCGAGTGAACTGGAAGTGTTGGAAGCCTATTTGTCGATTCAACAAATTCGTTTGGGTGAGCGGCTAGCATTCCACATCGATTGTGAAGAGGGGTTAAAATCACGTTTTATCCCCCCGATGCTGATTCAACCGTTGGTAGAAAATGCCATTACTCACGGCATCGAACCGAAAGCGGCAGGGGGGCGAGTGGACGTCTCGGTCAAACAGAGCGACCAAAGCATCGTTATTCAAATTCTCGATACAGGCGTGGGATTTGGCCAAGGAGACACTCCAGGCAGTGGCATTGGGTTGAACAACATCAAACAGCGCTTGGAGACCATATTTGCGGATAAGGCGAGCTTGTCGATCCTAGAAGGACAGCCAAGCGGAGTTTGCGCTGTGATTCAGATACCAAAGGAGTTTACATCGTGACAAGTCGGATGACCGCGATGATCGCGGATGATGAACCGCTATTGCGCCATCATTTGAATCGTTTGTTGGCCGATGTTTGGCCTGAGCTGGAAGTGGTGGCATTGGTTGGCGATGGGCAGCAAGCGCTGACATCGATAGCGACGCTGAAACCGGATGTGGTGTTCCTTGACATTCGTATGCCCGAACTAGATGGTATGGCGGTGGCAAAGCAGCTTAATAGAAGCGATTATTGCCCGATGATTGTGTTTGTGACCGCATACGATGAATATGCGGTCAAAGCGTTTGAGCAACAGGCCATTGACTATTTGATGAAGCCGCTCAATGAAAAGCGGCTGCTGGAAACGTGCCAGCGTATTCAAACTCGGCAACAAACCACGCCAGCGCCTGATATCGGTGCCTTATTGGCGCAGCTGCAACTCATTTCAACACCTCAATCACAACCTCAGTATTTACAATGGATTCGCGCGGCATCTGGGGAAGAAATTCACCTGATCTCAGTCGCCGATGTGCTCTATTTCAAAGCGGATGAAAAATACGTGGTTGTTCACAGTAAGCAGAATAGAGAGTTTTTGATCCGCATGTCATTGAAAGAGTTGCTCGCCCAGTTAGATCCGGCGCAATTTTGGCAGATTCATCGCGCTTCTGTGGTGAATGTGGCTGCAATTAAGAAAGTACAGAAAGATTTTACTGGTCGCCTCGTCGTCTGCGTTGGCGAGCAAAAACTGCCGGTGAGCCGTGGATCTCAGCATTTGTTTAAAGGGATGTAAACGTCCGTAATGTGCACTTTTACAGTGTAAACTGAAGATAAATCAGGGCAGTAAGACTGCCCTGTTAAGTCTTTGTCACGTCGATAATTACACGGTAAAGCGACCAACGAGATCGGAAAGCTGGTGTGCTTTCTTGTTCAAACTTTGGCTGCCTTGGCGGTTTTGGTTGGCCAAGTCAGCCGATTGGCTACTTTGATCTGAAATCACCACGATCCGCTCTGAAATTTCCTGACCCACAATACTTTGCTCTTCCGTTGCGGTTGCAATCAAAGAGTTCATATCCATGATGGTGCCAATGGAATCAATAATTTTTAGTAACGCAGCGGCAGCGGCGTTGGCTTCTTCCACCGTACTTTCACCACGAGCTTGGCTGGCATCCATCGCTTTCACCGCCGCATCAGAAGCGGCTTTCAACTGATTAATCATCTGATGAATTTCACCCGTGCTGTCTTGCGTACGGCTGGCGAGTTTGCGAACTTCATCGGCCACCACCGCAAAACCACGGCCTTGTTCGCCAGCGCGTGCCGCCTCAATAGCGGCGTTCAATGCCAGCAAGTTGGTTTGCTCTGCAATGTCTTGAATCACTTCCAAAGAGGAGGAAATGTTTTTCACATCGCCCTCGAGGCGAGAAATGACATCATTGGCTTTCGATACTTCACTTGCGAGCTCTCGTACCGACGAAGCCGCAGAGTTGACGATGGTCTGTGCTTCATGGGCATTCTCTTCCGCATAACGTGCTGCTTGCGCTGCTTGGCTGGCGTTGCTGGAAATCTCAGTCGCGGTAGTGGTCATTTCCGTCATGGCGGTGGCCACTTGTTCGGTTTCCTCACGTTGGCCCGCTGCGATGTGATCCACTTCGGTTGCACGGCGAGACATTTTGTCGGTTTCGCTAACCACGTCTTGTCCAACTTCCGTGACGCTACGGATGATATTTTGCAAGCTCGCCACGAATTTGTTGAAGTTTTGACTCAGTTGCTTGAACTCTGGCACGCTGAAATCTTCCATGCGTGCGGTCAAATCGGCGTCACCACTGGCAAAGGAGCGAATCGATTCATCAAACATTTCCAGCGGTCGCATAATGCTGCGGTTAATAAAGACAGCAACAATACCAACAAGAATGGCGATGGCGACACAAAACAGGCCGATGGATGTTAGCGTATCTTCCAGTGCTTGGTGCGCACTCTCTTCCATTTGGGTGATGAGTACATCGATATCATCCGTGTAAAACCCGGTCCCCAACGTAAGGTCCCATTGTGGGATATAAATCGAGTAACTAAGTTTGGGGAGCGGCGTACTTTGTCCTGGTTTAGGGAAGTAGTAGGTGGTGAACTCGCCTTTTCTGGCATTATCAATCAAATCTTTGATTAAATAGTTGCCTTTTTTATCCTGCATATTAATGAAATTTTCACCGATGCCTTGAGTACTCTTACCGATAACAATCCGCGTCCCTTTGGAGTCATAACCAAAGACATAACCAGAATCGCCAAACTCCAGCAAACGGAGTGTTGGCAGTGCTTCTTCTAACGATGCCTTGTTGTCGAGAAAGGTTTGAACCGATGATTTTGCAAGCTGGAGGTAGTTCTTCAGTTCTTCTTTTTTCATCCGCATCATATTGTCGCGTGTGATTTCAACTTGCTGTTGATTAAACGAAGTGGTTTTCAAGTAGGTAAACCACATCATCCCAAGTGCGATCGTTAAAACGGGCACGATTGAAAGAACATACAATCTTTGTCTTATGGTTAAGTTCATAACAACTTCCTTGCGTTACAACCGCATTGGCGGGCGGATTAGCATAGTAAATGGAGGCGATAATCATGCTTTAAGCTTAGCCAATCCTTTCCAAAGGGAATGTGAAATTGAATGTCTTTATGAAATAAAAAGAATGAGTTTGTTGCTATTTTGTTTTACATCATGATTTCTCTGTCTGATCAAAACACAAAGCGGATTGTTTCCTACCAACAAAGGGTTAGTGATTGGCCGTTTTTAAATAACGATGCCAGTTTTCACTCAACGTTTGATAATTAATTTGGCAAAACTCGGTGCGTTCTTGGCGGTACTCTTTTTCTATTTCATCAAGCAGGTTTGGGTGTCGCTCAGGATTGCTGCCATAGACCAAACAGAGCGTGGCAAAGTAGCGCTGCAAATCAAAGCTGTGTTCATCAAGGTATTCATCGAGATCGTAATATTCGGGTTTGTCTTCTGACTCAAAAGCAAACATGTCTGCTGCGCTGATGGCAATCTCATCGCCATTTTCGACGTAATCGACCAGTAGTAAGGTGGCGAAGTTGTCAACGGCGTCTTCTTCTTTACCCAAAATAGCGATGTTTTGATCGGCAATGTAGGCGTGGCCAGCTTCATGAAGTAGGGTATGCAGCATAGTATTGATCGCACCGCTTTCCGCGCTTTTTCCATAGTTTTTTTGATACTCATTTTTACGGAAATAATCGAGTGACTCGGTATAAAACGAAAAAGGAATGTGCACGGTGTGTGTTTCGGGATCATACAGTGGACCTTGATCGCCACCGTAGCTGACGGTTAAGGTCTTTTTGAACGGAAAGAGCGAATGAGAAAGATCGAGCAGAGTCGTGTTGATTTGGGAAGACTCGAATGTATCGATAATCGTCTGCTCTTGTTTGGTAACCTGCTTGGGGTAGAGGATTTGAATGGATTCGGCAAGTGCTCCAGCGCTAAAACAAGACGCCAGTAATAGACTGAGTGGCCAGCGTGTTTTCTGGCAAGAGGGTTGTGGATGTTTCATGATGTTTCCTTTCAACTGAGGCTGAATGTGTGTTTCATGTTTATGCTAAATGGTTCTGTTTAATCAGTGAATTTGGGTGATATACAGTCTGATTGTTGGAAACTTTGACCAAGATCGGACATTTTCGTCGATTTATGTTATAGTCCGCTTCCATTTTGGCCACTGTTGTAGAGTAAAGCTCAACAATCCGCCCTTTGCCAGTTTAGGTGCTCGCTCCGAGTTGTCGGCAGTTTGTCGATAGAGGAAACCGTCAGGAACGAAAAAAGCGCGGCAAATAGAGGCAAAATGGAAGAGGATTTTGAATGCCAGTTATGGCGTCGAGGCATCTGTATACCGTAACGGAATGTTTGTCGTACAGATTGGCCACTCATCGATTAGGGAGCTAGAAATAGCTCCTTTTGTATTTTGGAAGCTTGCAAAGGGTGTTTGAGACATCACCCAATGATCGCCTTCCATCCCTTGAGCCTAACCAGATGGCTTGTACTCGCTGCCTATACCCCGTTTAGACTGGTGTTTCACCTTAGTTGGCAGCGCATTAGACGATGCAGTAACTGACGTTCAAAAGCAAAATACTAACACTCTGATATTAAGGAAGATAAAGAGTCTGAGATGAAGAGGTTGTATGAATCATTTAATCACGGTCGGTGCACTGGAATCTTTTTTAGTGGCGATTAGCGTGCTGTTTTTAGGGCATTTTATTAATGCCAAACTCCCCATCCTAAGAAAATTCAATATTCCCGAACCCATTGTTGGTGGTTTGATTGTCGCCTGTATCATTACGATTTTGCATTTCCGTGGCATCGATTTGGAATTCAACTTGCCCTTGCAAAATACCTTTATGCTGATGTTTTTCTCGACGGTGGGTTTGGCGGCAAACTACACCCAATTGCTCAAAGGTGGTGCCAAAGTGTTCCTGTTTTTGGCGGTGGCGTCGGTGTACATCGTGATTCAAAATGGCGTGGGTGTTTCGCTGGCGAGTATGCTGGGCCTGGATCCGTTAATGGGCCTGATCGCGGGCTCCATTACGCTTTCCGGGGGGCATGGAACTGGCGCAGCGTGGTCGCAAACGTTCGCAGATAACTATGGCATGTCCAACACGCTTGAAATCGCGATGGCCTCCGCGACGTTCGGTTTGATCATCGGCGGCCTAATTGGCAGCCCAGTGTCGCAGCGTTTGGTCGACAAGCACAACGTCGAGTCCGAGTATGGCCGAGGTTCAAAAACCCACGAAAAATTCCCTGAACTGGTGACTTACAACGAATACGAAGAAGATAAGGTGACGGCAAAGAAAGTGATTGAGAAGCTGTTCTTCCTGATCATTTGTGTGACTGGAGCCAAGTACGTTGAACAGTGGGTCAGCACCTATGAAATCAAATGGTTGATGATTCCAGACTTTGTCTATGCGCTGTTTATCGGCGTCATCATCACCAACTTCCTTGAAGTGACGAAAATCCGTAAGTTAGACGCTGAAACCGTCGATATGCTCGGTACGGTGTCGTTGTCGCTGTTTTTGGCGATGGCGCTAATGAGCTTGAAGCTGTGGAACATCTTCGATCTGGCGATTCCATTCTTGGTGATCTTAGCGGTGCAATCGGTGGTGTTGGCGCTGTTTACTTACTATGTGACGTTTAAAGTGATGGGCAGTAACTACGATGCGGCGGTGATTGCGGGTGGTCATTGTGGTTTTGGCCTAGGAGCGACGCCAACTGCGGTGATGAACATGGGGTCAATCGTGAATCGTTTTGGCCCTTCGCCTCAGGCCTTTATGGTGGTGCCGATAGTAGGGGCCTTTTTTATTGATATTGTTAATTTAATCGTGTTGCAGGGATTTATATCCTTTATCGGTTGAAGAAAATGGGAGCCTGATGAGCTCCCATTTTTATTAAGTCTTTCTCACTTGGTGAGATAATCATGCACTAATGTCATAGTTATTCTCTTTATGTGAGAATTTTACATGGATGCATCAGTGACATTTCTCAGTTGGACGGCACACTGGCCTCTTTTCAAAATAACGCGCGTTGTCTCAATGACCATCACTTCGCTTAACGTTTGCCCTTTCTTTTGCCATCACATTCGCGTGGAGAGTGAACCAGAGGGAGTGGTGCGTGATTAAGTCACTCATGCCACAACAAAAGAGGTTTTATGAATAGTGTTGTTTCTGTTGGTCCGCAGGAGTCCTTTCTCATCGCCGTTGGCGTATTGTTTCTTGGTCACTTTATTAATGGCCACATTACTCTTCTCAAACGCTTTAACATTCCAGAGCCGATTGTCGGCGGCTTAGTGGTGGCCTTGGTGATCACCCTTGCCCACTTTAATGGCATCACTTTTGACTTTGACTTACCGCTGCAAAAGACGTTTATGTTGATGTTTTTTGCGACCGTAGGTTTGGCCGCCAACTACAAGCAACTGCTTAAAGGTGGTATGAAAGTGGTGATCTTTTTGCTGATTGCATCGGTCTATATTGTGGTGCAAAACGGAATTGGTGTTTCTCTTGCCACCATTTTGGGGCTCGATCCCTTACTAGGCTTAATTGCAGGTTCTATTACGCTCTCTGGTGGACACGGAACGGGGGCGGCCTGGTCGAACACCTTTGCACAAAGCTACGGATTAGAGAATGCCTTAGAAATCGCGATGGCCTCGGCGACATTTGGATTAGTGATGGGGGGAATTCTCGGTAGCCCTGTGGCGCAGCGTTTGGTGGACAAACACCAGCTTGAATCGGAATATGGCCGAGAGTTGCAAGCCCACCAACGTTTTGCTGATTTGGTGACGTACAACGAAAACGAAGAAGACAAAGTTACGGCGAAGAAGGTGATTGAAAGCCTAGCGCTGATGTTTCTGTGTGTGATTGGCGCGCGATATTTGTCTCAATGGGTCAACCAGTTAGAGATTGCATGGTTGATGATCCCTGATTTTGTTTACGCGCTGTTGCTGGGTGTGTTTGTGACCAACTTCCTTGAGCTCACCAAAGTGAGAAAGTTGGATTTAGAAACGGTGGATATGCTCGGTACCGTTTCGCTCTCACTGTTTTTGGCCATGGCGTTGATGAGCCTAAAACTATGGAACATCTTTGATCTTGCACTGCCTTTTCTGCTGATCCTCTCCATTCAGTCTTTGGCTATGGTTCTGTTTAGCTATTTTGTCACCTTCAAGTTGATGGGTAAGAACTACGACAGCGCGGTGATTGCCAGTGGGCATTGTGGTTTTGGTTTAGGCGCGACCCCCACTGCGGTGATGAACATGGGGTCGATTGTGAATCGCTTTGGCCCTTCACCTCAGGCGTTTTTGGTGGTGCCGATTGTTGGAGCCTTCTTTATAGATCTTGTTAATATGCTGATTCTTCAGAGCTTTATTGCATTTTTAGCGTAATTAACTTTCTACTCATATACGCAGCATCGCGGTGGGAGCCACACCGCGATTTCCTTCCGACAAAACAAAAGGTTAGTCACTGCGTTTGTTGAAAATTTGAGCTAGAATGGCGGTCATCATGTGAGCTTTAGCAGCAAAAGAGAATGGAGGCGGCCATGACAGATAAAATCTCAACCACAGCGTTGGCCAAAATGCGTAGCTTGGAAGCCGCTCAGCTCTTTACTGACCTTAGCCGTGCTGGTTACATCAGCCGAGTGGGTGACAAATGGATTTTAACCGAACTGGGCGCTCGATTTGGTGGTGAGTACGTTGATCACCCAAAATTCGGACAGTTTATCGTCTGGCCTGTAAACCTGCATATTGAGCTGACATCCACTAAGGGAAAGCGACTAAGTGCCACGCAGATTGGTGAACAACTGGGCTTAAATGCTAAAAAGGTCAACCAACTACTCAGTGAGCTCGGTTGGATGGCAAAAAGTGATCAAGGTTGGGAAGTCACGGAATCTGGGATTCGCGCTGGTGGCATGCAGAAAGGTGATGGAGATAGCCATCCTTATTATTTGCTCTGGCATGATTCGATAAGCCGCAATAAACGTCTGAAGCAGTCCGTGATCGAGTTTTTAGGTCACGATGCCGAGTCGCATGCGACAGACAAATCCTACTCTAGTTTTCGACAAAAATTTGAAGCAAAGCATCGAACCTTAGATGGTCACTATGTGCGCTCAAAAGGAGAGTTAATCATCGATAACTGGCTTTATATGGCAGGTGTGGTACACGCGTATGGCCGCCAGTTACCGATCGAAGAAGACGTGATCTGTGATTTCTATTTGCCAGCTGGAAAAGTTTATCTCCAATACTGGGAGAGTGCTAACAGCGGTATGCCAGAGGCGAGCAAAGCCAAGATCCGTGAGATATACCAGGCGCATCATTTCCACTTAATTGAAGTGGAAGAGAGTGAGCTAGAAAGCTTAGATGAGCTATTGCCTAAACGATTAAGGCCGTTTGGCATTAAAGCCTATTAGAGAGCGCGTATCAGGGAGGCTTGCGTTGCTTGATGCTGTGAAGTCCAAACCAAAGAAAAATCCCGCGATGATCGCGGGATTTGCTTTTTATCGTTCGCTCAGAGCGAAATTAGAAGCCGACGATGTTCTTCGCTTCTAGCTCAGTGAAGTATTTTACCGTCTTCACTTTTAGCTCTTGAGTTGATGGCTCATCACATACGATCACTGACTTAGGATGTAGTTGAAGAGCAGAAACAGTCCATAGGTGATTTACACAACCTTCTACCGCTGCTTCTAGTGCAAGCGCTTTGTTGTGACCAGTTACTAGGATCATGATTTCTTGAGAATCAAGCAAAGTACCTACACCGATAGTTAGCGCGTACTTTGGTACTTGGTTAATGTCGCCATCGAAGAAACGAGAGTTAGCAATACGAGTGTCTTCCGTTAGTGTCTTGATGCGAGTGCGAGACGATAGAGAAGAAGCTGGTTCATTGAATGCGATGTGACCATCGTTGCCCACGCCACCCATGAATAGGTTGATACGGCCGTAAGATTTGATCTTGTCTTCGTAACGCTGACATTCTGCTTCGTGGTCTTCCGCATTGCCGTTTAGCAGGTTGATGTTCTCTTCCTGGATGTCAATGTGGTTGAAGAAGTTGTTGTACATGAATGAACGGTACGATTCTGGGTGATCAGCGGCGATACCAATGTACTCATCCATATTAAAAGTCACAACGTGCTTAAAGCTCACTTCACCTGCTTGATAGAGTTCGATCAGTGCTTTGTAAGTCGCAAGAGGTGTGCCACCCGTTGGTAGGCCCAACACGAAAGGACGCTCAGCAGTTGGTTGGAAATCATTGATACGCTTAGCAATATGTGCCGCTGCCCACTTACCAACTTGTGCTGCGGTTTTTAACGGGATAAGTCTCATTTTTTGCCCCTAGATATTAGAAATTTTGGATGTACCGAAACATTATTTTGCATTATAAAATAAGTTTTTGGTGGCTGCCATTGTTTTAGGTCAAAATTTCCGATTTTTCACCGAATGGTCATCTAAAATCACCATAACACACGTTTGCGTTGCCGTTGTGTGCTTTTTTTCTTGTTTAGATATCAAGCGATTCTTTCGCATTTTGTTGATAAATTTATCTTTGAAATTAAGTGTTAGTTTGAGTCAGTTCAAAAATGCATATTGGCGAAATGAAGGTCTGTTTACCATACTTACGATGTGTGCTTTTTAAGGAGCCTGACCATGAAAAATGAACTGGATTCCACCAAAATTCTCCACGCGTATGAAACCATAATGGAACGAGGCACTCCGACGGAATTTGGCAAAATTTATGAAGGAGTAGAGGCGTTTTCTGATTACGATGGTTACAGCGTTTACATGAGAGGCAACGGCGTTGAACTTAAAGTGGGATTCCACAATACCTATCATTTGGATTATGAACAGGAACATCTTCGCGATAGCTTTCTTAAAAAAGTGGCTAACTTGGCGAAATAGCCGCGATGTAATCCAAGCCGTTTAAAACCCAAAGTCGTGTTTGCTTTGGGTTTTCGTTTTTCTCACTCGCTTACCTTCGAGAACGTTGTCTTTTATCGCATAAAAAAATTTAGCGTAAGGCGAGCTGGCGACGCAAATACAGGTAGAAAAATAATGAGTTCAAAGCCCGCCATTCGGAGCGGGCTTTCTAACATTCAGTCTGACAACTCAATGTAAATACTCTGTTTGAGGTCTTGAGTCCTCTTGAAGAACTCGACAAAAACAAAAGCGGTTTTTGTCTTTAATGATTAAGCCATTTGTTGTACTGGCAACCATGTGATCCCTTAATCGTCATTGGTGAATGAGCCTTAAGGTCGAATCATTGTTTGATAAACATGATTGCATCAAGAAGCAAATGGGATTAATCGTCCTCAGTTAAGCTCGCATCTTCCTCTACGTAATCATCGTTCGCATCAGGTTTATTGCGACCGTTTAACGTATGGAATCGCTTACGACCACGCGCAAGACGAATGTATTTCAACCAGGTGCGTTCTACTTTGCTTTGTGCTGCTTCTGGAGTCTCTAAAGTCAGCAAAAAGTGTTTCTCATCTTCATTTTCAGGGGTTAGTTGTCCTGTCTCTAGACCAACTAGGGTTTCCCCATAAATCATTAGGATTTCCTCTTCTGCAAGAGTAAAATCACCAGACTTTGCAAATCCGCGTGGGAATTTTGCGTTATCGAAAAATCGTTTTTTGCCATGACGAATCGTCGAGTCAGACATATCAGACAGCCTCTGTAACCGTATAGATTATTAATGATGATTTACGGCGAAAGTTAGGCGCAAAATTAGCAAAAGAAAAACAAAACTTTTCTATCGATATGATTGTATTTTATTGTTAATCTGGTGTCGTTCAACCAGGAGATGAGTAATGGACGTAAAGGTCTTTCGAACTTTTTTAGAATTAGCTAATGTTCGACATTTTGGTCGTGCGGCTGAAAATTTGTACATTACCCAAGCGGCAGTGAGTGCCCGCATCAAACAGCTCGAAAGTTATTTCGATGTCGAGCTTTTTATCCGAGATCGCAACAATATCAAGTTAACCTCTGCTGGAGAGCGTTTAGTGGGTTATGCGGAAGTGATGGTATCTACGCTTCAACAGGCCAAATTAGAGCTTTCGATGAAAGATGGCAGGGCATTGCAGCTGACGTTAGGCGGGACGCCTAACGTATGGGATGCTTATTTGCAAAACTGCCTTAGCGCTGTAACAGATTCGTTTAGTGGCTACGGTTTTAACGCTGAAGTGATGGGGCGAGAACTGCTGACTCGAGGCTTGCAAGAGCGCACGTTAGACATGGCATTTGCGTTTGATCAGATCAAAGCGGATGAGTTTTCATGTAAAAAAGTGGCTGACTTGGTTCTGGTGATGGTGTCGACTCAAGAAGACAGCAAAGAGACGGTGTTCGATGGAAAATACGTTTACATCGACTGGGGCACCAAATTTGCTTCTGAGCACGCAGAGCGCCATCAAAAGCACATTGCACCTTACCTCAGAACGTCCACTGCGCGTATCGCACTGGATTTTATTCTAGAGAAAGGTGGAAGTGCTTACTTACCTGCCTCTGTCGCCCAGCCTTATCTCACAACAGGGCAGTTGCATCGTGTACATGGTGTCGAAGAGTGGAATCGACCTATCTATCTGAGTTATCGCAAGGCGAGCACCTCTATCGATGCGATTAGGCAAGTTGAAGAGCTCGTTAAAATGATTGACCCGCTGGCGAGTTAAAAAACCAGTAATGGCTTAATACCCCCTGTTACTGCAAGCGGGAATCCGAATCGATCTACATCACTGACTTTAAAGCCTCGCGATGACGAGGCTTTTTTCGATCAAATGAATCCGCACGCTGTGATGATTTAAAGATTCATTAAGTTTTCCAATGAATCCTCTATGTTGGCGCAGTGATAGGTGTGAATCGCGTTGCCATCACGTGCGTTGATTTGAATGGTTGAAATGCCATTCTGTCCTTGAGATTCGATAATACCGAGAGAATCTTCCACAGAGTTACTGGTAATCACTTCTTGATTACGCAGCACAATAATGCAGGAGTGCAAATCCATAGCCTCTTCCTTATACGTTATTTCTGACGTTGTTTGCCACTTTTGAGGTGGCTACTTTTTACATTAGTGTAGATTGTGAGATTTGCCACAAATAATACAGGTGACACTATTGCAAAAGGATATGACCGAAATATATCCCCTCGTTTTGTTTGAAGTCGCAATGCGGGTGGTGATGCTCGTTTACTCAAACACCAGTCCGGATCAATCATTTTATTAATCTGTGCGCTTTTGCTTCCATATTCATTTCACCCATTTACGATGCTCAGTGGCTTGGGTGTCACATCACTCGATGTATCATTCCGGCTTCAGTTCCGAAAATGGCTACTTCTTGCGCCATTTCGTCTTACAATCGTTGATAACGATGGGTTGACTGTTAGGCTAAAACAAGGACGATTTTGTGGCATTATCCGATTTTTCCTCTCTCACTATTGAACAATGCCAACAGGCAAGAATGGCTCGAGATGCACGCTTTGATGGGGCGTTTTACATTGCGGTAAGAAGTACCGGTATTTTTTGCCGTCCGATTTGTCCGGCGAATTTACCAAAAGAAGAAAATGTTGAATATTACAACGACAAAGCTCAGGCATTGCAGGCGGGATACCGTCCTTGTTTGCGTTGTCGGCCAGATAGCGCTCCGGACTCGTGGGCATGGAAAGGCGTGGAAACCACGTTTTCTCGTGCGCTGGGTTTGATTGAGCAAGGAGCCTTGCAAAATGCCAATATGGCCGAGCTAGCGGCTCGCTTGGGGGTGAGTGATCGTTATGTGAGACAGTTGTTTGCCCGCTACCTGGGTATGTCGCCCAAGTTATACGCCCAGTATCAGCAACTTTTGTTTGCGAAACAGTTGCTCCATACCAGCACATTTAGCGTTGCAGATATTGGTTTTGCCTGCGGATTTAACAGTACACGCCGTTTCAACGATGCATTTCAGAAAGTGATGAAAATGACGCCTTCAAGAGTTCGCCATCAGTCTAAGATGGCTCAAGGAGAACAACCAAAGCTCTGTTTGCCGTTTAAAGGGATTCTCAACTGGCGACATATGCTGGCCTTTTATCGCATGCGAGCGATTGACGGAGTGGAACGAGTGACAGAGACTCACTACCAACGTAGCTTGCTTTTGCATGGCCGCGAAGTCGAGTTTAGCGTGGCGCTATGCCAAGAAAAATCGTGCTTACTGGTGGAGGTTGCGGTTGATGATCTTTCGTTGCTCCGCACGGTTGTTGCGGGCATAAGACGTATGTTTGACCTTGATGCGGATACTGATGTGATTGAAGCGCATCTCCGTTCTGTTGCGCCAGGTCTGGTGCGTGAAACTGGTATTCGAATTCCTGGCGTTTGGAGCGCTTGGGAGGCGGGTGTGAGGGCGATTCTGGGCCAGCAAGTGTCAGTAAAAGCGGCCATTGGGCAGTTGAATTTGTTGGTGGCGACTTTAGCGGTTAGTGCGGATAAGTTCACGTTCCCAACCCCCGAGCAAGTGGCATTGGCGGATCTTTCGTTTTTGAAAATGCCACAAAGTCGCAAAGAGACTTTGCAACGATTTGCCGCTTATATGATGGAGAACGAACATCAAGATCCCAGTGAGTGGTTGGCTTTGAAAGGTATTGGGCCCTGGACGATCAGTTATGCGCATCTCAGAGGGCTCTCATTACCAAACTGTTTTCTCGATAAAGACTTAGTGGTGAAAAAAAACATGACACAATACCCATTGCTCACTGCAAAAAGCGCAGCGCCTTGGGGAAGTTACGCGACGTTTCATCTATGGAATCAATAACATGAAGTTTTACACACAAATGGATAGCCCATTGGGAGTCGTCACGATTCAAGCTGTGGATGAAGGCCTTGTTGGGATCTGGTTTGAACAACATACAACCAAACCTCAAATGTTGGGAGAGGTATCCACCTCTCACCCTGTTCTCGTGAAGGCAGTGCTACAACTGACGCAATACTTTGAAGGGACTCGTCAGCAATTTGAATTACCGCTTGCGGCCAACGGCACTGACTTTCAGCGACAAGTTTGGCACGCTCTCAGCCAAATTCCTTACGGTGAGAGTTGCAGTTACCAAGATCTTGCCAACACCATAGGCAACCCCAAAGCGGTGAGAGCGGTTGGTCTTGCTAATGGCAAAAATCCAATATCGATTGTGGTGCCGTGCCATCGCGTGATAGGTAAAAACGGTAAGTTGACTGGCTACGCTGGGGGTGTTGAGCGCAAACAACAACTGTTGGCGTTGGAACTTAAATACCGATAGCTTGAATGCTCTATCACGTTATATGAGCCTTGGATGCATCAGGTATAGTCACGATTTACACTGTAAACATGGTTGTTCAGCAGTCAGCTTAGGAAATGATAACGAGAAGCCATTGGGCTTCTCGTTATTGAGTGGATAGTGGCGCTGGTCGCTACGAGGCCACGGGCGATTTTGGTTGATAGCGCCCCGGTTTGTGGTTCATCGCTAGAATCAAGTTTGTTGCTACGGCACCGAGCACCGATAAAGCAATTAAATAAGGTTCAACGATAAAGAGCGAAAGGACAACGATGGTACAGTCGAGCGCCATTTGAACCTTGCCCGCTCGAATGCCAAACCGCTCTTGCAAGAATAAGGCGAGAATATTGAAGCCGCCTAAGCTCATCTTATGACGGAAGATGATTAACATCCCAATGCCGATCAAACCGCCGCCCAGCAGCGCTGCATAAAACGAATCAATATGCGCAATTTCGATAACATGGTGCAGGTGATCCACGGCAAAAGAGACGATGGTAACTGCGATGAAAGTGTTAATGGTAAAACGCCATCCCATGCGCATGACTGAAAGTATGTAAAAAGGGAGGTTCAAGGCAAAAAATACCTGACCAAAACTAAAATCAGTGACTTTGGTGAGGAAAATCGCTAATCCAGCGGTTCCACCAGTTAACAATCCTACCTGATTAAAAAAGATTACGCCGAGGGAAACCAAGGCACTACCAAGAGTGAGCGCGAGTAAATTTTCTCTTAGGCTATGATCTTTATCCATTATTCCGACTTCCTTTAAAATTTGCTGTCAAAGAGATAAAACAGACTGAAAACCCGCTAAAGATGTCGATTATTGAGCGTTTTGTCGAGCGTCGAACGCAAATGGCAAAACTGTTAAGTGTTTAACAATATTTACACACTGTGATTGTCTAAGCGTAAGAATGTGCGTTTTATCGTCAAACTAAGATCGATAAAAACCAAGGAGAAGATGATGATTAAGCAAGTCGGCTCAACCATTATTCAGGCAAAACACAAAGCAACTTGTCACTGTGGTGGGGTGGAATTAGAGCTCGATTTACCTAATGGCATTGAGAAGCCCCGTCGCTGTGACTGTTCTATGTGTCGTAGAAAAGGGGCCATTGTGGCATCGGTAAAATTGGATGGCATCCGCATCATCAAAGGCGAAGCCTTGTTGAAGCTCTATCAGTTTAATACCCATACCGCCAAACACTACTTTTGCTCAAATTGTGGCATTTATACTCACCATCAACGTCGCTCTTCTCCAGACGAATATGGCTTCAATTTGGGCTGCTTAGAAGGGGTGAATCCGTATGACATCGGTGAAGTGCCACTCATGGATGGCGTTAATCATCCATCAGATAGGTCGAGTGAGAGATGAGTGAGAGAATTCGCGATCTACAAGGGTTGGGGTTGAAGTCAGAACAGATGCTGCAATCTGTCGGGATCAACACATCTCAACAATTGCGGGATCTGGGGCCTATTCGTGCATATTTGCGTGTTCGTGAAGCACAGCCCAAGGCCAGTTTGAATTTGTTGTATGCGTTAGTGGGCGCGTTGGAAGGGGAACATTGGCTGCAAGTTGCCAAGCAACGCCGTTGGGAGTTATTAACGCAATTGGAGGGCTACCAAGCATTGATAGCCCTATTTGAAGAAAATCAGTAATTAAAAGTCTGGGTGTTATAGACCAAGTGAATCGCGATGCTGGCGCAATAGCCAAGTAAGATCACTGGCGTCCACTTCAAATGGCCAAAGAAGGTATATTGACCGCGGGCAGCCCCCATTAGTGCCACCCCCGCCGCTGAGCCAATCGACAGTAAACTGCCGCCAACCCCAGCGGTTAATGTCACCAATAACCAGTTCCCCAATGACATTGAAGGTTCCATGCTGAGCACGGCAAACATCACGGGAATGTTGTCGACAATGGCAGAAAGGAAGCCAACAGTAATGTTCGCCCAAACCGGATCCCATTTGGTGTAGAGGGCGAATGAAACCATTTCGAGATATCCGAGTAGGCTCAACCCTCCCACACACATGACAACGCCATAAAAGAACAACAAGGTGTCCCATTCTGCTCGAGAGACACGATGGAAGACATCAAACGGCACTACTGAGCCGATGCGCTTCAGGGCATCCTCATCCCCGTTAGCAATGGCAATGGCGGTTTTCTTGGCTAACGATTGTGCCAAGGTTTTCCGCAAGAAATAGCCAAAAAACTGCAGATAAGCGAGGCCCATCATCATACCAATGACGGGTGGGAAGTGGAGCACGGCGTGAAACGCCACCGCGGTGGCGATGGTGAGAATAAATAGGCCAACAATCCTTTTAGCACCACGTTTGAGCTCCACTTCAACGTGCACAGTTTGTGGGCGTTCCTCTGGAATAAAGAACGACATGATGAGGGCGGGCAATAGATAGTTGATCGCAGAAGGGAGAAAAAGTGGCATAAACTGTGAAAAGCTCACGTGGCCTGCCTGCCAGACCATCAGCGTGGTGATGTCGCCAAAAGGACTAAACGCACCGCCAGCATTCGCGGCAATCACGATGTTAACGCAGGCTATATTGACAAATTTTGGGTTGTCGCCGGCAACTTTCATCACCACGGCACACATCAACAAAGCGGTGGTAAGGTTATCGGCAATTGGGGAGATGAAGAAAGAGAGAAAGCCAGTGAGCCAAAACAGCCGACGAAAATCAAAGCCTTTACTTACCATCCACGCTTGCAGCGCATCAAACAGTCGTCTTTCTTCCATAGCATTAATGTAAGTCATCGCCACCAGTAAGAACAACAGTAGTTCTGCGTACTCCAGCAAGTTGTGTTCTAGTGCGGCTTTGGCGACCTCGCTTTGCCCATGGGACTGATAGCTAAATCCAATCAAAATCCAGATTAACCCTGCGGCAAGCAGTACGGGTTTGGATTTGCGCATTTTTAAGTACTCTTCCAGCATCACTAAGATGTAGGAGAGGACGAAAATAAACAGGCAGATGATGCCAACAGCAGAAGAGGTGAGGTTGAGTTTTGAGGTTGTTGCGCCGTAGGCAAAAGTGGGTAACAAAAGGGTAATTAGCACAACAATCCGTTGATAGATGCCCATAGATAGTTCTCCATTGTTATCTGGAGAAATTTTAGACATAAATGAACGGCTTATATGTGACAGCTATCGTATTAGCAGAAGCTAACTTGATTTACCTTTTAAGGCTGTAGACGCTGGCGATGCCAAGTAAAGCGACGACCAAGAAAAGCCCGTGAGATAACCACGCACTGATTTCAAGAAATGGTGTTAATTGAGTGCTCCACATAACCCCTCCTTCTTTGCAATGGCTACAACATGTGGAATGAAGCGGTTACTTTAATCAGATTGGGGATCGATTAGTGTGAGTTAATACAAATATTTAACTAGCTGTCGTAAGGAGAACGGTGACTTTGCGATTGTAGTCTCATTTTATTAAATGAGAACCATTACTGATCAAGTGGTTTATGATCAGTAATGGCGGCAGTACTCTTATCTCAATAGCACTCTTCTAAGTGGGCTGTGATGGATTAGCCAAACCAATGCAATGCTCAAAAGGATGGTGACTGGGTAAATAAAGAGATCTCGAGCAATTCCTTCCAAACCAGTCATTCCAGCGATATTCATCAGTAAAATGATGATCAAAAGATGGCACACGTACACGCCTAAAACATAGCGTGAGAGTGCAAAGGTCAGAGCATGATTACCCCAATTAGGAAAACAAAGCAGTAGCAAGAAAATGCCAGTTGCCCACATTTCTGTACCAAAAAGAAAATCGTGACCGTTAAAGGCAATGTCGAACTTCATCAGGCTCCACGCTTGACCAAAATGAAGTGCGATGCCGATTGCAACCAAGGCGAGGGCTTTGGCAGGAGAAAGGCTAAGGTTTCTATCACGAATGACGAAACCTATGACCACTAATAGGGTACTAAAAAATGGGCCATTTCGAGTAAAAAATGGTGACGCGATCTCCGTCAGTGGTTGGTAACTACCTGCTAAAACGCCATACAGATAAAGAAGTGTAGCAATCGCAACCAGCCAACTTTGGCGTTGAAAATGAAGGCTGAGCGCAATAATGGCGACCGCGATGACCAATGCCGGGATAAACCATAAGTGAACTAATCCGCCTTCTAATAGCGAGTTGAGTGGCGCTTGACTCAAGTAGCCCCAATAGCCTTGTCGCTCGGCTAAGTAACCGTGTTCCGCCACCACTTGAAAGTTAAAGGGCATCAGTAGACTTAAAATGCTCCATACCAACCAGATTTTGAGTAAAGGCTTGGCGTAACTTTTCAATGTGCTTAATGGTGTAGCAGTGAGTTTTGGCTGAATTAAATAACCAGAAATCAGGAAAAATAGCGGTACGGCAAAGCGTGCCAATTGATTGAGCAGGTAGCCGACCCAAGGAATGTCATCGATTTGCCAGTAGGTCAATGCCATTTGGCAATGTAAGCCTATGATGGCAAGCATCGCGATGATCCGCCCAAGCTCGAGGCTAGCGATTTTGGTTTTCATGTTCTCTCCCATTAAAATAACTGACCACAATCTATCATTGCTCTCAAAGGGAGAACCTAGCGAATATCAATAGTTGCGATGTGAAAAGAAAAATATTTAAAATCATTGCATTACAATTAAATCTATTATTTGTGTCGCCAATGGTATGTTGGTTTTCTGGTCTGATCTCTAATATAAAATTTGCAAAATGGAACGATCGTGCTAAAAATTAGGTCATTATGAGTAAAGGTCGAATTACAAAAGAACACATCCTGCAGCATGCCTTTCAGCTGGCCAGTGAAAATGGCTTAGAAAGCCTCACCATTGGCGAGTTAGCGAAGCAGTGCGGAATGTCAAAAAGTGGCTTGTTTGCCCACTTCAACGCGAAGTTGAATTTGCAACTCTCGGTACTGGAGTATGCCAACCTGATTTTCGCTGAGCGTGTGATCGCACCTGCCCGTTTGTCTGGTGATGCGGATATGGAGAAGAAAATCCGAGGGCTGCTGGATAACTGGATGACATGGAACCACTCTTTTCAAGGCAGTTGCATGTTTTTAGACGCTTGGAATGATGCGGCGCCGAAAGAGTGTGAACTGCAAAAAGCGCTGCAAAGTTCGATTGCTAAGTGGTTAGATTACCTGCAAATCCAAGTTGAAAAAGGAATGGAACAAGGTGCTTTTTCCGCTGATTTGAATGCCCAACAAGCGGTGTTTGAACTGTATGGCTTGTACCTCAGTGCGCATGTGTTTTATGCCATACGCGGGGAGGAAGTGAGTTTGCAGCATTTTTGGCAAGGGGTCGATAAACTGCTGGCAGGATGGAAAAACGGTTAAGAGAGCAAAGAGCAAGGTATTGCTCTTTTTAAACAACATAAATAGCACGGTCGTTCTTTTTGGGCGAACGGAGGATATGATGAGTGAGAAGATTTACTTTAATACGTCGCAGAAGTTTAGCCTTAAACGCAGTTTAGTGAACTGGACGACACGCCTACACCATACGCTGGCCCCTTCCCATGCGAAAAGAACGGCGCGAAAGCTATTGCTAACGCCTGCTCGCACCCAGAGTAAAAACCTACCACCACAAGGCTTGCGTAAAGGCCAGGTAGACACGGCCCATGGCACCTTGACCACGTACGCTTTGGGAGACGGGCCGGTATGGGTGCTGACGCACGGTTGGTCGGGCACGGCAAGTCAGTTTTTTCCACTGATGGCGCACATTGCTTCACGCGGCTTTACCGCGTTGGCCTACGATCACCCAGCACACGGCGAAAGCTCTGGCGATGTTGGGCATATCCCTGCGTTTGTTGAAGGGCTTGATGCGGTGTTGGATTCATTGGATGAGGTCGCAGGCCTGGTTGGTCACAGTATGGGCACGGCATCGGCTCTAGAATGTCGCCACCAAAAGCTTGAGGACAAACCCATGTTGCTGATTGCGCCAGTATTGAATTACGTGGAAAACTTGTTTTCGAGCATTGAGCGCTCGGGTTACAGCATGAAACTGTTTAGAGCCGTGGTGTCTGAGGTGGAAGAGCAGTTTAACTATCCTATTCAATCGGTTGATCCGTATCGTCGTTTGGCGCAACGTCGTGTGCAAACCCTGATAGTGCATGATGAACAAGACAAGTTTACTAGCCATGCAGTATCTGCCTCTGCCGCTCAAGAAATGGAGAATGTTGAATTAATCAGCACGCAAGGACAAGGGCATGGACGCGTGATGAAGTGTCAGCAGGTGCTAGACAGTTTTGATCGCCTGATTGCGTAAAGGGCGGGGGGCAACTCTTGTCGAACGCGTAAGAGCAGGAGATAAAAAAGGCCAGACGCGAAGCATCTGGCCAGAATTGCTAGGAACAGCAATGATTAGTTACAGTTCGCAGGGCCGATCTCTTTCCAAACCCCCCATTGACCTGATTTCGATGGATCTTCACCAGTAGTCCACCACTTCGCTTCCCATGTTTTGCCTGCATGAGTCACTTGTTGGCCACCCGTGTAAACCGCGCTCGCATCCCATGCATTGCTACATGTGCCGCCGTTATCCACTTTCTTCGCAACAACAACCGTTGTTGATGCCACAGACGATGCTTGACCATCGCTCACTGTTACGGTGAACGTTAGGCTAGTATCTGCCGTGTATTCTGCCGCAGTGAAGGTCACTTGTGCGCCATTAGTTTGTGCTACAAGACCGGCTGGAAGCTGCCAAGTGTAAGTCAGTGTATCGTTGTCTGCATCTGTTGAAGCAGACGCATCAACCACGACCACATCACCCGCATTTGCCGTGGCAGGTGCTGTCACTTTCGCCACTGGGGCTGTGTTCACAGGACCTGTGTCTTTCGCGTTCACCGTCACAACCACAGTGTCAGAGGCGCTTGCGCCATCTGCATCCGTTACCGTGAGTTGGAAAGTGAATTGCTGCGCTGCAGTCACTTCTGGTGCATCAAAGCTTGCAGAAGCCGTGTTTGCGCCCATCAGCGTGACCGCTGGACCACTCACTTGAGTCCAAGCGTAGCTAGCGATAGGGCCTTCAGCATCTTTCGATGCACTGCCATCCAATGTCACGGTTGCTGGGCCAACCACGACGGCATCGGCACCCGCATTTGCGGTTGGTTTTTTGTTTGGTGGGATCACCACACCGCCCGCCAAACCTTCATGCATCGCATTGAGGATGTCACCATTATCGGCATCGATTTCCCATGAGAATAGACCCGCTAGACCAAGGCTCTTCGCGTATGCGCCTTTTGCAAGAACAGAGCGATGATCGTCAAACGTGATCAACTCACCCGTGGTGCGGTTCCACACGTATGGCGCTTCAGCTTGATCATCATAGCCGTATTCGAAGCCGTTGATGCCTGTGCTGTTTGGACCCAACATGAATGACTTAATGCCTTTGTAGTCAATCACGCCATCTTCCCAAACACCTTGAGCGGTGCTGCCTTTCAGTTTACCCGTTGCAGTGCCAGTCATTGGGTCATTTGGATCACGTAGAGTGCTTGGCATTACGCCTTCCCAACCACGGCCGTACATGGCAGTACCAAGCACCAGTTTGTTGGCTGGCACACCTTGCGCAAGCAGAAGTTGAATACCGTGATCAGAGGTGTAAGCCGGGCCTTTGTAAGGCACGCCATTCTCGTCTACACCCGTACCGTCACACTGACCAGGGCGCATGAAGTTACCACAGTAAAGCGCGGTTTGGTGACCAGGGACGTTGTTCCAACCGCCGTAGAAGTCGTACGTCATGGCAAAGATGTAATCCATGTACTGAATGGCATCTGCGTAGTTCACGTCTTCAATCTTGTCGTGACCCACACCGATAGCGGATGTCAGTTCATAAGTGCGACCTGTTTCTGCTTCCAACTCGTTCAGCATGGTGCGCAGTTCGCGCATCAGATCAACGTAGGCTTGGCCATCGCGTGCAGGATCGCCTAGGTTTGGCGCAGCGCCGTCACCACCAGGGAATTCCCAGTCGATATCCACACCGTCGTAGAATTTCCACGTCGTGAGGAAGCGCTTGACGGACGCCACAAACGTATCGCGGTTTTTCTTATCAACGAAGTCAAAGAATGGGTCAGAAAGCGTCCAACCACCGATGGATGGAATGATTTTGAGATCTGGGTAACGCTGTTTCAGCGCCATCATCATCGCGTAGTTGCCTTTGATTGGCGTGCTGTATTGATGGCCAGCTTGTGGGAAGCTCTTTTGATACGCTGCCCATGGGTCATGAATCACGACTTCGTAATCTGGCACACCCTGACACGCGGTTTTCAGTGCATTGAAGCTGTTACCGCCAACCGATTTCACCGACTCATTTGGACCACAGATAGGAATAAAGCCGTAAAGAATATGAGTCAGGTTCTGAGCTGGGATGTTGTCAACGGTGTAGTTACGACCATAAATGCCCCATTCAACAAAGTAAGTACCGACGACAAGGCTTGGGTCTGTGTTGTAAGACTTATTGTTCGGGTCAACATTCATGGTGAGTGGCTTAAGGTGCGAGCCGTCGGTATCGGCGATGGTGATCTCCGCGGGTGCGCTTTTCGCACAGCCAGTCGCATCACACGCTTCGATTTCCATTTGGTAAAGGCCGCCTTTACCGTATTGGAAAGTCGCCGCTGTTTGGCTGCCAGAAATTGGGCCAGAGGCCACTTTTACGCCGTCAAAATAGATATTGTAGGTATCACCAGTATTGCCACTCCATTGATTGAACTTCACAGAGATGGTTGCCTGATCATGGTATTTCACCATTTGGTTGTAGCCCGCGGTGGTTTCCATCGCGAGTTCAATCTTAGAAAACTGAAGATTGTTTGAACCGTACAGGTCAATACTTGGGGCTGTAGGGGCGGCAAGCGCTGCTCCGGAAAGAGCTAGCGCAATACTCGCGGCACACAGGTTTAGTTTCGTCATAATTTTTCTCTCATTCCTTTGTATATATGCCATCAATTGCGAAGGCATAAGCTGCTTTGCGAAGGTAGGCACAACGCATCGAGATCAGTATTAGAGAGTCTTTTTTTTCGGCAAAAAAAATTAAAACGCTTTTCGAGTGACCGAGAATAATCTCGTGCAGGGAAACAACGTGTTACATAAAATTTGGAAGCGTGTTTTAGACTTTGACCAATAATTGGCACTTTGATGGAGAAATAGAAAATAGCATGCCATTGCTCCAGCATGATGGTAATTGGAATTAACTTAACAAAAATAGATGAAACGAAGAGTCTTATTCTGATTGGTGGGACTAATTAAAATGTTCGCTCAGTGCGGCTCGGCGATTTTGTGCGCCGCCTGTGGCGCTGTCGGTAATGGTGTCTTCATAGCCTTTTTTGACAAAACGTTGCACGGGAGTAGCGGGCTGCAAACGTCTTAATTGAGGGGAAGACTCGCTACCAGTGAGCTGGTAAATGGTGAGGCCGCCACCGGTTTCGACCATGATTCGTTCGCCATCAAACTGATATTGTGTGGCGATCAAACGGTTGTTGCGGAAAACGCCTTGTTCAGAGAGCGTGAGACGCTCAGTTAAATAGGGTGGAGCGCCAATTTCTATCCATTCTCCGTAAACATTTTCTGGAGCCACATAGAACTGATATTCCGAGTAGATTCGGTAGGAAAAATAGCCAGTGAGCAGCAGGAAAAAAATCGTTAACAATCCTCGAAACAAAACCAGCTTGTTGTTAATACGCGCTTCGGCTTGCTGTTCGATACGATTGTTTTTGCTGTTTTGCGTGGATTTCTTAACCATATTGCACTTCCTTATCCCGTTAATAGTGGATTTTGGACGACGATTTAGCAACTTTTCAGTGTCAAAGTTTGAAGCAAGAGCAAGGCGAGGTGGTGGGATTTCACACCTGTTTTCAATGAATACTTGAGGGAAGAAAAAAAACAGGTTACAAAGAATGCCTGTTGTAATGATGTTGGGTGTTCGAGCAATATGAAGTACACCCTGTTTAAGGATAAACGATGATTAAAGAAAACAGCTATTTTGCCGGAAATGTTAAGTCTCTCGGTTTCACTGAGCAAGGCGAGAACAGCAGTGTCGGCGTGATGATTCCAGGCAGCTATACGTTTGGTACTGATGCACCAGAGCGCATGACGGTGGTGAAAGGGGCTCTTGTGATTAAACGCGAAGGCGATGAAGAGTGGAGCACCTATCAAGCAGGTGAAGCGTTTGAAGTGGCTGGCAAATCTTCATTTGATCTGCAAGTAGAAGTGACAACCGCTTATTTGTGTGAATATTTATAATTGGCATCATGGATACCGATTGATTTTTGTCAGAAACCGCACGTTAGTGCGGTTTCTTGTTTGGGAGAACAGTTTAAAAAATGGCATTAAACTGGACGTAGGGCCCCCACATGACATCGAATCGAGAATAGTTAAAGTAGATATCATCATCAGAGGCATCAAGAAGCGGCGCACTTGTGGTGTATTCCAGACGCGCGCGAACACCACCTTGTACCGAGAACCCTAGACCAGACGCTTCTCTCCAGCGGCGCTGATAAATATAACCTGCATCCAATCCACCACTAAGCACCATGCCATACTCACCGACGATATCACCAGTTTCCCCGTTTCGAGCGATTTGCTCTGCTTGCTTCGAGAAACTGTGTTTTACCAAACCCAAACCGATGTTTGGGCGAAGGTAGAATCGGTCGTAGTCGATTTCATAACGAGCACCGTAAGCGGCCTCATCGGAACCTGCGACCAGCATGATTCGCGATTGCTCGTAGTCCTCATCCAGTGCGGCACCAAGTACATAATCACTCTCTTTATCGCGTGTAAAACCGATAGCACTTGGCATTGCATAGGTAGAATAGCTTAAGCCGAAATAGTTGCCGCCATCGCTGAGCACCAAGGTTTCGATGTTTTTGTAATCGGTCGTAAAGTCTTGGCTCATTTCACAACTGCCGCTGTAGCACAGGCTGTCTCGAGACGACTTATAGGTCGCAGTGCCACTGGTTGTCATCCAATCCATTTTCAGACGCAGGGTATCTGCTCCTTCAAAGAAGCCGTTAAAATCGACTAGGCCAGTCAATAAACTGACCGTGTCGGAGGCGGCTTGAGAGCCGCTTTCTTTCACTTCGTTCGTTAGGTATTTTAATGACACTTGTGTATCGGTGTAGCGTGCTTGGAAATAAAGGGAATGAAGCAAGCTTGGCTCGATGTCGTAATCGGTTTCAATGTCATCGCCAATCGACTGGCTCGCGTGCCAAAAGTTGTAGGTTGCGCCATATCCCGCTAAGAACTCCATTTTGCTTTGAGTGGCGAGTTCGTTGTGATAAGTGTCTTCAGTGAGGAGCCGCTCAGGGTCAATGAGGTAGGTTTTGTGCTGCTCATCTTTGCTCGCTTTTGGATCTTCCGCGGTGATGGCGTACTGAGAGCCGTAGACAAACACCTCTGGGTTAAAGCCAAAGTTGCTGCCATCTTCGCTGTTGGTGACCACGTGGCGTCGAGTTTCTGCCTTATCAAATGAGTAGAGCGTTAACCCTTTGTTGAACGGATTGATGTACTCGTACATCGCGACCAAGCCAGTGCTTCGGTTTACTGGGTAAGTAGCAATCACATCTCGGCGATCCGAACGATTGTGGAGGCGTGTCGGTAGCTGTTGCCACGCTGAGTCTCCTTGACGATCGAGGGTGTGGAGATTGGTGTAATGCAGAGTTCGCTTGTCGGCATTAACAAAAGCGATTGCAAGGGTGCCTGCGAGGTTATTGTTGATCTGACCAAAATCCGACTCGATAGGCAGTTTGATTTCACGGGCGGAGTTGACGGTGTAGATCTGGATGTTCTCTTCGTTCAAACAGACGAGCTCACCAGAGTAGTTAAAACCGGTCGCTTGCGACCCTTCACATAAGATGCGCTTGGTCAAACGTTGGTTATTGCGGCCTGAGACGAAATGGTAATCTTCGCGCGAACTGCTTTTACCGTTGCTTTTAACATGCTCTTGTCGAACTAAAGCGAAGGCGCGATCTTGGTAGCGAGTCACCGTAAGCAGTTCAGCGTCTGAGTTAAAGCGGTGTGCATAGCCACCGATGATCAGCTCTTGTTCACAATCCTCTTTACACTCGGGATTACGTTTACCAAACGACACCCTAGGCGCGCCAGCGGCGTCGCGGAACTTTGATTCACTGACGGTTTGGTTGCTCGGCGCAGTCAGTTCATAAGCCAAAACTGGACTGCTCAGCACTCCAACAAGAGCACTGATGAGTAATGTTGGTTTCATATCTAAATGTCTTTCCGTTGATTTTATTGTTTTGAAATAAATTGGCTAAAAAGGTATTTACTTTCGTGATGGTTAAAACGTCACTCGTGTTGGGCTGGTTTCTTCGGCCACCGCGGGTTTCGCTGATTTCGCTGGTTTGGCGGCAGGCTTAGCTTGTGCTTTGACTGGCCTTGCAATCGCGTGTTCTTTGATTTCATCGTAAGAACCGCTGACCAAGCTGACGTAGCTCACTTTGGGGTTCACTCGCGCCACTTTCACTCGCGCCACTTTTCGTTCGTGATAGCCTAATGTCTCCTTGGTGTAAGGGTCTGTCAGCCGTTCGCCCATCACAAAAATGTCGTACAGTTGGCCTGCGACAATATTGTCGCCACCGGAGTTGAGGATCAGTTCATTGCCTGTTTTTAGGGCGACTAAAGGGTAAATGTTTTCTTTCAGCTGTTGGAAAATTTTGCCTGCTGTCAGGTTGAGTAACAGGTCTAAATTATTGCGTGAAGAAGTCGTTGGCACTTTATCACTCCACTTGACTTGCTGAGTCACGCGGTCAATCAGTTTGTATTCAACAATGACCTTGGAGTCGTAGTAGGTTTTGACATCCTTAATCTGTTCGCCCGTTAGCTCAATAGTCGTAGAGTTGTCGACCACATTTTTACGTGTACGTGCCTCAACAACGCGTCCTTCAAGCACGTAATCCAAGTTGCTGCTGTCCACATCTTGCAGCACTTTGAACTTGCGATCTTGAACTATGTTGGCTTCAACCTGACGTGTGATGGTTGAACCATGAGGACCGGTAAAGGGTTTTACCGCAATGGTTCGTCGATTTTTATTGAGTGCCGCCAACTTTTTTTGACGTTCAAAGCCCTCAGGCACATCCACCTCTACCGCAAGGCGAACACGGCATTCAGAAGGCGAGCATTTCTCACTCAATATTCGGTAGGTGGCATCGCCAGCACTGGACGTTCGCTGTCCCGTCACCGCGCGAGTGGAGGATTGGCTCTCTTTGCCAGTTTCTCGCTGATAGCTGGTGGTGCTTAGCCGTTCACTGTCCATCGAGACGCCCTTGACTTGTTCGATCGAACGTCTGACGGCTTGGTCGATGGCGAGATCCAAGGTCTGACCAACTCCGGTGTTTTCAACGCTAATGGTGTCCGCTTGCGCTGGAAAAATCATCAGTAGACTCAGCGCAACTGCGCTGAGTGTATAACCGTTTTTCATCGTCAATCTCCTGGCTAAAAATCAGAGAGATCGAAGCGATCTGCCGATTCTGATTCGGTCTTGAGATTAGACGGAGAGGCGTTCGATGATGTCGGTTTTTCCAGTTCATCGGCACGAGCACCGCTTTGCATCTTCACGGTGTTTTGAACTTTGATAGGATGCCACACCAATACCACCCCAACCATTTCATGCCCAGTAGTCGGGTGTTTTGCTCGCCATTTGTGCTCGATGGAAACGCCAGTCATTTGTTTTAACGACGAGGTCATTTTTGAGCTTTCCGTGGAGGTTGTTTGAACTGTGCGTTGTAGCGAACCTTCCGCGGTGCGTGTTGCATCTGGGCCAATCAGCGTGGTGGTGCGAGACTTCTCTTTGGCCGTTCTTTTGATGCTTTCACGTGCGAAATCACCACTTAAATTATAGGTGCTGGCCAATGCACTCCAAGCCGCATCTTCGGCAAACCCTTCTGCCGCTTCACGCTCGATAGATCGCATATCGCGATCACTCGTGTGTACGACACCATATTGACCAAAAGAGACCAGCATTGGGTAGCCTTGAGCATCATACATCAGGTCTGTGCCCGCATTCATATAAGGTACTGACTGGTTTTTAAAGTACTCTTTTAGATTGGCGGCCGTGGGATTTTTACGTGTTGGGTCCGGTTGGACATCACCTTTCGAGTTGATGAGGTCAACCACTTTATCGCGTTTGTTGAGCGATAACGTCATCACCACCCCAATGGTGCCTTTGCCTGATTCATCGTACTGTTCATACGTTTTGGTGACAAACATACCCGAAAGGTCACCGTACGCTTTAGAAATGCTGCGGTTTTCAAAGTACTGTTGCATCAAAATTTGCTTCTTCTCTGGGGGAGCTTGTGCAAATTCAGGGGCGCTAATACCGAACTTTTCCAGTTCTTTGGATAGGTGCCCGTCAAACAGCGCTACGGCTTTGCCCAATAATTGTTGGAAGCGATTGTCCGACTGAAAATCTTTCGCGGTGGGTTCTGGTAACCCATGTTGGTGAAACGTTTCGCGGACTTGCTCTTCGACAAAATCGCGGTTGAGTGTTTTGAGGTAACTGTCGCGAGCTCGGTGCATAGCTTCAGCCAATGCCATTGCCCGATAGACAGCCCAATCAGGGTGGTTGGTGGTAACCGAAATCTCCGCTTGCCCCCCGAAGAATCGGATAAGGTGTGACTTATTGGCAGCTTCGATAAGTTGCTCTTTTTGAGCGATATATTCGTCAATTTTGCTTTCGATCGCGTCTGCCGTGTCCTCGTGGCTTACTACGATAGCATTGACGTTATGATCCGCATTCTCAAGTGTTTGAACAATATCTTGTGCCAACGTTTGAGCACTAATACTGCTGGCGATGAGACCAGCAAGCAGTGTGTATTTAATTTTCATCTGAATACTCGCCCTGTTTACCAACTAACCGTATCGCCATCGGCAATTTTGCCGATCACTCTTTCGCCTTCCCAATACGCGATGCCGTACTCTAGATGCGTTAGCGACATTTGGAAGTAGTACTCAATGCGAGTGTCACCGTTGTCTAGGGTCAGGTCGCGTTGCATGATTTTGCCCGTTAGGCTGAAATCTGGAGCCAGCGCTTTACCACCGGTTTTTACCGTGGCTTCGTTGAAGGTTTTGGACTTTTTCAGTTCAGACATTTTGTGGATGGTGTTGTCTTCGCCCATCGCTGTTGTCATGGCAAATTTGCCTGACTGAAGCATTTTCACACGAATGCCTTTCGTCAGTTGTTCGGTGTCAATACGCTGCATCGTATCGTTGGTGATCTCTGCAACGTAAACGATAGTGCGACTGCCGTCTTTTTGGCCGATGCCTGGTGCTGCAATGACCTCTTCTGCAAGTTCAGTGGCAGCCTTGTTGAAGTCGGCATAGGTCAGAGCCGCTGCCACGTGATTTTGTGTATCTGATGCATCGATATAAGCCGTTGGCGTTTGACAGCCAGAAAGCAGCGCGCACGAAATGACGGCTGCAATAGCAGTTTTTTTCATTCTGGAAACCTTGTTTTTTTGTTATAGATTGATGACCGAAATCAGTGGCTCGGCATGCTTTGTAGGCACACTGACCCAAATAATGTGTCGGTCAAATTGGTTGTTAAGTGCAACTGAAACGGTTTTGTTCCCAACAACGATAGGCACTTGGTCGCCCGGTTTGTTGAGTCTCAGCACTTGGTACTGGGAAGGAAGAGCACTAAAGCTACGCGTATCTGCGCCTGTTGTGGCTGCGGTATAAATGGCACCCGCACCCTCTAGCCAATCGTTCTCTAGCGAGAGTAGTTTTTGACTTGAGCTTTTGACGAGTAAGCGAACCACTTCACGCGTAAGGATGATGGGAAACTGCTTGTCAAACTCAGCCGAGATCACTCGATCCATATCGCTCAGTAGTTCAGTGGATTGCTGGGCAACTTTAATGGAATCATAAGCTGTCCCACGAGTTTTTAGTCTAGGTAGAGCGGCACTGACGTAAGAGATGCCATCACTGACTAAAAATAGCGGCAGATCGAGACGTTTTTCTTCTTTGATAACCGATTGGCCATTTTCAAAGATGACCCAAACTTGGTTGCTCACCCGTTGTGACGGATTTTTCACCAACTGTTTGGCGAGAGTGAGATCATCCGCGACCGTTTTCGCCCCCGTCATACCGTAAACGCGTTCGAGATTATCGACGGCACGCTTATAGTCGGAGCGATCTTTTCCATTCAATAGATAAAATAGAGCTTGAGAGTAGCTGACAAACGGATTGGTATAACCTTGATATGGTTGCCAGCGATTTAACGATATTCCAGCATCTTGTAACGCGTATTTCATGCTCTGTGATTGCACGGCTTGATTCGTGTACTTTTCAACCACATCGTTCTGTTTAATTATTTTGTTCTGCTCAGAAATCTCGCTATTAAAATAATTTACAGCCCGTCGTTCTCTTTCATAGGCGCGATTAAATTCGACACGTGCATTCGAGAAATCGCCTTGAGCAATAAAGTTCCATGCTTTAATGGTATTTAACATGACTCCATCATAGTGTGTACTTTGATATTCCATGACCTTGTCATTCACGGCAATAGCTGCAGAACCTTCAAGACTCTTTGATGCCCAATTTTGCGTATCTTTAGAGCGCATACCTTGCTCTACAGAATCTAAAATTTCATTAGATTCAATGAATTGTTCAGACTTGTTCAGAGCCGAACCAGCTTGTAGACCCCAAAATACATCGTCGACTTGACGAGTTTGTTTGTCATACTGCGCTATTTGACTGGCATAGGAAGCTGCAGAGGAAAAATCACCGTTTGAGATGTATTTATTAAAATTATCAAGGTCTCCATTACTGGATAAC